>NZ_JBBKTV010000003.1:0-604851 GCF_039630945.1 Tistrella arctica
CCCAGCCAGCGTGCCCGCCCCCCTCGCTCAGCCCCCCCCGCTGCGCCCCCCCTCGGGCTGAGGGCCTGGAACGCGCCCCGGCCCCGGCCGGGGGGCCCCCCCCCCGCCCGGCGCCGGGCGATGATCGGTGCGCGGTCAGGCGCCGGCGAGCTTTTTGGCAATACCGGCGACATGAGCACCCTGGAAACGTGCCATCGACAGCTCCTTGGCGCTGGGCTGGCGGCTGCCATCGCCGCCGGCCAGCGAGCCGGCGCCATAGGGGCTGCCACCACGGGCTTCGGAGATGTCGAACAGTTCCGGCGCCGCATAGGGCAGGCCCACGATCACCATGCCGTGATGGGCCAGGGTCGGCCAGAAGGTCAGCGCGGTCGACTCGTTGCCACCGCCGGTCGCGGTCGAGACAAACACGCTGCCGACCTTGCCGACCAGCTTGCCCTGCGCCCACAAGCCGCCGGTCTGATCGAGAAAATTGCGCATCTGGGCGGCCATGTTGCCGAAACGGGTCGGCGTGCCGAAGATGATTGCGTCATACTCGGCAAGTTCGGCCGGCGTCGCCTCCGGGGCAGCCTGATCCAGCTTGGCACCGGCCTTCTCGGCCACCTCGCGCGGCATGATCTCGGGCACCCGCTTCACGGTGACCTCGACGCCGTCGACCGAGGCGGCACCCTCGGCCACGGCCCCCGCCATGGTCTCGATATGGCCGTACATGCTGTAATACAGAACAAGAACCTTGGTCATCGTCATCATCCCCTGGTTGTCTTGGCGGCCATGCGGCGCATGTCGCCGGCCCGCGTGATGTCTGTTCTCCCCGTCAATGTAACACTGGCGGTTTGGCGTACTACCGGCGACAATGGAAATGAATTGTCACCCTGACGTCAACAAAGCCGGAGCGACGGGCCGATGGATCACCTGACCAGCATGGCGGTGTTCGCGCGTGTGGTGGAGGCCCAGAGCTTTTCGTCGGCGGCGCGGGCGCTGGGCTTGTCGAAATCGGCGGTGTCGAAGCATATCGGCCGGCTGGAAGACCGGCTGGCCGCCCGGCTGCTGAACCGCACCACCCGCCGGCTCAGCCTCACCGAGATGGGCGAGGTCTATTACCGTCATTGCGCGCGCATCCTGCGCGAGGCGGAAGAGGCCGATCTTGAGGTCGGGCGGCTTCAGGACGAGCCGCGCGGCACGCTGCGCATCAACGCCCCGATGTCGTTCGGCCTGCTGCATCTGGCGCCCTGCCTGCCCGGCTTCATGGAGCGATACCCCCATGTCCGGGTCGAGGTGTCGCTGGACGACCGCTTCGTCGACGTGGTCGATGAAGGCTATGATCTGGTGGTGCGGATCGGCAATCTGGCCGACAGCAGCCTGATCGCCCGCAAGCTGGCCGAAAGCCGGACCATGGTGGTGGCGACGCCCGGCTATTGGGATGCCCACGGCCGGCCGCAGCACCCGCGCGATCTGGCCCGCCACAACTGTCTGGAATATGCCTATCTCTCCACCCGCAATGAATGGCGCTTCCGCGCGCGGGAGGGGGGCGAGACGATCGCGGTCAGGGTTTCGGGCACCCTGAACGCCAATAACGGCCAGATCCTGCGCGATGCGGCCCTGGCCGGCACCGGTGTCGCCCGCCTGCCCGCCTTCATCGTCGGCACCGAGATCGCCGCCAGGTTGATCGAGCCGGTGCTTGAGGATTTCGCGCCGCCACCGGTCGATATCTTCGCGGTCTATCCCCATAACCGGCATCTGTCGGCCAAGGTGCGCAGTTTCATCGACCATTATGTCGACTGGTTGCGCCAGCGCCGCCAGGACATGCCCTTCTCCTGATCAGCGTCATAACCGGCTCTCCCGCCGGTTTCATGACCGGCTCAAGCCCCATCCGGCCAAGGATCTGCCGATGCCCAGCGATGACGCGTTCCCCGACATGCCCGATCCTGGTCCGCAGGGTCGCCCGCAGGATGGCGGGGTCGTCGATCTGGCGGCGTTCAAGGCGCGGGCGCACCCGAACTGGTGCCTTGCGGCGCCCGCCGACGCCCTGCCCGGCCTGACGCCGCATATCCTGACGGCGATGCTGCCGATGTCGCCCGACCGGCTGTGCGGGCTGATGGCGCGGATGCTGCGCGGCCGCCCGCGCACCCGCATCATTGCCGCCGACCCCAACGCGTTCCGGATCGACGCCATCCAGCGCAGCCGCATCTTCCGCTTCACGGACGACGTGGCGCTGTGGGCCATGCCGGTCGGGGACGGGGCGGCGCCGGTGATCCTGTCGCGGTCGCGGATCGGCCGCCATGATCTGGGCGCCAACCGCCGCCGGGTGGAAAACTGGCTCGGCGCCCTGACCAGCGGCCGGTGATCAGCTCGCGGCCAGCCGGCCGGCGGCCGCGATCAGCATGGCCCCGGCGGCGGCCTCGGCCCAACGCCGGCCACGACCACCGATCACGGCGCCGCCGCGCGCCCAGCGCCGGCCCATGATGCCGATGGCGAGGCTGAGGCCGGTATAGACCAGCCCGCACAGGCCGATGAAGATGACCGACAGGGCGGCCGCCTGCGGGGCGATGCCGGCCGCCGCCGTCATGAACTGCGGCAGGATCGCCATATAGATCATCATCCCCTTGGGGTTCAGCAGCGCGGTCAGAAAGCCGCGGGCCAATGGCCGGTTATGGCCCACATCCTGCAACGTCAACCGCCCGGCGGCCAGCGCGTGGCGCAGCAGCCGCAGGCCCAGCCAGACCAGATAGCCGACCCCAAGCCAGCGCAGCGCATCGAACAGCACCGGTGACGCCGCGATCAGGGCGGCGATACCCAGCGCCACCAGTGTCGAATGCACCACATAGCCCAGACAGACACCTGCCGTGGCCCGCAAGCCCGCCGCCGTGCCGCCAGACACGGCCTGTGCGGCCACGAACAGCATGTCGGGGCCGGGGGTGCAGATCAGGGGCAGCACGGTGGCCGCGAACAGGATCAGGGTCATGGTTTCCATGGCCGCGATCATAGGCCGCCCGCCACGCAATCGGGTTGCGAAGATGCCGCGCGACCGGCAGTTTCTGGCATCAGGTTGCGAGCAGCGGCATAATATTGGCAGTAAGTGCCGAAACGTCGGCAGGCCGGCACGGAGGCCGCTTATGAAACTGGACGAGATCGACCGGCGCATCCTGCGCGCGCTGCAGCGCGATGCCCGGATCCAGAATGTCGATCTGGCGCGCGCGGTGGGGCTCACCCCCTCTCCCTGCCTGCGCCGGGTGCGCCTGCTGGAACAGGCCGGGGTGATCCGGCGCTATGTCGCGGTGCTCGACCCGGCGCAGGTCGGTGCCGGGCTGTCTCTGTTCGTGCGGGTGTGGCTGAAGGCGCAGGATGTCGAGACCATCGACAGCTTCATCGCCGCGGTCGAGCGCATCCCCGAAATCGTCGACTGCTATATCATGCTGGGCGATTGCGATTTTCTGCTGCGGGTGGTGGCCGCCGACCTGGATGACTATCGCCGCATCCAGGCCGCCCATCTGGGCCGGCTGCCCGGCGTGCAGAACCTGAAGACCGAGGTGCCCAGCCAGACGGTGAAGCAGAGCCACGCCCTGCCGCTGCGCTGATCATTGAAGCTTCCTCGACGCGGCTTCGCCTCAGCCCCGGCCCGCCATATGCCGGTTCAGGCGCTTCTCCACCAGCGCGAATACCCGGGTCAGCAGCAGGGTGATGAGCAGATAGATCACGCCCGCCGCCAGGAACAGTTCGGTCACGGCGAAGGTGCGTGAAATCAGCGTGCGGGTCACCCCCATCAGATCCAGGATGGTGATGGTGCTGGCCAGCGCGCTGGCCTTGATCATCAGGATCACCTCGTTGCCATAGGCGGGAAAGCCATAGCGCACCGCGATCGGCATGATAATCCGGCGGAAGGTCAGCGCCCGGCTCATGCCCAGCGCCTGCGCCGCCTCGATCTGGCCGCGCGGCACCGCCTGAATGGCGCCGCGCAGGATTTCGGCGGTATAGCCGCTGGTGTTCAGTGCAAAGGCGATGATCGCGCACCAGTACGGCTCGCGCAGGATCGGCCACAGCATGCTGCTGCGCACGAAGGTGAACTGCGACAGGCCGTAATAGATCAGGAACAACTGCACCAGCAGCGGCGTGCCGCGGAAGAAGAAGATATAACCGCGCCCGGCCCAGGCCAGCAGCGGGTTGCGCGAGACCCGCGCCATCGCCACCACCAGCGCCAGCACCGCGCCCACCACCAGCGCCAGCGCCACCAGTTCCAGCGTGGTCCACAACCCGCCGAGCAGCCGTTCCCAATTGTCGAAGATGACCTGCCAACGCATCGGTCAGGCCCTCCCGGCTTTGGGCACGCCACCCGGCCGGCGACCGGTGCCCCGCGCCGCCCAGTATTCCAGGCGCGCGATGCCGATCTCGGCGATCAGGGTGAAGAACAGATAGATCAGCGCCGCCGCGAAGAAGAAGGTGAACGGCTCACGCGTGGCACCCGCCGCGACATGGGCCTTGCGCATCAGCTCGTCCAGCGCCACCACCGACACCAGCGACGTGTCTTTCATCATCACCAGCAGCAGATTGCCCAGCCCGGGCAGGGCCAGCCGCCAGACCTGCGGCAGCACGATACGCCGGAAGGCGAGCGCCGGGCTCATCCCCAGCGCGCGCGCCGCCTCGATCTGGCCTTTGGGCAGAGCCCCCAGCGCGCCGCGGAACACCTCGGTCGCATAGGCGCCATAGGCGAGGCCAAGCGCGGTGACACCGGCCACGAACGGGCCGATCGTCACCTGGGCATCGCTGCCGGTCATCGCCAGCAGATTGTTGACCAGCACCGGCAGGGCGAAGAACACGAACAGCACCACCAGCAGTTCCGGGATGCCCCGGATGATGGTGGTATAGGCTTGGCCGATGCCGCGCAGCACCCGCGAGCGGCTGGATTTCGCCAGCGCGCCGGCCATGCCGAGCAGCAGGCCAAGCGCCAGAGATGGCGGGATCAGAGCCAGGGTGATCAACGCACCCTCGATCAGCAGCCCGCCATAGCCTTTGAAATCGAACATCAGATGGCGACCGTCAGTTGGCGACGGGCGAGGGTCGCGCCGATGGCACGGCCCCTGCCCGCGCGTGGATCACTCGCCATAGATGTCGAAGTTGAACCACTTGTCGTTGATGGTCTTGAAGGTGCCGTCGGCGCGGATGGCGGCGATCGCCTCGTTGAACTTCGCCACCAGATCGTCATTGCCCTTGCGGACCGCGACGCCGATGCCCTCGCCATACCACTTCGGATCGGCGATCGGCCCCGCGACGAAATGGAAACCCTTGCCGTCATCGGTCTTCAGCCAATCGCCCAGGATCGGCTGATCGGCCAGCGTCAGATCGGCGCGCCCCGAGACCAGATCCAGATTGGCCTGATCCTGCGTGTCATACAGGCGGATGTCGCTGTCCTTGTAGTTGTCTTCCAGATAGGTGACATGGGTGGTGGACCGCTGCACCGCGATCACCTTGCCGGCCAGCGCCGCGGGCGACACGTCGTCATAGCTCTGATCCTTCGGCGCCACGAACTGGCCGGCCGAGAGCGCGTATTTGTCCGAGAAGTCGACCGACTGCTTGCGCTCGTCGGTGATCGACATGGCGGCAATGATCGCGTCGTATTTGTTGGCAAGAAGGCCCGGAATGATCCCGTCCCAGTCCTGAGCCACCAGTTCGCAATCGGCCTTCATCTTCTCGCAGAGCGCGTTGGCGATGTCGACGTCGAAGCCGTCCAGCTTGCCCTGCTCGTTGACGAAGTTGAACGGGGGATAGGCACCCTCGGTCGCGATGCGGATTTTGGTCATCTCGGCGGCCGCGGCGGCGCCGGAGGCCAGCCCCAGGCCAATGACGGCTGCGGTCAGGATGCGAAACATGCCCACGTGTCGGTCTCCCTCAAGATCGATGACGCCCATGCCCGCGGAACGCCGGGGTCACGAACCGGCGCCGGCTCCCCCGAACCGGCACTTGGGCCCCCCTGTCGCATCGGGTGCCGCGCATGCGGCACCATCTGCGCGTTCCGGGCACGGCGATATTACGCCTTAGTAAACCCGCGAGGCGAGGGGCTGTTCAACGACAAAACGTCATCGACCGTCACGGCGGTCACGGTACCGCCCGCCGTGGCATGTTGCCGATCAGCGGCCGGCCGCCATTGCGCATCGAAAAACTGTCGGCGTCTTCGATCTTGGGCGGCTCGGCGGCCAGCACCGCCATCACCCGGCGCCAGGCATCGGCCGCCCCCTCGCCCGCGGCCCGGAAGGCGCTGTCGAGATAGGCGGTCTGAAGCGCCGACAGCCGGGCCTCCAACGTCGCACCTTCCGGATTCAGGGTCACATTCAGCATCCGCCGGTTCGACGGCACCGGGCTCAACGCCACCAGATTCTGATCGAGCAACTGGCGCATCGGCCGATGCAGCGCCTGGCGGGACACTTTCAGCTTGTCGAGCAGGTCGGTCAGGGTCATGTCGGGGCCGCCATGCGCCACAAAGAACAGGATCCGGTGATGCGACCGGTTCAAACCGCGTTCAGCCAGGATGCGGTCCGGCTCCTCGATCAGAAATCGGAACGCGAAGTGAAACAGCTCCAGGTCATGCTGGTTGGCCGCGTCCTCGGAATGCACCGTCATCGTCTCAATCTCCCCCTGCCGATCGTCGGTTCTTTTTGGGCCAGATATCCGCTTCTTGAAGAGCGAAGGTCCGGCGCGTTGCCGTAGCACGCGATACGTGATCAGTTTTCAACGAATACATGCAGGATAACATCGAATGGCGCCACGGCGGAACTGCCCCTCCCCGGCTCAGTGCAACCGGCTGGCCAGAAACTGCCGGCACCGGTCGCTGACAGGGTTCTCGAACACCTGCGACGGTGGACCATCCTCGGCGATCACGCCCTGGTCGAAGAACGCCACCCGGCTTGAGACCTCCCGCGCAAAGCCCATTTCATGGGTCACGATCAGCATGGTGCGACCTTCCTCGGCAAGCCCGCGGATCACCCGCAGCACCTCGCCGACCAGTTCAGGGTCCAGTGCCGAGGTCGGCTCGTCGAACAGCATCACCCGCGGGTCCATGGCCAGCGCCCGGGCAATCGCCGCCCGCTGCTGCTGCCCGCCCGACAATTCGGCCGGATAATGATCGCGTTTGTCACCGATGCCGACCTTGTCCAGCAGCTTGCGCGCCGTGTCCACCGCCTCGGCCCGCGGCCGGCGCAGCACATGGACCGGCGCCTCCGTCAGGTTTTCCAGCACGGTCAGGTGCGGCCACAGGTTGAAGCTCTGGAACACCATGCCCAGGCGCGCGCGGATACGGTCGAGCTGGCGCGGATCCTGCGGTTCCATGCCGCCACCCCGCCGGGGCTTCAGGCGGATCGGCTCCCCATCCACCCGCACCTCGCCGGCATCGGGCATTTCCAGCATGTTGATACAGCGCAGGAAGGTGCTCTTGCCCGATCCGCTGCTGCCGATGACCGAAATCACATCGCCTTCGGCCGCCTGAAGCGACACCCCCTTCACGACCTCCAGATCGCCGAACCGTTTATGAAGGCGCTCCACCTCCAGTGCCCATTGTGCCCGTCCTGCTGCCTCCGACTGCGTCATGCGGCCCCCCTCCAACTGTCAGCACGAACCGGTGCCATCCCGCCCCAACGCGCGGCACCGGCCGTTTCAAGACGGGATTATGACGGTCCCGGCGGCGTATGGGAACCGGCCGATCGGCCAGGGCTGCCGTCGAAGCGATCGTCGGGCGGCGCTCATCCTCAGTCGTTCGAAGGCTCTGGCGCCGGCTCGGGCGCCGGCAGCGCCGACAACTGCCGCTCGACGGCGGCACGATCGGGGCTGTCGGCCGGCAGGCGGTCCAGCAGGCGCTGCCACAGATCCCGGGCCGCGGCCGGCTCGCCATCGCGCAGATGGACCTGCCCGCCCAGCCACAATGCCATCTCGTGATCGGGCGCCATGTCCAGCGCGCGCTTGCGGGCGTCGCGTGCCGCCGCCGGGATCCTGGGGTCCATCGCGGTATCATCCGCCGGTTCCAGCCGGGCCTGCATCAGTGCGAGCTGGATATCCATCACCCGCGGATTGGCCTCGGCGCCGCGCACCAGGGCCGCGCGGCTCGCCGCCCGGTCGCCCAGCACCGCGTAAGACCGAGCCAGCCGCAGCCAGCCTTCCGGGTCTTCCGGCGCATCGGACAGCCGGGCCGCCAGCCCCTCGACCATGCCGCGGATCATCTCGGCCTGTGCCGGCGGCACGGCCATGCCCTCGCCACGGCCCCCGGCGGTGGCGGTGCCAGCACCCTCCTGCCACGCCTCGGGCATCAGCCCGGCCAGCGGCCGGCCCAGATCGCCGGCGGCGCGGCGGATCTGGCGTTCAAGCTCGGGCCGCCAGGGGGCATTGGCGGGGGTGTCGGCGGCAAGCGCCACCCAGCGTTCCAGCGCCGCCTCGATCCGTCCGCCCTGGGCGTCGGCCAGTCCCAGATAATAGCGCGCGGCCGCATTGTCCGGATCGATCGAGACCGCGCGTTCGAACAGCACGCGGGCATGTTCGTCCACCTGCCCGCCCACCGCGATCACCTCGGCGGCGGCGGCGCTGGTCAGCAGATCGACATCGTCGGGGGTCAGCGCCAGGGCGCGGGCGAAGGCGCGTGCCGCCTCCTCATGGCGGCCAAGGCTGGTCAGCGACCGGCCAAGCAGGGTCCAGCCGCGCGGATCCTCGCTGTCGGCGGTCTCAAGACGGGTCGACAATTCCTCGGCCAACCGCGCCAGATCGGCATCGCTGCCGGCCGCCGCAACCGGGCGGGCACCGGCCGGCTGGTCTGGCAGGCCCGGATTGCCGATCCGGACATACAGGCCGACCGCGATCAGCGGCACCACCACGATCAGGATTGCCGACAACCGGTTGGCGCGGCGGCGCTCCTTCGAGCCTGAGGCGACATGATGGGGCTGCGCACCGCGCGCGCCATCCACCGCCAGCAACCGGCGCTGGATCTCCAGCCGGGCGGCGACGGCCTCCTCGGCGGTCAGCCGGCCCGATGCAAGCTCGCGATCCACCTCGGCAAGCTGGTCGCGATAGATCGCGATATCGCCCAGCCGGGCCGCGCCGCGCTCACGCGCACGCCCCTTCAGCACCGGCAGCAGCAGCACGGTCAGGCAGATCAGGGTGGCAAGCGCGATCGCCGCCCAGAACCAGATGCCGGATATCATCAACGGGGCTCTCTATCCTCAGGCGTGTCGTCACGACCGGCGGGTTCGTCGTCGGCGGCGGGCTTGTCGGCAACCGGTTCCTCATCCGCGGCGCGCACATCGTCGACGGGCGCATCGGCCACGGGTGCATCGACCACTGGTGCATCGACCACTGGCGCATCGGCCACTGGCGCATCCCCGGTGGAGGCGTCGCCCGCGGCCGGCAGGTCCGCCGGAACCGGCGTGCCTTCATCCATCAGCCGGGCCAGTCGCCAGGCCTCGTCGTCATCCAGCGGCCGTGCAAAACCATCCTCGGCTGCCTTGGCCGCGTAAGCGCGGCGCTGGCGGCGGATGAAGGCGATCACGATCAACGCACCGGCCAGCAGCACCAGCGCCGGCGCCGCCCACAGCAGATAGGTGGTGGGCTTCACCGGCGGGCGCATCAGCACCCAGTCGCCATACCGCTCCACCATGAATGCCAGGATCTGATCGCGGCTGCGGCCCTCGGCCACCTGCTCGCGCACGATCTGGCGCAGGTCGCGGGCAAGCTCGGCGTTGCTGTCCTCGATCGACTGGTTCTGGCAGACCAGACAGCGCAGTTCCTTGGAAATCTCGCGCGCGCGGCGTTCCTCGGCCGGGTCGGCCAGCGGTGCCTCGGGCCGGCTCAACGGCCCCGGCGCCACGCTGCCCGGTGCCGGCATCGCCTGGGGCACCCGCGCTGACGGCGCATCGGTCTGCTGGGCCAGCGCCACAGGGGTCGCCGCCGGCAGCAGCACGGGTGCCGCCAGCAGAAAGGCCGCGCAGGCCAGCCAGAGGCGGCGCCGCATATGGCTGGCCCCGCTCATTCCGCCGCCTCGCGCAGCAAGGGCCGGATACGCGTCTCCAGCGCCTCGGCGGTCAGCACCCCGATATGCTGGGCGATGATATGGCCGCGACCATCGATGACGAAGGTCTCGGGCACGCCCGAGATGCCGAATTCGATGCCGGTGCGGCCATCCAGATCGGCGCCGATCTGCGCGTAAGGGTCGCCATGGCGATCCAGCCAGCGCCGGGCATCCTCGGGCCGGTCCTTGTAATTCACGCCCACGATCCGCACGCCTTCCTCCCGCGCCATCTTCATCAGCTGCGGGTGTTCCGCCAGGCAGGGCACACACCACGAGGCGAAGAAATTCACCAGCACCGGCCGGCCATCGGCCAGATCGGCGGCTGAAAGGCCCTCGTCGCGGCCCTCGATCGGCGGCAGGTCGAAGGCCGGCACCGGCTTGTCGATTCGCCCCGACGGCACCGCGCGCGGGTCGAGCTCCAATCCGGTCATGAACACGGCCGCCAGGGCCACGAACACCAGCACCGGCAGCACATAGATCAGGCGTCGCAGCATCTGTCAGCAGCTCACTCGGCGGGAACGGTGCCGGGGGCCGGGTTGCGGGCGCGCCGTGGCGCGCCCACCCTCAGGCGCCGGTCGCTCAGCGATACCATGCCGCCGGCGGCCATGACCAGCGCTCCACCCCAGATCCAGGGCGTGAGCGGGTTGTGATACAGCCGGAAGCTCCATTTGCCGTCCACCGGCTCGGCGCCGGCCAGCGCCACATAAACATCGGTGACGCCGTTGGTGCGGATGGCGGCCTCGGTCGTCGTGGTGCCCTGGGTGGGATAGTATCGGATTTCAGGCGCCAGCTTGCCCACCACCCGGCCGCCGATCATGGCGCCATCGACTGTGCTGCCACCGGTTATCAGCCGCAGATCGGCCATGGTGCTGCGGTAATTCGGCCCAGGCTGCTGGGTGACGCCACGGAATTCCAGCGTCCGGCCGCCGATCTCGGCGCGATCACCCGGCGCCAGGGTCACGGTGCGTTCCGACTGCCAGATCGAGGCGCCGGTGATGCCCAGCACCAGAATGCCGACACCGCAATGGGCGATCGCCGTGCCCCAGGCCGAACGCGGCAGGCCACGTGCCCGCCGCCAGGCGCCGCCACGCCCCCCGCCGCCCCGGCGCGACCACACCCGCTCACCGATATCGGTCAGGCTCGCCGCCACCAGCCACACGCCCAGCATCATGCCCAAGGCGCCCAGCGCGCCATCGACGCCGAAGCCGCCGATCGCGAAGCCGGCCGCCGCCGCCAGCAGGGCCGCGACCATGGCGAAGCGCAGGCGCTGCAACACGGCGCCAAGATCGCCGCGCTTCCAGGCCAGCGACGGGCCCATCCCGGCCACGATCAGCAGCGGCACGGCCAGCGGCACCACGGTGGCGTCGAAGAACGGCGGCCCCACCGTCACCTTGGTGCCGGCGAAGGCATCCAGAAACAGCGGATACAGCGTGCCGATCAGCACGGTCGCGGCCAGCGCCGCCAGCAGCAGATTGTTGACCACCAGCCCGCTTTCGCGGCTGACCGGCGCAAACAGCCCACCCGGCTTCAGTGCCGGCGCCCGCCAGGCGTAAAGCGCCAGCCCGCCGCCGACCACCACACACATGAACACCAGCACGAACACGCCGCGCGTCGGATCGCTCGCGAAGGCATGCACCGAGG
The DNA here is from genome assembly GCF_039630945.1 of Tistrella arctica. Classification (NCBI taxonomy): domain Bacteria; kingdom Pseudomonadati; phylum Pseudomonadota; class Alphaproteobacteria; order Geminicoccales; family Geminicoccaceae; genus Tistrella; species Tistrella arctica. The sequence continues at coordinate 11,672 of NZ_JBBKTV010000003.1, forward strand.
TGATGACGCCCGAGCGCACGATGAAGGTGCCAAGCAGGCTGAGCGAGAAGGTCAGGATGGCGAGCAGGATGGTCCACGACTTCAACGTGTCGCGCTTTTCCACCACGATCGCCGAATGCAGCAGGGCGGTTCCCGCCATCCACGGCATCAGCGAGGCGTTCTCGACCGGATCCCAGAACCACCAGCCGCCCCAGCCCAGTTCGTAATAGGCCCACCACGAGCCCAGCGCGATGCCGATGGTGAGGAAAACCCAGGCGGCCAGCGTCCAGGGGCGCACCCAGCGCGCCCAGGCGGCATCGACCCGGCCTTCGATCAGGGCGGCGATCGCGAAAGCGAAGGCGATCGAGAAGCCGACATAGCCCAGATACAGGAAGGGCGGATGGAAGGCGAGGCCCGGATCCTGAAGCAGCGGGTTCAGGTCGCGACCTTCCGCCGGCGGCGGCATCAGCCGCTCGAACGGGTTCGAGGTCAGCAGCATGAACAGCAGGAAGCCGATCGCGATCATGCCCTGCACCGACAGCACCCGCGCCCTGAGTGTGGGCGGCAGGTTGCGACCGAACAGGGCCACCGCGCCGCCATACAGGCTGAGGATCAGCGCCCACAGCAGCAGCGAGCCTTCGTGATTGCCCCAGACGCCGGTGATCTTGTAGAGCAGCGGCTTGGCGGTATGAGAGTTCGATGCCACCAGCAGCACCGAGAAATCGCTGGTGACGAAGGCCACGGTCAGGCAGGCGAAAGCCGCGCCGATCGCCAGCATCTGCGCCATGGCGGCGCCACGGCCCGCGGCCATCAGCGCCGCATCGCCGCGCGCGGCGCCGATCAGCGGCACCACGGCCTGAACCAGCGCCATGGCCAGCGCCAGCACCAGCAGATAATGACCCAGTTCGGCTATCATCGGGGTGCCTCGCCATCAGCCGGCTTCATCAGGGTCTGATGGTCGGCGGTGCCCGCGCCCTCGCCATCACCCTTCCAGGTGCCGGCGCGCTTCATGGCGTCCACCACCTCGGGCGGCATATAGGTCTCGTCATGCTTGGCCAGCACCTGTTCGGCCGTCACCGTGCCATCGGGCTCGAACCGGCCCTCGGCGACAATGCCCTGGCCCTCGCGGAACAGGTCGGGCAGCAGGCCGTCATAGCGGATGGTCAGGGTTTCCGCGCCATCGGTGACGACGAAGGCGACATTGGTGCCGGGGCCGCGGGCGACACTGCCGGCCTCCACAAGGCCCCCCACCCGTAACCGGGTGCCGGGTTCCACCTGTTTGGCGATGATGTCGCTGGGGCTGTAGAAGAACAGCAGATTGTCGCGGAACGCGCCCAGCACCAGGGCCAGCGCCACGGCCACCAGGGCCAGGATGCCGCCCAACGCATACATGCGCCGGCGCTTGCGGGTGAAGCGGCGGGGCGGTGTGCCGGAGACCGGCCGCCGGGGCGGCAGATCGGCGCTGGCGGACCGGTCAGGCGCGGGCGACATCGTCGGCGGCTCCGTCTTCATGGGGGTGGCGCTCATGCGCCGTGGGCGAGGGCGCGCCGGCACGCGCGCGACGCCGGCGGCCACGGCCAAGGCCCAGCGCCTCCAGCCGCGCCAGCCGCGCCTCGGCGCGCCGGACGGCCGCGCGACTGTGCAGCCACAGCCCCGCCAGCACCACCAGCGCGAAGCCGAAGGATGGCCAGACAAAGGCGGCGTAACCGCCCATGGCGAAGAAGGTGTCGAGGTCGTTCACCGCCGTCGGATCCCCAGGAGATCGGGTGTGGCCGCCATACGCGCCCGGTTCAAGAAGCGCATCGGTTCAAGACCATGGCAACCGCCCGGAGGCGGTCTGGCCGCGTCATGGCGCCGCTATGGGCCTGTAGATAGTGTCGCAACCGCCCGGTCGTCCAGTGCAAGCGGATGATTGCGTTGCTATGTCGCGGAACCGGCGTGCGAATCCGCACCGGCTATTCGCCGCCCAGCGCCGCCTGCATTTCGATCGTGCGCGCCCGGCGCTCCAGCAGTTCGGCCCGCGCCCGCAGGCAGACGATGCCAACGAACAGCAGCGTGAAGCCCAGCGCCATCAGCAGCAGCGGCCACAACATGCTGGGATGGATCGACGGCGCGTCGAGCTTCGAGATCGTCGCCGGCTGGTGCAGCGTGTTCCACCAGTCGACGGAAAACTTGATGATCGGCAGGTTGACCACGCCCACCACGGCCAGGATGCCGGCTGCCCTGGCGCCGCGCTCCGGGCTGTCGAAGGCATCGCGCAGCACCATATAGCCCAGATACAGGAAGAACAGCAGCAGCACCGATGTCAGGCGCGCATCCCACACCCACCAGGTGCCCCACATCGGCTGCCCCCACAACGCCCCGCTGACCAGGGCGATGGCGGTGAAGGCGGCCCCCGCCGGCGCGATCGCCTTGGCCGCCACATCGGCGACGCCATGGCGCCAGATCAGATAGACGGCGCTTGATACGGCGAGCCCCGCATAGGCGAACATCGACATCCAGGCCGCCGGCACATGCACATACATGATCCGGAAGCTTTCACCCTGCTGATAGTCGGGCGGCGCCACGAACAGGCCCAGATACAGGCCGATCGCGATCAGCGCCAGCCCGGCCAGGGTCGCGGGCCCGCGCACCCGGTCGATGATGCGGCCGAAAAGGGTTGGGTTGGCATAGCGGTGCATCGGGAACGGCACCCCGCCGGCTGGAGGAAACGAAGGATGGGCGATCGGGGATGCATGCCGGCACCCCAGGCCACCGGCTGAGGAGGTGCCCGCTTTCGGCCCCTCTGTCAATCCCGCCCGGGATCGCGCGACGATCGGACGCGCCGGCCCGCATGTTCAGTCGGCCATCTTCGCGCCTCTGGTCCGATCAGTCCAGTGCCGCCCGCAGGCCCGCCGCCGCCGCCAGCGGCGCCAGCGCCAGCGCCAGCACCGACCCCGCCCCCAGCAGCATCAGATGCGGGCCGGTGGGCAGACCGTTGGCCGCCGCTTCCACAGCGCCGACGCCGAAGATCAGCACCGGCACATACAGCGGCAGCAGCAGCAGCGGCATCAGGGCGGCGCCGCGCCTGGCGCCCAGGGTCAGCGCGGCGCCGATCGCGCCGATCAGCGACAGCGCCGGCGTGCCCACCGCCAGCGACAACATCAGCGTGCCCAGCAGCGCGCCGTCGATCTGCAACATGATCGCCACCACCGGCGCCGCCACGATCAGCGGCAGGCCGGTGGTCAGCCAGTGCGCCGCCACCTTGGCCAGCACCACCAGCGCCAGTGGAGCGGGGGCGAGCGCCAAAGCCTCCAGCGCGCCGTCATTGCGGTCGGTATCGAACATCCGGTCCAGCGACAGCAGCACCGCCAGCAGCGCCGAGGCCCAGACCACCCCCGACGCGATCCGCGACAGCACCTGCGGCCCCGGCCCCACGCCCAGCGGAAACAGGGTCGCCGCCACCACGAAGAAGGCCAGCACCGCCACCACATCGCCCGACCGGCCGGCCGTGCGGGCCAGATCCCGGCGCAGCACCGCCAGCAGCGTGCGGCCAAGGCCCGGCGCAGCTTCGGACGGACCGGATGCCGTGGGATCGCTCATGGCGCCGCCTCCTCGATATCCAGCCCGATCACCCGATCTCCCAGCCCCAGCGGCAGATGGGTCGCGGTCACCACCATGCCGCCCCGGTCCAGATGGGCGCCGATCAGCCCGGCGACCAGCGCGCTGCCGCTGCGGTCCAGCGCCGTCGTCGGCTCGTCCAGCACCCAGAGCGGGCGATGGGCCAGCAGCAGCCGCGCCAGCGCCAGCCGGCGGCGCTGGCCGGCCGACAGCACCCGGACCGGCAGCTCCGCCAGATGCGGGATGTCCAGCGCAGTCAGCGCCGCGGCCACCCGCTCGGCCCGGCCGGCGCGCGCGACGCCCAGGATCGCCGCCCAGTGGCCAAGGTCGGCGCCGGCCGACAATTCGCCAGCGATGCCGTCGCGATGCCCCAGATAATGCAGCCGTTCACGCCACGGCAGGTCGTGATCGTCGCGGTCCAGGCCGTTCCACAGGATCTGGCCGGCATCGGCGCGCACGAAGCCGGCGATGATCCTGAGCAGGGTGGATTTGCCGCTGCCATTGCGCCCGGTCACCACCAGGGCATGGCCGGCAGACAGTTCGGCATTCAGATGCAGGAAGATCGGACGGTCGCCGCGAAAACAGGCAAGATCATGCAGGATCAGCCGGTCAGGGCCGCCATTGTGCGGGGTTTGGGTCACAGGATCCTCACGATACGGCCCTGGCGGGTGACTTCCCGGCTTGCCATCATGCCGCCACAATGGATAGACCAAAGGACGGCCGCGGGAAAGCCTCCCGGGGCGGCTGACATCCGGAAGGACCGAAGCGCAATGGCGGAGCGGACGACGACCGCATGATTCTGGCCAGCTTCCTCGCAGGCATCGGCATCGGCCTTGTGGTCGCGGCCCCGGTCGGGCCGGCGGCGGTCATGGTCATCGGACGCAGCCTCGACCGCGGCTGGCGGGTCGGCTTCGCCACCGGTATGGGTGTGGTCTTCGCCGATCTGGTCTATGCCTGCATCGCCGTTGCCGGCATGGGCTGGATGGAACGCATCCACGCCTTCGAGCGGCCTTTGCAACTGTTCGCCGGGCTGCTGCTGCTCACCATGGGGCTGGTCAGCGCCACCGGCGTGTTCAGCCGTGATCGCGGCCAGATCACCGCCCTGCCCAATGCCAGCTATCAGGGCCGCAACCGTCTGGTGGCCGGTCTGTCGGGCTGTGCCGCCACCTTCGCCGTCACCATCGTCAACCCTACCGCGATCGCGGCCTTCCTGGCCCTGTTCACCACCATCGGCCGGTTCGCCGACGATAAGATCCCGCTGCTCGGCGGCATCGCCGTCGGCGGAGCGCTGTGGTGGTCGGGGCTCGCCTGGGGGGCGGCCCATGCCGGGCGCAAGCTGGCGCCGCGCTGGCCGCTGCGCATCAAACGCGGCGCCGGCGTGGTGCTGGCGGTGATCGGCGCCGGCGTGCTGCTTTATGCCGGGTTCGAGTACTGGGCGTGACGATAGGGCGCCACGGGGTGGCGCATCGGCTTGCGGTCAGAGGGTCGCCATGTCGATGCCGCGCCGGGCGCAGGCCGCCTGCAGGGTGTTCGACAGCAGGCAGGCGATGGTCATCGGGCCCACGCCGCCCGGCACCGGGGTGATGTGGCCGGCAACCGCCTTGGCCTCTTCGAAATTCACGTCACCCACCAGCCGGTCCTTGCCGCCGGCTGCCGCCGGTGGCAGCCGGTTGATGCCGACATCGATCACGGTCGCACCGGGCTTGATCCAGAAGCCGCGCACCATTTCCGGCCGACCAACCGCCGCGATCACGATATCGGCGCCATGCACGGTCTCGGCCAGATCGCGGGTGCGGGAATGGGCGATGGTGACGGTGCAGTCGCGGCCCAGCAGCAGTTGCGCCATCGGCTTGCCCACGATGTTCGACCGGCCGATCACCACCGCATGACGCCCGGCCATCTCGGCGCCGAGCGTGCGGTCCAGCAGCATCAGGCAGCCCAGCGGCGTGCAGGGCACCAGCGCCGGCTGCCCGGTCGCCAGCCGCCCGGCATTGATCGGGTGGAAGCCATCGACATCCTTGGCCGGGTCGATCGCCTCGATCACCTTCTGGGCATCGATCTGGCGCGGCAGCGGCAACTGCACCAGAATGCCGTCGACCGCGTCATCAGCGTTCAACCGCGCCACCAGCGCCAGCAGATCGGCTTGCGCGGTATCGGCGGGCAGGCGGTGTTCGAAGCTCTGCATACCACAGGCTTCGGTCTGCTTGTGCTTGTTGCGGACATAGACCTGGCTGGCCGGGTCTTCGCCGACCAGCACCACAGCCAGCCCCGGGCGCAGCCCCAGGCGGGCATACATGCCACCCACGCGCGCGGCCACGGCGGCGCGCAGATCGGTCGCGACGGCCTTGCCGTCGATCAGCTGTGCGGAAGGCATCGGGGCAGTCTCCATCAGTTCCATATCGCGCCGGGCGTCACTCTGCGTCGGGCATCATTCTGCGTCGGGCATCATTCTGCGTCGGGCATCATTCTGCGTCGGGCGCCAGGCCGCGCGCGCGGGCGGCAATCGCCTCGGCATCGGCAAAGCCGTCGCCCTCCACGCCGATGCGCTTCAGCCGGTCGGTCACGCCCTGCACCACCCGCACGCGATTGCGGGCAACACCAAGGGCATCGGCCACCAGCCGCTCCACCGCGGCATTGGCCTTGCCGTCCTCGGGCGCCGCGGTCACCTTCACCTGCAGGCGCAGGCGGCCATGGCCGTCGTCGCGGGCGGGTTCGATGGCGGCGCGGCGCGCCTTTGGCTGAACCTTCACGAAGATCGACACATTGGCCGGGCCTTCGCGTTCCACGGCGGGGCCAAGGCCGCTGCCCTGTCCCTCGCCATCCATCTCTGTGCCGGTGGTGATCATCGGATCAATACAGCGCGCCATAGGCCATCGGCGCCAGCCAGCCATTGACCACGATCTTCAGGAAGTTCAACAGCAGCAGCAGCACCAGCGGCGACAGGTCCAGCCCGCCCAGATTGGGCAGAAAATTGCGGATCGGCCGCAGAACCGGCTCGGTCATCCGTTCGATGACACTGCCGATCATGAAGACCACCTGATTGCGGGTGTTGACGACGTTGAACGCCACCAGCCAGCTCAGGATCACGCTTGCGATCAGAATCCAGGTGTAGATCTCGATCGCGGCATTGAACAGAAAGAGCAGGCCTTGGAGAAGCGGCGCCATGCGGGGCTCCCTCATACGTGGGGTGCCGCAGCTTTCATGCGGCGTTCGGACGAGACGGCCGGAGTATAGCAAGGCCTGCGCGGTCGGCCAGTCGATTGTGACGCCAACGCGTCAACGGGCGCTTGACAGGCGATCAGACCCGCGCCAATATCCGCGCCGTTCACCGAGGCAGCCCGCAAGGCCTGCCCCGGCGCGGGTGCGGGGCCGTAGCTCAGTTGGGAGAGCGCTAGAATCGCACTCTAGAGGTCGAGGGTTCGATTCCCTTCGGCTCCACCAATCCCGCCGAACGCCATCGGAACGCCTACACGAAAAAGCCGGCTTCAAGCCGGCTTTTCGCGTTTGGCCACACCATGTGCCCCCGACGGGGACAGCCGATCCCATCTGTTCCGGAGCCCGACCGATGAGCGACCAGCCCGGCAAGCCCTCGATCTATAGCAACCTGTCCCAGTTGGGGCAGGCGGCAGCACTGCCCGCCGGCCCCGATCAGGCGGTGCTGGAACGGGTGGCCAATCCGCATCCCGGCACCCGCTATCTGGTGCGTTTCGCCTGCCCGGAATTCACCTCGCTGTGCCCGATCACCGGCCAGCCCGATTTCGCCCATCTGGTCATCGATTACGTGCCGGCCGACTGGCTGGTCGAAAGCAAGTCGCTGAAGCTGTATCTGGGCAGCTTCCGCAACCATGGCGATTTCCACGAGGCCTGCACCGTCGGCATCGGCAAGCGGCTGGTCGATCTGCTGGCACCGGACTGGCTGCGCATCGGCGGCTACTGGTATCCGCGCGGCGGCATCCCGATCGACGTGTTCTGGGCCACCGGCCCGGTGCCGGCCGATTTGTGGATCCCCGACCAGGGCGTTGCCGCCTATCGCGGGCGCGGCTGACCCTGTCGGCGGAAGGCCGGGTCAGCCGGGCTTGCGGGTATAGGCGGCCACCGCCGACCAGTCGCGATCGCCCATGCCTGCCGCCACCGCGCCCGACATCTGGCCGTGCACGGCTGCGAGCTGCGGCAGGCGCGCGCCCACGGCCTCGGCGGCGGCTGTGGCCAGCCGCAGATCCTTCAGGCCCAGATCCATCCGGAAGCCGGGGTCGAACGCCTCACGCGTGATCTTGTCGCCATAGCCCTGATAGGCGCGGCTGCCGCCGAACTGGGTCTGCCGCATCAGGTCCAGGAACACCGCCGGATCCAGCCCGTGCGCCGCGGTCAGCGCCGCCGCCTCGGCCATCGCCTCGATCGCCATGGCGATCATCATGTTGCCGGCGATCTTGGCAATGCCGGCCTGACGCGGGTCATCGCCCATCACCCAGGATTGCCGGCCGATGACGTCGAACAAGGGTGCCACGATCGCGATCGCCGCCGGGTCGCCGGCGGCCATGATCGCCAGTTGTCCGGCCTCGGCGACGTCGGGGCGGCCAAAGACCGGCGCCGCCACGAAGCGCAGCCCCACCGCCTCGTGATGAGCACGCAATTCCTCGATCATGTCGAGCGACAGGGTCGATGTCACCACATGCACGGCCCCCGGCCGTGCCAGTTCCAGAACCGGTTCGTCCAGCAGCACCGCGCGGATCGCCGCGTCGTCGGCCAGCATGGTGAACACCACGTCCGCCTCGAAGGCGGCCGACGCCTCGGGCACCATCACCACGCCCTCGCGCGCCGACGCCATCACCGGCGACCGGTTCCAGGCCCGCACATGGTGCCCCGCCGCCACGATATTCCGCGCCATGGCGCGGCCCATCAGGCCCAGTCCGACAAATCCCACATCCATTCCACGTCACGCCTCTGTTTTTGCCGGTTGAGTCCGGCATGCAACCATTCGTAGAGAACCTGTCTGTTGATATGGTGTGCCTGTCGCGTGCCGACAGCCCGGCAGATGGCCGATAATGCGCCACGGGGCCGATGGTTTCCCATCGACCCCGTGGCCTGCCGGATCAGAGACGCGGCAACCGCCGCCTACTTGAACGGCAGCGGCACGTATTTGCCGTTCTCGACCACGGTCATCTGGAAGCTGCTGGCCATGTTGTTGTCGTCGTCGACGCCGGTCAGCTCGTAAGGGTTGCGCTCGGGCGGCAGGGTTGCCGAGGCTTCCGCCAGCTTGGCCATGATCGCCTGGGGGTCTTCGGTGGTGCCGGCCAGTTCCATGGCGCGCACGAACACCATGATCGCGGTATAGGGCAGGCCGATCTCGGCCACGGCCTCTTCGTTCGCGCCGAAGGTGTCCTGATACTTCTTGATGAAGGCCGGGGCGTTCTTGCTGGGGTAGTATTCCAGCGGCAGGTTACCGACCAGACCGTTCATCATCTCGATCGGGACGATGTTGTCCATTTCCTCGGGCTTGGCCTGATCCATGATCACGAAGCCGCCCTTGAAGCCCTGCTCGCGCGCCGCCTGCACGATCAGCGCGGTCGGCTGCGACGGGCCGCCGATGAACAGCACATCGGGCTTTTCAGACAGCGCCTTGGCGACGGCGCTGGAGAAGTCGGTGGTGGTGCGATAGTCGACCGCGTTATCGGTCAGCACCTCGCCGCCCAGTTCCTTCCACTTGGCGCTGAAGCCCTTGGTCCATTCCTTGGCATAGGCATGGGTGCCGGGGATCATGCCCAGCCGCTTGCCCGACCGCTCCATCGCCGCCTTGGCGTATGGCTCGAACAGCGCGTTGTAGCGCGGCGGGATCATCATCTGCAGCGGGTTCTTCTGGTTCAGGATCGCCGGCTCGCTGGTATAGGCGGCGATGATGAAACTCTGCGGCCCCTTGGTGTTGAAACCCTGCGCCGCCAGAATGCCGCCGCTATGGGGGATGAGCACGATCCGCGCGCCGTTCTGATAGACCAGACGCTGCGTGTTCACGGCGGTTTCGTTGGGCAGATAGCGGTCGTCCAGCGACGCCAGCTCCAGCATCACCTTCTCGCCCTTGATGTCCATGCCGCCGGCCGTGTTGACATCGTCGATCGCCATCTGCATGCCGCGCTGGACATTGCGGCCATACAGCGCCGCGCCGCCCGACAGCGGGCCGGAATAGCCGATCACCGCAGTGTCGGCCGCCATGGCCGGCGTCACCGCGGCCGACAGCCCCGGCAGCGCCGCCACCAGCGCCAGTGCCCCCGCCACCGACCGGGCGCCGGCCAGCAGCGTCTCGCGGCGCGTGCGCCGTTTGTCGATCATCGCCTTCATTGGGTCTTCCCTCCCGTGGTGCCCGGTTCTGTGCCGGGATCTCTCAGACTGGATCAGGATCAGGATCGGGGGTCCGATGCCGGGTCAGGCGCCGACATAGGCGCGGCGGACCTCGTCATCCGACATCAACTGGTCGCGGGTGCCTTGTGTGGTGATATGGCCGGTCTCGATCACATAGCCGCGATCGGCGATCGCCAGGGCCGCATGGGCGTTCTGTTCCGCCAGCAGCACGGTGGTGCCGCCGCGGCAGATTTCCGCCGCCGCATCCAGCACCTGACGCACCACCAGCGGCGCCAGCCCCAGTGTCGGCTCGTCCAGCATCAGCAGCCGGGGCTTGCCCATCAGCGCCCGGCCGATCGCCACCATCTGCTGCTGTCCGCCCGACAGCGACCCCGCCGGCTGCCACGCCTTCTCGACCAGGATCGGGAACAGCGCGTTCACATAGTTCAGCGTCTCTTCCACCGCATGTGCGCTGTCGCGGCGGCTATAGGCGCCCAGCATCAGGTTCTTGTGCACCGACAAGTCGGGGAACAGCCGCCGGCCTTCCGGGCAATGGGCGATGCCGCGCGCCACGATCCGCGCTGGTGCCGCCTTGGCGATGTCGTCGCCGTCGAACACAATCCGGCCGCGGGTCGGGCGGTGCAGGCCGCTGATGGTGCGGAACAGTGTGCTCTTGCCGGCGCCGTTCGACCCCAGCAGCACCACCAGCTCGCCCTGCCCCACCTGGATCGACACGTCGGTCAGCACCCGGAAAGCGCCGAACTGCACCGAGACCGCGTCAAGCGTGAGCATGGGCATCGCTCCCCAGATAGGCGGTGATCACCGCGTCGTCATTGCGGACCTCATCAGGCGTGCCGGCGGCGATCTTGCGGCCGTGATGCAGCACCATGATCCGGTCGCACAACCCCATCACCATCTTCATCTTGTGCTCGATCAGGCAGACGGTGACCCCGGCGGCGGCGATCCGCCTGATCAGCCGGCCAAGCTCGTCGGTCTCCTCAGGGTTGATGCCGGCGGCCGGTTCGTCCAGCAGCAGCAGATGCGGCCCGCCGACCAGCCCCAGGGCGATGGCGGCCCGCTTCTGCTGTTCCTGGCTGATCAACCCGGCGGGGGTATGCGCCACATCGGCCAGCCCCACGAAGTCCAGTGCCTCCATCGCCCGCAGCCGCGCCACGGCGATCTCGCGCCGCTCGCGCGGGCTGTTGACCAGCGCGTCCAGCAGTCCGGCACGGGTGCGGTGACGATAGCCGACGATCACATTGTCGAGCACGCTCGCCTCCGAGAACAGATGCGTGGTCTGGAAGGTCCGCGCCATGCCGCGCGGCGGCATGTCATGGGTCTTCAACCGGGTCACGTCCTCGCCCCGGAAGGTGATGGTGCCGGATGTCGAGCGATAGAACAGGCTGATCAGGTTGAAGAAGGTCGATTTGCCGGCGCCGTTCGGGCCGATGATGCCGGTGATGCCGCCCTCCTCGACCGTGAAGTCGACATCACCCACCGCCACCAGCCCGCCGAAGGCTTTGGTCAGTCCGCGTGTTTCAAGTATGGCCGCCATGGCGTCTCACCTTCTGCCGCTGGACTGGGGGGCGGGTGTCACAGCCGGTGCCGGCTGCCGGCGGGCCGGCCCGTCGGGGAACAGCCGGCGTGCGATCATGGTCACCGCCCCGGTGATGCCATAGGGCAGGAAGATCACCAGCGCGATCAGCGCCGGGCCGAAGACCAGCATCTGATAGGTCTGGAAGGCCTGGAGGAACTGGGTCAGCATATAGACTAGCATGGTGCCGACCAGCGGCCCCGCCACCGAGGCGATGCCGCCCAGCAGCACGTAGAGCAGCATGTTGAAGGTGTTCTCGACCACCGCGATATCGGGGCCGAGGAAGCCGATGAAGCTGGCATAAAGCCCGCCGGCGACACCGGCATAGATGCAGGCCATGGTGAAGGCCAGCCGCTTGGCCGCCATCACGTTCACGCCCGCCGCCGCCGCCAGCGGTTCGCTCATCCGGATGGCGAGCAGGGTGCGGCCGAACAGCGACGCCCTGATCCGCCAGGCGCCGAGCATGGCGACCAGCAGGAAGGCGGCGGTCAGGTAATAGCGGGCGGTGAAGCTGTCGAAGGTGATCGGGCCGATCGGGCTGGGGCCGGGGATGCCGACCACGCCGATCGGGCCGTTGGTCAGGCTCTCCCACTTGTCCAGCACCTGATAGATGATCATGCCGACCGCCAGTGTGAAGATGGCCAGATAATGGCCCTTGGCGCGCAGGCAGATGCTGCCGACGACGAAGCCGGCACCGCCGCTCAACACGATCGCCACCACCAGCGCCGGCCAGAACGACCAGCCCTGTTCCGAGGTCAGCAGCGCCACCGCATAGGCGCCGATGCCGAAGAAGCCGGCATGACCCAGCGACAGCAGGCCGGTATAGCCAAGGGCGATGTTCAGCCCATAGGCGCCGATCGCGAAGATGAAGCCGGTCAGCACCACCTGCATGTGATAGGGGTTGGTCAGCAGCAGCGGCAGCAGCAGCACCAGCGCCACAAAGCCCAGCACCAGCAGGCGGGTCAGCAGCCGCCGTGTGGGATTGACCGGCCGGATCGCGGCGGCGGCGATCGCCGCCGATGGTGCCGTGTGCCGGGGGCCGGCATGGGCCGGGCTGCCCGCCGCGGGCGACGACAGCCGCGCGCCGGGCGTCTCCAGGATCGCCATGGCCTCAGGCCCCCTTCGCGAACAGGCCCGAGGGCCGCACGGTCAGCACCAGCGCCAGAATGGCGAAGGCGATCAGATCCTGATAGCCGGTGGCGACATAGGTGCCGCCCAGGCTTTCCGCCAGCGCCAGGCCATAGCCGCAGATGATGGCGCCGGCAACGCTGCCCATGCCGCCGATGACCACGATCACGAAGGCCTTCAGCCCGACCACCAGCCCCATCGACGGCGAGATCAGGTTGATCGGCGCGATCAGCGCCGCCGCGGCGGCGGCAAGCCCCGCCGACAGCGCGAAGGTGATCATCGAGATCCGCTCCGGATCGATGCCGACCAGTTGCGCGCCCACCCGGTCCTGCGACACCGCCTCGATCGCGGCGCCAAGCGGCGTGCGCTTCAGGAACAGGAACAGCAGCGCCATCAACGCGATGCCGGCCACGATCAGAATCAGCTTCTGCTCGGTCACCGTGGTGCCCCACAGATCCACCACCGCGCCATAGGGCGAGGCGAGGCGCCGGAAATCGGCGCCCCACACGATCTGCGCCAGGGCCTCGAAGAACAGCATCAGCCCCACGGCCGCGATCATCATGTTGACATGCGGCGCATGCCGGAGCGGCCGGAAGGCCAGCCGCTCCACCGCCACGCCCACAACCGCCAGCGCCCCCACCGCGATCAGCATGCCGATCCAGTAATGGACATCCAGCCCGGTCACTGCGGCGAAGGTGACATAGGCGCCCAGCATGTACAGATGCCCATGGGCGAAATTCGGAATTTCCATCGTGCCATAGATCAGTGTCACGCCAAGGGCAACCAGGCTGTAGACACTGCCCAGGACCAGACCGTTCATGACCTGCTGGGCAAACAGCTCCATCTTGCGCATCCCTCCCAGGGTGTGCCCGGCCGGGGCCCCGCCGGCGGCGGCTGCCTGGCCGCGCGCATTCTGTTCAGGGCCCGCCGGTCGCCGGCGCCGCAAAAACGGCCGGCATCCGAGAAGAGTAACGACGCATTTCCGATTCGGTCAAACGTACAATTGAAATAGGCGTTCCCTGCGGAATTCTGCGTTGCAGCATATTTCTGCGTGCGGCGTGTCCGGAATGGCGGGTTCGCGCCAGCCGTGGGCGGACACGCACCGCAATATGTCTCATTCCACCATTTGCGACGGATCACCACCGCACAAGCGCCCCGCGTGCCCGGGCCGATGCGGCATCGTCATGGTTCGGTGGATCAGCCACGATCCACCCGCTACACTTAAGTCCACGACCCCGACCGCCCGCACTGCCTGGAGACCGGCCCTACATGCCTGCCGTGGCCCCCGAAATCCTCATCTGGGCACGTGAAACCGCAGGGTTCACGGTCGACGAGGCTGCGCGTCGACTACAGATCAGCGACGCCCGGGGCAGCACGGCACGTGAGCGGCTATCGGCCATGGAGGCGGGTCAAGCCCAGGTATCCCGTGCGACCCTGGTCAAGATGACCACCCTGTATCACCGGCCGCTCCTGACCTTCTATCTGGCGGCCCCTCCCAGGGCCGGCGATCGCGGCGAGGATTTCCGCACCCTGCCGGATCGCCACACCGATGCCGAGCCGCTGATCGATGCGTTGATCCGCGATGTCAGGGCCCGCCAGTCGATGGTCCGCTCGCTCCTCGACGACGAGGATGCCCAGCCGCTGCCCTTCGTGGGCGGGATATCGATCACGGCCGGTCCGGATGCCGTGGTCGCCGATATTCAGCGCCGGATCGGTTTCGACGCCGACAGCTTCCGGGCGGAACCGAAGGTCGAGGCGGCGTTCAACGCGCTGCGCGCCAAGGTCGAGGCCGCGGGTGTGTTCGTCCTGCTGATTGGCAATCTGGGCAGCCATCACACCGCCATCGATGCCGGCGCCTTCCGCGGTCTCGCCCTCGCCGACCCGGTTGCCCCGTTCATCGTGATCAACGACCAGGATGCGAAATCTGCATGGTCCTTCACGCTGCTGCATGAACTGGCCCATCTCTGGATTGGTGCCGGCGGCGTCAGTGGCCCGCACGCCGACGGCCGGGTGGAACAGTTCTGCAACGATGTCGCCAGCCGCTTCCTGCTGCCGGCACGGGATCTGGCGATGGTCGCCATCGACCGGCAGATGGATCTCGACGACGTCGCGTTTCGTGTCGAGAGCTTTGCCGATGAGCGCCGTATCAGCCGGTCTCTGGTGATCTACCGCCTGTTCCGCGACAACCGGCTGTCCGAGGTCGACTGGCAGACACTGTCCGATCGCTTCAGGACGGAGTGGCGCCAGCACAGGGCGGCACAGCGCGACGAGACCCGCCAGGACAATGGCGGGCCGAATTATTATACGGTCAGACGGCATCGGATCGGCGCGGCACTTCTGCGTCTCGTGGAACGGACGCTCAGCGAAGGCAGCCTGACCCCGACCAAGGCCGGGAAGGTTCTTGGCGTGAAGCCCCGGAATGTGATCCCGCTGTTGCGAAATACGGCGGCATCCGGGCGGGCGGGCTAGCGGCATGCTCTATCTTCTGGACGCCAATGTGCTGATCACGGCCCACAACCAGTACTATCCGGTCGACGTCGTCCCGGAGTTCTGGACATTTCTGGTGTACAAGGCAGCGGCCGGCGTTCTGAAGATGCCCATTGAAACCTTCGAAGAAGTCCGCGGTGGCGGCACCGACACCACCAAAGATCTTCTGTATGGATGGCTCAGCCAGAGGACGGTGCGAGATGCCATCCTGCTCGATGAAGACGTCGATCCCGTGCACGTGCGCTCCGCCATCGATATCGGATACGCGCCCGACCTGACGGATGACGAGCTTGAGCAGATCGGCCAGGATCCGTTTCTGATCGCTCACGCCATGGCATCACCCCATGACCGTTGCGTCGTGACGACCGAAGTCTCATCTCCGGCCAAGAGGCGGCAGAACCGGCGAGTGCCCGATGTCTGTAAGACACTTGGTGTGCCGTGCTGCGACACCTTCGCCATGCTCCGCAGGCTGCAATTCTCGACCGGCTGGGACCGCTGAGCGGCGACACACCGCACCATCACCATCGCTGATGACCGCATCAGCCATCGGCGTTGGCCGGCGGCATGCGGGCGTGGTGGGATGCGGGGGTGCCGGTCAGTCAGGCATGCTTCAGTCGGGGAATGTTTCAGATGCGCCGCAATCTTCCGCTCGCCCGCCGGTTCGATCATCGCATCGGGCCGGTGTTCTGGGACCGGTTCGGCGATGACGGGCCGGATCTGGTGCTGGTCCATGGCACGCCGTTCAACGCCGCCGTCTGGGCAGATGTGATGCCGGCGCTGGCGGCGCGGGCGCGGGTGCATGTCTATGATCTGCCGGGTTACGGCCAGTCGCGGGTCGCCGCCGGCACCGATATCTCATTGCATGTGCAGAACCAGGTGTTCGCCGACTGGGTGGCGCATCTGGGGCTGGCGCGGCCGCCGGTGGTGGTGGGGCATGATTTCGGCGGCGCGACGGTGCTGCGCGCCCATCTGCTCGACGGGGTGGAGATGCGCAGGCTGGTGCTGGTCGATGCGGTGGCGCTGAGGCCCTGGGGTTCGGCCTTCGTGGCCCATATCCGCGATCACGCGGCGGCCTTTGCCGGGCTGCCCGCACATCTGCACCGCGCGCTGGTCGCGGCCTATGTGGCCGAGGCCGCCCACCGGCCGATCCCACCCGCGATCCTGGCCGACATTCTGGATGCCTGGGGCGACGATCATGGCGCCCGGGCATTCTATGACCAGATCGCCCGCATGGACCCGGCCGCCACCGACGCGGTGGTGCCGCTGCTGGGGCAGATGCGGGCCCCGGCCCAGGTGCTGTGGGGGCTGGACGATCGCTGGCTGCCGGCAGATCAGGGCCGGGCACTCGCGGACCGGATCGGCTGCGGCTTCACCGGCGTCGCCAATGCCGGGCATCTGCTGCAACTGGACGCGCCGGCGGTGCTGGTGGCGGCGGTGCTGGACCGGCTGGGCTGTTGACGGCCCCCCTGTCCCGGCGCCACAGGCTGTGGAGCATGGTCTCCATTCCAGCGACCATGGCAGGGGGCCGGCGAGATAGAAGACCGGCTTCGACGCGTCATCGACATGGCGTTCGCATGTCGCGCGCGATATGGCCCCGCTCGCCCTGCGTCGTGGATCAGGCGTCGCGACCGTTCCGCGCGCGATCTCCCGCTTGCCGGTGAGGGAGGGTCTTGTGGCGTGCCGCCGGCCGAGGGGCGCTCCCGCGCCGCCACCGGGTGAGCCTCATCCCGTCGCGCATCTGCAAGGCGAGGAGCGTGATGTTCGTCGCGCCGGCGATCAGCTCAACGGCCTGCACGACATAGAAGATCGTATCGAACTCGCCCGCCCGCGCCTTGGAGGCAAGGAACAACGCCGCCGGGATCAGGAAAAGCAGGCCGTTCGCGGCAATGAAGCGCATACGTCTCAGCTTTGTGCCGACAAGCCCCTCCCGCCGCCCGCGCGACAGGAAGACACCGGACCCGCCCGTCGCCGCCAGCGCCGGCACAAGCAACAGGAAGCCCCACGGAATAGTCGTCTTGACGGCCACAACGGCGGATCCGGAGAGGAACAATTCCGCAATCGTCGTCGAGAGCCAGAAGGTCGAGATCGTCAGGATGGCAATGATCCCGGCAACCGGATGGATGATCCTTGGCATGGCGTTTCCTGTCACCTGGCAGGCCTTTGTGATCGCTGGAACCTTCAACAGAAGCGACATGCGTCTTCTCCTCGTGCTCAAGCGCCGTTCTTCGGGATCAAGCCGTGCGGATGCCGCCGGCGCCGACCTTCTGGAACAGGTGCGGGGTGGCGACAGCGGATGACGGACAGGCGCCGAGAAAGCGGTCCTCGTCGGCGGCATCGAGCGTGAACGGGTTGACGAGGACGACGGGCGCGGCTCCGAGCGCGAGCTGCCGTTCAATGGGAATGTCTCGTCCATGGGCTTCACCAGAGCCATCTCGCGACTCCATTCAAATTGTAGTCATGGTGTCATTTCGATATGATCAATACATATCGAAATGACATGATGATGTCAATATGGATAGATGGTAACGAATGAGCGAAGCGACGACGACCCCGAAGGCCGATGCCCTGACCGAGCTGATCCTGACCCTGTTCCGGGCCAACAACCTGACGCTGACATGGGGTGACAGGCTGGTCGCGCCCTTCGGGCTGACGAGCGCCCGGTGGCAGATCCTGGGCGCGATCGTCCTGTCGCGGCGATCCCAGCCGGTGGCCTGGATCGCCCGCGACCTTGGCGCCAACCGGCAGAATGTGCAGCGCATCGTCAACGATCTGCACAAGGAGGATCTGGTCGCGTTTCAGCCCAACCCTCACCACCGCCGCGCGCATCTGGTCGTGCTGACCGACAAGGGCCGCCGGGTCTATGACGCCGCGATCAACGCCTACAGCCCCAGGGTCAATACGCTGGCGGAGGGTCTTTCGCTTGAGGAGATCAGGACAGCGCACCGCGTCGTGGCGATGCTGCGAGGCAGACTTGAGGAAGAATTGGACGCTGAACGGCAGCCCTGACCGCCAGGGTCAGGGCTGCCTTGAGCCAATAGGTGGCAGTCGCGGCGATGAGAGCGGTCGCGGGGACGTTTCGCGCCAGCTTATCGTCGCGTGAGACCTGGGGACAATCGCGCCGGCACACCCCTGAACGGAGCCTGTGGACAATCCCCGGGATCACACACCTATCCGATCCGACGCGGCGCGAAGCTGGCCGGGTCGGCCGCCGCCCAGTCGGCGGCATAGGGGGTGGCGTCGGGCGCCTCGATCAGCACGCCCGGCTTCAGGAACGGATACAGCCGGTCGATCGGCACGATCTCGTTGGGCGAGCGGCGGTGCAGCAGGTGGCGCGGTTCAAGCTGATCGGGGTGGTCCAGGCCCGCGGCCGCGACCAGATCGGCCAGGGCATGGACGGTGCGGGCCTGATAGCGGCGCACCCGTTCGGCCTTGTCTTCCACCACCAGCCCCTTCTGGCGATCGGGATCCTGGGTGGCGACACCGGTGGGGCAGCGACCGGTATGGCATTTCACCGATTGCACGCAGCCGATCGCGAACATGAAGGCGCGGGCGGCATTGCACCAGTCGGCGCCGATCGCCAGGGCCGCCGCCAGATCGAAGGCGCTGGTCATCTTGCCGGCCGCCGCGATCTTCACATGCGGTCGAAGCCCGGCGCCGACCAGGGCGTTGCGCACCAGCACCAGCCCTTCGCGCATCGGCAGGCCCAGATGATCGGAAAATTCGCGCGGCGCGGCGCCGGTGCCGCCTTCGGCACCGTCGACGACGATGAAATCGACCAGAATGCCGGTGCTCAGCATCGCCTTGACGATCGCGAAGATCTCATGAGGCTGGCCCACGCACAGCTTGATGCCGACCGGCTTGCCGCCCGACAAGTCGCGCAACTGCTGCACGAAACGCATCATGCCTTCGGGCGTGTCAAAGGCCGAATGGCGGGCCGGCGAGATGCAGTCCACCCCTTCCGGCACCTTGCGGGTGGCGGCGATCTCGGCGGTGACCTTGGGGCCGGGCAGCATGCCACCATGGCCGGGCTTGGCGCCCTGGCTCAGCTTGATCTCGATCATCTTCACCTGATCGAGCCGGGCGGTCTCGGCGAAATGGTCGGGATCGAAACGGCCCTGATCATCGCGGCAGCCGAAATAGCCCGATCCCAGTTCCCAGACGATATCGCCGCCATGCATGCGGTGATAGGGGCTGAACCCGCCCTCGCCGGTGTCGTGATAAAACCCGCCACGGGCGGCGCCGGCATTCAGCGCCTCGATCGCCCGGGCGCTCAACGATCCGAAACTCATCGCCGAGATGTTCAGCACCTGGGCGCTATAGGGCTTCAGGCATTGCGGCCCCCCCACCGTCACCCGGAACGGCTCGGTCGCCACCGGATGCGGCGCCACCGAATGCACCAGCACCTCATAGCGCTGGGCATAGACATCCAGTTGCGTGCCCAGCGGCTGGGCATCCTCGTCGCCCTTGGCGCGTTCATAAACCAGCGTGCGGGCCAGCCGGTTATAGGGCCGGCCCTCCAGATCGTCTTCGACGATATATTGGCGCAGATAGGGGCGCAGATCCTCGAAGATCCAGCGCAGATGCCCCACAACCGGATAGTTGAAGCGGATGGCATGAACGGTCTGTCGGATGTCGACCACGCCCACCGCGATCAGCGGCGCAATCACCAGCAGCGGCCAGGCGTAATCGCCATCCACCGCCAGCGCCAGCACCAGGAACAGCAGCCCGGCCAGCACCAGCAGGGCGAAGGCCGCGTGGCGCACCGCCCGGTCCAGGAACAGCGGCCGGTCGGCGCCACCGGTGGCATGGGGTTGTGCGCGGCCACCATCGGCGGTGCGGGTGGTGGTCATGCCGGCGCCCCCGCCATGGCCGCACCATCTGCCTCGTCGGGCCCGAACAACAGCACGTCCAGTCCGCGCACCAGCCCGGTCACGCCCGGCACCCGCCGCACCGCCAGCAGCGTGCCGTCGACATAGGCCGCGGCATCCTTGCCGGCATCATGCGACACCACCAGCCGGGCACCGGCCACGGCGAAATGGGCATCGATCGATGCGGCATAGCCGGGCAGGCGCAGCGAATGGACCTGCACGCCGCCGATGGTTCCACCGCGCAGGGCGGCGTCGCCGATCACCCGGTCGGGCGCCACCGGTTCGGTGCCGGCCGGCATCGGCGGCCGGGCCACCCGGCCCAGACGCTCCGCCAGTTCGCGCGCGGTGCCCGATGGCGCATCGGGCTTGGCGGGACCGGCGATCTCGACCACCTCGACATGCGGAATATAGCGGGCGGCGATCAGCGAGAACCGGGTGGCCAGGGCCGCGGTGATCGCGAAATTGCCGCTGGCGACCACGCCGCGCCCGGCGGCCCTGGCCGCCCGATCGATATGGTCATAAGCCGCGGCATCCAGCCCGGAGGTACCGATCACCACATGCACGCCGGCCGCCAGCGCCGCTTCGGCATGGCCGGCAACCGTGGTGGGATGGGTGTAATCGACCAGCACGTCGATTCCACCACGGGCGAGCGCTGTCGCCAGATCACCATCGACTGTCACATCGGTGCCCGTGGCGCGTGCCTGCGGTTCACCGACCACCGCCGCCAGCCTCTGACCGGCGGCCTTGCGCGCGACCCCGGCCACCAGCACCAGATCGGGGCTGGCGGCGATGGCGCGGGCGACGGCATTGCCGGTCCAGCCGGTCACCCCGGCCACACAGACCCGCAGCGGCGCCGCGGCAGAGGCGGAAGACGAGGCGGAAGATGGGGCGGAGGGGTTGGAACCTGCAATCATTGATGGAGCCATTGATGAAGCGTTCCTGACGGGGCATGAATGGGGGGCGGGGCACCGCCGGACAGGCAGACCCCGGCGCCAAGCCTGACCGTCCCGGCCGCCGGATGCAAGCGACCGCCGTCACACCACGCCGTCTGCCGCCCTGGATTGGGCCGGCCGGGCGGTTCGGGTCACTTCCAGCGCACCATTGATCCGCACCACCCGCCCGGCCGCATCGAAGCCGGGCGCTGCCGCTCCCACCATGTGCATGATCTGCCCGTCCACCCGCAGCAGCCGGAAATCCAGCGGCGCCGGCGTGCCACGCCGGGCACGGCTCAGCGCGTCCCGCACCCGCGGCCGGTCTTCGGGCAGCACCATCGCCTGGAATTGCGGGGCGTCGATGCCGCTATCGGCCGACATCTCGATGCCGAAGGCCTGGAACAATTCGGCGGCGCACCACACCCGCGCGGCCCCGATCGGCCAGCTCCATGAGGCAATGCCGGCCAGCGACTGGATTTCATGCAGCGACCGGATGCGTTCCTGCGTCTCGCGGTGTCGGACCTCCTGGGCGGTGATATCGTGGATCACGCCCACCAGATGCCGGATCGAAGGCCGGGGGCCATCCTTCCCGGCCGTGGCGGCGGGCTCGCGCGCCAGCCCGCCCAGCCATCGCAGGAAATGCACGCCGCCACCCGCGGCGGGCACCGTCACCACCACCTCAAGCGTATTGTCGCGGCCGGCCATGACGTCGTCGATGGCAGTCGACAAGGCGGTTCGGTCGGCTTGATGCAGGTGGTTCAGCAGATCGTCCAGATCATGCCGGCCGGCACCGACCGTCGCGATCGCCGGCATCACCGCGATCCGGCGATCATCGGCGTCGAAATGCCAGATCGACGCGGCGCCGCGTTCCAAGGCGTGCAGATGATCGTCTCCACCGGCAGCCTGTCGGGTGCCGGGCGGGCCGCCACGGCGCGGCAGCACCATCAGCATGATGGCCGCACCGCCGATCAGTCCCAGCATCAACCCCATGCCGGCATCGGCCATCAGCCGGTCGCGCCAGCCGTCCAGCACCTGCGACCGCGACCGCCCGACCGTGACCGAGATCGGAAAGCCCGTCACCGGCCGTTCCGCGACCAGATCGGCCGCGACCAGATCGGCCGCCACCAGATCGGCCCGCCCCCGATCGCCCAATACCGGATCGCCCAACACGGGATCGGCCGGCGTCGCGCCTGCCGCGGCATCGGCGGCCATGCGGCGGCGGTGCGGGCTTTCCAACGCCGTCAGCGGCAGCAACCGTCCACCTGCATCCGATAGCCCCAGCGCCACGCGGCCGGGACCGGCCACCGTCACCAGCGGCCCGGCCAGGACGTCACGCGACAGCATCATCACCACGACACCCTTGAAGCCGGCGCCCTGAAAACCGATCCCCCGACCGGCGGCGTTCTGGCCGCCGGTCTCGTCCTCCATGATGGCAATCGCCCGGCTGGCGGCAAGGACGCGCCAGTCATCGCCGGTGCCGCCGGCCCCCCCGGTGCCGGCGATGGTCAGGAACATGCCGTCGCGCATCAGTTGCTGGGCATAGGCCGGCTGCATGGGTCGGGCGCGGTGGTGCACCGCGAAAACCGGCGCATCGGCCGTGGCCAGTGCCGGCGGCGGCGCATCGCCGATGCCGCCGCGCACCTGTCCCTGGTCATCCATCACCCAGATGGCGGTGGGCACAAGCCCTGGCGACAAGGCGCGCTGCAGGATCTGCACGACCGCGGGGGCATCCATCGCCGGAAAGCCCGCCGCCAGCAGCCGGGCAGATGCCAGCGTCAGTGAAGCCTCCACACCCTGCATCACACCCTGGACCGTCCGTTCCAGGCCGGCTGCATCATGCAGAAGCTGCCGCTCGGTTTCGACGATCACCTGGCGACGCTGGTCCTGGATGCGCACGATCTGGAATGCGGCCCCCCCCACCGCCAGCATGGCCAGCATCACGCCCCAGATCTTCCGGTCCATTCGCTGTCGCTCCCCTCCCCCATGCGCGCTGCGGCGCCCGCCCCCGGCCAGCTTCCTGGGCTATCGGCTTCCCGGGGCATCGGTTTCCCGGCTTGTCTCCCCCGGGCTGTCGGCGACCAGACTAGCACCAGCGGCAAAGGCGCGCGATGGTCGTATGCGCCCCTGCCTGACACGCGTGAAACGCGACGCCGCCGCTCCCTCCCCCCGCAACGCGAACCGCCCCCCGAGCCAGGCTCGGAGGGCGGTCGCTTGCAGGTGGTGGCGGGCCGTGGCCCCGGTGGGGTCTGCCGCAGATCAGCGCTGCCCCAGTTCCACATAATCGCGGGCGGCGGCACCGATATACAACTGGCGCGGGCGGCCGATCTTCTGGGTGGGATCCTCGATCATCTCGTTCCACTGGGCAACCCAGCCAACCGTGCGGGCCACGGCGAACAGCACCGTGAACAGGCTGGTGGGGATGCCCATGGCGCGCAGGATGATGCCCGAATAGAAGTCGACATTCGGATACAGCTTGCGCTGCACGAAATAGTCGTCCTCAAGCGCGATCTTCTCAAGCTTCATGGCGATGTCGAGCAGCGGCTCGTCGGTGATGCCAAGCTCGCCCAGAACCTCGTGGCAGGTCTGGCGCATGATGGTCGCGCGCGGATCGAAGTTCTTATAGACGCGATGACCGAAGCCCATCAGCCGGAACGGATCGTCCTTGTCCTTCGCCCGGGCGATGAATTCGGGGATCTTGTCGGCCGAGCCGATCTCTTCCAGCATCTTGATCACCGCCTCGTTGGCACCGCCATGTGCGGGGCCCCACAGGCAGGCGATGCCGGCGGCGATGCAGGCGAAGGGATTGGCCCCCGACGAGCCGGCCAGACGGACGGTCGAGGTCGAGGCGTTCTGCTCATGATCGGCGTGCAGGATCAGGATCCGGTCCATCGCCCGCGCCAGAACCGGATTAACCTCGTAAGGCTCGCATGGCACCGAGAACATCATGTGCAGGAAATTCTCGGCATAGCCCAGATCGTTGCGCGGATACACGAAGGGCTGGCCGACCGAATACTTATAGGCCATCGCGGCGATGGTCGGCACCTTGGCGATCAGCCGGTGCGAGGCGATCACCCGATGCGCCGGGTCGTTGATATCGGTGCTGTCATGATAGAAGGCCGACATCGCGCCGACCACACCCACCATGACCGCCATCGGATGGGCGTCGCGGCGGAAACCGGTGAAGAACTTGGTCAGCTGCTCATGCAGCATGGTGTGGCGGGTGATGTTGCGCTCGAAGGTCGTGTATTCGTCCGTCGAGGGCAGTTCGCCGTTCATCATCAGATAAGCGACTTCAAGGAAGTTGCTCCTGGTGGCAAGCTGGTCGATCGGGTAACCCCGATGGAGCAGTTCGCCCTTGTCGCCGTCGATGAAGGTGATCCGGCTCTCGCACGAGGCGGTGGCCATGAAGCCCGGATCATAGGTGAAATAGCCGGTCTTCCCGCCGAGCGAGCGGATATCGATCACCATATTCCCCGACGTACCGTTCAGGATCGGCAATTCGTGGCTCTGCCCGCTGATATCGTCCGTGATCGTGACGGTACCTGCACGGACGGCGGTGTTCTCGGTCATGCGGTAGGACTCCTTGAGCCGCTCCGCGCGACACCGCGCGGAGGCGTCGACTGGTATGTTGTCGGGCTGAATATAGCCGCCGGGCACGAAAGCACAATGGCAAGGGCATCAATGTTACGAGACAGGCGCCAATTTTAGCAGAAACGTCACCCGACCTGCAGGTGATTATGGAATATATTATTTAACCAGAAAGACTAAATCGCATCACGCGCCCAAATAGATCTTTTACTTCAATTCTTGCGCAAGAGTGTCAATTGGAAGCGGCCCTGGAAGGCTTTCCATCCGCGCGTAAGTTCGCATTGCCCGCAGGATCAGGTCGACACGCATCTGCAGCCGGGGGCCATGGCCAGCCGTGATCAGCGGCTCCGCCACCGCATCGAAGGCCCGGTTCTGCATCTCGATCGCGATGCTGATCCGCGGGCCGGCAGCAGCGGTTGTGGCGCGCCCCGACCAGTGCCACAGGTCCTGGCGCCAGCCCAGAACCGCTCCGGCGGCGGCCGGCAGGGGCGTGCCGATCGCCTCGGGTTCGGCGGCCAGCCGCCCGTCGGCGATCATGGCCTCAAGCCGGTCGGACAGGGCCCGTTCCACCGGCAGCGGCACCACCCGCATGCAGCCATTGTCCAGAGTGGCATCGACCAGCGGCACCCAAAGGCTGAGCGTCATGTGAATGCCACCTGGAAACACACTGTTGCCGATCAGGTCACGATGGCCGGGCCAGCCGCGCGCGCGCGGCACGGGCGGCACACACCACGCCCACAGATGCGGCAGCACGGCGAAGCGGTCGCCCAGCAGATGCCGGGCCAGCGGCGTCAATGCCGCCTGCAGCGCCCAGGCCTGATCGAAGACATGGATGAACACCGGCGGCCAGCCCAGCGCCGCCAGCCGGCTGATGCCACGGCCAAGCCCGTCGATCAGATCCGGCGGCAGGCAGGGTGGCAGCGCGAACCAGCCCTGATCATGCAGGCTGTCGGCGGCGCGGCCCAGCGCGTCATCGTCGACGGCCATGAAACCGGTACCGTCTGCGGTGCACCCCGCCTCGGTCACATCCAGCCAGGGCACCAGCCGCCGCCAGCCGTCGGCATCCAGCAGCCGCGGGTCGGGCGTGCCCGTCTCATCTGCGCCGCTCACCGCGCCATCCCGGCCGACAACCGGTCATGAGCCTCGCGAACCGGCACCGGCCAGCGGCTTTTGATGAAGGACAGGATCGCCCAGATCTGGCCATCGCTCAGCCGATCGCGGAAGCCGGGCATGTCGGACTGATAGCCCGGCGGCGCGAACGGGCCGGGGCCGAGGGCGGTCAGCGCGAACAGATGCTGGTCGGGGTGATGCCAGGTGTGGCCGGTCGCATCATGGGGCGGCGCCGCCATCCGTCCCGATGGCCGGGGCGTCCGCCAGTCCCAGTCCGGCGCACCGCCAAGATCGGGGCCATGGCAGGCGGCGCATTGTGTCGCATACAGCCGCCCGCCCTCGGCCACCTTGGCCGGGTCGGCCGGATCGAGTTCCGACGGCATCTCGGCCAGCGCCGCATACAGCGCCGCCCGCGCGGCGGCATCCGGATTTGCCGGATCGGGGAAGCTGCGCACCACATGGCCGGCTGCCGCATGGCCGCCATCCAGCCCCAGCACCGCCCGCACCCTTTCCGGCGCCAGCATCAGGACGGCACCGGCCGCGATCACCGCGGCACAGCCGGCAACACCCGCGACCAGCCGCCATCCGCGGCGCGATCGCGGCGGTCTCTCGGGCCGGGGCCGATCACCCGGCTTGTTCTGGGGGCGCGTGCTCATACTGCCGAAGATGGCGCAGCCATCCGGCCCGGGCAAGCCGCGCCGTGACGGGAAGACCGCTCTGCGACCGTCAGTCGCGCAGACCCCTCAGTCGCGCAGGCTCCACACCAGACGGTGAACGCCATCCGGGGCATCGGCCGATGATGGCGGGGCGAAGCCCACCTCCGCCAGCCGCAGCCCCAGAAAGTTCAGGGTCAGCGGCGGTGCCTCGCTGCCAAGATCCGCCTGGGCATAAGACCAGAGACCGGCATGGCGCGGTCCGGAATAATCGTCATCCAGCATCAGATCCAGGCAGGCGAAGCGGCCATCCGGGCCAAGCGCCTCTTCCGATGCCTCGATCGCCGCCGAGATCAGCGATTTGTGCTGGCGGCCCAGCCCGCGCAGGATCAGCACCCCGTCCAACCCCTGCGGCCAGTCCTGCCCCGGATCGGCCAATGCGGCGGCGAAGGCCGGGTCGTTCTCGTCGATCCGCACCACCTCGACCGCGCCCGATCGCGCGAAGCCCTCGGCGAAGCCGGCGTCACCACCCAGAACCAGCCAGCGACCGCGCGGCCGCAACAGCGCTTCGGCCCAGCCACCGGTCGCCGGATCCAGCACCGGCCAGGCAATCGCGCCGGGCGCCGTGGGCACACCCGCCGCCAGCAGCGCCGCCGCCGCGTCGGCGGCACCCTGCGCGTGCGGGTTCAGAATCACCTGCCCATCATCTTCCAGATAAAGCAGCCCTTGCGCGCCCAGCGCGGCAAGCTGTGCCAGCAGCCGGTCGACCGACAGGCCCACCGCCGTCGCCAGCTCGGTCGGGTCGGCGCGCCCGGCGGCCAACCGCGCGAACGTGCCGCCATTGATCGCCTCGGCCAGCGACCGGCTGGCCGCCCAGCCAAGGGCGGCGTCCAGTCCCAGCGCCGCGGGGCTTGGCCCCGCCTTGGCCCTGCCGTCTTCTCCCGCAACCGCGCGCACCGCGTCGGCACCCGTTCCGGCCAGCGTCATGGCTTCCATCCCCGATCCTGTGACCCCGATCCAGAAGGTAGACATGGACATGACGAAACACAACCTATGATAAATTAACCCTGACCGAATTCTCCTGATGCCGGACCGTGTCCGCCTCCCTCACCCCGGCCATGACCTCACGGGTAATCGACCGGCGGCGGCGGCCGCGCTTTCCTGAACGCCGTCCCATCCGCCACCACAGGAAGGCCGTGCCATCATGTCCCCCGGGATTTCAGAAGCCGCCCGCGATACCGACACCGTCGATCCGCGGATCGCCGCCATCATCCATGACGTGCTCATCGCCGGCCCCGTGGCCCGGCATCTGGCGATCCGGGTCGACAGACTGGCGCCCGACGACGTGCGCCTGCGCCTGCCCTTCGATCCCGCCAACGTCACCACCGGCCGGATCGTCCATGGCGGCGTCATCGCCACCCTGGCCGATGTCGCCGGGGCCGCCGCCTCGGCCTCGGGGGCCGATCCCGCCGGCCTGCGCGGCGGCGCCACCCAAACCCTGGTCGTGCATTATCTGCGCCCGGCCGAGGGCGTCGATCTGGTGACCGAGACCACTGTGCTGTCACGCAGCCGCGGCGGCACCGTCACCGCGGTGTCGGTCCGCGACACCCACGGCCATCTGGTGGCGCAGGCCAGCGTCACCAGCCGGATCTGGTAGCGGCCCCATCCAGGCAGGCGCCATCGCCACCGCGTCGGGTTATACTGCGGGCCGCGTATCAGCGACGCCGCTGCCCCGCCCTTCCGTCCCGCAAGCCCGGATCCGTGAACGATGACCGACACGCCCTGCCTGTTCTGCGCCATTGCCGGCGGCCACCTGCCCGCACATGTCATCCATCAGGACGACACGGTGATGGCGTTTCTCGACATCCAGCCGGTCCGGCCGGGCCATACCCTGATCATTCCGCGCCGGCATCATGTCTGGTTCGAGGATCTGCCCGCCGACACGGCGGCGCGGATCATGGCGCTGGGCCAGGATCTGGCCCGCCAGATGAAGCGGATCCATGGCGTGGAGCGGGTGAGCTTCGCCTTCACCGGCATCGACGTCGCCCATGCCCATGCTCATATCGTGCCGATGCACGAGCTGACCGACGTGATCTCGCGCCGCCAGATCGTCGAGACCGACCTCACCTTCCGGCCGATGCCACGCGCCGAGCCCGAGGCGCTGGCCGCGACCGCCGACGCCTTGCGGGCGGCGCTCGCCGGCCGGTGAGCGCGCGGATGCCGCGCCCTCGAAACGACGCCACACCCACTGATATCGACGCGGCCGAACGCGAAGCCGAACGGCTGGGCGGCTGGATGCGCATCGCCATGGCGGTGATCCTGCTGGCCTCGCTGGTGGTGCCGCTGCTGATCATCCGGCCCGACATGATCATGACCGGCGCCGTCGACCGCCGGCTGATGGTCGCGCTGGTCACACTCGGGGCCTTCGGTCTGCTGGGCATGGTCGTGGTGCTGCTCACCATCCGCCGGCGCCACCGGCGCTGGATGGCCTGGGTGTTTCCGCTGACCGACGCGGTGCTGCTGGGCGGATCGGTCTGGGCGGGGCTGGTCCTGACCGGGCTGCCCGGCCGCTATGCGCTGATGCTGACCGCGGCGGCACTGGCGCCGGTGCTGCTGGCGATCGCCGCCATCCGATTGCGCCCGATGGCCATCATGATGGTCACCGGCCTGCTGGTGATGGCGCTGGGCCTGCCGATGCTGTCCAATCACGACATCCCGGCCGATCCGGCGGTGCTTGCCGCCGCGATCAACGGCATGCACGCCACCCCGCCCAATATCGGCCGCCTGCTGATGCTGGTGCTGGCGGGGGTGGCGCTGGCCATCGCCGCCGCCCGCAACCGGCGCATGGTGGCGCGCGCGGTGGCCGAAGCCGCCCGCGCCGGCCGGCTTGGCCGGTTCCTGCCGGCCGAGATCGCGGCCATGATGGCCGATCCCGTCACCAGCCCCGACGCGCTGGGTGGACGGCGGGATCTGGCGATCGTCTTCGTCGATCTGCGCGGATCGACCGCCATGGCCGAACGGCTGGACCCGCAGGCCACCGGCCGGCTGCTCGGCGATTATCGACGCCGGGTCGGGCAGGTGGTCGGCGGCCATGGCGGCATGATCGCCGGCTTTGTGGGCGATGGCGTGCTGGCGCTGTTCGGTGCCACCGGTGACGCCGATCCCGCCGCCGCCGCGCGTGCCGCCCTGCATGCCGCCCGCGCGATCGCGGCCGATGTCGAAATCTGGGCCGGCACGGCGCTGGCCGCCGAAGGCATCCCCCCGCACCGTCCCGCCGTGGCGGTGGCGGTTCATGCCGGTCCGGTCTATTGCGGACCGGTGGGCGATGACGCGCGGCTGGATTATACCGTCATCGGCGATCCGGTGAATGTGGCAGCCCGGATCGAGAGCGTCGCCAAACAGGCGGGGCTGGCGGTCGTCGCCACCGATACGGTGCTGGATCTGGCCGGTCATCCGCCCGGCTGGCGCTCGATCGGCCTGTGCACGCTGCGCGGCCGCAGCGCCGGCATGGTCTGCCACACCGCCGATTGACCGGTCAGCCCTCAGCGGCCGCCGAAGCCGCCCCGCCCTCCGTCGTTGCGTCCCCCATCATCGCGCCGGGCGGGTCCGCGCTGCAGGCCGCGATGGCGGCGGCTCTTCAGCCGGTCATCGGCCTCGTCATCGGCGGGGCTGGCCTCGGCCGCGGCCAGGGCCTCGGCGCGCTGGCGGCGGGCGAAGGCGTCTTCCGCCGCGCCATCCATGCCCACCCCCTGCAATCCGGCGCGCATATGCGGCGGCACCGGCGCCGTCGCCGTCACCGGTGGCACATCCGGATGCAGCGGCAGGGTGATGGCGCGGGCATGCAGCAGCATCGATCCCAGCCGGCCGCGCATCTCGTCGGCAAAGGCATCGCCCACGCCATGGGCATAAACCGGGTCGCCGACCAGCGGGCAGCCCAGATGCGCCATATGCACGCGGATCTGATGGGTGCGGCCGGTGCGGGGCCGGCATTCGATCCAGGCCCGGCCATCCGCCTGCCCCAGCACCCGCCAGTCGGTCACCGCCGCCTGGCCCGCCGGATCGACGACCATCTTCCAGCCCCGGCCGGGGGTATGCTTGGCAAGGGGGGCATCGACCCGGCCGTCCGGCGCATCGGGGATGCCGTCGGTCACCGCCCAATAAACCTTCTCCACCCGGCCACCGGCGAACATCCGGCCCAGCCGGGCCAACCCGCGCCGGTTGCGGCCCAGCACCAGGCAGCCGCTGGTGTCGCGGTCCAGCCGGTGAGCCAGCGACGGCTGTTCCTTGTATCCGAAGCGCAGCGCATCCAGATACAACTCCAGATTGGGTCCGCCGCGCGGACCGGCATGCACCGGCAGCCCGGCGGGCTTGTCGATGATCACCACAAGCTGGTCGCGATACAGCACGCGGGCACGAAGATCGGTCGGGGTCATGGCGCGCGTGCTCCGGAAGCTTGGCGGCGGGTCGACCACACTGGTACACCTATCACCAGCCGGGCGGAAGCCCGGAACCTTACATAGAACCGGGCGGACGCCCGGCACCCTCGACGCGACACCCAAGGAGACCCCGACATCATGACCGACAGCAACCCCGATATCCGCCGCGTCAATCCGGGCCCGCGGATGAGCGACGGCGTGGTCTATAACGGCATGGTCTGGCTGGCCGGCAAGGTCGGCACCCCCGGCCGGAGCGTCGCCGAGCAGACAGCCGACGCGCTGGCCGAGGTCGATGCCGCATTGGAGCGGGCCGGCAGCGACCGCAGCCGCATCCTTCAGGCGATCATCTGGCTGGCCGATATGAATGATTTCGCCGAGATGAACGCGGTCTGGGACAAGTGGGTCGTGCCCGGCCACAGCCCCGCCCGCGCCACCGGCGAGGCGAAGCTCGCCGCCCCGGAATACCGGGTCGAGGTGATCGTGACGGCGGCGGTGAAGCCGTAAGGCATCGGCCATGTCACATCCGGCTGATCGGGGTATTGCCCGGTCAGCCGGACGCCATCGCCGCCAGTTCGGCCTCAAGCTGATCGTGGAAGCGCGCGGCGGCGAATTCGAAGCCGCCGAAGATCAGCGTGTCATTGGCGCCGGTGGCCAGCGTCGACTGGGTCGATTCCGCCAGCACGTAATCCTCGCCCAATGCCGCGCGATAGATGTCGATGTTGCGCTGCCAGTGATGCAGCGCCTTCGGTGTCGCCGGCACCTCGGGCACCAGCGCCACGTCATGCAGCACAGAGGCGCCGACACCGGCCGGCTCCACCCGCGTCACCTGGGCATGATCGGGCTGCACCAGGATCAGCGTGTTCGGAAACACAAAATAGAAGATATTGCCGAAACCACGGGTGGTGAAGTCTTCGGGCCTCGGCGGGGCCGTCGGGTCCAGCGCCGCCTTGACCAGATACAGCCGGCGGTTCAGCCCGAAGTCGTCGATCACCTGCAGATTGTCGGCGAACATCGGCGCGATGGTCGCCTTGTGGGCGATCTTGAAGTGATAGGCCTCGAACGACCCGTCGAGCACCAGCTTCCAGTCGCAGGCGAGCGGCAGGTCGCGTGGCGCATAGGGCACGTGGGAGCCGAAACCCAGCGCCTCCAGATCGTCCCCGACGGTGCCGAGATGCGCACGGATATCGACCGCGACATGAGCGGGATCGGTCACCACCCAGATCAACCCGCCGCATTCCGCCACCGCCAGCCGCCGCAGGCCGCGCGTCTGCTTGTCCAGGTCAGGGAATCCGAAGGCTTTGGGCACCGATTTCAAGGCCCCGTCGGCGCCATAGGTCCAGGCATGATAGGGGCAGGTGAAGCTGCGCCGGCCCGATCCGCAGCCGGCCTCCGCCACCCGCACGCCGCGATGGCGACAGGCGTTGAGCAGCGCGTTCACCCGGCCGTCGGCATCTCGCACCAGCAGCACCGGCACGCCCGAGATGTCACGGGCCAGCCAGTCGCCCGGTGCCGGGATCTCGGCGGATGCCGCCGCCATCTGCGGGTAACGGCGGATCAGCCGCTGTTCGGCCGCCAACCGCGCCGGGTCGATATAGCGGCGGACCGGGCTGTGATACATCGCATCCGGCATTTCCGGCCGGCCGCGCGTCAGGCTGGCGCAGGCCCGCGCCAGCAGTGCCAGCCGGTCGGGGATGTCGGCCATAGCCGGCATCGGCTCAGCGGCCATCGGCTCATGGGGCATCGGGGTCGGCATGGGCATGTCCTCCGGTGAACAATGCCGCCTCCGCCACCGCCACAAGGGCCTGGGCGAAGGCGGCATCACTGGCCAGCACGGCATCTTGCGGCCGCATCTGGGCAAAGGTCGGCCGAACGGCCAGGGCATAGGCGAAGCTGCCCAGAAGCTGGGTCAGCGGCAGCACCACCGGCCCCGCCGCCACATGGCCGGCCGCTTGCGCGGCCTCGATCACCCGGCACATCCGATCGACATAGCCGGCGAGCGGCAGGCTGCGCGCCCGCCCGACCCGGTCGACATTGTCGAGCAGTTCCCGCAGCACCAGCCGCGCGCCTTGCGGCCGCTCCGCCGTCCAGGTCGCCTGCAGCCGCACCATGGCCCGGGCGGCAGCGCGGGGGTTCGGGGCATCGGCCAGGGCCGCGTCCAGCAGGGCGTCGAGTTCAGCGCCCACCCGCGCCAGCACCGCGCCATACAGCCGGGCCTTGCTGGGGAAATGATGCAGCAACCCGGCATTGCCCAGGCCGCTGGCTGTGGCCAGCGCCGCCAGCCCGACGCCATGAAAGCCATGGGCGGCGAACAGCCGCTCGGCCTCGTCGAGCAGCAGAGCGCGGGTTTCCTCGCCACGCTCCCGGCGCCGGGCGGGGCGGGTGCGCGAGAGCTGGGCCTGGGCTGAGCGGCCAGTGGTTGAGCGGCCAGTGGCTGAGCGGCCAGTGGCTGAGCGGGCTGCGAGGCGATCGGTATCGGTCATGCGGATCATTAACCAACCGATCGGTCGGTCTGTCAAGATGCGCCGGCAGCCGGTTGCCGTTCCGGCCGGCAACGCGCAGGATCCGGGCCACCCTCATTCTCAGGACACCCGATGCCATGACCGATCAGCCATCCTCCGCCGTCACCGTCTCGATCGCCGGACCGGTCGCCACAGTGCGTTTCGACCGCCCGGCCCGGCAGGTCAATCCGCTCTCCCCGGCCCTGCTGCACGACCTCACCGACGCCGCGCGCCATCTGGCCCGCCGGCCGGAGATCGCGGTGGTGATCCTGCACGGATCGGATACCGCCTTCAGCGGCGGCTTCGATCTGGCGGATCCGGGCGTGGCGGCCCTGGCCGATGGCGCGGACGAGGCCCTGGCCGAACAGATCGCCCGCGCCGGCGGCGAGGCCGTCGAGGCCTGGACCAGTCTGCCGCCGGTCACCATCGCCGCCGTCGAAGGATACGCCCTGGGTGGCGGGCTGGTGATGGCGCTGGCCTGCGATTTCCGGGTGGCCCGGGCCGGCGCGTTGTTCGGTCTGCCGGAAATCGACCGCGGCATCACCCCCGGCTGGGGATGCCTGCCGCGCCTTGTCGCCACCATCGGCCTTCAGGCCACCCGCCGCATGGCGCTGCTCGGCAGCAATGTCACCGCTGAACAGGCCCTCACCCTGGGGCTGGTCGACGGCATCGCCGATGCCGGCGCCACCGCCCTCGATGCCGCCCGGGTCATGGCCGACCGGCTGGCCGCCAAGCCCGCAACGCCCTTGCGGATGAACAAGCGGATGCTGAACGCCAGCGGCATCGCGCCGCTTTCCGCCGCGTCGCTGATCGATATCGACCAGTTCACCGGTGCTGCGCGCGGTGCCGCCTTCCGCGCGGAACAGGCCCGTTTCGCCGCCCGCCGGCGTGATGGGCGCTGACATATCGGGGCCTGCGATCACAGGATTGCAAATAAGTCGCATTCTCTATAAACTGCGATCTTCTTCAGAGACGTCCGGATGGCCTGCCGCCGCCGGTGATGCCCGCTGGGCTCTTCGGGATATCGCGGATCTTGGACCGAACGGCGCTCGACCGGCTCAATCACATCTACACCGGCCAGCGCCGCGTTCTGGTCCGCAGCCTGACATCGATCGTCGGCAGCATGGCGGTCGCCGAGGATCTGGCGCAGGAGACCTATCTGAAGGTCCGCGCCGCGCTGGCGCATACCCAGGTCCAGCATCTGGAGCCGTTCCTGTTCCGCACCGCCCGCAATCTGGCGCTCGACCATCTGCGTCGCGAACGCCGCCAGGGTGCTGTGGTCGGCCAGGGCGATGCCGATGACGATCTGACCCGGATCGCCGCCGACACCCCGACCCCCGAAGCCGAGGTCGGCGACCGCCAGTTGCTCGACCGGCTGGAACAGGCGATGTCGCGGTTGACGCCGCGCCAGCGCCGGGTGATGGTCGCCTGCCGGCTGGAAGGCCGCAGCTACGGCGAGGTGGCGACCTCCCTTGGCGTCTCGACCAGCACGGTTCAGAAGGATCTGAAGGACGCGATGGCCGCCTGTCTGGGCAGTTTCATGGCGGGCCCCCGTCAATGACCGGCGCCCGCGACACCATGGACCCGGTCACGACCGATGCGGCCATCATCGATGCCGCGCTTGAACGCTTCATCCGCGCGCGCGACCCCGATGCCGCCCCGGGCGAGGCCGAGGCGCTGGCCGCCTGGGCCGCCGCCGACCCCGCCCATGCCGCGGCTCTGGCCCGGGTCGAGGCGCTGTGGGGCGCCGATGTCTTCGCCGCCGCGCTTGCGAAGGCGGCCACCACTGACATGGCCCCCGCCACAGATGCGCGCACCCCGGCGCCCATATCCGGCGCGATCGCCACGCGCCGGCGCCGGCCGGTTCTGCGGCGACTGGCGCTCGCCGCCTCGGTTCTGGTCGCGGTCGGTATCGGCGCCGCCCTCGATCTGCCGGTGCGGCTTCAGGCCGATGCGGTCACCGCCACGGGTGAGCGCCGGGTGATGATGCTGGCCGACGGCTCACGCGTCACCCTCGACACCGACACCGCGATTGCCGTCACCATCGACGACACCGGCCGGCATCTGCGCCTGCTGGGCGGGCGGGCCTTCTTCGAGGTGTCGCCCGATGGCGCGCGGCCATTCACGGTTGCGGCCGGGCCGGCGACGGTCCGGGTCACCGGCACCGCCTTCGCGGTCGGCTTCACCGCCGATGATGCCGTCAGGGTCCAGGTCCGCAGCGGCCGGGTGGAAGCCGGCGCCGCCGGCCGCAGCGTGGCACTCGCCGCCGGCGACACCCTGCGCCTCGATAACACCGGTCCCGGCGCCGTCACCCGCCCCGATCCGGCCCAGAGCCTGGGCTGGCTGGACGGGCGGCTGGTCTTCGCCGACCGGCCGCTCGGCGAGGTGCTGGCCGAACTCGACCGCTATCTGCCGGGCCGCATCCTGATCACCGATCCGACCCTCGCCAGCCGCCGGGTCACCGGCAATTACCGGCTCGACGATCCGGCCGACAGCACGCAGTCGCTTGCCGCCGTCGCCGGCGCCCGCGTCACCCGCCTGACCGGCATGCTGCTGATCCTGCACTGATCCCGGCGCCGACGGACATGTCCTTATAAAAAAATTTACGCGATCGCCCGGCCTGATGCGTCACGTCTCCGGGGCGTAATTGCATGCGAGACGCAATCGCAAGACATGCGGCACGCCCCACCCTATCGGTGACGCACAGGCGGGACGTTCCTCATGACCAAATGGCATCAGCCCCTTTGCCCCACATCCGGACGCCGCGCCGCCGCATGGCCGGCGCGCCGCGCGACCATGGCCGGCGTCGCCCTGGTCGGCGCGGCCATTCTGGCCGGCCCCGGCATCACCGGCCGCGCCGCCGCGCAGGTGTCGGCGGCACCGGTGGCCGCCGAGGATCAGCGCCATGATTTCGACATCCCCCGCCAGCCGCTGGTGCAGGCGATCAATGCCTTCAGCAGCGCCACCGGCTGGAATGCGGGCTTCGCGGCCGGGCTCGATGCCGGCATCGTCTCCCCCGGCGTGCGCGGCCGGCTCAGCGGCGAACAGGCTCTGCGCCAGTTGCTGTCGGGGACCGGCCTCACCTATCGCGTCACCGGCCCGCGGGCGGTGATGCTGGAAGCCCTGCCGCCGGCCGAGGCCGGCACCACCCGGCTTGATCCGCTCACCATCGATGCCGGGCGTCAGGGCACGGCGCGCGGCGCGGTCGCCGGCATCGCCGCCAGCCATTCGGTCACGGCATCCAAGACCGACACCCCGATCATCCTCACCCCCCAGGCGGTGTCGGTCGTCACCCGCGACCAGATGGACATGCAGGGCTCCGACACCGTCACCCAGGCGCTGCGCTATGCGCCGGGCGTGATCAGCCAGTATGGCAATGTCGATCTCCGGCTCGACTGGTTCACGGTGCGCGGCTTCACCCCCGGGCGCTATCTCGACGGCCTGCGCCTGCCCTTCGGGTCGCGCGGCTATGCCCAGCCGCGCATCGAGCCCTATGGTCTTGAACGCATCGAGGTTCTGAAAGGCCCGGCCTCGGTGCTCTATGGCCAGAACGCCCCCGGCGGCCTGCTGGGCATGACCTCGAAGCGCCCCACCGCCGAGACGCTGAACGAGATCGAGCTTGGCACCGGCAGCTATGACCGCCGGCAGCTCGCCGGCGATTTCTCGGGCGCCATGGATGACGACAATCGTCTGCTCTATCGCCTGACCGTGGTCGGACGCGAGGCCGACACCCAGTATGACCATGTCGAGGAAGATAAGATCTTCGTGGCCCCGGCCTTCACCTGGGCGGGCGACGACACCACGCTGACGGTGCTGTCGCAATACCAGAAGATCCGCTCGGAAGGCGGCGGCGGTGCGCCGGTGCTGCCCTCGGTCGGCACGCTCTATCCGCATCCCGACGGCTACATCCCGACCAATCGTTTCGTGGGCGAGCCGGATTACGACCTGTTCACCAATGAACAATGGATGCTGGGCTATGAGGTCGAGCACCGGCTGGACGATGTCTGGACCGTCAGCCACAACCTGCGCTATGCCGATGTCGACACCAGCACCCGGCGGGTGCAGGGCTATGCGTTGTCGGACCAGACCCTCTACCGCTATGCCTGGGCCTTCCCCGAAACCGCGCAGAGCCTCACCGCCGATACCCGCGCCGAGGCCCGCTTCGAGACCGGCCCGGTCGGTCATGACGTGCTGATCGGCCTCGACATCCAGCACGAGACCAGCCATTTCGACGAGACCCAGCTTGCCATGGTCGCGCCGATCGACGTCTTCGATCCGGTCTATGCCGGCGGCATCACCGTGCCGCCGGTCGGCACCAGCATCGACCAGACCCGCCGCCAGACCGGCGCCTATGTCCAGAACCTGATGAGCCTGGGGCGCTGGCATCTGATGCTTGGCGGGCGTTACGACCACGCCGAGGCCAAGACCGATACCAACGGCACCATTGTCCGTCAGGATGACGAGGCCTTCACCGGCCGCGCCGGTCTGGTCTATGCCTTCGACAACGGCCTCGCCCCCTATGTCAGCTACACGACATCCTTCCAGCCGCTCGGCGGTTCAACCCCGGAGGGGCAGCCACTTGAGCCGATGGAAGGCCGTCAGGCTGAAATCGGGCTGCGTTATCAGCCAACCGGCTACAATTCGATGATCACGCTCTCGGCCTATCATCTGGTGCAGGAGAATGTCGCCACCAGCACCACCGGCACTGCCTATATCCAGACCGGCGAGGTCGAGGTGAAGGGGCTGGAGGTCGAAGCTCATGCCGATCTGGGCGAGGGTTACCGCGCGATCGCAAGCTATGCCTATAGCGACAGCGAAATCACCGAAACCTTGCGCGAGGCACAGATGGGCCGCCAACTGGCCTTCGTGCCGCGCAACACCGCGGCACTCTGGCTCGACAAAAGCTTCGACCATGGTATCGCCGACGGGTTGGGGCTGGGCGCCGGCGTGCGCTATATCGGCCATCTCTATGGCGAGTTGAACAATCAGTTCAAATCACCGGGCGTGACCCTGTTCGATGCCGGGGTGCGGTTCGATCTGGGCCGGCTCAGCCCCGATGCCGCCGGTGCGAGCCTTGCGGTCAACGCCACCAATCTGCTCGACGAGACCTATGTCTCCACCTGCCTGTCGGCCAATGCCTGCTATTGGGGCGCCGGCCGGGCGGTCACCGCCTCGCTCAAATATCGCTGGTAAGGGCGTCCTGATGCGCGGTCTCTGGGTCAGGGTTCATCGCTGGGCGGGGCTGTCGACCGCGCTGTTCCTGGTGCTGGCTGGGCTGACCGGCAGCGCCATCACCTTCCGGCATGACCTCGATGCCTGGCTGAACCCGGCGCTGTTCCAGGCGCCGGGGCGCGGGCCGGTGCTGGCGCCCGACGCGATCGCGGCCCGGGTGGCGGCGATCGATCCCGACATCGCCGTCACCGCCCTGCCACTCGTACCCAGGGCGGGCGAGGCGGTGCTGGTCACGGTCCTGCCCCGGCCCGGAACCCCGCCGCCCGGTTATGATCAGGTTTTCGTCGATCCGGTGACCGGCGACATCCTGGGTCGGCGCGACCAGATGACCGCGATCATGCCCTTCCTCTACACCTTCCATTATTCGCTGACCGCCGGGCCGGTGGGCAAATGGCTGCTGGGGGTGGTGGCGCTGATCTGGGCGCTGGATGCCATCGTGGCCCTGTGGCTGACCCTGCCGCGCGGCCGCCGCCCCTTCACCCGTGGCTTCGGCGCCGGCTGGGCACCGGCCTGGAAGATCAAACCCGGCCTGTCATTGCGGGGCACCGGCAGCCATCGCCGGGTGCTCGATCTGCACCGCGCGCCCGGCCTGTGGCTGTGGGCTGTGTTTCTGGTGCTGGCGATCAGCAGCGTGTCGCTGAACCTGGAAGCCCAGGTGATGCGGCCGCTATTGTCGCTGGTGGCGGATCTGTCCCCCAGCGCGCGCGAGGTCGGCGCGCCCCGCTATCGCGCCAACCCGCCCCCGCCCGGCCTCAGCTTCGAACAGGCCGCGGCCCGTGGCGAGGCCCATGCCGCCGCCAGCGGCCTGCCGGCGCAGGCGGTCGACGCCTATCATTACGCGGCGTTCGGGGTCTATATCATCAGCCTCGACGAGCCGGAACCGCATAGCCCCTGGGCCATCGACACCGGCCATCCGCATCTCTATCTCGACGATGCCACCGGTGCCGTGCTGCTGGCCAGCGTCCCCGGCCAGGGCACGGTGGGCGACGTGTTCCTTCAGCTTCAGTTCCCGCTGCATTCCGGCCGCATCGGCGGGCTTGCCGGCCGCATCCTGATCGCGGTCGCAGGCGTGGCCCTGGCCCTGGTCTCGATCACGGGCGTGGTGATCTGGTGGCGCAAGCGCCGCGCCCGCCGCCAGGTCGCCGCCCGGTCGGCCGGAACACCACCCGCTGCGACGCCTGGTCGAGCCACCCCTTGATGCTGTAAGATTTCGCCTCAACGCAATCAACAGTGGTTGCGATCAGCCGGAGGCGGGATCGGGCGGCCCACGCTTTATGTGGGCCCACCGGTCGATCCCGAAGCGCTGCCGGCCGCATTCCCGATGCGATCACCCGCCTGCTGCCCGCCAATGGCCGCCTGACCCTGCCCGGCCCCCGCGACCTGCACCCGCACCCGGCCTTTCTGGATTATCACCGCCGGGTGATCTTCAGGGGGTGAGGCGCGGCTTGCCGTCGACCCGGCCGATGGCGCCGGCATGCGTTTCCAGCGCCGCACAGGCCAGGGCCCATGCCGGATCGCCGGCATGGAGCGCCGATCGCAGATAGGCCCAGCTCATCCGCAGGGTCACCGCCAGACGGTCGGGATCTTCGTCATCGGTCTCCTTGGCGTCATAGCCGGCAATCCCGCCCAGCCCGTGCCGGCCGCCGAACAGGGTCAGCAGATGATCGGCGCCGGGGCTATGGTGAAACGGGTCGGTGTGCCAGTCCGCGCCGCGCGGGGTCAGATGCGGGTTCACGTCGCTGTCGCCCACCACCACCAGCGTTCGCGTGGTCATGTGGGAGAAATCGGGGTTCAGCGCCGAATAGGCCGTGCGGGCAGAGTCGCTGAGGCTGTCACCGCCATGGCCGGGGGCCGCCAGCAGGACGCCCGCCGTGATGCGCGGCTCGATCAGCGACACATCGGTCGCGGTCGCGTCGTTGGGATCGGTCAGCCGGGCGCCCAGCAGCATGCCCACCGTCTGCCCGCCCATGGAATGTCCGATCGCGGCGACCTTGTTTCGATCGACACGGCCGGCAAGTGTCGGAACCGCCGCCACGACATCGTCGAGCCGGTCCAGGATCAGCGTCATATCCGCGACCCGCGACCGCCAGAACAGCGGGCCGCCCGGAGCATCGGCGGCGAGCCGGGCCACCTTCGAATTGGCATGGGTGGGCTGGATCACCACGAAGCCGTGGGCGGCATAGAAATCCACCAGCGGTCCATAGCCATCCTTCGACGGCAGATAGAGCGAGGGGCCGTGGCCATGCGAGATCAGGACAATGCCCAGATCATGCCCGCTCACCGGTGCCGTGACCCGCAGGTCCAGCGGCAGCCCGCGTCCGGCCGCCTGCAACGTCACCGGATTGACCGAGAGGGTGGGCGCGGGATCGGCGACCGGAATGTGCCGGGCCAGACGGATCAGATTGTTCATGAGGGTGATGCCCCTGTTTCAGGATGGCGGAACCGGCGCCGCGTCGCTATAGAGCGGAGACGCGGACCAGCTTGTCGCAAAAAACGGAACGATGATCCGTATATCCCTCATATACGGAACTCTGTTCCATTTATCAACAACCCCGGTGGCGGCAGCGTGCCCGACCGGCAACGGAGGCGCGATGCCCCACGACCCGACACGACCGCAGGACGACACGCCGCCCGACGACACGCCGCCTGTGGCACGGCGCGTGCGTGCCGATGCGCGCCGAAACGAGGATGCGGTGCTGGAAGCGGCAAAGGCGGTGTTTGCGGTCTCAGGCGTCGAGGCGCCGGTCAGAGAGATCGCCGCCCGCGCGGGCGTCGGCGTCGGCACGCTGTATCGCCGCTTTCCGAAACGCGCCGATCTGGTGGCGGCGGTGTTCCGGCGCGAGGTCGACGCCTGCGCCGCCGAGGCCGCATCCCTGGCCGCCCGCCATCCGCCAGCCGAGGCCCTGGCCCTGTGGCTCCGCCGCTATACCGCCTTCATCGCCACCAAGAAGGGCCTTGCCGCCGCACTGCATTCGGGCGACCCGGCCTTCGATGCGCTGCCCGCCTATTTCCGCGCCCATTTCGAACCGGCCCTCATCGCCCTTCTGGATGCGGCCGCCGCCACCGGCCAGATCCGCGACGACATCCCGGCCTTCGACCTGCTGCGCGCGATCGGCAACCTGTCGGTTTCATCGGATGAGAACGACATCGCCCATACCAGACGCATGGTCGATCTGCTGATCGACGGGTTGCGTCGTCACCCATAGCACCGGCTCGGGGAGGATCATGGACACGGCCGTCACCGTCTCCGCGCCTCGGGCACAGCACGTGCCATGTCCCCAGGCGGCGGCAATCGCCTCGGCGGTAATAGCGCTGCGCCTTCATCGCGGTCCAGGCCGCTTGCGCCAGCCACAGCGGGGTCTCGACACCCAGCCCCGTCATCCGGGCCATGAAATCCGGCTCCAGATCCTCGATCGTCTGATAGCCCACCCAGCCGGCATTGTGGATCAGGATGTCGAGACGCCCGTATGTCGACACGACCTCCCCGACCAGCGCGTGGCAGCCGTCACGGGTGTCAGTTCCCCCCGCTCGCCGCGCACGCGGCGGCGCCTTGCGCGCGGAGCCGTCCGGCGGCGGCTTCGGCCACCGAGGGATCATGGCCCCGGCCGTCCTTGTCGGCGCCGATATCGTGGACGAGGACGCGCGCGCCCCGCAGGGCGAGATATCGGGCATAGGCATAGCCAAGAGCCGTTGCCGGAAGCGGTTCGTGACGGTGCGCCTCCTGCACCACCCGCGGCACGGAGCCGGCCGTCATGCACAGGTGAAGAACCTGGCGATGGAAATGCAGTTCCTCGGCAACCGCGATGAACTGACGCAGATGTCGCAGATCAATGACGGACGGAGTCATTCGTCCCCTCTTGAGGCCGCGCATCGCCCTCACCAACCTACCAAAAGTAGGTTGGTGATCTTATACACGAATGGCAGGTTCCCTGTCGAACGGCTGACCAGAACCATGTCCGCGGCCCATGCGCGCCGCGACGGTGCCAATGTCTGGCGGAATGGCGAGGATGCCCGGGCCGCCTTCCGTGCCGTCGACGGCACCGTAATGGTGGCCTCGGCCCTCTCACCCTATGACGTCGTCGGTCTGGCGGCGGCGACCGGCGCACCCGATGTTCAGTTCAATCTGGCCATGGGGGTCAGTTCCACCCGTCGCCGCGGCGAGCCGGCCTCGACCAAAATCATCATCGACCTCGCCGGCGCGGATCATGGCGGCCAACCGCTCCGCACCCGTCACGCGATCGTCCATCCCGAAGGGCAGATGCCATTGACCGGGCTCGGCGTCGCCATGGTTCTCGAACGGCCCGTCGGGCTCGATGGCGATCCGGCGACCGCGCCGGGGCTCTATTTCCCGTATCAACTGCTCGACCCTGCCACCTATCTCGCCCGCCTTGAGCAGATCGGCGGGCGCGTCCTGACGCTCGATCCGGCCTGACGCGGCGCGATGCACATCGCTATGCCAGAAACCCTGCCGCCAGACAGCGGAACGCCTCGACCGCTTTCGGCAGAACGGTTTCCGGGTCGTCGCTGGCCGCGATCCACAGCGCGGCATTGAGCGCGGCGCCGTTCATCAGCCGGGCGGCGGCCTCCGGATCGACCGGCTTCAGAACCCCGCGCCCGATCAGCCGTTCCACCGTCTGTTGTGTCACCCGCAGACAATTGTTCTGGCTGGGCCATTGCGACGGATCGCCCAGAACCGCCGGCCCGTCGCGCAGAACGATGCGCTGCACATCGGGGTCGAGCGCCATTTCGATATAGGCGACACCCTCGGCCAGCAACCCTTGCCAGTCATCGTCCGCCCGCGCGCCGACCGCCTGGGCGCGCGCCGCCATTTCGGCATCGATCTGGTTGACCACCGCCGCCAGCAGCCCGCGCTTGTTGCCGAAATTGTGATAGAGCGCGCCCCGCGTCAGACCGGCATCGGCGGTCAGATCGTCCATCGAGGCATCGGCATAGCCCTGTTCGGCAAAGGCCCGGCGGCCCGCCGCGATCAGCTTCGCACGGGTCTCCTCCATCATCTCCGCGCGTCGACCGGCCATCCCCCGCTCCCATTAAATTCACATGCATCGCGTATATGAATTGACATACGGCGCGTATGCCTGCATGTCTACATACATGACGTATATCAAAGCGCCCGCCAGCCTGAAAGCGCCGCGCGCGCGGCCGGCGACGATCAAAGGCCGGCAATGACGAAAAGGATAGAGATGATGGCTCAGCGCGATCCGATTTTCCCCGCCGACCGCCACGCCCTTTACGAAGCCCATGGCTATTCGGCCGCCATCCGCTCGGGCGACCTGCTTTTCGTGTCAGGGCAGGTCGGCAGCCGCCCCGACGGCACACCGGAACCCGATTTCGCGCGTCAGGTGCAACTGGCCTTCGACAATCTGGCCGCGACCCTGGCCGCCGCCGGCTGCGGCTTCGACGACATCGTCGACGTCACCAGCTTCCACACCGATCCCGAAGCCCAGTTCGAGACCATCATGGGCATCAAAAACCGGATCTTCAGCCAGCCGCCCTTCCCCAACTGGACCGCCATCGGCGTCACCTGGCTTGCCGGTTTCGATTTCGAGATCAAGGTGATTGCACGTATCCCCGAAAGCGCCTGACAGGGCATCCGCCGGCATATCGCGGGCGGAATCGCCCGCACCGGCCGGTGGGGCCCTTGAACCGCATGACCGCCTGCTTATCTGACCTCAATCATGATAAACATCATGATTGAACCCGCCCCGTCAGAGAAAGAAGCACCCCATGGCGACACTGCCCACCGTTCTCATCACCGGCGCGTCTTCGGGCATCGGCGCCACCTATGCGGCGCGATTCGCGCGGCGCGGTCATGATCTGGTTCTGGTCGCGCGCGATACGGCGCGGATGGAGGCACTGGCCGATGGCCTGCGCCGGGATCATGGCGTGGCGATCGACATCATCGGCGCCGATCTCACCAGCGCCGACGACCTTGCGGTGATCGAAACCCGGCTGCGGGACGATGACCGGATCGGTATTCTGGTCAACAATGCCGGGGCAAGCCTGGGCGGCGGCTTCATCGAACAGGCGACCGACGATATCGGACGGCTTGTGGCGTTGAACACGACGGCGCCGGTCCGGCTGGCCAGTGCCGTGGCACCACGTCTGGCCGCGGCCGGCGCGGGTGCGATCATCAATATCGGCTCGGTGGTCGGGTTGGCACCCGAATTCCGCCTGTCGGTC
The DNA here is from genome assembly GCF_039630945.1 of Tistrella arctica. Lineage (NCBI taxonomy): Bacteria > Pseudomonadati > Pseudomonadota > Alphaproteobacteria > Geminicoccales > Geminicoccaceae > Tistrella > Tistrella arctica. The sequence goes on from NZ_JBBKTV010000003.1 coordinate 56,308, forward strand.
TATGGCGCGACCAAGGCCTTCATGCTGTTCCTGTCGCAGGCGCTCAGCCTGGAACTGGCCCCGGCCGGCGTCTATGTCCAGGCGGTGCTGCCCGCCGCCACCCGCACCGAAATCTGGGCGCGGTCGGGCACCGACATCAACACCGTGCCCGGATTGATGGAGGTCGACGAACTGGTGGATGCGGCCCTGGTCGGCTTCGACCGCCGCGAGCCGGTCACCATTCCGCCGCTGCATGATGCCGCTCAGTGGGATGCCTTCCAGGCCGCGCGTCAGACGATGCTGCCGGGGTTCAGGCAGGAGCATGCCGCCGAGCGCTACCAGACCAAGGCCTGAGCCGCCCTCACTCACGGCCTGGCCCGGGGTCTATCGCTCAGGCCGGTCTATCGCTCGGGCCGGTCTATCGCTCAGGCCGGTCTATCGCTCAGGCCGGGCCGCCAGCCAGATCGCCACCGGCACCAGTATGGCGCCGGTGGCGGCCAGCACCAGGGCTGGCGCGCCCAGCGCCCAAGAGAGGCCAAGCCCTGCCGCCATGGCGGTGATCGCGGCGATCTTGCCCTTGCGCGACACGGCGCCGCGATCGCGCCATGCCACCAGCGGCGGGCCGTAACGGGGATGGTCCAGCAATCTCTGGGCCAGGACCGGATCGGCGCGCATGAAACAGGCAACGGCGGCGATCAGGAAAATCGTCGTCGGCAGCAGCGGCAGCACCGCGCCCACGGCCCCCAGCGCCACGAAGCCCCAGCCGGCCAGTTTCAGCAGCCGGCGGCGTCGTGCGACCGGAGGTCTCGACGACGGCTCCGCGACGGCCGGAACCTGCCGGTCGGTCATCGTCTCGGTGGTCATGGGATCGCGCTCCGTCATCATGTCCGCGAGAGTATGCCGCCCGGACGGCTGCGGCAACAGCCGCCCGGGCGGTGATCCCCCCATACATCGCCGGGAGGCAGACGTCGATGTACGGACAGGTCCGGCCGGGGCCGCCCGGGCGGGCGTTGCGGGCGGAAGCCCCGGCCGGTCCCGGCCCTGACGGGCGGGAAGCCGGTCTTGTCCGAGAGTCTGGCAGTCACGTCCGAGGATCTGGCGGATCAATCACCCGATGCCGCCAGAGGTTCCACCGTCACTCGGCGGCATCCAGGGCATGCAGGCCCAGCCGTTCCGCCACGCCCGCGCCATAGGCGGGATCGGCCTTGGTGAAATGGCCGATCTGGCGCTGCTTGATGTCGTCGGGCACCGATGCCATGGCATTGGCGATCGCGGTCATCAGCAGATCCTTCTGCCGGTCGTCCATCAGCCGGAACAGGTCGCCGGCCTGGGTATAATCGTCGTTGCCGATCCGGTGATCATAGCGATCGGCCGGGCCGTCGAGCGGCAGTGGCGGCTCGCCCGCCGTCGGATCTTCCACCGCACCACCGAAGCCGTTGGGCTCGTAATTCGGCGCGCGGCCGCCATTGGCGTCCAGCCGCATCGCGCCGTCACGATGGGCGGGATGGGCCTGGACCAGCGGCCGGTTGACCGGCAGTTGGTCGGCATTCACCCCCACCCGATAGCGATGGGCGTCGCCATAGGCGAACAGGCGCGCCTGAAGCATGCGATCGGGCGAGGCGGTGATGCCGGGCACCAGATTGCCGGGGCTGAAGATCGACTGCTCGATTTCCGCGAAATAATTCTCCGGGTTGCGGTTCAGCTCGGCCACGCCGACCTCGATCAGCGGGAAGTCCTTGTGCGGCCACACCTTGGTCAGATCGAACGGATCGAAGGGGGTGGCGCGGGCCTCCGCCTCGGTCATCACCTGGATCTTCACCGCCCAGCGCGGATACTCGCCGCGCTCGATGGCGTCATACAGATCGGCCTGATGGCTTTCGCGGTCCTGGCCGATGATCCCGGCCGACTGCTCGTCCGAGATGTTGCGGATGCCCTGTTCCGACTTCAGATGGAACTTCACCCACACCCGCTCGCCATCGGCATTGACCATTCCGAAGGTGTGGCTGCCGAAGCCGTGCATATGGCGATAGCTGGCCGGCAGGCCGCGATCCGAGAACAGGATCGTCACCTGATGCAGGCTTTCCGGGCTGCGCGACCAGAAATCCCACATGGCGGTGGGGTTGCGCAGATTGGTGCGCGGGTCGCGCTTCTGGGTGTGGATGAAATCGGGGAATTTCAGCGGATCGCGGATGAAGAAGATGGGCGTGTTGTTGCCGACCAGATCCCAGTTGCCGTCCTCGGTATAGAACTTCATCGCGAAGCCGCGCACGTCGCGCTCGGCATCCGCCGCGCCGCGCTCACCGGCGACCGTCGAGAAGCGGAACAGCAGCGGCGTGGTCTTGCCGATCTCGGAGAAGATGTTCGCCCGGGTATAGCGGCTGATGTCGTGGGTGACGGTGAAGGTGCCGAAGGCGCCGGAGCCCTTGGCATGCACCACCCGCTCAGGGATCCGCTCGCGGTTGAAATGGGCCAGCTTCTCGATCAGATGCACGTCGTCCAGGGTCACCGGGCCGCGGCGGCCGGCGGTGCGGCTGTTCTGATTGCTCACCACCGGCGCGCCGCTGGCCAGCGTCAGGGTCGGCGTCGTGGCGGTGTCGGTCTTCGGATCGTCATTCCGGGTGGTCATGGGGTCTGCCTCCTCACATGTCCGGGGCTGCGGTGTGCCGCTTGGCCCGTCTTCATGATCCTGCACGGCCTGCATCTATAGTGGAAATCGATTGTCGATATGGACACGATAGTTAACGACTATTACACAACGCAGCTTGTGCCGGCTGTCAGCCGATCGGGGCCGCCCGCCGGATCCAGGCCGCGACCGCGTCGGGTGCGGTGACCGGCAGCATGTGGCCGCCCTCGATCAAAGTCAGATCCAGGGCCGGCAATGTCTGTTTCAGGGCTTCGGCATGCGTCCGCCAGTTCAGGATACGGTCGCCGCGCGCGAAGATCATATGCACCGGCCGGGTGATCGCGCCATAGCCTGCCACCATCGCCGGCAGATCGTCGTTGACCGCCACCATATCGATCGAGGCGCCGCGGAATGCCTGCGGACGGAGGCCCAGCAAGCCGCCGCCGGCGGTGGCGAAATCGGCCGGCACCGGGTCGGGGCCGAACACGGCCGCCAGCACCGCCTGGCCGCGCAGGAACGACATCGGCGTCGCCAGCGTCCAGGCCACCAGCCGCCGGGCGATGTCGGACCGGATCGCCAGCCCCTTGAACACCGCCGGCGGATCGGTCTCAGGATGGGTCAGCGCCGCGATCAGCCCGATGCCCGACACGGCATCCGGATGATCGATCGCCACGGCCAGGGCGATCGCGCCACCCAGAGAATGGCCGATCAGAAACGGCGGATGTGGCAGATCCAGGGCGCGGATCACCGCCACGATCAGCGCCGCCTGTGCCCGCAGACCGGCCGGTGTGCCGTCGGGCCGGGTGGAATAGCCGCTGCCCGGCCGGTCGATCAGGATCACCCGGTAATCCGCGCGCAGCCGGGCCAGCAGGCTGTGGCTGAAATGATGCATCTGCCCGCCCAGCCCGTGCACCATGACCAGCGCCGGCCGGGTATCGCCGGGGGCGCCATCATCCAGGTAATGAACGCGGCAACCGTCGATCTCCATGAACCGGCCGCGCGGAGGCACGGCCGCCTCCACCCGCTTCGCGGTCCAGCCGGTGAACAGGGCAAGCCCGCCCCCCAGCGCGCCCAGCACCGCCACGCCTTCAACAAGCATCCGCCATCTCCCCGATCCGGCCCGCCCCAGGCCCCGCCGCACTGATACGCGTCGGATCAGCCTAGCCGATTTCCCGGTCGGCGGCTTCAGAACCGTGGCGATTGCCGGTTCAGAATGGCCCCTCGCCCCGCAGATCGCGAGTGAGCTGCCGGGCCAGCAGGCGGGCGGGCATGTGGCGCAGCGCCAGATTGCGCAGCCGGAATCCGGCCGGGGTCGCCGGGATGAACAGCCGGGCCAGCTTCCGGCTGCGGGTCTGAAGCCGGGTGATCACCGGCCTGAGCCGGGTCTCGTGCTCGGCCAGCGCCCGATGGATGTCGAGCGGGTGGCGCAGCAGGCATTCGGCCAGCCCGGCCGCCGCGGTGATCGCCATGCCTGCGCCCTGCCCCGACAACAGGGTCAGGCAATGCGCGGCATCGCCCAGCAACAGCACCCGACCGGTGGACCAGCGCGGCAGCACGGTCATCAGCGTGGTGTCGACATAGAGCCCGGCCGACGGGTCGCGGGCATCGATGGCCGCCAGCACCGCCGGATGGGCACCGGCATAGGCCGCCTTCAGCGCCGCGATCCGGGCCGGCTCGCCCACCGGCAGATCGGTGCCACCATGGCGCCAGGCATAGAGGGTGGCCAGCGAGCCATCGGCCAGGGTGTAGAACTCGGTCAGCCGGCCGGGCTCGGCATAGGACAGGAAATCCCGCCCCAGCCCCAGCGTATCCGGCAGGCGGAAGGCGGCGACGCCATAGCCCAGCGGCTCCAGCGCGGCATCGTCCGGGGCAAAATGCTGCCGGCGCAGATCGGACCGCAGCCCCTCGGCGCCGATGACCAGTTCGGCTTCCAGTGTCTCGCCGGAGGCGAGCGCCACCCCGACCGGCGCACCCGCGCGATCGTCGAGGCTGGCGATGCGCGCGCCGAACCGCAGATCGGCCGAGGCCGGCATCGCCTCGGCCAGCACCTCGACCAGGGCGGTGCGCGCCAGCGTGATCCATTCGACCCCGGTCAGCAGGTCGTGATAGCGCAGCCGCAGCAATTCGCGCCCCCTGCGATCGAGATACAGATTCTCGGCAATGTCGCGGCCCCGGGCGGTCAGGGCCGGCATCAGCCCCATCCGCCGGGCAACCGCCAGCCCCGGCCCCGACAGGCCGATCATATAGCCGTCGGTGCGCAGGTCGTGGGCACGCTCGATCAGGGTCGTGCGCCAGCCGGCCCGGTCCAGCCACCAGGCGGCGGCAAGCCCGGCGATACCGGCGCCGGCGATCACCGCATGCGGGCGGGGTGTCGGTGTGGGGCAGGTCATGCGGGCATCCCCTCAGGGCGTCGCATCCGGGCGATCAGTGCGGGGATCAGCCCGGCGGCGACAAGGCTTGTGGCGGCAGCCAGGGCAAGACTGACATCCAGGCCGATGGCGGCGGCGATCAACCCGCCCGACAGGCCGGCCAGGGCGGCGATGCCGGCATCGGCGCATTGCAGCAGGGTGAAATCCACCCCGGCCTGCGGCGAGGCGGACCAGCCCATCATCGCGCTGTACAGCGCCACGAAGGCGGCGCCCTGAACCAGCGACAGCACCACGGTGAGGCCAAGCACCGGCCGTGCGGCCACGTCGCCCATGATCGCCACGGCCAGCAGGCCCAGCAGCAGGCCCTCGCCCGCGACCAGCGGCGCCAGCAGGCGTTCGGGTGCCACACGGCGCAAGGCCAGACCGGCGAGCAGCGTGCCCACCAGACTGGCCGCCATGCCGCCGGCACCACTGATCAGGCCGATCACCTGAAGCGACACGCCGCGATCGATCAGCATCGGCCCGGTCAGCCCCATGGCGAGCCTGAGCCCGGCCTGCATCAGCAGCACGACCACCAGCCCGATCAGCACCGGCCGGCGGGCGAAGGCCCGGGCCAGCGACGGCCGGTGCGCGGGGTCGGTGCCGACGGTGGCGATGGCGGGCGGCCCCTCGCGGGTCAGCGCCATCGGCAGGGTCAGCGCCGCCATCACCACCACCAGGGCCAGGATGGCGAGGCTCCAGCCGGCCCGGTCGACCAGCACCAGAAACACCCCGCCGCCGATCAGCGCGCCGACATAGCCGCCGCCGACCTGCATGACATTGCCCAAGCCGCGCAAGGCCGGCGGCAGTTGTTCCACCGCATAGGCGTCGCAGCCGATATCGACCGTCGCGGTGACCAGAGCCGCCCAGGCCAGCACCGCCAGAACCATCGCCGGTGGCGGCAGCCCGGCGCTGGCGGCCAGGGTGGCGATGGTGACGATGGCGATCCCCTGCCCCGCCAGCACCATCACCCGCGTCCGGCGCCCGCCGCCAACCGGCCGGCGCAGGCGCTCGATCCATGGCGCCCACAGGAATTTCAGCGCCCAGGGCAGCATCAGCAGCGAGACCAGCCCGATCACCTCATAGCCGGCACCGGCGGCACGCAAGACCGTCGGCAGACCGTGGAAGGTCAGACCGCCGATAATGCTCTGGGTGACATAGATGCCGCCGATGACGGTCAGCACGCGGACAGGCGGCGTGGTGGTGGTGGCGGCCCGACCGGCCGCAGATGCCATGGCCATCTCAGAACCGCCAACTGCCGGTGATGCCGATGGTGCGCCCGCAGCCCAGCGTGCTGCGGATATCGCCGCCGCCGAAATCGAAACTCGATGTCCGATAGACCTCGTCGGTCAGGTTGCGGGCGAAGACCCGGACCGCATAGCCGGCGTCCAGATCGACCTCGACCGCCGCATCCAGCAGGGTGTAGGCGCTTTGCGACAGGGTGTTGGCCTCGTCGAACCAGGTCCGGTCGACCCAGTTGGCGTTCAGATCCACCGCGACGGCCCCCGGCACGCTGGTCTGAGGCACGATCCAGCGCAGCCCCGCGCGCAGGGTGGTATCGGGGGCATAGGGCAGCCGCCGGCCGTCATAGGGGCCGCCGTCGAATTCCGACCGGCCGATCGTGGCGCCGGCGCGCAGGATCAGATCGGGCGTGGCACGGAAGGCGCCGTCGAGCTCGATGCCGTGGCTGAGCGCATCGCCCATATTGCGCAGCACCTGCGCGCCCAGCGGCCCGGTATAGATCTGCTTGTCCTCTGCGGTGATCAGATAGACCGCGGCATCCAGATCCAGCCGGCCGCCGGCCATGCTGCCGCGCCAGCCCAGTTCGTAATTGGTCGAGGTCTCGCTGTCATAGGGGACGGCGTCCTCGGGCGAGGCGACGGTGTGATTGAAGCCGCCCGGCTTGAAGCCGCGGGCGATCACCGCCCGCAGCCGGTGGTCGGGCGCCACCTGCCAGCCCAGGGCCAGCTTGGGCGAGATGTCCGAGACATCGTCCTCAGCCCGGAACCGGTGATCGAAGGGCCCGGTCCCCGGCCGGTCATAGCGGATCTCCGCTTCCTCCCGCGACCAGCGCAGGCCGCCGGTCAGGTCCAGAACCGGGGTCAGCGCATAGGTCGCCTCGCCGAACACGGCATAGGAGCGGGTGTCGACCTCGTTGCGGTCGGGGCCGTAATAGCCCGGATAGCCGGGGGTCGTGCGGGTGAAACCGGTCGACTGGAAGAAGCCGCCCAGCACGCCGTCCAACCGCTCTCCCGTCTGGAAGGCAAGGCGCAGTTCCTGCGAGATCTGGTCCTGGGATTCGGGTGTGTCGACCGTGATCACCCGGGTCAGATCCCGGCTCTGCCAGGTGGTGACACTCGACAGGCTGGCGGCGTCGGACAGGTCGTAATCGGCGGCAAGCGCGAGTGTGGTCACCCGGCGGTCGAGCCAGCCGCGCGGCCCTTGGCTGGCGCTGTCATAGCGGCGGTCATCCACCGCCGCGTCGCGGATATACAGTTCTTCGTGGCTCTCAAGCTCCTCGCGCGTCGCGGTGACGGTCACGGCGAGGGGGCTGTCGGTGGGGGCGTGACGCAGCTTCAGCCGGGCCATGCGCGAGATGCCGTCGTCGATGCCGGTCCGGCCGGTCGCCACATCATCGATCCGGCCCTGATCCTGGCTCCAGCGGAGCGCGAGTTCCGCCGCAAGCCGGTCGGGCACCACCGGCCCCGCGATCACCGCCTCGGCGCCACGCTCAGGCACGCCCAGTGTCACCGAGGCATGGCCTTCCATCCGGTTCGCGGGCATGCGGGTGATGACGTTGATCACCCCGCCATGGGCGTTGCGGCCATACAGCGTGCCCTGCGGGCCGCGCAGCAGTTCCACCCGCTCCACATTGACCAGCTCCTGCGCGAAGGCGGCGGCATCCTGCGGCACGCCGTCGACATAGACCTGAACCGCGGGGTTATAGAAATCGGGCGAGGTGACGCCACGAATGGTGACACCGGTATAGGCCCGGTTGCCGCGCGCCCGGATCACCAGCCCCGGAAACACCCGGTCCAGATCGTCCAGCCGGGTGACACCGGCCTCGGCCAGTTGCTCGGCCGTGCGCACCGTGACCGAGTTGTCGATCTGCCCCAGCATCTGATCCCGCTTGCCGGCGGTGACGGTGAGGGCGTCGAGACGCTGTACATCCTGATCGTCGGCGCGGGCATCCGCCACCGGCACGACGCCTGTAATCAACAGCGGTGCTGCCAGGGCGCAACGGCGCAGCATGCGATAAGACATGGTCGGGCGATCCTCGAATGGGACATCGGGCCTCGAATGGGACATCAGGCCTCGAATGGGACATCGGGCTGATGCCGGCGGAGCTTGTGCCCGTCATCGCCCGGCGCTGCCGGACACGCGGCCCCGATCGGGACCGATCCTGCTCTGATCGGGACTTTCTTGCGAATCATTCTCATTTACGGAATCATGGGGGCCGGTCACGAGCAACCGCGGAGCCCGCGCATGACATCGCCGACGATCTGGCAGGTCGACGGGAACGCCGCCCTCGACGCCGGCGACGCCACCGATCTGCCGGCCTGGTTTGCGTCGCAGGTGAACGAGCCGCTGGGCGACGGCATGGCCTTCAACCATTTCGACTTCACCGCCCGCACCGAACAGCGGCTGCGGATCGCCGGACCGGCAACCCTGTCGATCTCGCTGTTTCTGGATGGCGCCGGTTCGCTCTCGGTCGATGGCGGGCGGCCGCTGGCAATCCGGCCGGGCGTGACCGTGCTGTATCATGCCGCCCGGCCAACGGCGGGCGAGGATGTGATTCCGGCCGGCAGCCGGGTCGTCTGCCTCGATTTCCGCTATGACGCGCAGCTTCTGGTCGATCTGGGGCTGGCGGTGCTGCCGGTGCTGATGCGCGGCTTCGCCACCGATTGCAGCCTGCAAGACGTGCTGCTACTGGCCCGGCCGACCTCGCCCGCCCTCGATGGCGTGGCCCGGGCGGTGCTTGCCTGCCGGCTGGATGGCGCGGCGCGCCAGATCTTTCTGAAGGCCAAGGCGCTGGAGGCTCTGGCCTGGCTGATCGCCGAGATCGATGGCGCGCCGCCGGTGGCCGGCCTGCCGGTGCCGGCCGACCGGCGCCGGATCGAACAGGCGGCGCGGCTGCTGGTCGATCGCCATGACGAGCCCTGGACCATCCCGCTCCTGGCACGGACGGTGGGCCTGAACGAGCGCAAGCTGAAATCCGGGTTCCGGCTGGTGGTCGGGCGCACCGTCCACGGCCATCTTGAGGCGACGCGCCTGGAAGCGGCGGCCCGCATGATCCAGGATGGCTGCCGGGTGATCGACGCCGCGCTCGCTGTCGGCTATGCCAATCCCAGCCACTTCGCCCGGCTGTTCCGGCGCCGCTTCGGCGCCGCCCCGGCCGACTGGCGCCGCAATGCCGCCGTCATGCCCGGTGGGGATCTGCCGCCGGATGTCCGGAACCATCGCCCGTGCAGCGGTTGACCTCGATCACCGGATGATACAGGTCGGACCGCTTCGGCAGCCGCGCACGGTAATCGTCCGGCCCGTCATCGCCATGGGTCACCACGCTTGCAACCAGCGTCCAGGCATTGTGCCCCACCGACCACAGATGCAGGTCGACCACCTGGGTATCGCCATCCGACGACAGCGCGGCGGCGATGTCCTGCCGCATCGCTTCGGGCGCCTGACGGTCGAGCAGCACGCCGGCGGCACTGCGGCCCAGGCTGATCGACCATTTCAGGATCACCGCCGATGCCAGCAGGGCCGCCAGCGGATCGGCCCACAGCCAGCCGGTCGCCCAGGCCAGTGCCACCGCGCCGATCGCGGCGATGCTGGTCAGGGCGTCGGCCAGCACATGCAGCAGGGCGGCACGGGCATTGGTGTCAAGTTTCTGGCTCTGACTATGATGATCATGCGCATGATCGTCGTGGTCATGGTGGTGCCCATGTGCATGATCATGCCCATGATCATGCCCCAGGCCCAGCAGCGCCGCCGAGGCCAGATTGACCAGAAGCCCGATCACCGCCACCAGGATGGCATCGCCATAGGCGATCGGGCGCGGATCGAACAGCCGCACCACGGCCTCACCGGCGATCGCCAGCGCCGACAGGCCCAGCAGCAGCGCGCTGGCAAAGCCGGCCAGATCGCCGATCTTGCCGCTGCCGAAGCTGAAGCGCGGATCATGGGCGCGGGCGCGCGTGACCATATAGGCCAGCGCCGCCAGCCCCAGCGCGAAGGCATGGGTGCCCATATGCAGCCCGTCGGCCAGCAGGGCCATCGATCCGGTCAGCCACCCGGCCACAACTTCGGCCACCATGGTGACCAGGGTCAGCGCGATGACCGCGTGCACCCGGCGTTCCACCGGCCGACGGATGGTCTGGCCGAAGCCATGGGTTTTCTGCCAGTGCTCGGCGGCGCGGCTGTGCATGATCGTGCCTTCCGGTCGGGGGGCCTGTTGTCAGACCATCGGGCCGAAGCGGCCCAGGATCAAGAGCGGCGCCACATGGTCGCGCACAAAACCGATGCGTGAGAGCAGCGACAGCAGCGGCATCATCCGTGGATAGGGCTCGGCATAGGTCCAGACGCGGACCAGATCGAGGCCGGGGATGGCGGCCACGAAATCCGCAAGCCCGGCGCGGGTCAGGGCAAAGGGCATCGGCGGCGCGGTATAGCCGGGTGTCACTTTCAGCCCGCGCAGGGTCTTGCGGGAATACCAGTGCGGGATGGTGTCGACATAGATCCGGCCCCCTGGAAATCCGCCGGCCAGGGACTGCAGCATCCCGGTGACCGTCGACCGGTCGGGGGCATACATCAGCAGCCCGGCGGCGCTGAAGAAACAGGGCCGGTCGGTGCCGACCTCGTCCATCCAGTCGGCGGGGCTGAAGGCCGATGCCGCGATCATCCGGTTGCGCGGATGGACGGGCAGCAGCCGCCGGCGCAGATCGATCCCCGGCGTCAGATCCAGCGTCACCCAGTCGAGCCGGCCATCATCGACCCGCCAGAGCTGGGTCTCCAGCCCTTCCCCCAGGGCGACCACCCGGATCGGCTGGTCATGGGCGGCGGCGAAATCGCGGATCAGCCGGTCCCCCAGTCTGGCGCGGATGGTATGGGCGGGGTGCGGCCGGCCGAAACGCCCTTGAAAATCATAGTCGATCCGCGCCACCAGCGCCGCCGCGCGCGGATCGTCGAGCACCTCATCGGCCGGCACCCGGCCGGTGGCGGCAAGCCCCACGCGGTGCCACAACGGCCACAGCATGGTCTCGGGCACGCCGTCCAGCGTGACCGGCAGGCGCTCGGTTCCGGAGCCGTTGCCGGCTATGGCGGGGGTGGAGGTCATGGCAGCCGGTCCCGGATGGATGATGCAGCCCCTGACGGGGCGGGTCCGGAATGCTGGCACGCCATGCTATTAATTATCAATCGCAATTTTTGCCCCGAATCGGGTGGCTCCGCCCGATTCAGGTGCTCGGCCCGGCTCGGCTGGCGGTGTGTCATCGTCCACCGCCTGCACCACGTCGGGGATCGCCTGCCGGCAGACCCGGGCCAGCGCCAGGGCATCGGCATCGCCGGCGCCCCGACGCCAGACCAGGGCGATGCGGCGATGCCCCGCCGGCCCGATCACCGGTCGGAAGCGCAGCCGGGTTTCGCCGCTGCGCCGCCAGGCGGCGGCAGCCAGTGCCGGCACCAGCGTGGTGCCGAAGCCGGCCGCGACCAGTTCGCGCAGGGTTTCCAGGCTGGCGGCACGGAAGTCGTCGCCAGAGGCAGCGGTGCGCGCACAGGCCGCCAGCACCTGATCGCGCAGACAATGGCCGTCGGCCAGCACCAGCAGCCGGGTGGCGGCCAGTTCGGCCGCATCGATCGGGCTGTCGGCGCCGGCCGCCATATCGGCGGCCTGCGGCACCACCGCCAGAAAGCCCTCGTCGAACAGGGCCATCGCCTGCCGGCCGCGCATCTCCACCGGCAACGCCACCAGCGCCGCGTCCAGCCGTCCATCATCCAGCAGGGCCAGCAGATGATCGGTCAGATCCTCGATCACCACCAGATCCAGCCCGCCATGCGCGGCCTTCAGCACCGGCAGCAGTGCCGGCAGCAGATAGGGGCTCAGCGTCGGAATGGCACCCAGCCGGTACGGCCCCTCCAGCGGCTTCGCCCGGTGGCGGGTCAGGCGCAGGATCGCCTGCTGTTCGGCAAGCGCCCGGCGCGCGTGACCGACCACCCGCTCGCCCGCCGCCGTCAGCCGCACGCCCTTGCGGCTGCGCTCCACCAGTTCCACGCCCAGATAATCCTCAAGCTTGCGCAGTTGGGCGCTCAAGGTGGGCTGGCTGACGCCGGCGGCGCTTGCCGCGCGGCCGAAATGGCCATGATCGGCAATCGCCACCAGATATTTCAGTTCGGTCAGGGTCATGGGGCCTGAGAAATCCCGATACGGAACCGCACCCACCAAGGGCGCATCGATCGACGCCGCCTATGGTGACCATCCATGCTTCCCACTACAAGTCCGCCGCAGATCGGCGTATATAAGATTGCAACTTAGATGCATTCCATGCAGGAGACGGGTGATGAGCGGCAAGTCGCGCTCTCGAAAACCCCGGCCGGCCGCCGATGCCGGCCGGCATGGCTTCCAGGTCGATGCCGCGCCGTCGACCGCCGCAACCATTGCCGGGCTTGCCGTCGCGGTTCTGGCCGCCGTGGCGACGGTTGCGGTGGTCTCGGGCGCCGAGGCGGCGGTGACGCTGGGGCTGGTGGGCTGGCTGCCGGTGGCGGTGCTGGCGATCATGACCGGCGGCGGCGGTCCGGGGTTGAAGCGGCGGATGCTGCGGGGCAGCGGCTTCAGCGCGGTTCTGCCGCTGCTGCCGCTGGCGGTGGGCGTGGCGCTGGCATCGGGCCGCTCACTCTGACCCGGCGGCCGCGCCCCATGCGGGTATGGCACACCGACGCAGCCGCGCCTCCCGGACCATTCGGCCCCGGAAGCACTTGTTCTCGGCGATGAAACGTGGATGATGCGGCAGAATTCCGCCAGCACCATCCACACAGCCATCAGCCGAGGGGCCACCCCCATGTCCAGCGCCCAGAGGAAGACCGCCATCCGCATCACCCGTGCCGAGGATTTCCCGGCCTGGTATCAGGAGGTGGTCAAGGAAGCCGAGATGGCCGAGCCGTCGGGCGTGCGCGGCTGCATGGTCATCCGCCCCTGGGGCTATGGCGTGTGGGAGCAGATCCAGAAGCGTCTGGATCAGCGCATCCGCGAGACCGGCCACCAGAACTGCTATTTCCCGATCTTCATCCCGCTCGACCTGATCGAGAAAGAGGCAAGCCATGTCGAGGGCTTCGCCAAGGAGATGGCGGTCGTCACCCATCACCGGCTGATCCAGAAGGACGGCAAGCTGGTGCCGGACGGGCAGTTGGAAGTGCCGCTGGTGGTGCGCCCGACATCGGAAACCGTGATCGGCGAGGCCTTCGCCCGCTGGATCCGCAGCTATCGCGACCTGCCGCTGAAGATCAACCAGTGGGCCAATGTCGTCCGGTGGGAGATGCGGCCGCGCGTCTTCCTGCGCACCAGCGAATTTCTCTGGCAGGAAGGCCATACCGCCCATGCCAGCCGCGACGAGGCGCTGGACGAGACCGCGATGATGCTGGAGGTCTATCGCGATCTCTCGGAAAACTGGCTGGCCGTGCCGGTGATCGCCGGCGAGAAGCCTGAAAGCGAGCGCTTCCCCGGCGCGGTCGAAACCCACTGCATCGAGGCGATGATGCAGGACGGCAAGGCCCTGCAGGCCGGCACCTCGCATTTCCTGGGGCAGAATTTCTCAAAGGCCGCCAACATCCAGTACCAGACCAGGGATGGCGGGCTTGAGCTTGCCTACACCACGTCCTGGGGGGCATCGACCCGGCTGATCGGCGCGCTGATCATGACCCACTCCGATGATGACGGCCTCCGGCTGCCGCCGGCGGTGGCACCATCGCAGATCGTGATCCTGCCGATCATCCGTGATGAGGCGAGTGCCGCCGATGTCATGGCCGCGGTGGATGCGCTGGCCGCCCGCCTTGCGGCCGAACGCTATCTCGATCTGCCGGTGCGGGTCGAGGTCGACCGCCGTGACATGAATGCCGGCGAGAAGCGCTGGTCGTGGATCAAGCGCGGCGTGCCGGTGATCCTGGAAGTGGGGCCGCGCGACGTGGCCTCGGGCTCGGTCGCGGTCACCGAACGGGTGGCGCTGGACCAGAAGAAGGCGATCATCCCGCAGGACGAGCTGGTGTCGGGCATCGCCACCCGGCTGGCCCTGATCCAGAAGCAGTTGTTCGATCAGGCCGTGGCATTCCGCGCCACCCGCATCCGCGCCGACATCACCGATTACGACGCGTTCCGCGCCTTTTTCTCGAAGGAGGGCAGCGATTTCGCCGGCGATCTCGGCTTCGTGCGCGCGCCCTGGTGCGGCACCCGCGAGAGCGAGACAAAGCTCGACGATCTGGGCGTCACCATCCGCTGCCTGCCCTATGATCAGGGTGATATCGCCGGCCGCGCCTGCGTGCTGACCGGCGCGCCGGCCACCGTCGAGGCGATCTTCGCGAAGTCTTACTGATCTGGCGGACATCGAGCACGACGGCGAATATTGCATTGCAGCACTGAGTATGGCGCCAGGATTGCCGCTCCATACCCAGTGCTGTCATGTTTCTGTCAAGACAACACTCGATACCACAGGTTTCTGCTGCTAATCTTGGGTCTTGTGACGCGCACCGCGCGTCAGGCACCGGTCAGGCAGGCCCGACATGGATGACATCGAGGACCGATTCGAGACCGACATCCTCAAGACCGCCTATCGTTACTGGCGCGATCTCTGCGGCGACCGCCCGATGCCGCTCCGGCGGGAGATAGACCCGTTGCGCCTGCATCGGCTGCTGCCGCATCTGTTTCTGTATGATGTCGTCCATCAGCCCGGTGGCCGGCTGGATTTTACCGTGCGGCTGGTCGGCACCCGGATTTCCGAAGCCCATGGCGGCGACCATCGCGGCCAGAGCCTGTCGGTGGTCCATGCCGGCCAGTGGCCGCGCATCGCGGCCGACTATCACGACGTGGTCCGACAGTGCCGGCCGCATTACGCCCGGCGGGTGGGGTTCGCCATCGCCAAGGACCATGTCACCTATGAACGCGTCCTGCTGCCGATCTCGGACGACGGCACCCGCGTCGACGGCATCTTCGGCGCCGCCCATTACTGGATCGGCTGACGCAGCCCGCTTGTCCTGGAACCCGTCCCGCCGCAGGGGGTTGCACAGATCTGACGCCGCGTCATGATCATCATCATGCCCGCGGCGACGTGTCGCGTGGTACGCGACTTCCCCGCCGCTCATATTGAGGATGGTGCATCGGGTCCGATGCGGCGTCCGGCCATCTGGAGATGGTGCCGCCTTGCCTGTTCCAAACCCCGCCAATCCCCCCGCCGATGCGCCCAAGCCTCAAGGAGAAGAGCCCATGTCGGGCCAGGATGATGTGGTCTGGACCAACGCCCGGACAGAGGAAGACGACGCCCCGGTGAAGGGCCCCGGCCTGTGGCGCGCGATGCGTCGCGGTCTGGCCAGGCGCTGCCCGCGCTGTGGCGAGGCGCCGGCCTTCAACGGCTATCTGTCGGTGCGTGATCATTGCAGCCATTGCGGCGAGAATCTCGGCAGCTATCGCGCCGATGACGCGCCCCCTTATTTCACCATTTTCCTGGTGGGCCACATCGTCATCCCGTTGATGCTGTGGGTTGAAAAGGCCTGGGCGCCCGATATCTGGGTGCATGCGGCGCTGTGGGTGCCGCTCAGCCTGGTGCTGACGCTGGCCACCCTGCCCTATATCAAGGGCGCGGTTCTGGGGCTGATGCTGCAATTGCGGATCCATTAGCCGCGCGGCCCCCATATCCACGGCGCGCAAGCGCCCGTGTCCACAGCGCGAACGCGCCCGTGTCCTTTTTGAGAGGCGGGCGCTTTTTCGTGATCTGACGGGGACTTCTGCAATCCGGCGCTGGTAATCGGTGACGCGGGACCTAACTTTAGGGCATGGAGGCGTCCTGGCCGGCGCATGCGCGGCCGGCGCCACAGTCGATATCTCGACCACCATCCTCGAAATCATCCTCGAACCTTGGGGGGAGGCAGGATGCAGCCCGTCGAAGAGCTTCGCTATCTGATCCTGGCGGCACAACGCGAGGCCTATCGCCAGCTTGCCGACCGGCTCCGGCCGCTCGGTCTCACGCCGTCGCAGGCAGAAGTGCTGTCGGTTCTGGCCCAGCGCGAGCCCTTGTCACTGGTCGATCTGGGTGAATTGCTGGTCTGCGAGACCGGTAGTCCCAGCCGGCTGGTCAATGGGCTGGTCGAGCATGGACTGGTGCGGCGCGACCGCTCCGATACCGACCGCCGCATGATCACCCTGACCCTGACCGACCGTGGCCGCGCCCAGGTCCAGCGTCTGACCGAGATCGACCGTCAATACCATGCCGACATGGCCCGCCGCCTGAATGGCGACGAGTTGGACAGCGTCACCCGGGCTCTGTGGCAACTGGTCGGCGACCGCCCGGCGGGCCGGGCGCTGTCGAAGCGGCGCTGACCGCGACCGTGGGCGAACGCGGCCCTACTCCGAGGACGGATCACCGCGACGGGGAGCGCCATCGGCGCTGAACATCGCCACCACCCGCTCGCGCGCCGTGCCGATATGGTAATCGCTGGCGGCCGCGAACACGCCTGCATCCCGTGCGACCAGGGCATCCAGCAGCGGCTCGTGGGTCCGGGCGATCTGATGGGGGTCGTCGTACAGCCGGCCGATCATGGCGATGCCGAACCGGGTTTCGGCGGTCAGTTCGTCGAACACCTTCAGCAGCCGCCGGTTGCCGGCGAACACGCAGATCATGCGGTGGAATTTCAGGTCTTCCTCGATCTGGCGTTCGCCGTCGCCATCCTCGGCCAGCCGGTGCAGGAACGCCACCTGTGCCCGCAGCTTCGATGCCATCTCGTCGGTCAGGCTGCCCACCAGCAGGGCCCCGGCATGGCGTTCCAGGCACATGCGCAGATCGTAGATCTGATCGAGATCGTGCCAGTCGAACTGGCGGACGAAGAAGCCGCGACGCGGCATCGCCACCACCAGACCGCGATTTTCCAGCAGCCGCGCCGCCTCGCGCACCGGCGCGCGGCTGACGCCCAGGTCACGGGCAATGGTGGCCTCGGTCAGACGCGCACCGGGCTTGAAGCCGCCCTTCAGGATGGCGTCGGTCAGAACCTGCGCGATCCGGTTCACCAGATCGTTCTGATCCAGGGCCGTCAAAAGCGGCCCGCCGCCGCCGGCCGGCGGCGTCGCTGTATCCATTGACACTGATCCTGCATCCCTCGACAGGGGGGTGCCGGGCGTCTGGCCCTTCTCCGGCATGGACAATGCGCCTCCTGTCATCTGCATCATGTGCAACCTCTGCCTTGCGAGCATGCCGGAAACGTGGTCGAATGTCGATTGTCGACAATTTGCCGCACCCATCCCGGACCCGTCGACGCCGCCGATCACTCATGAGGGCCGCCGATGCGCCGCGCAACCGTTTCCGAAGTCTCCGCCCAGCCGTCATCTCCGACCGCCGGCGCCGAGCGGGTCGATCTGGCCGCGGCCTATCGGCTGGTCGCGCATTTCGGCATGGATGACAGCATCTTCACCCATATCTCGGCCCGCGCACCCGATGGCGAGGATGGCCATGGCCGGTTCCTGATCAACCCGTATGGGTTGCGGTTCGACGAGGTCACCGCCTCCAATCTGGTGACGGTGGACCTGGACGGGCGGTTGATCGACGACCCGCATGGCGCCGGCATCAATGCCGCCGGCTTCACCATTCACAGCGCCGTGCATGCGGCGCGCCACGACATTCACTGCGTGCTGCACACCCACACCGTCGCCGGTGTCGCCGTGTCGTGCCAGGAGAACGGATTGCTGCCGCTGAACCAGTGGTCCTTGCAATTCCACAACCGTATCGCGTTCCATGAATACGAGGGCATCGCGCTCGACCTGGCCGAACGGGAGCGGCTGGTCGCGGATCTGGGCGATGCGAAGGTTATGATTCTGCGCAATCACGGGCTTCTGACCTGTGGCCGCACGGTCTCGGAAGCCTTCAAGCTGATGTACAATCTTGAGCGCAGTTGCCGGGCCCAGCTCGCCCTGCAAAGCTCAGGCGCACCGATCCACCTGCCCTCAGAGGAGGTCTGCCAGCGTACCGCGCAGCAGTACGAGGGCTGGGATGGCGAGCATCCCCATAACCGCCCCGATGTGGAATGGGATGCCTATCTGAGACTGCTCCGCAAGATCCAGCCGGATTTCGAGAGCTGATCAGTTGAACTGATCCGGCGGGAGCGTGGCCGGTGCATAGCCGATTAACGGCTAGCTGCGACAAGAAGCAGTCTCAAGAACAAGACGGAAGACGCAGACGAGGTTTCACCAATCCAAGGACGTCAGGGGGACTTTAGGAATGATCAGGGGATTTCTGCTGGGCGGCGTGGCAGCGCTGTCGATGATTTTCGCGGCGGCCGCCGCGCCCGTCGAGGGAGGACGGGCCAACGTCGTCATCCAGCCTGAGCCGCCGGGACTGATGCTCGGCCTGATTCAGAACGGCCCGACCCAGATGGTCGCGGGGCAGATCTATGAGGGCCTGCTCCGGTATGACCCATCTCTGAAGCCCATGCCGCAGTTGGCCGAGAGCTGGACCGTGTCGGGCGACGGCACGATCTATACCTTCAAGCTCCACAAGGGCGTCACATGGCACGATGGTGAGCCGTTCACCTCGGCCGACGTGGTGTTCTCGGTCGACGTCTTCCTGCGTGAGACCCATGCGCGGCTGCGGGCCTCGCTCGCTCATGTCGAGAATATCTCGGCGCCCGACGATTACACCGTGGTCTTCAAGCTCAAGCAGCCCTTCGGTCCGTTCCTCGGCATTTTCGAGGCTGGCACCATGCCGATGATCCCGAAGCACATTTATGAAGGCACCGACTTCAAGACCAATCCGGCCAACAACACGCCGATCGGCACCGGCCCGTTCAAGTTCAAGGAATGGGTCAAGGGCTCGCATATCCTGCTGGTCAAGAACGAGAATTATTACCAGGAGGGCAAGCCCCACCTCGACGAGATCTACTGGCACGTGATCCCCGACGCCGCCTCACGCGCCGTGGCCTTCGAGACCGGCACCGTCGATATCCTGCCCGGCGGCTCGGTCGAGAATTTCGACGTGCAGCGCCTGACCGCCCTCGACAACACCTGCGTCACCGACAAGGGCTGGGAATTCTTCGCCCCGCAGTCCTGGCTGTGGCTGAACAACCGCGAAGGCCCCACCGCCGACGTCCGGTTCCGCAAGGCGATCATGTATGCCATGGATCGCGAATTCGCCAAGGAGGTGCTGTGGAACGGCCTGGGCGACGTCGCGACCGGCCCGTTCTCGTCGAAGATCCGCTTCTATTCCGACAAGGTCACGCCCTATCCGCATGATCCCGACAAGGCCCGGGAACTGCTGAAGGAGATGGGCTATGACGGCACCCCCATCCGCGTGCTGCCGCTGCCTTATGGCGAGACCTGGCAGCGCTGGGCCGAGGCGGTGAAGCAGAATCTTGAGGAAGTCGGCATCAAGGTCGACTTGGTCGCGACCGACGTCGCCGGCTGGAACCAGAAGGTCTCCGACTGGGATTACGATCTGGCCTTCACCTATCTCTATCAGTATGGCGATCCGGCACTGGGCGTGTCGCGCACCTATGTGTCGACCAACATCGCCAAGGGCTCGCCCTGGAACAATGTCGCGGGCTATGCCTCGCCTGAGGTCGACAAGCTGTTCGCCGATGGCGCCGTCGCCTTCTCCGACAAGAAGCGCGAGGGCGTCTATACCGCGGTCCAGAAGAAGCTGGTCGACGACGTGCCGGTCGCCTGGCTGCTGGAACTGGGCTTCCCCACCATTTATCGCTGCAACGTCAAGAACCTGATCACCACCGGCATCGGCGTGAACGATGGCTTCAAGGATGCCTGGATCGAGTGATCCCGCACCCGTAACGCCCTCGCATCGATACCACCGGCCGGGCCTTGTCAAGGCCCGGCCGGTGACGCCACACCTCCCGCAAGGAGACCGCCGATGGCGCTGGCACGGTTCCTGATCGGCCGGCTGTTCAAGGCTGCCCTGGTCCTGCTCGCAGTCCTGGTCCTGAACTTCTTCCTGATCCATGCAGCCCCCGGCGATCCCGCCGCCGTGATGGCCGGCGAAGCCGGTGCCGCCGACCAGATCTTCCTCGATCAGCTCCGCGAGCGGTTCGGCCTGAACCTGCCGCTGCACGAACAGTTGTGGATCTATATCTCGGGCGTGGTTCAGCTCGATTTCGGCTTTTCCTATCGTCAGCAGATGCCGGTGCTCGACCTGATCCTCGACCGGTTGCCCGCGACCCTGCTGCTCACCGGCACGGCCTTCGTGATCTCGCTGATCATGGGCGTGGCGGCCGGTGCCGTCGCCGCCATGCGCCGCGGCCGCTGGTCGGACACGGCCATCACCACCGCCGCCCTGATCTTCTATGCCACCCCGCTCTACTGGGTGGCGCTGATGGCGGTGCTGCTGTTCTCGGTGACACTCGGCTGGCTGCCCGGCTTCGGCATGGAAACCGTGGGCGGCAACTATACCGGCCTCGATCGCTGGCTGGACGTGGCGGAACACCTGGTTCTGCCGGCACTGACGCTCGGCCTGTTCTTCATGGCGGTCTATACCCGCATGACCCGCGCCTCAATGCTTGAGGTCTCGCGGCTGGACTTCGTCAAGACCGCGCGCGCCAAAGGACTGAAGCCGGGGGTGATCCAGCGCCGCCATGTGCTGCGCAACGCCATCCTGCCGATCGTGACCCTGGCCGGGCTCCAGGCCGGGCAGATGGTGGGCGGCGCCATCCTCACCGAAACCGTCTTCGCCTGGCCCGGTATCGGCCGGCTGATGTTCGAAGCCCTGTTGCAGCGCGACTACAACCTGCTGCTCGGTGTGTTCTTCGTCTCGGCCGCCATGGTCATCCTGTTCAATCTGGTCACCGATCTGGTCTACCGGATCGCCGACCCGCGGATCGAGGCAGCGGGATGAACGGCTTCCTGAAACGTTTCGCCCAGAATCGCGGCGCCCTGATCGGGCTGGCGATCCTGTTCATTGTCATCCTGGTCGCGATCATCGCGCCGCTGATCTATCCGATGTCGCCCTGGAAGATGGTCCAGCGGCCGTTCCTGGCGCCGTTCGACGTGGCCGGACTGCCGCTCGGCACAGATACGCTCGGCCGCAACGTCGCCTCGGGCCTGGCGCATGGCGCGCGGATCTCGCTGCTGATCGGGCTGGTCTCCACGGTTGTGGCACTGGCGATCGGCGTGCCGCTGGGCGCCGTTGCCGGCTATTACGGCGGCATCGTCGACGACGCGCTGATGCGCTTCACCGAGTTCTTCCAGACCGTGCCGAGCTTCGCGCTCGCCGTGGTGCTGGTCGCGATCTTCGAGCCCAGCATCACCTCGATCGTGGTCGCGATCGCCGTGGTGAGCTGGCCGCCGGTGGCACGCCTGGTGCGCGGCGAGGTGCTGTCGTTGCGCACGCGGGAATATGTCGAAGCCGCCACCCTCGCCGGCCAGTCGAACACCACCATCATCCTGCGCCAGATCCTGCCCAACACGCTGTCGCCGATCATCGTGCTGGCCTCGCTGATGGTGGCGACCGCGATCCTGCTGGAAAGCTCGCTGTCCTTCCTGGGGCTGGGCGATCCGAACGTGATGAGCTGGGGCTATATGATCGGCGCCGCCCGCACCGTGATCCGCCAGGCGTGGTGGCTGAGCTTCTTCCCCGGTGTCGCGATCCTGCTCACCGTGCTCGCCCTCAATCTGGTGGGCGAAGGGCTGAACGATGCCCTCAATCCGCGCCTCGCGCGCCAGGGACATTGAGGAGCGGGCCATTGACCAGTGACTTGAAGACCCAACCGGGTATGACCGGATCAGATCAGGCCCGTCCCGACGCGCTGCTGTCGATCAGCGGCCTGAAGCTGGCCCTGCCCGCCGGCGCCGACCGGCCGTTCGCGGTCGACGATGTCAGCTATGACCTCGCCGCCGGCGAGATCCTGTGCATCGTCGGCGAGAGCGGCTCGGGCAAATCCATGGCCGCCAATGCGGTGATGGGCCTGCTGCCGCATGGCGTGCGCCCGGCGGCCGGCCGGATCATGTTCGAGGGTCGCGATCTGCTGACCCTCGACGAGGCCGGCATGCGCGCCATCCGCGCCGCCCGCATCGCCATGATCTTCCAGGAACCGATGAGCGCGCTGAACCCGCTGATGCGGGTGGGTGAGCAGATCGCCGAGGTGTTCGAGGGCCATAACCGGCTGAAACCGCGCGAACGGCGGGCGCGCGCGCTGGAGCTGCTGACCGAGGTCGGCATTCCCGAGCCCGCCCGCGCCATCGATGCCTATCCCTTCCAGCTCTCGGGCGGCCAGCGCCAGCGGGTGATGATCGCCATGGCGCTGGCGCTGGAACCGCGCCTGCTGATCGCCGACGAGCCGACCACCGCGCTCGACGTCACCACCCAGGCCCAGATCCTGAAACTGATCCGTGATCTTCAGATCCGCCACGGCATGGGCGTGATGTTCATCACCCATGATTTCGGCGTGGTGGCCGAAATCGCCGACCGGGTCTGCGTGATGCAGCATGGCAAGGTGGTCGAGATCGGCACCGCCGCCGATGTGCTGGGCAACCCGTCGCATCCCTATACCCGCGGCCTGATCGATGCCATCCCGGGCATGAACGTGCCCGACCGCGCCGGTCCGGCCATCACGCCCGATGCGGCCGAGCCGCTGCTGAAGGTGCGCGGCCTGACCAAGACCTATCACGGCAAGGGCGGCCTGCTGCGCAAGCCCCGCGTGGTCCATGCGGTCGACGACATCTCGTTCGATCTGGCGCGCGGCGAAACACTCGGCATCGTCGGGGAAAGCGGTTCGGGCAAGTCGACGCTCGGTCGCTGCATCGTCCGGCTGATCGATCCCGATCGCGGCTCGGCCGAAATCGACGGCGTCGATCTGGCCAGCCTGAACGCCAAGGCGCTGCGCAAGGAGCGCCGCCGGGTGCAGATGGTGTTCCAGGATCCGTTCGGCTCGCTGAACCCGCGCACCCGCGTCGGCCAGATCATCGCCGAGGGACCGATCGCCGCCGGCGTGCCGGCCGCCGAGGCCCGTGCGCAGGCGCGCGAACTGCTGGCCACCGTCGGCCTCGACGGTTCATCCGCCGACCGCTTCCCGCATGAGTTCTCAGGTGGGCAGCGCCAGCGTGTCGGCATCGCCCGGGCTCTGGCGATGAACCCTGAACTGATCATCGCCGACGAGGCGGTGTCGGCGCTCGACGTCTCGATCCAGGCTCAGGTGCTCGATCTGCTGGCGGGGCTGAAGGCACGGCTGAACCTGTCGATGCTGTTCGTCACCCATGATCTCAGGGTCGCGGCCCAGATCTGCGACCGGCTGGCGGTGATGCAGCGCGGCCGGATCGTCGAGATGGGCACGGTGGCCGAGGTCTTCGGCAACCCGCAAAGCGCCTACACCCGCGAATTGCTGGCCGCCATCCCCGGTCGCGGCCCGGGCACGCCGCTGAAGCGCTTCGCGCAAGCGGGGGCCGCCCTGCCATGACCGCGCGTCGCTATCGCTGCGTCTGCCTCAGCACCATGCTCGATCTGAAGGCGATCTTCGGCGGAGGGTTCGCCCGCCATGCGCCCCAGGTCGATCTGCTTAAGCCCGAAGAGGCCCTGGCGGCACCAGAGGCGGTGGATTTCGCGCTGGCCTGGAAGCCGGCACCCGATGCCTTCCACCCGTTCCCCAACCTCGCCTTCGTGTCGTCGATCGCGGCCGGGGTCGACAACATCCTGGAGTGCCCCAGCCTGCCGGCCGGGCTGCCGGTGTTGCGGGTGCGCGATGACGATCAGGCGCGGATGATGGCGGGCTTCGCCGCCTGGCACGTGCTCTGGCATCATCGCGGCATGGCCACCTATATCGCCCAGCAGCGGGTGGCGCTGTGGCGGCGGGTGATGGAAAAGCGCCCGGCCGGTGATGTCCGGGTGGCGGTTCTGGGCTTCGGTCATATGGGGCGGGTCACCGCCGGCGTGCTGGCCGGGCTTGGCTATGACGTCCGGGTGCTGTCGCGGCGGCCGCCCGATCCGGCCCTGGTGCCGGCGGGCGTGACCGTGGTCTCAGGGCCGGATGGCGCCGCCCGCATCGCCGCCCAGGCCGATATGCTGGTCAACCTGCTGCCGCTCACCGACGACACCCGGGGCATCCTGTCGGGCCCGCTGTTCGACCGTCTGCCCATGGGCGCGGTGCTGATCCAGCTCGGCCGTGGCGAGCATCTGGTCGAGGATGATCTGACCACGGCCCTCGACAGCGGCCGGATCGCCGCCGCCTCGCTCGATGTCTTCGCTGTCGAGCCGCTGCCGCAGGAGCACCGCTTCTGGCACGATCCGCGCATCCTGGTGACCCCGCATGAGGCGAGCGAGCCCGACCGCAACGCCCTGGCCCGCCATATCGCCGCCGCCGCCGCCCGTCTGGGTGGGGGCGACCCTGTCCCGACCATGGTCGACCGGCAGGCGGGATACTGATCCGCCGCGCCCTCCTCGTTCCACCCGACTTCGCGTCCCAGCAACAGGCGTTCTCCCCCATGAAAGTCGTGTTCGATCCGCGCCAGACCGCCCATGCGCCGGAAACCTATTTCCGGCGGGGCGGCTTCATCACCCATCCCGAACAGCCGCAGCGCGCGATCCTGCTTCGCGATGCCCTGGCCGGCGCCGGCCACGAGATCGTGGCGCCCGCCGATCATGGGCTTGAGCCGCTTTATGCGGTCCACGATCGCGGCTATGTCGATTTCTTCCGCACCGCCTGGACGCGCTGGGTGGAGGCGACCGGATCGACCGAGGCGGCCGTGCCCAACTACCACACCGGCCGGCGCGAGGGCCGGGTGCCGCAGGGCGTGGTCGGCCAGCTCGGCTATTACGCCACCGACACCGCCTGCCCGGTGATGGCGGGCACCTGGGAGGCGATCTACTGGTCGGCGCAGTCGGCGGTGGATGCCGCCGATCAGGTGCTGGCGGGCGCGCGGATGGTCTATGGCCTCAGCCGGCCGCCGGGCCATCATGCGTCATGGGATGCCAGCAACGGCTTCTGCTTCTTCAACAACGCCGCTGCCGCCGCCCGGCATCTGCGCCGCAAATTCGCGCGCGTCGCGGTGCTCGACGTCGACACCCATGCCGGCAATGGCACCCAGGACATCTTCTATGGCGATCCGGATGTCTTCTATGCCTCGCTGCATGTCGATCCGGCCGATTACCCGCCCTATTATCTGGGCTATGGCGATGAAACCGGCCGCGATGCCGGCCTTGGCACCACGCTCAACCTGCTGCTGAACCCGGGCGACGGCGATGCCGAGATCGGGCTCGCTGTCGACCGCGCGCTGGCGGCGATCCGCGATTTCGGCGCCGAGGCGCTGGTGGTGTCGCTGGGCTTCGACATGGCCCATGACGATCCCTTGTCGGTGGTGCGCTGCACGGCCGATGGTTTCGCCGCCACGGCCGCGAAGATCACCCGCTTCGGTCTGCCGACGGTGCTGGTGCAGGAGGGCGGCTATCTGGGGCCAAGCCTGTCCGACAATGCCGTCGTGTTCCTGAATGCCTGCGATGCGGCGCTCGCCGCTGATGCGGCCGCCGGCTGACCGGCGTATCGTCAGGCAGCGACAGTCTCGCCCCTCCCCCTCTCACGCCCCGCCCCCCCTCACGCCCCGCCCCCGACATGAACGCGTGGCGATGCCGACCCATCGCCCATCAGGAGCCCGACCCATGGCCTACAGCCCGAACTCGCCGGAAGCCCGCGACATCGCCTATCACATGCACAGCTACACCGATGCCCGTCGCCACGAGGAGACCGGCTCGATCGTGCTGGAGCGCGGCGATGGTGTCCATGTCGTGGACATCCACGGCAACCGCTATATTGAGGCAATGGCCGGCCTGTGGAGCGTGGCGCTGGGCTTCAGCGAGCAGCGGCTGGCCGATGCCGCCGCCCGCCAGATGGCCAAGCTGCCCTTCGCGCACACCTTCAGCTACAAGTCCAACGGCCCGGTGATCGATCTGGCCGAAAAGCTGATCGGGCTTGCCCCTGTGCCGATGAGCAAGGTGTTCTTCACCAATTCAGGCTCGGAAGCCAACGACACCATCCTGAAGCTGCTCTGGTATCGGTCCAACGCCATGGGCCAGCCCGAGCGCAAGAAGATCATCAGCCGGATGCGCGGCTATCACGGCGTCACCATAGCCTCGGCCAGCCTGACCGGCCTGCCCAACAACCATCGCTCGTTCGATCTGCCGATCGCGCGGGTGCTGCACACCGGCTCGCCCCATCACTGGAAGGATGCCGGCCCCGACGAGACGGAAGAGGCTTTCGCCACCCGCCGCGCCGAGGAACTGGAAGCCATGATCCTGGCGGAAGGCCCTGAGACGATCATGGCCTTCATCGGCGAGCCGGTGATGGGCGCCGGCGGCGTGGTGGTGCCGCCCGCGACCTATTGGGAGAAGATCCAGGCGGTTCTGGCCAAGTACGACATCCTGCTGATCGCCGACGAGGTGATCTGCGGCTTCGGGCGCACCGGCAACATGTTCGGCAGCCAGACCTATGACCTGCGCCCCGACATCATGACCATGTCGAAGCAGCTCTCGTCGTCCTACATGCCGATCTCGGCCTTCATGATCAACGAGAAGGTCTATGAGCCGATCGCCGATGAAAGCCACAAGATCGGCGTGCTCGGCCACGGCTTCACCGCCGCCGGCCACCCGGTCGCGGCGGCGGTGGCGCTGGAGAACCTGAAGATCATCGAGGAACGCGACCTGGTCGCCCATGCCCGCGAGGTCGGCGCCCATCTGCTCGGCCGGCTGAAGGCGCTGGAAAGCCACAGCCTGATCGGCGAAGTCCGCGGCGTCGGCCTGATCGCGGCCGTCGAACTGGTCACCGACAAGGCCGCCAAGACCGCGCTTGAGACCCCGGGCGCGCTGGGCGGCATGGTCAACACCGGCATGCAGACGCGTGGCGTGATCACCCGCAACATGCTCGACGCCATCGCCTTCTGCCCGCCGCTGATCGTCAGCGGAAAGGAAGTCGACCAGATCGTCGACACCCTGGAAGCGACGCTCGACGACACGGCGGCCAAGATCGGCTGACCGGGCGGCACTGGGTGTATGAACACGAACAAGGGCGGTTCCGGATGGAGCCGCCCTTGTCTGCCGTTTATCACCAGCTTGCAGATAGCGCCTCGGCCTGTCGAAGCACCGTTTGCACCGCGGCGTCTTCAAGTTTGGGCGGGTAGCCGTGCTTGCGCAGAATGCGCTTCACCAGCACGCGCATGCGCGCTCGCGCACTTTCGCGGTGCGACCAGTCCACCGACACGCTGCCCCTCAGGCTGACAAGAAGTTCATGCGCGATCACCTTAAGCGACTCGTTGCCCATCAGTTCGACGGCGCTTTCGCTTTCGGCCAGGGCGTCATAGAAGGCGATCTCGTCTTGTGACAGACCCTCATCTTCGCCACGCCTGCGGGCGGCGCGGACCTCTTTGGCAAGATCGATCAGCTCCTGCAACACCTCCACGGTGCTGATCGCGTTTGCATGATAGCGGGCGATCGCCATATCCAGCCGCTCGGAAAAGCGCTTGGTCTCGACCACGTTGGTTTTGCTGCGCGACCGAATTTCGTCGTTCAGCAGCTTTCGCAACGCCTCAAGTGCAAGGTTTTTCTTGCCCAGTTGCTGAACCTCGGCGAGGAAGTCGTCCGACAGGATCGAGATATCGGGCGTCGTGATGCCAGCGGCGGCGAGAATGTCGACGATCTCGGTTGAGACGACGGCCCGGTCGAGGATCTGCTGAATAGCAAACGCGCGGTCGGTGGCGCTTCGTCCCGCACCATCGGCCGATTTCACGAGAGCGGCCCGAACCGCCTGAAAGAAGCCGACGTCATCGCGGATGTCGCGCGCGTCATCGCTTGCCGATGCCAGGGCGAATGCCTTCGACAGCGCAAGAACGGCATCCTGATACCGGCGGTTTTCCCGGCGCCGGCCATCCTCGGTCGTCTCCCGCGCGGCGGCGTCGTGCTGGCGGCCAAGGATCCATTCGAGCGCTTCGGCGAGCACGATCAGCCGCTGACGCGGCGCACCGACCAATCCCCGGGCATAGTCGAAGCCGTGATACATGGCCTTCACGACCTCGTATTTCTCAAGCAGCACGGCGACTGCCTCGGCTTCGTCAATACCAGCCTGGCGTTGGTCGGCGCCGGAATATTGGCCGAGCGCGTTCTTGAGGTTCTGAGCAATGCCGATGTAGTCGACGACGAGGCCGGCGGGCTTGTCGCGGAAAACGCGGTTCACCCGGGCGATCGCCTGCATCAATCCATGGCCCTTCATCGGCTTGTCGATATACATCGTGTGCATCGATGGCGCGTCAAAGCCGGTCAGCCACATATCCCGCACGATCACCAGCTTGAGCGTGTCCCTCGGGTCTTTCGCGCGCCTCGCCAGAAGGTCGCGGCGCGCCTTGCCTCCGATATGGGATTGCCATTCCTGACGATCGGCGGCCGATCCGGTCATCACCACCTTGATCTTGCCCGCCGCATCGTCGTCGCCGTGCCAATCGGGCCGAAGCGCTATGATCTGGTCGTAGAGCGCCACGCAGATGCGGCGGCTCATGCAAACCACCATCGCCTTGCCGTCCATGGCGGCGACCCGGTCCTCGAAATGTTGAACCAGATCGGCGGCCACCATCGCAAGCCGCTTCTCCGAGCCGACCAATGCCTCGACGGTCGCCCATTGCCGTTTGATGCGCTCCTGTTCGATCGTCGCTTCGTCTTCGGTGAGGTCGTCGATTTCCGCATCGATCTTCGGCTTCTCGTCATCGGGAAGCTCGATGCGCGCAAGGCGGCTCTCATAATAGATCGGCACCGTGGCGCCGTCTTCCACCGCCCGGCTGATGTCGTAAACGTCGATATAGTCGCCGAACACCGCAGGCGTGCTCACATCGTCCGTCTCGATCGGCGTTCCGGTGAACCCGATGAAGGACGCGTTCGGCAGCGCATCGCGCAGATACTTCGCGAAACCATAGGCGATCTCGCCGGTCTTCCGTTCGATCCGCGCCCGGAAGCCGTATTGGCTTCGGTGTGCCTCATCCGCGATCACGACGATGTTCCGGCGGTCGGACAACATCGGATAGACGGTCTCGCCGGTTGGCGGCGAGAACTTCTGAATGGTCGTGAAGATCACGCCACCAGAGGCCCGGCTGAGCGCCGATTGCAGATCATCCCGGCTCTCGGCCTGAACAGGCGTTTGTCGGATCAGATCGCGACACATGGAAAACGTGCCGAAAAGCTGGTCGTCCAGATCGTTGCGGTCGGTGACGACAACGATCGTCGGGTTTTCAAGCGCCGGCCGCCGCACGAGCTGCCCGGCATAGAACGCCATCAACAGGCTCTTGCCCGACCCCTGGGTGTGCCAGATCACCCCGACCCTTCGATCGCCCTGTGGCGCCGATGCCTCGATGGTTTTGTCCACCGCATGCCGCACGGCATGGAACTGATGATAGCCCGCGATGATCTTAGCGAGCCCTGAACCGGTTTCGCCGAACACGGTGAAATCGTGCAGCAGATCGAGCAGGCGCCGGCGATCGAAAACGCCGTCGATCAGAATGCCCAGTTCCGGCTGGCCTTTCGCGGCGATGACTTTGCCGTCTGTGGTCCGCCAGGGCATGAAGCGTTCCTGATCGGCGGTCAGCGAACCCACGCGCGCGGTGATGCCATCCGAGGTGACAAGAACGGCATTCGTCCGGAAGAGCGACGGGATCTGCGCCTTGTAGGTCTGAAGCTGGTTGTGTGCGCCGGCAAGGGTGGCGGTCTCGCCGCCGGGCGCTTTCAGTTCGATCACGCCGAGCGGCAACCCATTGATGAAAACGACGATATCCGGCCGGCGATTGATGCCGCCCTCGATCACGGTGAACTGGCCGGTTGCCAGCCAGTCATTCGCGGCGTGATCGTCGAAATCGATCAGGCGGACCTTGTCGCCCCGGATCGTGCCGTCCACGCTGTAGAACTCGACATCGACGCCCTCGACCATCAGCTTGTGCAGGCGGCGGTTCTCTTCAATCAGCGACGGCATTTCGGTGGCCAGCACCTTGCGCAGGGCATCGCCGCGCGCCTCCGCCGGGATCGCCGGGTTGAGTTTTTCAATCGCCGCCGTCAGTCGCCTGACCAGCACCACATCGCCATAGGCGTCCCGCTCGGGCGCCTTTCCATCCGGGCCGATCCCGGCATCGGTGGCAATCGCGTAACCGAGGCCGGCGAGTTGATCGAGCACCACCCGTTCAACAGCCGCCTCTGACAGATACGCCATCAGGCGACCTCCGCGTCTTGAGGCGCGGTGGCCCAATCGGACAGATCGTCGCCACCGGCCAGTAAGTCATCACCGACCTTGTCGATGCTGGCGACGCGGCCATTGGCGTGGCGATCGAAGCCGCGGAACGCCTCCGGATCAAGGGGCCGGTGGTTGTTGGACAGGACG
This sequence comes from Tistrella arctica, assembly GCF_039630945.1. NCBI lineage: Bacteria > Pseudomonadati > Pseudomonadota > Alphaproteobacteria > Geminicoccales > Geminicoccaceae > Tistrella > Tistrella arctica. The sequence continues at coordinate 86,887 of NZ_JBBKTV010000003.1, forward strand.
ACGCCGCTCACCATCACCAGCACACCGGCGGCATCCGCCTGGGCGATGAACAGCCGCAGCGCCTCCTCCCAGTTGCGGCAGGCGGCCCTGGCGGCCACATCGAAGCCGAGCATGTCCGCCATGCGCGCCGCAACGTCTTCTGGCCGATCGTCAAGATCCGCGCTGCCAAGGAAACCCGCCTCGGGCATACGCACCGTCAACGCGAACTCCCGATACCAGCCCTGCCGTTCCTGGCAGGCATAGAGCATGTCGAGCAAAGCGGGGCTGGCACGCCGCACCGCGCGCCCGTCATGGGTGCGGAAATCGGGGATCGGCAACGGCTCCTCCGGCGGCTCGGGAAGGAACAGAGAACCGATGGGCACATGAACCGCCTGCGCGAAGGCGTCCAACTGCTTGAGCGTAGGTCGCGCCTCGCCGGCCTCCCACGCGTTGAGCTTCGGAAAGCGGCCCAGCAGATCGCCGACGTCATGAATGCCGGCCCGCTCCCGCGCCCAGCGCAACATCTCGGGGCGGATGGCCGCGCGTGTCATGTGACCTCCCCAACCAGCGTTGCGGCATCCTTGATTCGTACCTCACCCGACATGAGCTTTGGAAGGAGGAAATCCCGGGTTGCGGCGAGGGTGTGGGATTCGGCCACATTGGCGCGCATCCGTTCGAATAAGGCAGACGCAACGAGGTCGAACTGTTTCGCAACATAAATTCCAGGTGCAGGAAGATAAACAGAATCAAATGTCTGGCGAGTTATCGTCGAGAACACAGAACCATGGGCTAGAGACTGAAGCTTGGCTACCATGTGCTTTGCGGCAAGGAACACAAAGCACGGCCCATATCCGTTTGCTCCCTTCAGACCATAGCAAGACTGATTGAATGCCATCGGTCGGCCAACCATCGCAAGGTTACCGACCGTGCCACGGGCCGAAATAATTGTCCCGCCCCTATCGAGAAGACGAGCAGAGCTATTTCGCAGGCCGTCGTCAGTAATGCTCTTTTCCGTTTCAAAAACAAAGATATCGCTACCAGACGGTGTGTCCACCACTGAAAACCATGGAATATCACCCCCCCAGTAGCCAGATTCGGAAGTTTTTGGCGTGCCTCCGCCCACAATTTCGAAAAATTTGGTCAACGGCTTTTCCATCCATCCCTCCGGCTTGCCTTCATCATCAAGGCGGTCGGGGAAGAGGGACCAGATATCCGGCGCGAGATAGGGCGCGCGGCCTTCCATCTTGGCGCGGGTCGGGCCGAAATCGACGAACCAGTCCTTGAAGAGCGCCCGCGCCATCGCCTCCAGCGTCTCGTTCATCTTCCGGTTCAGTTCGATCTTGTCGTCGAGGGCGCCGAGGATGGAAGCGATGGCCTTTTGCTGTTCCAACGGAGGAAGCGGAATCCGAAATTGCTTTAGGGAAGCAAGGGGTTGTCCAATGCCGGGTGTTCCAACCTGAGATCCGAATCGCAAGATTTCTTCACGCCCTGGCTGTGACTTAAAAAAATAGTAAGCGAACCGGCTATCCAGGCGTCGCGGGTCAGGCCGGAACTTCATCATACTTGACGAAATAACCATTGGAACGTGCGATTGCTCAATCAACGCTACCTCGCCTATCGAGCCTCGGTGCGGGAACACGAGGTCCCCACTTTGCAGGGCGCATGCAGGCATCGTCGCGGCAAAATCCTCTGGCACATAGACCCAGTTGCCCTTTAGTGACCGGTCGCTCGATATGTTAGTTCCACGAATCACAGGCACGCCGATTGGAACGTAAACATCTGCCTTCATGCGAGAGCCGAAAGGGCCAATCGCAATGGCAGCACGCTCGGGCTTTGCAAGCTCCCCCAATTGAGCGATCGGAAAGTCAGACATTTCCACCCACAGCAGATAGCGCTCGAATCACACGGGCCTCAAGCCCACGCCCAACTTCGAACTGCTCAGCCAATATCGCTCGCAGCGCCGCAAACCGCTCCGCAAACGGCATTTCGTCATCTTCAACCTCCGCCGCCCCAACATACCGTCCCGGCGTCAGCACATAACCATGCGCCTTGATCTCTTCCAGCGTCGCCGACTTGCAGAAGCCCGGCACATCCTCATAGGCGCCAGCGTCGCCCTCACCACGCCAGGCATGATAAGCGCGCGTGATCTTATCGATATCGGCGTCCGAGAATTCCTTGCGCGTGCGGTCCACCATGTGGCCGAGCTTGCGCGCGTCGATGAACAGGATCTCGCCGCGCCGGTCGCGCAACTTCGCATTGCGGGCGATGCCATTCGATTTGTCGCGGGCGAGGAACCAGAGGCAGACCGGGATCTGCGTTGAATAGAAGAGCTGGCCGGGCAGCGCTATCATGCAATCGACCACGCCCGGCGCACCGTTCACGCCCTCGATCAGTGCCTGCCGGATCGCGCCCTCGCTGTTCTGCGTCGACGACATCGAGCCGTTCGCCAGCACGACACCCGCCACGCCCGACGGCGAAAGGTGGTGCACGATGTGCTGCACCCAGGCGAAGTTGGCGTTGCTGGCCGGCGGCACGCCATATGTCCAGCGCACATCATCCCGCAGCCGGTCACCGCCCCAATCGGAGATATTGAAGGGCGGGTTGGCCAGAACGTAGTCGGCCTTCAGGTCGCGCAGCTCGTCCTTGTGGAAGCTGCCCTCGCTGTTCCATTTGATGTCGGCGTCGATACCGCGCACGGCGAGGTTCATCTTGGCCAGCCGCCATGTGGTATAATTCGACTCCTGGCCATAAATGGCGATGTCGCCGATCCGGCCCTCATGTTCCAGCGCGAACTTTTCCGATTGCACGAACATGCCGCCCGAACCGCAGCATGGATCATAGACCCGGCCCTTATAGGGCTCGATCATCTCGACCATCACCCGCACGACCGATCGCGGCGTATAGAACTCGCCGCCGCGCTTGCCTTCGGAACCCGCGAACTGGCCGAGGAAATATTCATAGACGCGGCCAAGCACATCGCGCGCCTCGCCCTTCTCCTGGCCCAGCGCGATGCCGGAAATCAGATCGATCAACTCGCCCAGCATCACCGCGTTGAGCGCCGGCCGGGCATAATCCTTGGGCAGCACGCCCTTCAGGCTGTCGTTCCGCTTCTCGATGGCGATCATCGCCTCGTCGATCATCTTTCCGATCGACGGCTGTTTCGCCTTCGCCTGAAGATGCGACCAGCGCGCCTCCTTCGGCACCCAGAAGATGTTTTCGGCCGCGTATTCGTCCGGATCCTCGGCACCGGCGGGATAATCGGCCAGCAGCTTGTCGCGCTTGGCCTCGAAGCTGTCGGAAATGTGCTTCAGGAAGATCAGGCCAAGGGCGACGTGCTTATAGTCTGATGGTTCCATATTGCCGCGCAGCTTGTCGGCAGCCTTGAAAAGATCCGCCTCGAAACCGAGATTGCCGCCATTGCCATGACCGCGAGCAGACTGGCCGCGAGCAGACTGGCCACGAGCAGACTGGCCGCCAACAGACTGGCCGCGAACAGGCTTGGGGCGGGCAGGCTTGGCGCGAGCGGCGACCGGTGCAGGGGCCTCGGCTTTGGCATCCGCGGCACCGGCAAGCGAAACCGAACCGCCGCGACCACGCCCGGGCGTCACGACACCCTCGGCGACGAGGTCATCCTTCACCGCGGTGTAGGCGGCATCGTCCCAACCCAGGGCCTCGCGCAAACGCCCGTTGCCGGCGGAGCCGCCAAGCTCTGTCAACGCCGCGACGAACCTGTCTTTCCGCGCCTGATCAGCCATTCCGTCCCCAACTCACGTCTTTTCGGCGGAGCGGGGCGGTTTCGCGCTCTGCTCCGATTCGATTGCCTTCAGCCGCTCGTATTCCTCGACCGCCAGAACCACGACCACAGCCCGGCCATGCTTTTCGACCGTCACGGGCCCTGCCCGTGCCGTGTCGATCAGCTTTCCGAAGCTATATTTTGCGTCGCGCGCGGAGATTGATTTCACCGGCCTGCCTCATTCTGCATCGGCCATTTGTGGCCATTATGGCCGCAAGCGTCAATGCCAATGCCGACGAGACGCCGAGGGATCACGCCCGTTTCCGGTCGCCCGACCCGGAACAAAGCTATGCCACACCGGGACGAATACGTCCGGCCGCCGGCGAGAAAACATGACCAGATGAAAAATGAAAAACTGGCGTCCCCGGCAGGATTCGAACCTGCGACCCCAGGATTAGGAATCCTGTGCTCTATCCTACTGAGCTACGGAGACGCCGTGCGCGGCGGCGGTGGCGTCTGAGGTGAGGCAGACAGGCGCGGCGGCGGCTGGACCTTTCCTATCATGAAAGCCCCTTGCCCGAAAGACCCAAGGCGCCCGCGGGAACAGGCCGCTCAGGCGCGCCCGCCGCGGGCAAGCTGGCGGCCGAAGCGGTCGGCGGCCTGGACCAGGGCGCGGCGGGTGCCGGGCTCGAAAGCCGAATGGCCGGCATCGGGGATGATTTCCAGCACCGCCCGCTCACCCAGCGTCGCCGCCAGGCGGTGGGCGGCGTCGGGTGGGCAGATCACGTCATAACGGCCCTGGGCGATATGCACCGGCAGGCCACGCACCCGCTCGTCACCCGCGATCCGGTCGAGCAGCGGCCGCGCGGCCAGAAAGCAGCGGTGGGCGAAATAATGCGCCTCCAGCCGCGCCACCGCCAGCGCGCCACGATCGAGCGTCGCGGGGCTGGCGCCAGTGAAGGCGGCGGGCGGCGGCGGGCGCAGGGTGGCGCAGGCGGTTTCATAGCCCGACCAGGCCCGTGCCGCCGGCGCATGCACGCGCGGGTCCGGGTCCATCAGCAGCGGCAGATAGCCCGCCAGCGGGTCGGCGCGGGCGCTGACCGGCAGATGGGCCAGAAAGGCCGCATGGGCTTCGGGGAAGAACCGGCCCATATCATGCAGGAACCACGCCACCTCGGCATCGGTGCCAAGAAAAATGCCGCGCAGCATCAGCGCCGTCACCCGATCGGGATGGGTGGTGGCATAGGCCAGCGCCAGGGTCGAGCCCCACGACCCGCCGAACACCGCCCAACGCTCGATGCCCAGATGCCGGCGCAGCCGTTCGATATCCGCCACCAGATGGTCGGTGGTGTTGGCCTGCGTTTCGCCATGCGGAGTCGAGCGGCCGCAGCCGCGCTGGTCGAACAGCACCGCCCGCCAGATCCGGGGGTCGAAGAACCGCCGATGCGCCGGCTCCACCCCGGTGCCGGGCCCCCCATGCAGGAACACCACCGGCACCCCGTCGGGGCGGCCGCAGGCTTCCCACGCCATCACATGACCATCGCCCAGATCCAGTTGCCCGCCGGCATCGGCCTCGATCGGCGGGTGAAGATCGCGGGAGCCGGCATCCATCATCGACACAGTATCCCAAACATCGACACAGTATCCCAAAGGGTCGGAGAACCGCGGCGGCGCCATCAACCGCAACGCAGGCAGCGATCGCCGCCCGTCGCCTGAGTGTCGCCCATCGCAGCCCGGTCATGCAAGCGGCGGTCACCGCTTTGGCACAGGAGGCGGACGCAGTCGCCCCAGCCTTGTCACGCCGCCACGGCTTGCGCGCGACCGGCGCAGCCGCCATCTTGAGCGGAGTGTCCCCATGTCATCACTGCAGCAGCCCTGCCCGCAGCCGCCCCTGACCGCGAGGCCCAGTCCATGCCATCAGTCGCCCGCCCCGTCTCGACCAGCCCCTCACCCGCAGATGCCCGCCATGCGGTGGCCTCCGCCCTGGCGCCGCGCCCGGCGCGGCGGGGGCTGAAGCACGGCATGCGCCGTCTGATGGGGGCCGCCGCCATCGGCCTGGCGGTGGCAGGCTGCGCCGGCAGCCCCGCCGGCGGCCAGGGCTTCAGTCTGGTCGGCGACGAGCAGGCGGCCCAGATGGGCGCCGAGGAACACCCCAAGCTGGTCGAGGCCTTCGGCGGCGAATACAAGGACGAGAAGCTTCAACGCTATGTCGAGGATATCGGCTTCCGGCTGATGTCGGTGACCGAGATGGCCGACCAGCCCTTCACCTTCACCATCATCGACAGCCCGATTGTCAACGCCTTCGCCCTGCCCGGCGGCTATGTCCATGTCACCCGCGGCCTGATTTCGCTGGCGCGCGACGAGGCGGAGCTGGCCGGCGTGATCGCTCATGAAATCGGTCACGTGACCGGCCGGCATTCAGCCCAGCGGATGACCAGCGGCATGATCGCCCAGGTCGGCGCCGGCCTGCTGGGCGCGGTGCTGGGCAGCGAGGCCGTCAGCCAGATCGCCAATATGGGCGCCCAGGTCTATCTGCAATCCTATAGCCGCGATCAGGAATTCGAGGCCGACGAACGCGGCACCCGCTATCTTCAGGCTGCCGGCTACGACCCCGGCGCGATGGCGAGCTTCCTTCAGCGCCTGAACGATTATTCGGCCTATGAGGCCGCCCTGCGCGGACAGGACAACCCGGCCGAGCAGTTCAACCTGATGGCCTCGCATCCGCGCACGCCCGAGCGGGTGGAACGCGCGGTGCAACTGGCCGGGGGCGCCACCGGCGTGCGCAATATCGACCCGCAGTTGAACGCGATCGACGGCATGGTCTATGGGTCGTCGCTGTCGCAAGGGGTGCTCAACGGCCGCAGTTTCCGGCATCCGGAACTGCGCTTCGCTTTCGAGGCCCCGGAAGATTACGTCATCATCAACAGCGACGAGGCGATCACCGGCTATGGCCCGGATGGCGCGCGTTTCGTGTTCGACATGGGCGCCGCCCCCAAGGGCATGGCCCTGACCACGATCCTGTCGCGCAGCGCCGCCGAGGGCCAGCCGCCGCTGCAGGATGTGGAGCGGATCACCATCAACGGCCTGGATGCCGCCACCGGCCATGCCCGGGTGCGCGACCGCAGCGGCGCCACGCTGGAGGTGCGCCCGGTGATCATCCGCGCCGACGACAAATCGGTCTATCGCCTGCAGTTGATCACCCCGGTGAACGTGCTGCCGAAGGTGGAAGACAGCCTGCGCCGCTTCACCTACAGCTTCCGCCGGCTGACCGAGGCCGAGGCCCGCGCGGTGAAGCCGCTGCGCATCGACATCGTCACGGTCGGGCGCAACGACACCACCGCCAGTCTGGTCAAGCGCATGGCGGTGAATGAGCGGCCGGAAGACCTGTTCCGCCTGCTGAACGGCCTTGAGCCCGGCCAGAACCCCGAACCCGGCCGGAAGGTCCGAATCGTCACCAACTGACGCCGTGTCCGCGCGGCCCTTCTTATCCGCGCGGCCCCCTTATCCGGGCGCGTTATCTGGCGCCACAGGTGCCGGCCGCAGGTCCACCCGCCGGGTGGAGACCAGCCCCGTGGCCACCGGCCGGTCGTCCGCCACGCTGCCATCAACGCCGCGGCAGACGACATCCACCGCGCTGACCGCGATGCGGCCGCCCGGATCGATCACCCGCGCGCGGGCGAGCAGCCCGGCCGCCCTGGCCGGGCGCAGCAGTTTCACGGTGTAATCCAGCGTCACCAGCGCCTGATCGGCGCCAAGCCCGGTGGCATTGGCGGACCCGCCCGCGAAATCGATCAGCGCACCGATGATGCCGCCCTGGAACAGGCCCTGATGCTCGCCAAGCTCGGGCCGGAACGGCAGGTCCAGCACCACCCGGCCGGGTGCCACCTCGACGAAACTGAAGCCCAGCAGCCGGGCCGCGGGCATCGCCAGCACGAAGCCGCGCAGCCGCTGGGCAAGGGCATCAAGGGCAGACGGGGATATGTCGGTCATGGGGCGTCTCCGTGGTCTGGCGGATGGCCAGGGGCGCGGTGGATATCAGCGCCGGGCGACATGAAAGGTGGCGCTGCCGCGCGCGATGGGCGCGCCATCCGCCGTGATCAGGCATTGCGCGAAGCCGAGCGTGCCGCCGGCACGGATCACCTGCGGCGTCACCGCCAGCCATTGGCCGATCCGGCCGCTGCCGATGAAGTCCACCGACAGGCTGACCGTCAGCGGTGCCGCCCCCTCGGGGAGTTGCAGGGCACAGCTCAACCCCATGGCATTGTCGGCCAGGGCCGAAATCAGGCCGCCATGGGCCAGACCGCGTGAATTGGTGTGGGGCACCGCCAGCCACAGCCCCAGGATCACCGTCCGGTCCACGATCCTGGACCAGAGCGGCTTCCAGGGATCGGTCAGCGGGCTGTCGCGGAAATGCGGCGTGAAGCCGTCTGGGGGCGCGATGTGATCGGTCGATGGTGGCGGAGAGCGGGTGGTCATCGGGCGGGCCTTTCGGGATGGGCGCTGGCGGTGAGCCGGTGATCAGGCGCCTTCAGCCTATCACCCGCCCCCGCCATATTCGCGCCGAAGCCGCCCGAACAGCGCTTTAGTCACCATCGGGTTGTATGGGCCCGCCGGCCTCAACCCGGTCTCAGCGATGGTTCAGAACCGCGCCGGGAACCCGGCGCGGAGGGTCCGCCCCGGCGACGGCATCCTTCGGGTGTCGCGTGCAGCGCCGACGAAAAACGGCCCCGACCTGAACGGCCGGGGCCACGTGATACTTGCCATGCGGCAGTATGTCCAATCTCCGGCCGGCAACCTCGATGACCGGAAGACTGAACCGCGTTTGAGGCGTCCGGGCTCAGCCCGCCACCGCCTCGATCCGAAGGCGTTGATCGGCCTCGCGCATCTGGCGGGTGATCGACGTCCGAAGCTTTTCAATGGCGCGCTGCTCGATCTGGCGGACCCGTTCCTTGCTGATCCCCAGTTCGTGGCCCAGCTCCTGGAGGGTGACCGCGTCCTCGCGCAGCCGGCGTTCATGAATGATCACCCGCTCGCGCTGGCTCAGTTCGGTCAAGGCGCGTTTCAGCCAGCGCGACCGGGTGTCGCTGTCGCGCAGCTCCACCACCACCTCTTCGGGGCCCGGCCGGTCATCGGCCAGGAAATCGATCCAACTGTCACCACCATCCTCGTCCAGCCCCGCATTCAGGGAATGATCGGCGACCGACAGCCGGCCTTCCATGGCTTCCACCGCCTCCACGCTCACGCCCAGATCGACGGCGATCTTCAGCCGCGCCTCATGGCTCATCGGGCCATTGGTGCCCTCGCCCATCCGGGCCCGCAGCCGGCGCAGGTTGAAGAACAGGGATTTGTCGCCGGCGGTGGTGCCGGTGCGGACGATCGAATGATTGCGCAGAATGAAATCCTGGATCGCGGCCCGGATCCACCACATGGCATAGGTGGAAAAGCGCACATTGCGGTCGGGGTCGAAGCGGCTGGCCGCCATCATCAGCCCGACATTGCCTTCCTGGACCAGATCGCCCATCGGCATCGCGTAGTTGCGGAACTTTGATGCCAGACTCACCGCCAGCCGCGCATAGGCGCGGACCAGCCGGTGCAGGGCGTCGATATCGCCACGGTCGCGCCAGGCCCGCGCCAGATCCTGTTCATCCTCACGCGTCAGCAGGGGGACCGCCATCGACCGGCGGACATAGTGCCGGTCGGCGGTCTGCGCGTTCTGAGTATCGAAACTGGCCATGGCCGCCTCCCGTCATACTGCGCGGACTGTCGCCTTGATGCCTGCCTTTACGCGTGTGGCCAGCGGGCGGATCACCCCGGCCCCGACAAAATCATCACAGCGTGCTGCTACTATCCAGATTGAAACCGGCATCGTGATTGAAACCGGTCCTGGCCTCTTCGGTTCCGCGCATGAAAAAGCCCCGCCAGGATCACGCCTGGCGGGGCTTTTCGAACGCATCGGCGGTCTGCGGCCGGATATGGTCGCGGATCGTCGGATCAGGCGGCGCGGTCCAGCAGGGTTTCAAGCTGGATCGCCGCCGTCTTCAGGTCCAGTTGTTCCACCGCGGCATATTCGCGGGCCAGCCGGTCCAGGGCCAGTTGGTACATCTGGCGCTCGCTATAGGACTGCTCGGCCTGATCGCCGGCGCGGTGCAGGTCGCGCACCACTTCCGCGATCGAGGTCGGGTCGCCCGAATTGATCTTGGCTTCATATTCCTGGGCGCGGCGGCTCCACATGGCGCGACGCACGCGGGCGCGGCCTTTCAAGGTATCGAGGGCCGTGGTCATCTCGCCCTGGGTCGACAGGGCGCGCATACCGGCCTTCTCCGCCTTGAACACCGGCACCCGCAGGGTCATGCGGTCGTCGTCGAAGCGGATGACATAGAGTTCGAGGGCCATACCCGCGATTTCCTGTGCCTCAACCGCTTCGATCTTGCCGACGCCGTGCGCCGGATAGACGACGATGTCGCCGGTACCGAACCTCTTCTTCGCCATGGCTCCGCTTCCGTTCTGACAATCCGCTCCCGCAGCGCCACCGGCATACCCATCCTGCCGTCAGCCGCATCGGCGGCCCGGCAGGATCCATGGAAAAACCATCGGACGGCGTCCACGGGGGGGCGTGAACGCTTGGGCATGCTGAACGCGGCGTGCCGCTACGGGAAAACGCTTATGGCCGGGGGCTGGTGCCCGGGGCCGAATGAACGCTGGTTCGGCAACGATCGGGGCGCCGTCAAGCGGTTGCCCGGTGATCGACAATCGGGGATCGATGGTCGATGATCGGACAACCGTTGGCCGCGCTCAGGGAGACGCGTCAAGTCGCCTCAGAATCGTCACCTCAGTGCAAAAATGAAGATACCATGACGGGGCCAAGAGATAAAGCCCCGTGCACATGCGTTGGCTGCATGTCCACGGGGCCGTATCCGCATGACCGTCAGGATGATACGTGATGCAGCCGGGCTTCGACTGATCAGTCGGCAGAGCCCGGCTTGTCGCTGAAGTACTTCGCAAGCTTGTCGGGCACGCCGTTGAATTCGTCGGCATCCGCCGGGGCTTCACCCTTGCGCGAGATATTCGGCCAGAGCTCGGCATATTTCCGGTTCAGCTCCGCCCAGGTCTCCAGGTCATCCTCACTGTCCGGCTTGATTGCCTCAGCCGGGCATTCCGGTTCGCACACGCCGCAGTCGATGCACTCGTCCGGGTGGATGACCAGCATGTTCTCGCCCTCGTAGAAACAATCCACGGGGCACACCTCGACGCAGTCCTGATACTTGCACTTGATGCAGTTGTCGACGACCACGTAGGCCATGATGCTGCTCTCCTCGGGAACACGGTCGGCGGCGTAGGACGGCAAGCGGGTGCAGGCGTCGGACGGCGCGTCCTATTTTACAACCGTGGCGCGCGTTATCGCGCCGCGATCCTGTCTTCTGACGCAACCATACTGATTCCACGGCGCCGGAAAAGTCCTTTGTGGAAGCATTTTTCCGGCGTCACCGCAAGGGTGAATGGCAGGGTGTGTCAGATCACCGCGGGATTGCACGCTGTCGCGCGCGGCGGTGGCAGATCCGCATCGGCCGGCCGAAGGTCCAGATACAGGCCCCGCGCCTCGTCGGCCGGGCCCCGCCGCGCGCCGATGCGCGACACCTGCACCACCTTGATCTTGTTGCCCCACGGAAAGGTCAGCACGTCGCCGGGCTTCACGGCCTGCGCCGCCTTGGTCACCGGCATGCGGTTGATGCGGATCAACCCGTCGGCGCAGAGTTTCGCCGCCTGGGTGCGGGATTTATAGAACCGGGCACACCACAGCCATTTATCCAGGCGTTGGCGGCCACCGGCCTCAGTCGCGGCATCGCGGCCGGCGGCCGCGGCATCTTCCATGAACAGCGCCGTCGCATCGGCGCCGGCATCCCTGGCGGTCCGGGCCGGCGGCTGCTGGCCGGCGGCGGCCCTTGAGGTGGAACGGGGGGCGGTGGAACGGGGGGCGGTGGAACGGGTCGGGCTGACGGCAGTCCTCTGGGTCATCGGCTGGCACCTCTGCGGATACGTGCTGAGCCTGCTGGGGTATTCCGCCGCGCCTCATCGGGGGCTGCGGCGTCCTGGCCGCCCGGCCCTGCGAACAGGGCGCCGAGCTTGGCGAAGGGATTTGTCGGATCGATGGCGGCAACCGGCGCCGGTCTGGCGGCACCAGGATTGCCGCCCCGGCGCGGCTTGCGCCCGGCGGGCGCGGCGGGCGCCTCTACCACCAAATCGGCCGGTACGGCGCCCGGCGCGGGCGCCTGGGGCACATCGGCCGGTACGGCGCCCGGCGCGGGCGCCTGGGGCCCACGGCCTCTGGCCCGCCCGCCGGCCGGCCGGCGGGTCTTTTGCGGCAGCAGCATCACCCGCCCGTCCTCGCCGGCGTGGCAGCGATAGCCCAGCCCCGCCAGCAGCGCCGGCGCATCGGCCGGCGGGCAGCCCAGCGGCGCCAGCAGCGCCGTGTCGACAGCGCTGCCGCCCGCGACCTGCGGTCCGCGCAGCAGCGCCCGGCACTGCGCGTCCAGCCGCTCCACCATATCCACCCGCACCGCGCGGGCGCCCAGCACCACATAGCCGGCCGCCCGCAATGCCCCGGCCAGCGCCGGTGCCACCGGCACATCCAGGCTCAGCGAGGTGCGCACGCCATCGGCCGTCTCGGGCAGCACCGCGCCGCTGCGGGCGGCGATGAACGGTCGGCGCAGTGCAATCCGCGCGGGCTCGAACAGCGGCTTCAGATACAGATACCGCCGGCCGAGCCTGACCCCGAATCGCGCCAGCCGGCGCTTCTGATCATCGTCCAGCCCGTCGATCAGGTCGCGCGCCGCCACCGCATCGGTGATACCGCCGGCTTCGACCATCTGGAAGGCGATGCCGCGCGCCGGGCCTTTCAGCGCCCCGGCCGCCAGCCGCAGCAGCGGCTCATCGGCTTCGGCCGCGCGATCGGCCAGCACCTGTTCAACCCGTCGCACCAGATCCGCCAGCGGCTCGGGCGGCAGGTGGTCGCGATGCGGCAGCACCAGCCGGGGCCGGCCTTCGGTATCACGGCCGAGCCGGCCCAGAACCGCGCCATCCACCCGCACGTCGATGCCGTCGGCCGCCACATCACCGGCGGCGCCCGCCATATCCGCATCGTCCGCCGCCGGCGCACTGGCCAGGGTCATCAACGTCGACAGATCAGGCAGCGCCATCAACCGGGTGAAGCGCGCCTCGATAAACCGGCGCAGCGCCTTGCGCACCCGCTCGCGCACCGGCCGGATCTCCAGCAGCAGCGCCGCCTCCGGGTCGGGCCGGAAATCGAAGCCCACCAGCCGGCCGATATCGCGCCCGTCCAGATCCACCCGGCCGTCATGGGCGACCAGCGGCTCCACCGCCCGCCAGGCTTCGGCCTGCCGGCTGGCGCGGGCCATGTCGCGATCCACGAAGCGCTGGGTCAGCCGATCGTGCAGGGCATCCGACAGCCGGTCCTCGATCCGCCGCGCCATCATCTGGAATTCACCGGCATCGGCCACCCAGCCGGGCCGGTTGGCGATGTAGCTCCAGGTGCGGATCCGCGCCAGCCGCTCGGTCAGCCGGTCCAGATCGCCATCCACCCGGTCCAGCCGGGCCAGATTGTCGCCAAGCCATGCCCCCGGCAGCCGGCCTTCATTGCCAGGCTGGGTCAGATGCAGGAACAGCCGGCGCAGCAGGCCGACATGGCCCGCCCCCACCGCCGCGTGGAAATCCGGCACCCGGCACACATCCCACAGCAGCCGCACCGCATCATGGCCACGGGCGCGATCGCGCAATTCCGGCTGCCGGCCCATATGGACCAGGGCCAGATAATCCTCGGCCGGCGGCGCCGGCGCCAGGGCGTCGATCTCGGGCAGCACGTCCAGGCTGCGGACCAGATGGTCGATGCTGCGGAAATCCAGCGCCCGCGACCGCCAGAACAGCCGCCGTAGCGGCTGGAAATCATGATCCTCGATCGCGTCGACCAGATCGGGCGACAGCCCGCCGACCTCGGCGGTGGTGCCGAAGCTGCCATTGCGCAGATGCCGCCCGGCGCGACCGGCGATCTGGGCCAGTTCCTGCGCCGACAAGGGCCGCAGATCGCGGCCGTCGAATTTACGGGTCGACGCGAAGCAGACATGGTCGACATCCAGGTTCAATCCCATGCCGATGGCATCGGTCGCGACCAGGAAATCGACCTCGCCCTGCTGGTACATCTCGACCTGGGCATTGCGGGTGCGCGGGCTCAACGCGCCCATCACCACCGCGGCACCACCGCGCTGCCGGCGCATGATCTCGGCGATCGCATAAACATCGGCCGCCGAGAAGGCGACGATCGCGGTACGCGGCGGCAGCCGGGTCAGGCTCTTGGCGCCGGTATAGGACAGCTTCGACATCCGCGGCCGGCTGTCGATCTCGATGCCCGGCAACAGCCGGCGCAGCAGGGGTGCGATGGTCTCGGCGCCAAGGAACATGGTCTCGGCGAAGCCGCGGGCATGCAGCAGCCGGTCGGTGAAGATGTGGCCGCGATCCGGATCGGCCGCCAGTTGGATTTCGTCGATGCACAGAAACTCGACCCCCAGGTCGAGCGGCATGCTTTCAACCGTGCACAGGAAATAGCGCGCCTCGGGCGGCACGATCTTTTCCTCGCCGGTGATCAGCGCCACCTTGTCGGCGCCTTTCGCCCGGGCCACCCGGTCATAGACCTCGCGGGCCAGCAGGCGAAGCGGGAAGCCCATCATCCCCGTGCGGTGCGCCAGCATCCGCTCGACGGCCAGATGGGTCTTCCCCGTATTGGTGGGGCCGAGCACCGCGCGCAGGCGGGACGGCCCGTCAGCCGACATCATCATGGCATTAAGAATCGTATGTCGGCGCCTCCGGTTCAAGTGCCGATTGATGCAAGCGCGATGACAATACCGCGATGCCGCATCGGCCGGCCTCGGCGGCCGTTCTTCAACCTCTGATGCGGCCGCGCTCTTGATCTGTGACGCCTCGCACATATATGCCGGCGAGCCTGTCGTTCAGACCGGCCCTGATCATTCCGTACCGCCCTGAACTCCACCTCTAAAGACGGACGCCGACCCCGATGGCCGAAGACACTCTCGAAACTGAAGAGACCCGCGTGTTTGATGCCGATGTCGGCCGGATTCTCGACATCGTCGCCCATGCGCTCTACAGCGAGCGCGAAGTCTTCCTGCGCGAACTGATCGCCAATGCCGCCGATGCCTGCGACAAGCGGCGATTCCTGGCCCAGACCGATGACAGCCTGGCCGATGGCGCCGGCGAGCCGGCGGTGACGCTGATCCCCGATACCCGGGCCCGCACGCTCACCCTCGCCGATACCGGCGTCGGCATGAACCGGGCCGAGCTGATCGAGAATCTGGGCACCATCGCCCGCTCCGGCACCGCCGAATTCGCCAAGAAGCTGTCGGGCGACGCCAAGACCGACGGCAGCCTGATCGGCCAGTTCGGCGTCGGCTTCTATTCGGCGTTCATGGTCGCCGACAAGGTGGTGGTCGAAACCCGCCGGCTGGGCGAGACCCAGGGCTTCCGCTGGACCTCAGACGGCCGTGGCGGCTACACCATCGAGCCGATCGACCGCGACGCCATCGGCACCGATGTCATCCTGCATCTGAAGGACGACGCCTCGGAATATCTCGACCCCTATCGGTTGCGGAGCGTGGTCAAGCGATGGTCGGATCATCTGGCCCTGCCGGTGAAGCTCGACAGCCGCAAGGCCAAGGATGACGAGGGTCAGGCGGCGGACGATACCGATACCGATGCCGGCGTCGAGACCATCAATGCCGCCAAGGCGTTGTGGACCCGGCCCAAATCCGAGATCGAGCCCGAGACCTACACCGCCTTCTATCGCGACATCGCCCATGCCTTCGACGAGCCCTGGGCGGTGATCCACAACCGCAATGAAGGCACCATCGAATACACCAACCTGCTGTTCATCCCCACCGACCGGCCGCTCGATCTTTACGAGCCGGAGCGCAAGCCCCGGCTGCGGCTGCATGTCCGGCGGATGTTCATCACCGATGACTGCGAGGCGCTGCTGCCCGGCTGGCTGCGCTTCCTGCGCGGTGTTGTCGACAGTGCCGACCTGCCGCTGAATGTCAGCCGCGAGATGCTGCAGAACACGCCGCTGCTCACCAAGATCCGCCAGGGTCTGGTCAAGCGCGTGCTGGGTGAGCTGGAGTCGCGCGCCAAATCCGACGCCGAGGCTTACGGCACATTCTGGGATACCTTCGGCGCGGTGCTGAAGGAAGGTCTGTACGAGGATTTCGAGAATCGCGACCGCCTGCTGGGCCTTGCCCGCTTCCGCTCCACCGAGGTCGATGGCTGGACCAGCCTGGCCGATTACGTGTCGCGGATGAAGCAGAACCAGACCGTGATTTATGTGATGGTCGCCGACAGCATCGAGGCGGCGCGGGTCAGCCCGCAGATCGAGGGCTTCAAGGCCCGCGGCCTGGAAGTGCTGCTGCTGGGTGATCCGATCGACGGCTTCTGGACGATGATGACCCCGGATTGGGGCGGCAAGCCGATCCGGGCCGTGGGCCGGATCGGCGATGACGAGCTTGCGGCCTTCCCCAAGCTGGCCGAGGCCGACGCGCCGACCGATGGCGACGACACCACCAGGGACGCGACAGCCGCCGACGGCACGCTCGACGGTGCGGCCCTGGCCGATCTGATCGCGCGGGCGCTGGGCGACAAGGTCCGCGGGGTGCGGCCGTCTGCGCGTCTGGTCGACAGCCCGGCCTGCCTCGCCGCCGGTGCCGATGGCCCCGACCCGGCGCTGGAACGTCTGCTCGCCCGTTCGGGCCGGGGTGGCCCCGCCCGGGCGCCGATGCTGGAGATCAACCCCGACCATGCGCTGCTGAAGGCGCTCACCCGCCTCGCCACCGAGGCCGGTGACGAAACCGACGCGCGGGTGACGGCCCTGGCCGGGCCGGCGGAACTGCTGCTCGATCAGGCGCGTCTGGCCGAAGGCGAGGCCCCGGCCGACCCGGCCGCCTTCGCCCGTCGCCTCGCCAGCCTGATGACCCGCGCCTACGGCGCCTGATCGGCCAGGCAGCCCGACCCGCGCATCCGCGCGCGCCGCATGACCAGAACCCCGCGTCAGCCCGATGGCCCGGCGCGGGGTTCTGGCCGTTTCAGGGGGCGGCGGCGGCCAGGAGCGGCCGGGCGTCAGATGCCGCTGCCGCCCTGTTCGGGCCGGCGCGGTGACGATGAGGCCGGGGAGCTGTCGCCGGCTGCCGGCTGTGGCGCCGGTGGCGGCGGACCGGCCGTCACCGGCTCATCCGGCACAGGCTCATCCGGCACAGGCTCATCCGGCACAGGGGGATCAGGCATTGACACATCTGGTACCGTCTCGCCCGCCATCATCCCGTCATCGCTTTCCAGGGCCGCCTCGGCGCCTGAAATGTCCGTCGCCATGGCCGCCACCGCCGGGGTCGTGCGCGGGGAGATCACCATCGGCGATTTGGCACTGGCCGGCACCTTGGGCTGCACCCGGGCGCGATAGATGGCGAAGGCGGCCAGAACGCCACCGGCCAGCGCGCCCCAGGCAAACAGCCCGGACGGGCCGATCAGTTCCATGATGCCCGATGCCAGGATCGGGCCGATCGCCGAGCCCAGGCCGCCGCCCAGCACCAGCCCGCCGGCGGCCGCGATCATCCGCCCCGGCTCCACCAGATCGTTCACATGGGCGGTGGCCACCGGATATAGCGCATAACCGGCGCCGCCGACGATCGCGGCACCGATGAACAACAGCCACACGGCGGCGCTCGGCGACAGGATCTCGGCGAGCAAACCGCTGCCGGCGAGCACGCCACCGCCGCGCGGCACCTCCGCCGCCGTCATTCCGGCGGCACCGGCCAGCACCACCAGGCTGCCGATGGTCACCATGATCGCGGCGCCCGCCAGCACCCGGCGGCGGTCTATGCGGTCCGACAACAGGCCCACCGGCCATTGCAGCACCAGCCCGCCCACGAAGACCGTGGCGATGAAGGCTGAAATCTCGGGCGTCGACAGGCCGATGCCATTGGCGAACACGGCACCCATGCCGCCCTGGATCGAGCCGATGATCAGGCCGCTGAAGATCACCGCCGCCAGACCCAGCGGCGACACCTTCCACAAGGCCGACAGCCCCAGCCGGCGGCTGGCATGGATTTCCGGCGTCAGGCTGCGGGTCAGAGCCAGCGGCACCAGCGCCAGCGACAGCGCCATGGCGGCCAGGGCATACAGCACCGGCGAGCGGACATCGTCGAGCGTCAGCAGGAACTGGCCGCCGGCCAATGCCAGGTTGAGCGAAATGATATAGGCCGACAGCACCTTGCCGCGGGTCTGGTTGGTGCTGGCGGAATTCAGCCAGCTTTCGGCGGTCATGAACAGGGCCGCCATGCAATAGCCGGTCACCACCCGCAGGGCCGCCCACCCCGCCAGATCCAGGAAGAAGCTCAGCGACAGGATCGCCACCGAGCCGATCGCGGCGAAGGCCGAGAAGGCCCGGATATGCCCCACCCGCACGATCACGCGCTGCGCCGTCGCGGCACCGATGATCCAGCCCACGAAATGCGCGGCGCCGACCAGACCGATGGCGATGGTGCTGACGCCTTCGGCCGCGAGCCTGAGGCCGACCAGCGACGAGAGCATGCCGTTGCCCAACTGGGCGATGGCGATGCTGAGCAGCACCGCGGCGACGGAGGCGAGAACTGTGGTCATCGGTCCCTGAAACCCGGCCCGGCCGGTTCCGGCGGGCCGTTCTGTCTGGAATAGCAAGCTGGGCAGGCCGCGCGACGCGCGGGAACTGGCGCCCGGTGAAGCCGTCAGGATCAGTAAAACATGGCTGCACCGGGCTTGCCACCTTGGCCGCCCGGCTTCCATGACATGTCTGCAAAACGACACACGCCCCGGCACCAGATGGCGCCGGGGCGTGTGCCGGATATGTGCGGTTCAGGTCGTCAGAACGACGGTGCGACCCGGATCAGGCAGCGCCGCTGGCGATGCGGCGCAGCACGTAATGCAGGATGCCGCCATTCTTGAAGTATTCCAGCTCGTCCAGCGTGTCGATGCGGCAGACCAGCGGCGCCTCGACCACCTCGCCATTGGCGCGGGTCACCTTCAGGATCAGCGCCTGACGGGGCTTCAGATCGTTGCCCAGGCCGATGATGTCATAGGTCTCGGTGCCGTCGAGGCTGAGCTTCGAACGATCCCAGCCCTCGCCGAACACCAGCGGCAGGATCCCCATGCCGACCAGGTTCGAGCGATGGATGCGCTCGAAGCTCTCGGTGATCACCGCCTTCACGCCCAGCAGCATGGTGCCCTTCGCCGCCCAGTCGCGCGACGAACCGGTGCCATACTCCTTGCCGGCGATCACCACCAGCGGCGTGCCGGCCTCGACATACTGCATGGCCGCATCATAGATGCTCATCTGCTCGCCGGTCGGCACGTGGCGGGTGTAGCCGCCCTCGACACCGGGAACCATCTCGTTGCGGATGCGGACATTCGCGAAGGTGCCGCGCATCATGATCTCGTGGTTGCCGCGACGGGCACCATAAGAATTGAAGTCGGCCGGCGCCACGCCATGCTCGGTCAGGTATTTGGCGGCGGGGCTGTTCTTGGCGATGTTGCCGGCGGGCGAGATGTGGTCGGTGGTGACGCTGTCGCCCAGAATAGCCAGCGCGCGGGCGCCGTTGATCGGGGCGATCTCGTCCGACGCCACCGGTGACATGCCCTCGAAATACGGCGGCATCTTCACATAGGTGGAGTTTTCGTCCCAGACATAGGTGGCGCCCTCCGGCGCCTCGATCGCCTGCCATTCGGCATCGCCGCTGAACACGTCGGCATATTCGCCGCGGAACATCTGCGAGGTGATCACCGAGCGCACGGTGTCGCGGATCTCGGCCGAGCTCGGCCAGATGTCGCGCATATAAACCGGCTTGCCGTCGCGGTCCTCGCCGATCGGGTCGTTGGCGACATCGACCAGCACCGAGCCCGCCAGCGCATAGACCACCACCAGCATCGGGCTGGCCAGATAGTTGGCGCGCACGTCCGGGTTCACGCGGCCTTCGAAATTGCGGTTGCCCGACAGCACCGAGGTCACGACCAGATCATTGGCATTGACCGCCGCCGAGACCGGCTCGGCCAGCGGGCCGGAATTGCCGATGCAGGTGGTGCAGCCATAGCCGACCAGATTGAAGCCGAGCGTGTCCAGCGCGTCCTGCACGCCGGCGGCGCGCAGATATTCGGTCACCACCTTCGAGCCGGGGGCGAGCGAGGTCTTCACCCAGGGCTTCACCGTCATGCCCAGCGCCGCCGCCTTCTTGGCGACAAGGCCCGCACCCAGCATCACGTCGGGGTTCGACGTGTTGGTGCAACTGGTGATCGCCGCGATCGCGACATGGCCATGGGCCAGCTTGTAATCGGTGCCGGCGACATCGACGGAGATGTCGGCCGCGGTGTCCTTGCTCTTGGTCAGGGTCGGCAGCGCCGCCTTGAACGAGGCCGGGATGTCCGACAGCGTCACCCGGTCCTGCGGGCGCTTGGGACCGGCGAGCGAGGGCTCGACGGTCGACATGTCGAGTTCCAGCGTGTCGGTGAACTCAGGGTCCGCCGAACCGGCCTCGCGCCACATGCCCTGGGCCTTGGCATAGGCTTCCACCAGCGCCACGGTCTCGTCGTCGCGGCCCGACAGGCGCAGATAGTTCAGGGTCTCGCCGTCGATCGGGAAGAAGCCGCAGGTCGCGCCATATTCGGGCGCCATGTTGGCGATCGTCGCGCGGTCGGTCAGGACCATGTTGTCCAGGCCTTCGCCATAGAACTCGACGAACTTGCCGACCACGCCCTTCTTGCGCAGCATCTGGGTGACGGTCAGCACCAGATCGGTCGCGGTGGTGCCTTCCTTCATCCGGCCGGTCAGCTTGAAGCCGACGACTTCCGGAATCACCATGCTGACCGGCTGGCCCAGCATCGCGGCCTCGGCCTCGATACCGCCCACGCCCCAGCCCAGAACCGCCAGACCGTTGACCATGGTGGTGTGGCTGTCGGTGCCGACCAGGGTGTCGGGATAGGCCAGCATCCGGCCGTCTTCCTCCGACGACCACACGGTCTTGGCCAGATATTCCAGGTTCACCTGATGGCAGATGCCGGTTCCCGGGGGCACGACACGGAAATTATCCAGCGCGCTCTGGCCCCAGCGCAGGAACGAATAGCGCTCGCCGTTGCGCTCCATCTCCAGCGCCACGTTCTGAAGGAACGCGCTGGCGGTGCCGTAACGGTCGACCTGCACCGAATGGTCGATGACCAGATCCACCGGCGACAGCGGGTTGATCCGGTTGACGTCGCCGCCAAGCTCGGCCATCGCCGCGCGCATGGTGGCCAGGTCGACCACGGCGGGCACGCCGGTGAAGTCCTGCATCAGCACCCGGGCCGGGCGATAGGCGATCTCGTGGTCGCTGCGGCGATCCTTCACCCAGGCGACCAGCGCCTTCACGTCGCCGGCGGTGACGCTGCGGCCGTCTTCATGACGGAGCAGGTTTTCGAGCAGCACCTTGAGCGAGAAGGGGAGCCGCGAGACACCCTCAAGGCCGGCGGCCTCTGCCTTGGGCAGGCTGAAATAGTCATACGCCTTCCCGTCGACCGTCAGGGTCGTCCGGGTGCTGAAGCTGTCAAGGCGGTGTGCTGTCACGACGACCTTCTCCTCACGATGGACCTTGTCGCCTTGTCTTGTCGACTGACGGGCATCGCGTTCGGGCGACGGGTGACGGGTCCGGCCGGACCGACACACCCCTGAAGCCCCCCGCTCAGGTGCCTGATCGCGGCGATTGGCCGGATGTGCGGGCGGAGCGGGCGGAGTCTGGGCGGCGGAAGGTCGGACAGTCCGCCGCGGCCGTCCGACATGTGGCCAAGGCCCCGGTTATCCGGGATCATCGGCATGCATGCGGACGTCGCGGCGTCGATGCCGCGTTCGCGCGCCGTGATATCAGGGATCGCCCCGAAAGTCCACGAAAACCGCCGGATGCGCGGGGCATCCGGCCCCTGATCGGAGCGGGGCGCCGCCCTCGCATTCGCCCCGCCCCGCCCCGCATTCGCCCCGCCCCGCATTCGACCTGCGCCCGACGCCGACGTCAGCCGCCCGCCAGCCGGCGCAGGAACGGCATCAGCGCCGCATCGGTCGCGGCCGGCGCCTGAAGATGCGGGCTGTGGCCGCAATCGGGGATCATCAGCCCGGTGGCGAGCCCGGCCGGGGCGCCACCGGGCTGATCGGCGCCGATGCCTGCCACGATCGCCTCCACCTGGGCGGGGCTGCCATATTCATCGCCGTCCCCCTGCATGATCAGTGACGGGCAGCCGATCGCGCCCAGCCGGCCGGTCATTTCCCAGGCGCGGAACTGCGGCGTCAGCCAGGTGTCGGACCAGCCATGGAAGGCACCGTCGGTATTCTCGCCGTGATAACGCGCCAGCCGGGCGCGCATGCCCTTCGGGTCGGTCAGCGTCGTTTCATAAAGTGCAACGGCATCGCGGATGCCGGCGATGGTGATATCCTCCACGAAGACATGTGCCGCCATGGTGGCGATGCCGGCGATGCGCCCGCCCAGCGCCGCCGCCGCCAGCAATGCGATGGTCCCGCCATCGGAATGGCCGACCAGCAGCGCCTCGCCCACCCCCGCATGATCCAGAACCTGCGGCAGCACGACCTCGCTTTCCCGGTTCAGATAGTCGATCGGGCGCGGCCAGCGGTCGAGCGGGCTCGACCCGCCATAGCCCTGGCGGTCATAGGCCAGCACGTCCAGGCCGGTGGCGCGGGCGATGCGCTGCGGAAAATCGCGCCACAGCTCGAAACAGCCCAGCCCCTCATGCAGCAGCACGACGGTGGGCCGGCGCATGGCCGTGGCACCGGCCCCTGCAACAGCCGGCTCCGCAACCGCGTGATGAACGCGCAGCCGCATGCCGGCAACGTCCAGGTGCCGCATCTCGAAGGTCATCAGGGGTCATCCTCCAGTATGGTAACAGCGTTATTAAAATATCGCTGGGTTTGCCTTCACAACTTTGGCAAACAGACAGTGATCACGCCACTTGGGATTTGACCCCCCAGGTTCACGATGATGTAATGCCGTTACAAAACGGTATTCAAAACAAGAACAAAGGCGCATCCACCGGAACCGCCATCACCGGCATTCCGGGTGAGAAAACGGGAGCCGTTGCCCGATGCGCCCATACAGGGAGACCGAAGGCCCATGGGCGACCAGACCCCGCTCCTGGAGGTCAAGGACGTGTCGTTGCGCTTCGGCGGCGTGCGCGCCCTGACCGAAGTCAGCTTCCACGTGCGCGCCGGAGAGCTGTTCTCGATCATCGGCCCCAACGGCGCCGGCAAGACCTCCATGCTCAACTGCATTTCGGGACGCTATACGCCGACCGAGGGCCGGATCCTGTTCGACGGCCGCGACGTGACCGGGATGACGCCCAATCACCGCGCCAGCCTCGGCATGGGCCGCACCTTCCAGAATCTGGCGTTGTTCGCCCATATGTCGGTGCTCGACAACATCATGGTCGGGCGCCATCACCTGCTGAAGAACAACATCCTCTCCGGTTCCTTTTACTGGTTGACGGGCGCGCAGACCGAAGAACTCGCCCATCGCCGCGCGGTCGAGGACATCATCGATTTCCTCGAAATCGCCCATGTCCGCCGGGCCACCGCCGGCCAGCTTTCCTATGGCCTGCGCAAGCGGGTGGAGCTGGCCCGCGCCGTGGCGCTGCGCCCGAAGCTGCTGCTGCTCGACGAGCCGATGGCCGGCATGAACCTCGAAGAGAAGGAGGACATGGCCCGGTTCATCATCGATCTGTCGGAAGAATGGGGCATGACCATCGTCATGATCGAGCACGACATGGGCGTGGTGGCCGACATCTCGCACCGGATCATGGTGCTGGATTTCGGCCGCAAGCTCGCCGAGGGCTCCGCCGACGAGGTGCTGAACAACGAGCACGTCAAGAAGGCCTATCTGGGCGAGGATGATGACGACGACGGCGAAGAGGCGGTGGCGTGATGACGCAGCAGTTCCCCGATTTCTCGGTTCACGACACGCTCCCCAAGCTGCTGGCGCATAACGCCGCGACCTGGCCCGGCGAGGTGGCGCTGCGCGAGAAGGAATTCGGCATCTGGAACGAATACACCTGGTCCGACTATAACGACCGGGTGCGCGAGCTGACGCTGGGCCTGATCGAGCTTGGCGTCACCCGCGGCGAGGTGGTGGCGATCCTGTCCAAGAACCGCCCCGAGGCGCTGTATGGCGAGATCGCGATCCAGGCCGCCGGCGCCATGAGCCTCGCCATGTATCAGGATGCGATGGGCAACGAGGTCGCCTATCTGCTGACCTATGCCGGCGCCCAGGTGGTTCTGTGCGAGGACGAGGAACAGGTCGACAAGCTGCTTGAGCTGGAAGACCAGATCCCGACCGTGCGCACCATCGTCTATGCCGATGCGCGTGGCATGCGGAAATATGACGATCCGCGGCTGAGGGATCTGGCCGAGGTCTATGCGCTGGGCCGGGCGCTGCATGGCCGCGAACCCGATCGCTATGCCCGCGAACTGGCCGCCGGCCGGGGCAGCGACGTGGCGATCCTGTGCACCACGTCGGGCACCACCTCGAACCCCAAGATGGCGATGCTGGCCGGGCGGTCGTTCCTGGAACATTGCGCCCGTTACCTGATGGTCGACCCCAAGGGGCCTGCCGATGATTACGTCTCGGTGCTGCCGATGCCGTGGATCATGGAACAGATCTATGCCGTGGCACAGCCGCTGATCTGCCGCATCCGGGTCAATTTCGTCGAGGAACCCGAGACGATGATGGCCGATCTGCGCGAGATCGGGCCAAGTTTCGTGCTGCTGGCGCCCCGGGTGTGGGAGCAGATCGCCGCCGACGTACGCGCGCGGATGATGGAAAGCACCCGGCTGAAGAACGCGCTCTATGATTTCGGCATGAAGCGGGCGCTGAAGGCGGTCGATCAGGGCCGGACATCAAAGCTCGCCAGCTTCATCGTGCTGCGCGCGCTGCGCGACCGGCTGGGGTTCTCGAACCTCAAATCCGCCGCGACCGGCGGCGCCGCCCTCGGCCCCGACACCTTCCGCTTCTTCCAGGCGCTGGGCGTGCCGCTGCGCCAGATCTATGGCCAGACCGAAACCGCCGGTGCCTTCACGGTTCATCTGGCCGGCGATGTCGACATGAACACCGTCGGCAAGCCGTTCCCCGGGGTCGAGGTCAAGATCGTCGACCCGGACGAGAATGGCGTCGGCGAGATCGTGGCCCGCCATGGCGGGTTGATGGCCGGCTATTACAACAACGAGAAAGCCACCCGCGAGGATCTGCGCGATGGCTGGATGCACTCGGGTGATGCCGGCTTCTTCAACCCGCAGGGCCATCTGGTGGTCATCGACCGGATCAAGGACATCGCCGAAACCAGCGGCCGGGTCCGGTTCTCGCCGCAGTTCATCGAGAACAAGCTGAAATTCTCCAGCTTCATCGGTGAATGCGTGGTGCTGGGCCATCAGAAACCCTTCGTCACCGCCATCATCTGCATCCGCTATTCGGTGGTGTCGAAATGGGCGGAACAGCGCGGCATCGCCTTCACCACCTATACCGACCTGTCGGCCCGCCAGGATGTCTATGACCTGTTGTCGGCCGAGGTGGAACGGGTGAACGCGACGCTGCCCGAAGCGCACCGCATCAAGCGCTTCCTGTTGCTCTACAAGGAACTCGACGCCGATGACGGCGAGCTGACCCGCACCCGCAAGGTGCGCCGCAACGTCATCAACGACCGGTACGGCCGCATCATCGACGCGATCTATGCCGGCCAGGACAAGATCGACATCGACACCACCATCACCTTTCAGGACGGCAAGCAGGCACGGATTCAAACGGTCCTGCGCATCGTCGACATGGGGGATCCGATGGAACCGCTGCGCAAGGCGAGCTGACCGGCAGACCAGCCGGACCGCCCCCTTGCCGCAGCCGCCACATCCGGCCCCGGCGCACCCCCAAGGCGTCCTTGCGAGGAGACCCATCCCTCATGACCTCGTCACTCTTCGTCCAGCTTCTGGTCAACGGGCTGATCGTCGGCACGCTCTATGGCGTGGTGGCGATGAGTTTCGTGCTGATCTACAAAGCCTCGCAGATCGTGAACTTCGCGCAGGGTGAATTCCTGCTGATCGGCGCCTGGGTGTGCTGGTGGATCATGACCGATCTGGAACTGCCGTTCTTCTGGTCGTTCATCTTCACCCTCGCCTTCATGATGGTGTTCGGCATTCTGCTTCAGGTCATCGTGCTCCGACCGCTGATCGGCGAGCCGATCATCTCGGTGATCATGGTGACCATCGGCCTGTCGATCTTCTTCCAGGCGATGATGAAGTGGATGTTCGGCGTGTTCGTGCAGCCCTTCCCCAAGATCTTCGAAACCGAATCCATCAACATCGCCGGCCTGCAGGTGCAGACCGCCTATGTGATGAGCCTGATCATCTCGGTAATCGCGATGGGCCTGTTCGCCTATTTTTTCAAGTTCTCGAAGATCGGCCTCGCCATGCGGGCCACCGCCTTCAATCAGCAGGTCGCCCAGTCGCTGGGCGTGTCGGTCAAGCAGATGTTCGCCATCTCATGGGCGATCTCGGCGATGGTCTCGGCGCTGGCCGGCGTGGTGGTGGGCATCGTCAACGGCGTGTCGTCGGGCCTGTCGCTGTTCGGCTTCAAGGTGTTCCCGGCGGTCATCCTGGGCGGGCTGGACTCGGTCATCGGCGCGGTCGTCGGCGGGCTGATCATCGGCGTGCTGGAGAATCTGGCGGAATATGTCGACGGCCAGTACCTGCACTTCGGCAACCTCTATGTGGTCGCCCCGTTCTACGTCCTGATCATCATCCTGATGATCAAGCCCTATGGCCTGTTCGGCACCAAGAACATCGAGCGCGTGTGAGGACGAAGCGATGAGCAGCATGTCCCTTCGTCCCTGCGGCGACTATCGGACCACCTACAAGAAAGACACCACGATCTTTCCGACCAGGTGGTCGCGGAACTTCGCCATCCTCGGCATCGTGCTGGCGGCGCTGTTTCCGCTGGTCGCCAGCATCTACCACATGAACCTCGCGATCACGATCGCGATCTATGGCATCGCCGCCCTCGGGCTTAACATCCTGGTCGGCTTCACCGGCCAGATCTCGCTGGGTCATGCCGCCTTCTTCGGCTTCGGCGCCTTCTCGTCGGCCTTCCTGAACAACACCTATGGCGTGCCGGTGGTTCTGGCCATCCCGCTTGCCGGGTTGATGACCACCGCGGTCGGCATGATCGTCGGCATCCCGGCGGCCCGCATCAAGGGGTTGTACCTCGCCATCGCGACGCTGGCCTCGCAGTTCATCCTGCAGGACTTCTTCGCCCGGGCCGATTTCTTCACCGGCGGCTCGGCCGGCGCCCTCGCCCAGTCGTTCTCGCTGTTCGGCTGGGAGGCCTATGGCGAGCACAACTTCTATTACGTGGCACTGACCTTCATGGTGCTCAGCTATCTGCTGGCCACCAACATGCTCCGCACCCGCGATGGCCGCGCCTTCGTGGCGGTGCGCGATCATTACCTCTCGGCCGAGGTGATGGGCGTCAACCTCACCAAGTACCGGCTGATGTCGTTCGGTATCAGTTCGTTCTATGCCGGCATCGCCGGCGCGCTGTACGGGCATTACCTGGGCTTCGTCTCGGTCGAAAGCTTCACCATCCTGCTGTCGATCCAGTTCCTGGGCATGATCATCATCGGTGGCCTGGGATCGGTGATGGGCACGCTGATGGGCACCGCCTTCATGGTGCTGCTGCCCGAGGTGCTGGAAGGCGTGGTCGCCTGGCTGGGCTCGGCCGGCATCGTCGGCCAGTCGTTCATGACCAATGTCGTGTTCCTGAAAGAGGCATCGATCGGTCTGGTGATCGTGCTGTTCCTGATCTTCGAACCCGACGGGCTGGCCCATCGCTGGCGGCAGATCAAGGCCTACTGGAAGCTCTATCCGTTCTCGTATTGAGGTGTGAGAGGCCGGCCGGGCTCGCGGGTCAAATCCCGTGGCCCCGCCGAATTCCCCGCACACCGGCAGTCAGCGGCGCTATCATTCGCGTGATCCGCGCAAATCAATCGCCGCACCAGCCGCGGAGCCGTCATCCGGCCCCGCACCATGCGGGCGACAACGGACCATCAAGGTCCAGCGTCCGATGGGCCCCGGAGACAACGACAACGAAATGACGCGCCGCGTCATCAGGGAGAGAAGAATGCACAGGAAGTCCCTTACCGGCCTGCTCACCGCCGCCCTCGTCGCCGGGACCGCCACGGCGGCCCTTGCCGCCGACGAGATCAAGATCGGCAATCTGGTCGATTTCACCGGCGCCACCTCCACCGTCAGCAAGCCGTTCTCGGAAGGCAAGGCCGATGCCTTCGAGTGGATCAACGCCCAGGGCGGGATCAACGGCAAGAAGATCGTCATCGACACCGTCGACTATTCCTATCAGGCGCCGCGCGCCATCGCCGCCTACAAGCGCTGGGTGTCGGAATTCGGCGCGGTGGCGATCGCAGGCTGGGGCACGGCCGATACCGAGGCTCTGGTCGGCTTCCTGGCCAAGGACGAGATGCCCTATTACTCGGGCTCCTATTCCGCGCATCTGACCGATGCCACCGGCAAGGTCGCGACCACCAAGACCCCGGCCCCTTACAACTTCTTCTACAACGTGTCCTATTCCGACGCGCTGCGCGGCATGCTGCAGTGGGCGGCCGAGGACTGGAAGAAGCAGGG
The DNA here is from genome assembly GCF_039630945.1 of Tistrella arctica. Taxonomy (NCBI): domain Bacteria; kingdom Pseudomonadati; phylum Pseudomonadota; class Alphaproteobacteria; order Geminicoccales; family Geminicoccaceae; genus Tistrella; species Tistrella arctica. Next base: position 115,395 of record NZ_JBBKTV010000003.1, read on the forward strand.
CAAGGACGGCAAGCCCATCTACGTCCATATGGGCGACAACCATCCCTATCCGAACGCCGCCCGCAAGGCGGGTGAGGAATATGCCAAGGAACTGGGCTTCGAGGTGAAGCCGGCGATTCAGTACACCCTGGCGCCCGCCGACTTCAAGGCACAGTGCCTGACGCTGAAGGAGACCGGCGCCAATTACGCCTATCTCGGCAACACCTCGGGTTCGAACATCTCGCTGCTGAAGAGCTGCGAGACCGTGGGTGTCGACGTGCAGTTCATGGCCAATATCTGGGGCTTCGACGAAAGCGCCGCGGAAGCCGCCGGCAGCGCCGCCGACGGCGTGGTCTGGGTGGTCGGCTCGGCGACCTGGAGCGATGACGCGCCCGGCATGAAGCTGGTGCACGAAATCTCGGGTGGTGACGACTATCAGTCGATTCACTACGTCCGTGGTGTCTGCACCGCCTTCTACATGAAGGAAGCCATGGAGTGGGCCGACAAGAATGGCGGCGTCACCGGGCCGAACATCAAGCAGGGCATGTACCAGAAGACCGACTGGGTGCCCGCGGGCCTTGAAGGCGTGTGCTTCCCGTCGACCTGGACCCCGGAAGACCATCGCGGCACCATCGACATGTACGTCTATCAGGGCGAGGTGAAGGACGGCAAGTTCGCCATGAACCGGCTGACCGAGACCCGCATCGACCGCCGGCCTGAATGGCTGGGCTGGTAACACCCGGCAGGTGTGCCGGCCGCCCCTGGACCGGGCGGCCGGCACCCGTCACAGGCCCCGTCGGCCACCGTTGAGCCACGCGTCTCCCGCCCGCCCTTCGCCCCGCCTGCCCTTCGCCCTCCGCCCCGCCTGCCCTTCGCCCTCCGCCTGCCCTTCGCCCTCCGTCCGCACGAGACCCGCAACGATGTCGATGACCCAGACAGCACCCGCCGCCACCGCGGCCGCCGGCCCCCGGCCCGCCGCCACGGATGAGCCGATCCTGACCGTCAACAACATCGAGGTCGTCTACAACGACGTGATCCTGGTGCTGCACGGTGTCAGCCTGACCGTGCCGCAAGGGCAGATCGTCACCCTGCTGGGCGCCAACGGTGCCGGAAAATCCACCACGCTGAAGGCCATCTCCGGTCTGCTGAAAAGCGAGGATGGCGAGATCACCCGCGGCGACGTGACCTTCATGGGCGAGCGGATCAACGGGCTTGAGCCGCACGAGATCGTCAAGCGCGGGCTGTTCCAGGTGATGGAGGGCCGGCGCGTGGTCGAGGACATGACGGTCGGCGAGAACCTGCGCCTCGGCGCCTATACCCGGCGCGACAGCGGGGTGAAGGCCGATATCGAGATGGTCTATCACTACTTCCCGCGCCTGAAGGAACGCACCGGCCTGGCCGGCTATCTGTCGGGCGGCGAACAGCAGATGCTGGCGATCGGTCGCGCGATGATGGCACGCCCGAAGCTGATCCTGATGGACGAGCCGTCGATGGGCCTGTCGCCGCTGCTGGTGAAGGAAGTCTTCTCGATCATCAAGAAGATCAATGAAGACCAGGGGATCACGATCCTGCTGGTGGAACAGAACGCCCGTCAGGCTCTGAAGCACGCGTCCTATGGTTACATCATGGAGAACGGCAAGATCGTTCTGGATGGCCGCCGCGACGAGTTGATGGATAACGAGGACGTCAAGGAATTCTATCTCGGCAGCGGGGGCGGAGAGCGCAAGTCGTTCAAGTCGATCAAGTCGTTCAAGCGCCGCAAGCGCTGGCTGTGATCACTGGCCGACCGGTCGATCCGGCACCTTCGGCCCGTCGACGCCCGCCTTCGGCACCTGCCATCGAGACCCGCCCTCGACGCCCGCATCCGGTACAGGACGATGATCGACAGCATCCATTATGACGACCGCGAGACCATGGATCCCGAGCTTCGGGAGACGGGTCTGTTCGAGAGGCTGCCGGCGCAGATCGCTCTGGCCAAGGCCAAGGCGCCGGCGCTGGCACGGCTGCTGGCCGATGTGAACCCGCTGGCGGTGACCAGCCGCGCGGCCCTGGCGGACCTGCCGGTGCTGCGTAAATCCGACCTCACCCGCCGCCAGGCGGACGAGCCGCCCTTTGGCGGCCTCGCGGCCGAGGCCCCTGGCGACATGGCGCATCTGTTCATGTCGCCCGGGCCGATCTATGACCCGCAGAGCGCCACCGCCGACCCGCACCGCTTCGCCCGCGCCTGCTGGGCGGCCGGATTCCGCGGCGGCGACATCGTCCACAACACGCTGGCCTATCACTTCACGCCCGGCGGCTGGATGTTCGACAGCGGCGCACGGGCGCTGGGCTGCGCCGTCATCCCGGCTGGCGGCGGCAATACCGAACAGCAGATACAGGCCATCGCCCATCTGCGCCCGACCGCCTTCACCGGCATGCCGTCCTTCCTGAAGCTGCTGCTGGAACGGCTGGAAGAGGCTGGCCAGACCGCGCACAGCATCACCAAGGCACTGGTCACCGGCGAGGCGCTGACCCAGACCCTGCGCGCCGAACTGGGCCAGCGCGGCATCAGCGTCGCCCAGGTCTATGCCACCGCCGATCTGGGCCAGATCGCCTATCAGGGCCCCACCTCCGACGGGATGGTGATCGACGAGGATCTGATCGTCGAGATCGTCCGCCCCGGCACCGGCGACCCGGTGCCCGAGGGTGAGATCGGCGAGGTGATCGTCACCAGCTTCAACGGCGCCTATCCGCTGGTGCGCTTTGCCACCGGCGATCTGTCGGCGCTGATGCCCGGCACCAGCCCTTGCGGGCGCACCGGCCAGCGCCTGCGCGGCTGGCTGGGCCGTGCCGACCAGACCACCAAGATCCGTGGCATGTTCGTTCATCCGGGTCAGGTGGCCCAGGCGATCAAGACTGTGGGCGGCATCGCCCGCGCCCGGCTGGTGGTCACCAACCCCGATGGCCGCGATCTGGCGGTGCTGCGCTGCGAGGCGGGCGCCGACCGTGGCAATGGCGCCGCCCAGACCCCGACCGACCAACAGGGGCTGAGCGGCCGCCTGGCCGACGCCTTCCGCACCGCCGCCAATCTGCGCGCCGACATCGAACTGGTCGCCCCGGGCTCGCTGCCCGGCGACGGCAAGGTCATCGAGGACGCCCGCACCTACAACTGAACCACGATGCTGTCGGCGCACGACAAACGAGATCAGATCCTCCCGCAAGGCAGCTCGCGGGGCATGGCACCACCGAAATGTGGTGCCATGCCCCGCATTTTTGTTACCTAATTTTGCACACGCGCTACCGCTGCACCGGCTGCCGGAAGACCTGTTCGGGCCGAACCGGCGGTGCCATCGGCCGCATCCATCGCCCAGACCTGTTCATGGTGGCGCTGCGGGATATGCCGGGCACCTCTGCACCACAGTCGGTGCGCAAGCTCGCGGGACGGCTCGGGCTCAACAAATACACGGTCTGGCGCTGGGGGATGCTGGTGTTTTCGATCATCGCCCGCAGCAGCTCATCGGCGGGCTTCTCCGGGATCATCGAGGCGGATGAGACCTGCCAGCGAGAATCTCTAAAGGGGGTCCGAGTCGAAAGGGGGCCCAAGTCGAAAGGGTGCCCGAGAATGGGTTCGCCACTTCGCCGATCCGCAGAACGTCCCGCGGCCGCCGCGCCCCCGTTGGGAGGACTTCACGACGCAAGGGCTGAAGATGATGCGCGGTCTCTCGAACTGGCGACTCCCCATCCTCACCGTCGCCGACCGTGGCGGTTCTCGCCTTTCCCGGCGGCGACCGAACCGCAAGAATGCCACCGTGAAGCGCGCCATGAGGCCTCTGGTGCCGGATGGTGCCGTGCTTTGCCCGAACGGGGGGAATGGCTACAGGAACCTCGCGGCGGCACGCCAACTGGAGCGCTTCGTGGTCGGCAGCAAGAACCTCAACGGCTACATCCGTTGGCTCGCGATGCGACTGGCGGAGATACGACCCGTGGAGCTTGTCCGCGCATCGCAAATCTGGTGGCGTGGCAAAGGTCCGCTTCGAGCTCTTGCCGCCTGTTTGCCCGCTATCGGGTCAGGCACGTCGACAGTTCCTTCAGGGCCATGGTGAACTCCTGATCGTCGAGAGGTTCACTGCCGCCACGTCGACCATTCATCGCAGTCGCCAAGGCAGCGCCATGGGTGAAGTCCACGAGTATGTCGCGCCACAGCCGCGTCCTGTGATCTGGCAGACCGGCTTCGGCCAGAAGGGCAGAGATCTCGTTGGTGATCCGTTCTGCCTGCTGTGGAAAAACGCTCGGCCGGCTGAAGATCAACATGGTCAGCCCCGGGTGGCGGAGCACCTGCGCATGGTAGGCCTTCAGGAGGCCGCCTATCCGATCGATCGGCGTGCCGTCCTCCGGCGCCGCTACCTGCGCATAGGCCGCTTCCGCCATCGCGCCGATCAGGCCATCGCGCCCCCCGAAGTGATGATGGATCGTCATCGGGTTGATACCGAGGCGCTCCGCCAGCGCCCTCATGGTGAAGGCGTCGGCGCCCTCGCGATCCAGAAGGTCAAGGCCGGCACCGAGCATCTCCTCGCGCGAGACAGGCGCTTCTGCCCGGGGCGGTCGCCCCCGGGGCCGCTTCATGCGTCCACCCGGTAGCGGGACTGGACAAGTCCGGAGGGAAAGCTCGTCGTCCCCTCGTGGCGCAGGGAAATGTCTGCGGCGACGCTGCCGAACAATCGGCGTCCTTCACCAAGGAGCACCGGCACGCTCGTGATCACGATGTCAGCGATCAAACCGGCCCGTAGGAAGGACTGAATGAGAAGGCCACCATCGACATAGACCTTCCGATGCCCCTCGATCTCCAGCATACGCATCGCCTCTTCGGGCGTCTTGTTCGCGACCCGGACCTTGTCGACCAGGTCGTCCGGCAGATCGGCCTGCGTCATGGTCGAAGACAGGACGACGATTGGACGATTGTAGGGCCAGGGCCTTACGGTATGCATTTTCTGGAATGTTCCACGGCCCATCAGAATGATGTCGATGGCCGCAATAAAGGCGTCGTAGCCATGGTCTTCGGCGGGATTATCGCGCTCCAGAAGCCAGTCGATATCGCCGTCGCTTCGGGCGATGAAGCCGTCCAGACTGGTCGCGATGAAGACATGTCCCGAGATCATTTCGCACCTTTTAATTATACATCGTATAATAAATGGCGGTGCGTTTCCCTCGTGTCAAGGCCAACGCCCATCTACAGCGTTACCCATGGCTGAGAGTTCGCCGCGACTGAGGCGGCCCGTCACCGAACGTGAACGGTGGCAAAGTCCGCATAGTTGACCAACACGGTTTGAGGTCGACGAACGTCTCCGTCTCTCCCAACGTGCACTCGCGGATCGGCCTCATGGACGGGGTCATTGCGGCCAAACACAATAGACAGCCCCACGTCAACACCAGCCAAACGCAAAACGGGCTGATCGTCACCGATCAGCCCGTTCGCATCTGCGTTACCGCAATGTCTGGAGCGGGAGAAGGGATTCGAACCCTCGACCCCAACCTTGGCAAGGTTGTGCTCTACCCCTGAGCTACTCCCGCCCGCTCCATCCGGCAGCACCGCCGCCGTCTGTGGGCGGGATAATATTCATCGCGACGCCGAGCGCAAGCGGTTTTTTTCATGAATGCGACAACACCGTGTCAGCCCCGCGCACGGCCACCGGATGCAGCGACGGGCGCGCGTTCAGGGCGTCCTTGTCGAAGCCCGCGATGTGCTTGTAATCACCGATGATCCCGGTCAGCTCCGCCGCCGGCAGCACCGCATCGATCGCTGCGAACCCCTCGGGCGCCCGCTCTTCCACCAGTTGCATCACCTTCTCAGGGCCGTTGGCGCGGTTGGCCAGCACGATGCGCGCGGTCGCCGGCCGCCGTTCCGCCTCATAGGCCGCCAGCACGGCATCGATATCGCCACCGCCGGCAACAGCCCCCGCCAGCCGCCAGACCAGCATGCGGGCGTCCAGGATCGCCTGCGAGGCGCCGTTCGACCCGATCGGGTACATCGGATGGGCGGCATCGCCCATCAGCGTCACCCGGCCATGGGTCCAGCCATCCAGCGGGTCGCGGTCGACCATCGGGAATTCGAACACCCGCACCGCCTGACGGATGATCGACGGCACGTCCAGCCAGCCGAAATCCCAGCCCGCGAACGCCGGCAGAAAATCGTCCAGCATGCCGGGGCGGTTCCAGTCCTCGCGCTCAAGCTCGCGGTCGGGCAGGTTCAACTCGGCGATCCAGTTGATCAGCGACCGCCCTTCCGCCGCCAGCGCCGGATCGATCGGATAGCAGACGAATTTCTGATCCTGATGGCCGGCCATCACCATGGTGCGGCCATCCAGATAAGGTGCCGCCTCGCTCACCCCCCGCCACAGAATGCGGCCGTTCCATTTCGGCAGCCCTTCATCGGGGTTGAACTGGGCGCGCACCGCCGAGTGGATGCCATCGGCGCCGATGATCAGATCGGCGGTGTCGTGGCCACGCGCGGCACCCGTGGCACGCGACACCAGATCGACCCGCGCCATGCCCTGCGCGTCGGTCGACACCTTGGCCGCCGCATGATCGCACAGCACCCGGTCGGCCCCCAGCCTCGTGCGGGCCACCTCGAACAGCAGCATCTGCAGATGGCCGCGATGGATGGAATATTGCGGCCAGTGATAGCCGGCATCCAGGCCCCGCGCCTCGCGCCAGATCTCCTGGCCCAGCTTGTTGGTATAGATCAGCGCCGAGGTGGCGACCCCGATCCGGGCCAGATCATCGGCCAACCCCAGCTCGGTCAACTCGCGCACCGCATGCGGCAGCAGGTTGATGCCAACCCCCAGCGGCCGCATATCGGGCACGGCCTCGTACACCATGGTCTCGATACCGGCCGCGTGCAGGCTGAGTGCCGCGGTCAGGCCGCCGATCCCGGCGCCGATGATGATCACCTTCATGGCGGTCTTCGCTCCTTCCTCCCCCGGCTGCGATCGGGCCGTGCCGTCGCAGCGCTCTCTCTGGCTTTCGGGAACGGTATATCCAAAGATTGTCCGATACTATTACAATCTGCATTGACGACAATTGCCACCACGCACTAATCTGACCACCGGGGAATACGGGAACGGGAGCAGACATGGCCGGCAGGCGCCAGACCGCGTCACGGGTTCTGCCACGTCCGGCGGGGCGCGGCGATGCCTTCGAGCAATGGCCGGCGGATGTCGAGTTCGGCGTCCTGCGTGAGTTGATGGGCTATGCGCTCAGGCGGGCGCAGATCGCCATCTATGAAGACTTCTTCGCCACGGTCGAGGATCTGGACATCACACCGCCGATGTTTTCGTCGATGGTGCTGATCCGGAACAATCCCGGGCTGCGCCAGAGCAGCCTGGGGCGCATCGTCGGCATTGCCCGGTCGGGGACCATGACCCTGGTCGACCGGCTGGAACGTGCCGGGCTGGTCCAGCGGTTGAGCGTGCCGGGCGACCGGCGGGTCAATGAACTGGCGCTGACCGATCATGGCAACACCGTGCTCGACGAGTTGATCCGCCGCATCCGCGCCCATGACGACCGGGTGTCGGCCGGTCTGACCGACGACGAGAAGGTCACGCTGCGGGCGTTGCTCGCCAGATTTTGACGCCAGACTCTGGTTTGACGCCAGACTCTGGTTTGATGCCAGACTCTGGTCTGACGCCAGCCACCAGCGATCACGGACCCAAGCGGGAGGCACATCCCGCATGTCCAGGGAGGAGATCCGCCCCATGTCCAGGGCAACGCCGCCGGTGCGCGCCGCGCGCGGCGACAGGGCGGCCGTGCGGTCCGGCACGCCGTCCACTATCCGCCACGGGGGCAGCCCGCGCCCCAACCGGCTGCACCAGGCAGACCGGCTGTTGCAGGCGACATGCCGTGGCGTGGCACTGTTCGGCGGCGCCGTGCTGATCGCCATCGCCACCATGTCGGTGATCAGCATCATCGGCCGCTGGTTTCTGAACACCACCATCGCCGGCATCACGCTGGGGCCGGTGCCGGGCGATTTCGAGCTGGTCGAGATGGGCACGGCCATGGCCGTGTTCTGCTTTCTGCCCCAGGCGCAGCTTGCCCGCGCCCATGTCACGGTCGATCTGTTCACCATGCGCGCAGGCCCGGTCGCGCGGCGGATGCTGGGTGCGGCTGCCGATCTGATCTTCGCCGCCACCGCCGCGCTGTTGTGCTGGCGGCTGAGCGTCGGGCTGGGCGAACGCCTCACCTATGGCGAGACCACGATGATCCTGGCCCTGCCGCAATGGTGGGTCTATGTGCCGGGTGTGGCGTTCATGGCGCTCACCACCCTCGCCTGCCTCTCGACCCTGGCCCATACCATGCTGGGCGCCGTGCCGCAGACCGAAGCCGAGATGGCCGCGGCCGGGCATGCAACGCAGCCGGAGGCCGGGCGATGAGCGATCTGGCCATCGGCCTGGTCGGCATCGCCGGCCTGCTCGTCGCCATGGCGCTGAGGGTGCCGGTGGGGCTGGCCATGCTGGTCGCCGGCATCCTGGGCAGCATCGCCATCGCCGGGCCGATCGGGATCATGGCCGGGCTGTCGACCCTGCCGGTCGAGCAGTTTTCCAATCATGCCTTGTCGATCGTGCCGCTGTTCCTGCTGATGGGCGCCTTCGCCGGCCGGGCCGGTTTGTCGCGGCTATTGTTCGGCGCCGCCCGCGACTGGTTGGGCCATCGTCGCGGCGGGCTGGCCATGGCCACCATCGGTGCCTGCGCGGCCTTCGGCTCGATCTGCGGCTCGTCGCTCGCGACCGCCGCCACCATGACCCGGGTGGCCCTGCCGGAAATGCGCCGCCATGGTTATCACGACAGTCTGGCGACCGGTGCGCTCGCCGCCGGCGGCACGCTGGGCATTCTGATCCCGCCCTCGGTGGTGCTGGTGATCTATGCCGTGCTGACCGGCCAGAACATCGACCGGATGTTCATCGCGGCGCTGGTGCCGGGCGTGCTGGCGGCGCTGGGCTATATGCTGGCGATCCGGGCGCATGTGGCGCTCAACCCCGCGAGCGCGCCGCCGGCCGCGCGGGTGCCCTGGCGGCAGCGGATCACCGGGCTGATCCGGATCTGGCCGGTGGTGCTGATCTTCACCACCGTGATCGGCGGCATCTATGCCGGCGTGTTCACGCCGACCGAAGGAGCGGCGGTCGGCGCCGCCGCAACCGGCCTGCTCGCCTGGATACGCGGCGGGCTGACGGGCGGCGCGCTGCGCGAGGCGATCTTCGAGACCGCATCGGGCACGGCGATGATCTTCATGATCGTGCTGGGCGCCGCCGCCTTCAACGGCTTCCTGGCCCTGACCGGCCTGCCGATGCAGGCGGCCGACGCCATCGGCGGCCTGGACCTGCCGCCGGTGATGATCCTGGCCGCTATCCTGCTGCTCTATCTGGTGCTGGGCTGCATCATGGACAGCCTGTCGATGATCCTGCTGACCGTGCCGATCTTCTACCCGCTGATCATGACGCTGGATTTCGGCATGAGCCCCGCCGATACCGCGATCTGGTTCGGCATCCTGGCCCTGGTGGTGGTGGAGGTGGGGATGATCACCCCGCCGGTGGGGCTGAACGTGTTCGTCATCAACGCCATGTCGGGCGGCACGCCGATGCGTGACACCTTCGCCGGCGTCATCCCATTCCTGGTCTCCGACATCCTGCGCATCATCCTGCTGGTCGCCTTCCCCGCGATCACGCTGGGGCTGATGCGGGCCCTGTACTGACTGGCACCCCATGACCGAAACCCGCTTTCCGCCCACACCGCCGCCGCTGACGCCCGTGGCCCTGATCGAGGCCGTGATCGACCGGCCGCACGAACTGGGCCATTTTTCCGATGGCCTGCGCCGGGTGATCCCGATCACCGGCGGCACAGTCACCGGCGCCCGGCTGCGCGGCCGGGTGCTGCCGGGTGGCGCCGACTGGCAGTGCGTGCGCCCCGACGGCCTGGCCGAGATCGAGGCCCGCTATACCCTGGCGATCACTCATGTCGACGGCGTGGCGCTCGATATCGAGGCCCTGGTCGATATCCGCAACCCCGGCATGCGCCATGGGCCCCCTGAGGTGCTGGCCCGGGTTGCCGCCGGCGAGGATGTCGACCCGGCGCTCTATTACTTCCGCACCACGCCGCAGATGCGCAGCGGTGCCGAACAGCTCGCCTGGGTCAATCGCACCCTGTTCATCGCCCGTGGCCGCCGTCTGGCATCCAGGGTCGAGATCGAGGTCTTCGCGGTCGGCTGACCGCGCCATCACCGCCGGAGCGCGTTCCAATGAACGAGGCCGCGCCCGACATGCACAAGAGGGAGGGTTCCACCCATGACCAGCACGATCACCGCCTGGCGCCGCGGCGCCCGGACGCTGAAAGCCGCCATCGCCGGTATCGGCCTTGCCGCCATCGCGGCGGGCTCCGCCGCCGCGGCCGATGTGACGCTGCGCCTGCATCACTTCTTTCCGCCGACATCACCGGTCCATGTCCATTATTTCAGCGACTGGAAGAAGCGGGTCGAGGAACAGTCGCAGGGCCGGATCGAGGTGAAGATCTATCCGGCGATGCAGTTGGGTGGCACACCACCGGCCCTGTTCGATCAGGCGCGCTCGGGTCAGGCCGACATCATCTGGACGGTGATGGGCTATACCCCCGACCGCTTCCCTGAGGCCGAGGTCTTCGACCTGCCCTTCCTGCCCCGCTCGGCCGAGATCACCAGCCAGGCCGCGCATGACTTCGCGATGCGCCATCTGACCGAGCGTTTCGCCGGCGTGAAGGTGATCGCGGCCCATGTTCACAGCCCGGGCCTGATCCACACCCGCGACCGGGCGGTGCGCACCCCTGAGGACATGCAGGGCCTGAAACTGCGCGGGCCCTCGCGCCTGATCAACAGCTTCATTCAGGCGCTGGGTGCCGAACCTGTGGGCATGCCGGTGCCGCAGACCCCTGAGGCGCTGTCACGCGGCGTGATCGACGGCACCGTGCTGCCGCTGGAAGCCATCGGCGCCCTGCGGCTTCAGGAACTGCTTCACAAGCATTCCTTCTTCGCCGGCGACAACGCGCTCTACACCACCATGATGCTGGTGGCGATGAACGAGGCCCGCTACACATCCCTGCCCGACGACCTGAGAGCGGTGATCGACGCCAATTCCGGCATCAAGGAAGCCCGCGCTATCGGCCGGGTGATGGATCAGGCCGACGCGCCGGTTCTGGAGGCGGTCAGCGCCTCTGCCAGCAACGAGGTCATCCGCCTGACGCCTGAGGAAACCGCCCGCTTCAGAGCGGTCGGCGACGAGGTCGCCAAGGCCTGGGTCGCGCGCATGGCCGAACGCGGCATCGATGGCGAGGCGCTGCTTGCCGAGGCCCGCGCGCTGGTGACCAAATACGCGGCACAGCCCTGAGGCTCTCCGTCACACCGTCACCGCCCCGCCGGCCGGCGCATCTCCGCGCCGGCCGGCTTCGCTTTGCGGCCGGCAACCTTGCCCGCCACGGCTGCAACCGGCATCATCTGCCGTCGCCCCTGCCAACTGCCCGGACCGCACCCAAGCCATGCCCGCCAGCCGCGCCGACCTCATCGCCCGTCTCGACCACCTGTCGATCGCCCATCAGACCTTCGACCATCCGCCGGTGTTCACGGTCGAGGAAGCCGATGCCGCGACCGGCCATGTGCCCGGCCTGCACGTCAAGAACCTGTTCCTGAAGGACAAGCGCGGCAATCTGTATCTCGCCACCGTCGCCGCCGACCGGCGGGTGGATCTGAAGCGGTTGCAGGTGCTGCTGGGCGCCGGCCGGCTGTCTTTCGGCAAGCCCGACCTGCTGATGGCGGTTCTGGGCGTGACGCCGGGGTCGGTCACACCCTTCGCGCTGATCAACGACACCGAGGGCCGGGTGCGTTTCGCGCTCGACCGCGCCGTTCTGGCCAGCCCGACCATGAACGCCCATCCGCTGTTCAACGACGCCTCCACCGTCATCGCCAGTGCCGATCTGCTGCGTTTTGCCGAAAGCACCGGCCATGCGGTGGCGATCGTCGAGCTGGACGATGCGCCGGCGGCATAGGGCCATCTTTCGCCACGACATGTCGGCGATGTCGCCTCAGGGGGCTTGCTCGGGCCGCGCGTCGTGCCATCTTTCATGCTACAACCGGCAGGTCGTGACCGGCGCCGACCCGGTCACGGGCAAAGTTTCGCCACGCCAGCCACGGGCCGCGATCCGCCCTCGACATCGGTCACCGGCCCCGTATTGCAAAAGAACGGAACCTCAGCCATGCAGACGATCATCGGCGGCGCCAGCGCCGGCGCTCCGGCGGACGTGATCAAGGATACCGACACCGCGCACTTCATGGCCGACGTCATCGAAGCCTCGCGTGACCAGCCGGTCATCGTGGATTTCTGGGCCCCCTGGTGCGGCCCGTGCAAGCAACTGACCCCGATCATCGAAAAGGTCGTGCTTGCCGCCAAGGGCAAGGTCCGGCTCGTCAAGATGAACATCGACGAGAACCCGGAACTGGCCCAGCAGATGCGCATCCAGTCGATTCCGGCAGTCTATGCCTTCGTCGGCGGCCGGCCGGTCGACGGCTTCATGGGCGCACTGCCCGAAAGCCAGATCCGCCAGTTCGTCGACAACCTGCTGCGCGCCGGCGGTGACGACGAAACCCGGATGATCGACGAGGCGCTGGTCCAGGCCGCCGAGCAGTTGAAGACCGGCGATGTGCGCATGGCCGGCGGGCTTTACACTCAGGTGCTGCAGGCCGATCCCAGCCGCACCGAGGCGCTGGGCGGGCTCGCCCAGGTCTATGTCCGCATGGGCGATCTTGAGAAAGCCCGCGAGGTTCTGGCCCATGCGCCCGACGAGATGCAGAACGACCCGCATCTGGTTCAGGCCCGCACCGCCATCGATCTGGCCGAGAAGGCCGCCGGCGCCGGCGAGACCGCCGAGCTTGAGGCGAAGCTCGACGCCGATCCCGACGACCATGCCACCCGCATGGAACTGGCCATGGCGCTTTATGCCGATGGCGACGCGAAGGCGGCGATCGATCAGTTGCTGACCATCGTGCGCCGCGACCGCGACTGGAACGAGGGTGCCGCCCGCACCCAGTTGTTCGAGATCTTCGAGGCCCTGGGCCCCAAGGATCCTGTCGCCCAGAGCGGCCGGCGCAAGCTGACCTCGATCCTGTTCGCCTGATCCGCCCCACCCACCCGCAGGCTCCGGCGGCGCGGTCCGCGTGGCGTTCGGCGCGCCGCGGACCCGTCCCGGTCCGGTCCCCGAAGGGGCCGGCCGCCTGCATCACCCGCCCACGCCGAGCCGGGACAGAGTGACGTGCCTCCCATGACCCGCGCCCATGCCGATACCCTGCCGCCGGTGCTGCCGATCTTCCCGCTGGGCGGGGTGATCCTGCTGCCGGGCGGCCGGCTGCCGCTCAACATCTTCGAGCCGCGCTATCTGGCGATGATCGATGACGCGCTGGGCGGTCACCGGCTGATCGGCATGGTGCAGCCGCAGCGCGCCGGCATCGGCACCAATCTGGGCAGCGCTGCCGCCACCCAGGGCGCGCCCGACATCTATGGCGTCGGTTGCGCCGGGCGGATCAGCAGCTTCCAGGAAAGCGGCGATGGCCGCTATCTGATCACCCTGACCGGCGTCGCCCGTTTCCGGGTGGTCGAGGAATTGTCGGCCACCACCCCCTATCGTCAGGTCCGGACCGATTTCCAGAGCTTCGACGCCGATCGCCGCGAGCAGCCGGCGGCCAGCATCGACCGTCGACGCCTGACCGAGCGCCTGAAGCTCTATTTCGATCAGCAGGGATTGTCGGCCGACTGGGATGCGATCGAAGCCGCCTCCGATCAGGCGCTGATCACCTCGCTGGCGATGATCTGCCCGTTCTCGGAAGCCGAGAAGCAGGCGCTTCTTGAGGCCGCCGGCCTGACCGAGCGCGCCGACTTGATCCTCGACATGATCGAGATGGCGTTGCATACCGGCGATGAGGACGACGACGCGCCCCGGCATTGAGATCCCCCCGTATCGAGGAGTCTTTCCATGAGCGAGAACACCACGCCGCAGCCGGCCGCGATCGACCCGCGCCTGCTGGAAATTCTGGTCTGCCCGATGACGCGGGAGCCGCTGCGCTATGATGCCGTGCATCAGGAACTGATCAGCGATGCCGCCAGGCTCGCCTATCCGATCCGCGACGGCATTCCGATCATGCTGATCGACGAAGCCCGCACCCTCGACGACGCCCCCGGAGCCTGATGCCATGACCGGGTCCCACACCCACGACCACGGCCACCATCACCACCCGCATCCGGCAACGTCCGCAGGACCGGCAACGTCCGCAGGGCCGGGGGCCACGCCCTGGCCGGTCGAGATCCGGCTGAAGCGGTCGGAACGGGTGCTGGAGGTAACCTATGAGGGCGGCGACACCATCCGCCTGAACGCCGAATATCTGCGGGTGGAAAGCCCGTCCGCCGAGGTTCAGGGCCATGGGCCGGGCCAGAAGCGCATTCCCGGCGGCAAGCGCCGGGTCGGCATCACCGACGTTCAGCCGGTGGGCAATTACGCGGTGCGGCTGGTGTTCGATGACGGCCATTCCACCGGCATCTATGGCTGGGGCTTTCTGGCCCAGCTCGCGCGCGAGCATGACCAGCGCTGGCAGGCCTATCTGGACGGCCTCGCCGCCGCCGGGCTCAGCCGCGACTGAACCGCGGCACCGCCGCCCGGCCGCGGCGGTTCAGCGCGCGCGGTTGCGGCGCCGGGGAATGCGGGTGCCGGTGCCGGTGCCGGTGCCCGGGCCGCGGAAGGTGCGGCCGCGCCGGACGGGCACCGCGATATCGGCGGGGACCGCCGGTCGCGACGGCGCCGGTCGTGCCGTCGTCGCGGGGCGTGCCGTCGTCGCGGGGCGCGCCGTCGTCACCGGACCTGATGTTGTCACCGGGCGTGCTGCCGGCGCCGACTGCGAAGGGCTCCGCTGCGGCAGCGCCCGGGTCGTGGCGTATGGGGTCATTGCGGGGGCGTCCTTCGTGCGGCGACCGCTGGCCGGCGGCCGCCGGGTGAGCCGTTCCAGTCGACGGCGCTTCATCACTAACAGGAACCACCGGCCGCCGCCATCCCGGATACCGGGGACGGCCATGGCTGCCTGAGATCGCAAGCAGGAGCGCGCCCCCGCTCAAGCCCGCCGCCGCCAGAAACGTGGTGGTGAAGGCATCGGCAATCCCGGCCGGCGTGCTGCCGGAGATCCCTTGCGGACCCAGGAGGGCGATGAACAGGCCGGACATGACGGATGCTCCGGTCATGAAGCCCAGATTGCGCGACAACCCCAGCAACCCCGACAGCATGCCGCGCCGCGCGTCCACGGCACCCAGCATGACGGCGGTGTTGTTGGCTGCCAGAAATAGCTGGAAGCCGGGCGTCAACAGCATCAGGGCCAGACCGTATCCCACAACCCCCAGCAGCCGGGGAAGCCAGGCCAGGCAGATCAGGCCGATGGTGGTCTGGATCAGGCCCAGCATCAATGTCGCGGGCACGCCGATGCGGTCGGTCATGCGCCCCGCCGGCACCCCTGAGACGGCGGCGGTCATGGGGCCGATCGCCATGACGAGGCCGGTGGCGACCTCGCCCATTCCCAGGCCGAACGACAGATAGAACGGCCCGACCACCAGTGTCGCCATCATGACCGTGGCGATCAGCAGGTTCATCGTCAGCGATATGGCGGTTCTGCGGTCGCGCAGTTGAGCCAGGGGCACCAGGGGCGATGCGGCGCGCGCCTCGATGCGCATGAAAACCGCCAGCGCCACACAGGCCAGCACCAGCAGCGATCCCCGCGGCAGGGCAAGGCCGGTCGTGCCCCCCATGGTCGCCAGCGCATACAGCATCAGCGTGATGGCCAGCACCGCCGCGCCGGGCCAGTCCAGCCGCCGGGATGGTGGCGCGCTGCGGGTGGCGGCCGCCGGGATCGCCCGAAGGGTAAGCGCCAGCACACAGGCCCCCGATATCGCCAGCATCACAAAGGCCATCCGCCAGCCGGAGCCGGCGATGAGCATGCCCCCCAGCGATGGCCCCAGCGCGGTGCCGATCGCCGACATCGTTCCGAACAGGCCCATCGCCGATCCGATCCGATCCTTCGCAACCACCTCGCGCGCGATCGACAGCGGCATGGCCATGAGGATGGCACCGCCGATGCCCTGAAGCCCGCGACCGGCAATCAGCACGCCCAGGGTAGGCGCCACCGCACACAGGATCGAGGCGCCGGAGAACACGACGAGGCCGATCACCAGACTGCGGCGGTGGCCGATCATGTCGCCGAGCTTTCCCGCCAGCACGATGGTTGTCGTGATGGACAGAAGATAGGCGAGCACCACCCATTGCACGGCGGCGGCCGACGTTTCGAATGCCCGCACCAGGGTCGGCAATGCCACCGTCGCGATACTGCTGCCAAGGGCGGCCAGCAACATGGCGCCGGCGAGCGCGATGATCACCGGTCCGCGCGCCGGTTGGTCGGGGTTGGCTGTCATGGGCATCTCCTGATCGGGACATCGATGCCAGCCAGTCTGCAACTTCAAGTCAACTTGAGGTCAAGGGTCTATCTTCGCCCGGCCGGGCGCACCGTCCTCCCCCTCGAACCACAGGAATCGCGCCGCTCAGGGCATCCGCCCCTGCACCAGCGCCGGCAGGCGGCCCAACTCGCCCATCGCGTGGCGCATCGCCAGCCGCTTCACCGGCCCCAGCCGGTTCACCGCCGCCAGCCCCAGATCGCGCGCCAGCCGCACCGGCGGCAGATCGTTGGAAAACAGCCGGTTCAGACCGTCCGTCGCCGCCACCAGCGCCATGGTGTCGGTGCGCCGCCAGCGTTCATAGCGTGCCAGAACCTCGGGGCTGCCGATATCGCCGCCCAGGCGTCGGGCATCGGCCAGAACCTCGACCAGGGCCGCCACGTCGCGGATGCCCAGATTGAAGCCCTGGCCGGCGATCGGATGAATGGCATGGGCGGCATCGCCGATCAGCGCCAGCCGGCGATCGATGAACCGTCGTGCCAGCGTCAACGCCAGAGGATAGGAAAACCGGGGCCCCACCAGCCGCAAACCGCCCAGAAAGCCGCCGAAGCGGGCGGCCAGTTCCTCGACGAACCGGTCATCGTCCAGCGCCATGATCTGTTCGGCGTCGGCCGTGCGTTCCGTCCACACGATCGACGACCGGTCACCCGTCAGTGGCAGGATGGCGAACGGCCCAGGGGTGAGGAAGCGTTCATGGGCGATGCCCTGATGGGGCAGCTCATGCGCCACGGTGCACACCAGCCCCGCCTGATCATAGCCCCATTCGGTGACTGGAATGCCGGCATCGTCGCGCAGCCGCGACCGGCGCCCATCGGCCGCGATCACCAGCGGCGCGCGCAGGCGGCGTCCGTCCGCCAGCGTCACCGTCGCCCGCGCGCCCTGGCGGTCGACGGTGACCACCCGCGCCGGCGCGATCACCGTCAACCGCGATCCCAGTTCCACCGCCCGTGCCGCCAGCGCCTGACGCATATGCCGGTTCTCGACCATCCAGCCCAGCGGGTCGGTGCCGACCTGGCGATGGTCGAAATGCAGGTGCAGCAGGCTGGGACCGTCGGTCACCCGGATCTGCTCAATGGCGCCGGCCTCAGGGCAATGGGACCAGACACCGATCGCCGCCAGAACCTGCATCGATCCATGGGCGATGGCGCTCGACCGGCCGTCGAAGCCGGCGTCGCGCTGCGCCACCGGGTCGTCGCGGTCGATCACGCAGACCTCCAGCCCGGCCGCCGACGCGGCCACACCCAGGGTCATACCGGCCAGACCACCCCCGACGATGATCAGCTCCGCCGCCGTTTCCATGGCCGCTCCGGTCCCGCTCATGCTGTGCGTCTCCCTGTCCTGGCATCCGGCGTCGCATCCGGCCTTCGCATCCGCGGCAGCGCCCGATGGCGGCCCCTGCCCGGGTGAAGATCGAACCTCACCGCCGAAAAGTCCAGCCGTGGCGGCGCTGGCCGCCGGGTCCAGCCATGGCGGCGGTTGGCCGCGGAGCGGATCGATGCCGTGACCATGATTTGTCCAGAAGCAGCATTTCTGCACAAATTTTAGACAGAGGCTTTGCTGCAACGCAGGGTTATCTGCCCGGGATATGGTCATACCGGGCGTATCGTCGGGCTTGATCGGCGGAAACCCGCCAATGACACGATTTTGGCACGGGTCTTGAAGATGAGTGCCCCGGACCGCCGGCGCACCCGCGCCGGCCGTGGCAGACATCAAGGCTGCGGGGAAAGGAACAGGGCGCAATGAAGCTGATCTCTGCGATCATCAAGCCCTTCAAGCTGCAAGCCGTTCGCGAAGCCCTGACCGACCTGGGCATCCAGGGCCTGACCGTGACCGAGGTGAAGGGTTACGGGCGTCAGAAGGGCCAGACCGAGATCTATCGGGGCGCTGAGTACGAAGTGAATTTCGTGCCCAAGCTGAAGATCGAGGTCGCGCTGAACGACGATCTTCTCGATGCGGCGATCGAGGCGATTCAGACCAATGCCCAGACCGGCAAGATCGGCGACGGCAAGATCTTCGTGTTCGATCTGGAGCGCGTGGTGCGCATCCGCACGGGCGAAACCGACAAGGATGCTCTCTGAGCTAGATAGGAGAACCACCAGAGATGGCGCTGACGGTCACCAATCTCCGGCGTGCCGCATTCGCTGCGGTCGCGCTGGCACTTGTCGCCGCACCTGCTCGTGCTGAAGTGGACCCTGAGGTCCAGTACATTCTGAACACCTTCTCGTTCATCGTGAACGGCGCCCTGGTCATGTGGATGGCCGCCGGCTTCGCGATGCTGGAATCCGGTCTCGCCCGCACCAAGAACGTGGCGACGATCCTGCTGAAGAACATCTCGCTGTTCGCGATCGCCGGCATCACCTTCTATCTCGTCGGCTATAACCTGATGTACATGAACGTCGATGGCGGCTGGATCGGCAGCCTGGCGATCTGGTCGCAGAGCGACGCGGTCGGCGATGCCATCGTCTATGAAGCCGGCACCTATTCCTCGGCCTCCGACTGGTTCTTCCAGATGGTGTTCGTGGCCACGGCCGCCTCGATCGTGTCCGGCACGGTCGCCGAGCGCAGCAAGCTGTGGGCGTTCCTGCTGTTCGTGGTGCTGCTCACCACCATCAGCTATCCGATCACCGGCTCGTGGGTCTGGGGCGGCGGCTGGCTGACCGAGATGGGCTTCCTCGACTTCGCCGGCTCCACGCTCGTCCATTCGGTCGGCGGCTGGGCGGCTCTGGTCGGCGCCATCATCATCGGCCCGCGCATCGGCAAGTACTCCAAGGACGGCCGCGTCAACCCGATGCCCGGCTCCAATCTGGCGCTGGCCACCGTCGGCACCTTCATCCTGTGGCTGGGCTGGTTCGGCTTCAACGGCGGCTCGGTCCTGGCCCTCGGCACCGGCGCCGATGCGACCGCGATGTCGAACGTGGTCGCCAACACCAGCATGGCGGCGGCCGGCGGCGTGGTCGCCTCGATGATCCTGTCGCAACTTCTCTACAAGAAGGTCGATCTCACCCTGGCACTGAACGGCGCGCTGGCCGGCCTGGTCTCGATCACCGCCGGTCCCGACACCCCGTCGATCGGTGGTGCCATTCTGATCGGCGCGGTCGGCGGCGTGCTCGCCGGCCTGACGGTGCCGCTGCTCGACAAGCTGAAGATCGACGACGTCGTCGGTGCCATCCCGGTGCATCTGGTCGCCGGCATCTGGGGCACGCTGGCCGTGCCGATCACCAATGCCGATGCCAGCTTCGTCACCCAGTTCATCGGCATCGTCGCCATCGGCGCCTTCACCGCGATCTTCTCGGCCGTCGCCTGGCTGCTGATCAAGTTCACCATCGGCATCCGGGTCTCGGAAGAGGTCGAACATGGCGGCCTCGACAAGGCGGAACTCGGCCTTGAGGCCTACCCTGAGTTCGGCCGCGGCTCGCAGACCATGTAACCACATCCCGGACGGTCCTCACCGCTCCGCCGACCAGCGCCCCGGCCTTCAATCGAAGGCCGGGGCGTCTGCTCTTGCGGCGTGACACTTATGCGCCGTAAGGTGCCCCTCGCACGGTGAAATCAACCACCGCCTTGACAAGCCCCCGGTCAGCAACGGTCGCCCGCTTCATGCTCAATCCCCGGCTCGCAAGCCTCACCGACTATCCGTTCCGCCGGCTGGATGCGCTGCTTTCCGGGCTGACCCCGCCTGCCGGCCGTCCGCCGCTGATGATGTCGCTGGGCGAACCCCAGGCCGGTGCGCCGGACCTGATCAACCGGATCGTCGCCGCAGATCATGACGGGTTCGGCCGCTATCCGGCCGTGGCCGGCACAGTGGCGCTGCGCCGGTCGATGGCCGGCTGGGCCAGCCGGCGCTTCGGTCTGCCCGACGGCTTTCTCGACCCCGAAACCGGCATCCTGGCCGCCGCCGGCACGCGGGAGGCGCTGTTCGCCGCCATTCAGGCGGTGACGCCTGAGCGCAAGGACGGGGCCCGGCCGGTGGTGCTGATGCCCAACCCGTTCTATCAGGTCTATGCCGGCGGGGCTGTGATGGCCGGGGCCGAGCCGGTCTTCGTGCCCGCCACAGCGCAAGATGGCTTCCAGCCCGATCTGGCCGCGGTCGATGCCGGGCTGTGGCGCCGGGCCAGTGCCGCGATCATCTGTTCGCCCGCCAATCCGCAGGGCACGGTGATGCCGGAAGACCGCATGGCGGCGCTGATCGATCTGGCCCGCGCCCATGACGCGGTGCTGATCGCCGATGAATGCTATTCCGAAATCTGGACCGACACGCCGCCGGTGGGGTTGCTGGAGGTTGCGGCCCGCCGCGGGCTTGGTCTCGACAATCTGCTGGTGGTCAATTCGCTGTCCAAGCGATCGGGCGCGCCGGGTCTGCGCGCCGGCTTCATCGCCGGCGACCCGCGGCTGATCGCCGGGCTGCTCAGGATGCGGACCTATTCCACCGGCTTCCTGGCGCCACCGCTGATGGCCGCCGCCACAGCACTCTGGGACGACGAGGACCATGTCGCGGCCGGGCGCGCGCGCTATCGCCAGTGCATGGCCGCCGCCGGCCGCATTCTGGGGCCGGCCTTCGGCTGGCGGGTGCCGGCGGGCGGGTTCTTCGCCTGGACGGATGTCGGCGATGGCGAGGCCGCCGCCCGCAGATTGTGGGCCGAGGCCGGCATCAAGGTGCTGCCCGGCGGCTATATCGCCCGCGACGGCAACCCTGCCCACGGCTTCTCCGCCGACAATCCCGGCGCCCGCTATATCCGCATCGCCCTGGTCCACACACCCGATGTCGTGGAGGATGGGTTGGCCCGTATCGCCCGCACCCTGGCTGGATGAACGCCGGCCAGCCCGCCACCATCGCCCGCCGCCTCGCCCGACCAGCGTCGCACGCATCGCCCCTCCAGTAACGCCCGGAACCCCATGGCCGCACGCTTGACCGGAAACGACCGGACCAACCGCTTCCTGCCCGCCGGCGCCGCGGGTGTGTTCGCACGTCTGGGCGGCGTGGCCGGCGGCCTGTGCGTCGCCGCGGCGGCGCTGTGCCTGATTCTGGCGCTCGCAAGCTATGACCCCACCGACCCGTCGCTGAACAACACCTCGGAATTCCCGCTGGTCAACAACCTGCTGGGGCTGTCGGGGGCCTATTTCGCCGATATGTCGCTGCAGGCCCTGGGGCTGGGGGCGGTGATGCTGCCGCTGGTGATGCTGGGCTGGTCGTGGCGGCTGATGCGCGGCCGCGGTCTGCCGATGCTGTGGCTGAACCTCACCATCCTGCCCGTGGCCCTGGTCACCACCGCCGGCCTTGCCGCCGCCTTCGGCCGGCCCGAGGGCTGGCCGCTGGAAAGCGGGCTGGGCGGTGTCGTCGGCATGCTGCTTTATGCGCGCCTGACCGCCATTATCGGCGTTGGCCCCTATCTGGTCGTCACCCTTGGCCTGACCCTTCTGGGCGGGTTTGCCGCATCGGGCATGGCGCTGGGCGACTGGCAGCGCATCGGCGGCGGCATTGGCGGTGGCATCGCCGCCGGCGCCGGGCTGATCGCCCGTGGTGGTGGCGCGCTGACCCGGCTGGGCCGGCGTGGCGATGACGACGGCGACCCGCGGGCCGCCGCCCGCGACCGCCGCCGCGCCGCCCGCCTCGCCCGCCAGGGCCAGGCCGAGGGCCGTCGCCAGTCGGAGCCGCGCTTCGAGGACGAAGCCCCGCCGCCGCCAGTGGCACGCCGCCGCGAGGCTGTCGTCGCCGAGGCGTCGAGCCCCGATGGGGCCGCCCGCGAGGGAGGCCCGCGCATCGGCGCGCCGCGCCGCAATATCGAGGCCGCCGCCGCCGAGGCCCGCCGCCGCAACCCGCTGGATCTGGACGATGGCGGCAATTACCGGCTGCCGGCGCTGGATCTGCTGGCGCTGGCGCCACGCGGCAGCGGTCAGGGCCAGGATCCGGGCCTGCTGGCCGAACAGGCGCGCGGGCTGGAAAAGGTGCTGGAGGATTACGGCGTCAAGGGCCGGATCGTCGAGGTCCGCCCCGGCCCGGTGGTGACGCTGTTCGAACTGGAACCCGCGCCGGGGATCAAATCCTCACGCGTGATCAGCCTGGCCGACGACATCGCCCGCTCGATGAGCGCCATCTCCGCGCGCGTGGCGGTGATCCCCGGCCGCAACGCCATCGGCATCGAGCTGCCCAATCCCCGGCGAGAGACGGTATATCTGCGCGAACTACTCGCCAGCGAAAGCTATGAGAACACCGCATCCCGGCTGGCGCTGGCGCTGGGCAAGGATATCGGCGGCGTGCCGGTGGTGGCCGATCTGGCGCGGATGCCGCATCTGCTGGTCGCCGGCACCACCGGATCGGGCAAGTCGGTCGCGATCAACACCATGATCCTGTCGCTGCTCTACCGGCTGTCGCCCGATCAGTGCAAGTTCATCATGATCGACCCCAAGATGCTGGAATTGTCGGTTTATGAGGGCATTCCCCATCTGCTGGCACCGGTGGTGACCGAGCCGGGCAAGGCGGTGGTGGCGCTGAAATGGGCGGTGCGCGAGATGGAGGGCCGCTATCGCGCCATGTCCAATCTGGGCGTGCGCAATATCGGTGGTTACAACAAGCGGGTCGCCGAGGCGCGCGATGCCGGCGAGGTGCTGACCCGCACGGTTCAGACCGGGTTCGACGCCGAGACCGGCAAACCGGTCTTCGAGGAACAGGGCCTCGAAACCGAGCCGATGCCCTATATCGTGGTCGTGGTCGACGAAATGGCCGATCTGATGCTGGTCGCGGGCAAGGATATCGAGGCCGCGATCCAGCGTCTGGCGCAGATGGCGCGCGCCGCCGGCATCCACCTGATCATGGCCACCCAGCGGCCCTCGGTCGACGTCATCACCGGCACGATCAAGGCCAATTTCCCCACCCGGATCTCGTTCCAGGTGACCAGCAAGATCGACAGCCGCACCATTCTGGGCGAACAGGGCGCCGAACAGCTGCTGGGCCAGGGCGACATGCTGCACATGGAAGGCGGCGGCCGCATCACCCGTGTGCACGGCCCCTTCGTCTCGGACGAAGAGGTCGAGAAGGTGGTGCGGGCCCTTAAAGAACAGGGGATGCCATCCTACATCGAAGCCGTGACCGACGATCCCGAGCTCGCCCAGTCGACCACCGCCGAGTTGATCGGCAGCGGCGGCGGCGGTGGCGGTGGCGAGGACGACCTGTACGACCAGGCGCTCGCCGTCGTGCTCAGGGAACGCCGGGCCTCGACCAGCTTCATTCAGCGCCACCTCCAGATCGGCTATAACCGGGCGGCGCGGCTGATCGAGCGCATGGAGAATGAAGGCGTCGTCAGCCGGGCCGACCGCACCGGTCGCCGCGAGGTTCTGCTCGGCGAGCAGGGCGCCGACTGAGCGCGCAATCGAGGAGTATCCCCCTGATGTCCGTCCGCAGGCACGCTCACCGCAGCAGCCCCCGGGCTACCAGCCCGATGGCCACCAGCCCCATGGCCGCGCGGGTCGCATCACGACTGGCAGTGCTTGTCATCGCGGCGGCCGCCGCGGCCATCCAGCCGGCAGCCGCCCAGCAGAAGCCGGCAGCGGCGGCAGCAGCCAAGGCGCCGCCACCGCCCGCCGCCGCCAGCGAAGCGCGCCGCGACATCGAACAGGCGGAACGCTATCTGAACAGCTTCCGCCGGCTTCAGTCGCATTTCGTGCAGGTCGCCCCCGATGGCGCCACCTCGGAAGGTACCTTCTATCTGTCGCGGCCCGGCCGGCTCAGGGTCGAATATGATCCGCCGGTCGATCAGCTGATCGTGGCCAACGGCTCGCAACTGATCCATTACGACCGCAAGCTCGACCAGCCCTCCTATATCCCGCTCAGCCAGACCCCGGCCGGGCTGCTCACCCGCGAGACCTTCGATTTCGAGGATCCGCTGCTGGAATTCGGCGGCTATGAGCGGGATGCCGGCGCGTTCTCGATCACCGTGCGCGATGCCAAGAACCCCGATCTGGGGTCGCTCAGCCTGATCTTCACCGACAATCCGGTGGCGCTGCGCCAGTGGGTGGTGACCGATCCGCAGCGCGGCGTCACCCGCGTCACCCTCAGCGATGTCCGGCTCGATCCCACGCTCAACCGTGACCTGTTCGTGTTCAACCGGTTCGACCGCTCGACCAAGTGACGATGACGCCCGCGCAGGCTGCCGCCACCGCCGGACCGGCCGTCACCAGCCGCGCGGTGTGGGCGATCGCCGGGCCGATGATCCTGTCGAACCTGTCGATCGCGGCCCTGGGCGCGGTCGACACCGGCGTTGCCGGACATCTGGGCAGCGCGACACCGCTGGCCGCCGCCGCCATCGGCAGCCAGCTCGTTGCCTATCTGGCCTGGGGCGCCGGCTTCCTCAGGATGAGCACCACGGGCCTTGCCGCCGCCGCCAGCGGTCGCGGCGATCTGGCCGAAGAGGCGGCGGTGCTGTGGCGCGGGCTTGCCGCCGGGCTGATCGCGGCCATCGTGCTGTCGGCGCTGGCGGCCGGATTCCTGGAGCCCCTGATCCGGGTCTTCGGGCCGCCGCCGGCCGTGGCGGCGCTGGCGGGCGAGTATATCCTGATCCGTCTGGCCGGGCTGCCGGCGGCACTGGCGGTATTGGTGCTGGTCGGCTGGTTCGTGGGCCGGGGCGACGCCCGGCTGCCGCTGGCGATGATCCTGGCCACCAATATCGTCAATGCCGGGCTGGATGTGGTGCTGGCGCTGTGGCTGGGCATGGGGCTTGCAGGCGTGGCGCTGGCCAGCGCCATCGCCGAATGGACCGGCTGCCTGATCGGGCTGGCCGCGGCCTTCCGTCATCTGGCGCGCCACCACCGGCTGCGGCCCGACATGGCACGGCTGACCGACTGGCCGGCGCTGGCGCGCTTCGCGCGGGTCAATGGCGATATCTTCGCCCGCACGCTGCTGCTGATCGGCAGCTTCGCGCTGTTCATGAGCCTGGCCGGGCGGCTCGGCACCACCACGCTTGCCGCCACGGCCTTGCTGCTCACCTTCCTCACCATCGCCTCCTATGGCCTGGACGGCATGGCCTATGCGGCCGAAAGCCTGGCCGGCCGGGCGCTTGGGGCCGGCGACATAGCGGGCTTCGACCGGGCGGTGCGGGTCACCGGCCTGTGGACGCTGGGCCTGGGTCTGGTGGCGGCGCTGGCCTTCGCGGTCGGCGGGCCGTGGCTGATCCGGGCGCTGACCGATCTGGCGCCGGTGCGCGCGCTGGCCTTGTCGCTTCTGCCCTATGCGGTGGCGCTGCCGCTGGTCGCCTGGGCCTGTTTCTGGCTCGACGGCGTGTTCATCGGCGCCACCTGGTCGGCTGCCATGCGCGATGCCATGCTGCTTGCCTTCGCAATCCATCTTGGACCGGCGCTGCTTCTGCCCGATATCATGGGGGCGGACGGGTTGTGGATCGCCTTCCTCGGCCTGTTCGCGGCGCGCGGTCTGGCCATGGCCGGCTGGTACACCATCCGCCGCCGGCGCCTGAGATCCGCCCTGCCAGCCACAACCCCTGCGCCCGCCACGTCCACCGCCACCACCACCGCCCGGTGATCACCGGCCTTCGCGCCCTCAACAGGTCAGCACCCGTGTCGCACCCGTCATCCATGTCCGCCCCCATTGTCGGCCGCACCGGCCGGCGCCCGGTGATCGCGGTCACCGCCTGCATCAAGCCGGTGGAAGGCAGCCCCTTCCATGCCGCCGGCATGAAATATGTCGAGGCCGCGGCCGAAGGCGCCGGCGGCATGCCGCTGATCGTGCCGGCGCTGGGCGAGGGCATCGACATCGACCAGCTCCTTGGCATGGTCGACGGCATCCTGGTCACCGGCAGCACCTCGAATGTCGATCCGGCGCTGTATGGTGGTCCGGCGCCGCGGCCCGGCAACAAGGGCGATGCGGCGCGCGATGCCACCACCCTGCCGCTGATCCGCGCGGCGCTGGATCGCGATCTGCCGCTGCTCGCCATCTGCCGGGGCCATCAGGAATTGAACGTGGCGCTGGGCGGCACGCTGCATCAGCATGTCCACGAGGTGCCGGGGATGATGGATCATCGCGACGACGGCACCCGGCCGTGGGAGGAACGCTTCGGTCATGCCCATCCGGTCACGGTGGCGACCGGCGGCATGCTTCAGCGCATCCTGGGCGGCCGGACCACGATGCTGGTCAATTCCCTGCACCATCAGGCGATCGACCGGCTGGCGCCGTCGCTGGTGATCGAGGCCACCGCCGCCGATGGCGTGGTCGAGGCGATGACCCTTCCCGGCCGGCGCTTCGTGCTGGGTGTGCAATGGCATCCCGAGGCGCTGTGGCGCGTCGATGGCAACCATGCCGCCATCCTTCAGGCCTTCGGCGAGGCCGCGGCCGAGCGCGCGGTGTCGCGCCGTGCGGCTGCCTGACCACACCCCCTCCTCATCAGTCCGCAAGGTATCATGCCCCGCATCCCCGACGATTTCGACGACGACGACGAGACCGGCTTCGACCCCGATCATCCGCTGGCCGACCATCCGGCGCTGGCGGCGGTCGCCCGCTTCGCGCGCATGCTGGAGGCGATCCCGTGGTTTCAACGGGTCGGCGACAAGGTCGATGCCGATGATCGTGCCGCGGCCGAAGACTATCTGTCGGCCCTGGGCTTCCCCGGCACCGCCGTGGTGCCGGTCGGCAACTGGATCGAGGCGGCAGATGTCGCCGAAGCCCACGACATGCAGAGCCCGGCCTGGGAAGAGGAGGAACATCTCCGCGCCGTCGCCCATGAAACCGCGCTGGAGCTGACCGACGAGGAGGCGCTGGAGGTGGCGCTGGCCCATGTCGCCCATCAGGCGGCGTCCCTGGTCGGCCCGGCCGCCGTGCTGTCGATGCGGGTCGGCGGGCTGGACGATGAGGCGCTGGCCCGCGCCGCCGCCGGCCATGCGGTGCAGGCCTGCCATCTGGCCGCCCTGGTGCTCGCCGCCGGCTTCGAGGAGGACCACCCCTTCGCGCTCAAATTCCGCCTCTATGAACGCGGCCGCTGGCCGGTCTCGATCACCGGCGACAGCTTCAACCTGTTCTGATCCGCGCCACCGCTCATGGGATGCCAGCCGGCCGGCCGGCTTCTCATGACGCGCACATGATGGTTATATCTCATGACGCGCGCATGACGGTCATGTCTCATGACCCACGCGTGACGCTTATAATGCACGACACAGATGGCGCGACACTGGCAACGGCCTCGCTTCTGCGGTCAAATGATCGGGTCGGGCCAGAAGACCGCGTCAAGCTGAGCCAGAAGCCCGACCTCATGAAAGGTCCGGCCGCATGGACAGCCTTATCAATTTCCTGAACGACATCCTGTGGGGCTATCTGCTGATCTATGGGCTGCTGGCGGTGGGGGTGTTCTTCACCATCCGCCTCGGCTTCGTCCAGATCCGGCATTTCCCCGAAATGTTCCGCGCCGTGCTCGGCTCGGCCGAAGGCGACAAGGCCGGTATCTCGCCCTTTCAGGCATTGTGCACCAGCCTCGCCTCTCGCGTCGGCACCGGCAATCTGGCCGGGGTTGCGGTGGCGCTCTATCTGGGTGGTCCCGGCGCGATCTTCTGGATGTGGATGGTGGCGCTGGTCGGCATGGCCACGGCCTATGCCGAAAGCACCCTCGCCCAGCTCTACAAGACCCGCAATGCCCATGGCCAGTATCGTGGCGGCCCGGCCTTCTATATGGCCAAGGGTCTGCGCGCGCCCTGGGCCGGGCATATCTTCTCGATCTGCCTGATCCTGTCCTTCGGGCTGGTGTTCAACGCGGTTCAGGCCAATTCGATCGCCGAGGCCACCGAAACCGCCTTCGGCATCGACAAGATCTGGGTCGGCATCGCGGTCGCGGCGCTGGCCGGCGTGGTGATCTTCGGCGGCATCCGCCAGATCGCGCGCTGCGCCGAAATCGTCGTGCCGTTCATGGCCGTGGTCTATCTGGGCGTGGCGCTCTATGTCATCGCGGTCAACATCGCCGACCTGCCCGCCGCCATCGGCCTGATCCTGCGCAGCGCCTTCGGGCTTGAACCCGCCGTGGGTGGTGTCGCCGGCGGCGTCGCCGCCGCCATGCTCAACGGCGTCAAGCGCGGGCTGTTCTCGAACGAGGCCGGTATGGGCTCGGCCCCCAACATCGCCGCCGTCGCCACCCCCGATCCGCATCACCCCTCGGCGCAGGGCTTCGTTCAGGCGCTGGGCGTGTTCATCGACACCCTGCTGATCTGCACCGCGACCGCGGTGATGATCCTGCTGTCCGACCGGCTGGTGCCAGGGTCGGGCGTCACCGGCACCCAGCTCACCCAGGAAGCGCTGATCGTGCATATCGGCCCGTTCGGTGCCTATTTCATCGCGATCGCGATCTTCTTCTTCGCCTTCACCAGCATCGTCGGCAACTATGCCTATGCTGAAAACGCCCTGGTGTTCCTGAAGGCCGACAGCACCATCGGCATCAGCATTCTGCGCTGCGGCACGCTGGCCATGGTCGTCTGGGGCGCCTATGAAAGTGTCGGCACGGTGTTCAACGCCGCCGACACCTCGATGGGGCTGATGGCGGTGATCAATCTGGTGGCCATCTGCCTGTTGTCGGGCACGGTCGCCAAGCTGACCCGCGACTATGTCACCCAGCGCCGCACCGCGCCGCCGGTGTTCCACGCCGCCGACTATCCGGAACTCGCCGGTGAGATCGACGAGAAGATCTGGACCCGCTGACCCGATCCGGCACCCCTGATACAAACATGGCCGGCCCCGTCGATGGGGCCGGCCATGTCATGTCACGCTGTGTGTGAGGCAGGGTGGGTGTGAGGCAGGGTATCAGTCGCGGGCGTGGGCACGCATGAACGAGGCGATGCGCGGCTTCACCTGTTCACGCCAGCGGCGACCGTTGAAGATGCCGTAATGGCCGACACCGGCCTGCTCGTAATGGCCATGCATGGCCTCGGGCAGATTGTTGCACAGCAGATGGGTGGCCCGGGTCTGGCCGATGCCCGAGATGTCGTCCAGCTCGCCCTCAACCGTCATCACCGCGGTGCGGGTGATGGCGGCGGGGTCCGCCAGCCGGCCATGAACCATCATCTCCCGCTTGGGCAGCAGGTGGCGCTGGAACACCCGGTCGATGGTCTCAAGATAGTATTCCGCCGGCAGATCCATGACCGAGAGATATTCGTCATAGAAGCTGCGATGGGCATCGGCGCTGTCGCCATCGCCCTCGACCAGATGCTCATACAGCTTCACATGGGCGCCGATATGGCGCTCAAGGTTCATGGTCATGAACCCGGTCAACTGCAGAAAGCCCGGATAGACCCGGCGGCCGATGCCCGGATAGATCCCCGGCACCGAATGGATGACATTGTCCTCGAACCACTTCAGCGGCCGGGTCATCGCCAGTTGGTTGACCTGGGTCGGGCTTTCGCGGGTATCGATCGGCCCGCCCATCAGCGTCATGGTCGCCGGCGCACAGGGGTCGTCGTCGGCATTCATCAACGCCACCGCCGCCAGCACCGGCACCGATGGCTGACACACCGCCATCACATGGGTGCCTTCGCCCAGGTGATGCAGGAAGGCGATGACATACTCGACATAGTCGTCCAGATGGAACGGGCCATCGAACAGCGGCACGTTCCGGGCGTCGGTCCAGTCGGTGATGTAGACGTCGTGATCGGGCAGCAGCGCCTCGACCGTGCCACGCAGCAGGGTGGCGTAATGCCCCGACAAGGGCGCCACCAGCAGCAGCTTCGGATCGTTCAGCCCGGGTGCCTCGCGCTTGAAGTGCAGCAGCTTGCAGAAGGTCAGATCGCTGACGATCTCTTCCACCACCGGCACGGTCCGGCCGTCGATCACGGTATGGTCCAGCCCGAAGGCCGGCTTCTCGTAACGGTCCGTCACCCGTTCCAGCACCTCGGCGGCCGCGGCGATCATGCGGCCATAGGGCGAATAGGACATCGGGTTGAACGGGGAACTGTGAATGCGCTGCGCCGCCCGCGCCATCAAACGGATCGGTGTCACGGTCGCGGCATGCAGTTCATGTAACTGATAGAGCATGACCCCTCGCACGCTGCCCGGCGATCATCATCGATCGTGCCGGTTGCGGCGGCGCCCGCACCTCCCTCGTGGACGGACGCCGTCTGTCACTGTCGAACCTGTCGTCAGTCGGCCCGGTCCATTCCGGGGACCGGGCCCGTCGTCAGGTGTCCACCGGCGCTCTCTGGCGGATTTCCGCCAGTTTCCGGGCTTTTCAGGCCCGCAACGCCGCCCGGGCGGCGCCCGCCGCCAGAGACGTCGCTGGAACGCCACTGTTAAACATCTGTTTCAATTAGGCATTATCCGCCGAAAAAGTAAACGAGTTCCGAAGACGTTGCCGAAAATCCACGACATCGTCCCGGAACGGTCACCCGGCACGCGCAATCCGGCCCGAAATGGGCGGATTTCCGCGGTTCCGTGTCGAAAGAGGGGCCGGGGACACATCTTCATAATCGCGTCACAACCGGGCGCGGATGGCCTCGACCATGGTCTCAGGCGTGTCGCCGCGGCTGAAATGGGTCAGATAGCGGCCTTCGCGGTCCATCAGATAGATGAAGGCGCTGTGGTCGACCAGATAATCGCTGGCGCTGGCGTCGTCGCGGACCGCCTGATAATACACCCGATAGGCCTTGGCGGCGGCGGCGATCTGCTCAGGGGTTCCCATCAGGCCGTTGATGCGGCTGTCGAACAGGGTCAGATGGCGCGCCATCTGGTCGACGGTGTCGCGCTCCGGATCGACGGTGATGAAGACCGGCGCCACCTTGTCGGCGTCGTCGCCCAGCATCTCCAGCGTCGCCGAGATTTTCTGAAGGTCGGTGGGGCACACATCCGGGCAATAGGTGTAGCCAAAATAGACCAGCATCAGCCGGCCGGCATAGGTCTGGTCGGTCACCGCCCGGCCCGACTGATCGGTCAGGGCGAAGGGGCCGCCGATCAGCGCTTCGCCCGATGCCACGCCGCGCGCGCGATCGGCCGACATCTCGGTCCAGCGCAATGCCAGCACGCCGCCGATCGCGATCACCGCGGCAATGGCGATGATCGTCAGCACCGACGGACGGCGGGGGGCCTTCTTCGACATCGGCTGCATCCAGACAAGGCCGGCAACCGCCCCGCAATTTCCCTGAAGGGATCACCCTGTCGGGCGCCAGGGCGGCGGGGGGATGCGGCGGGTGGCGCGGGATGCCATCGGGCCGGACACGGCGGCATGGGCATGGTGAGGGAGACCATGGCCCCATGCGACCCGGCGGCGGCCGGGGTCATCGGGCCGCGCAGGGCTGCCGCCCGGACCCTGGTGAAGCCCGCGCAGGAAAAGCGCTCCGTCATCCCATACCGCCCGGCGCGCGCCGATGCAACCGGCCGTATCTGCGACCGATCGTCGCCACCCCCGGCGACGCGCCGCATGTCCCCGATTCAGACACCGCCCACCCGGATCCGCGCCCACCCGGATCCACGCCCACCCGGATCCACGCCCACCCGGATCCACGATTGACCGCGCGCCGGGGCCAGCCGCACACTCGCCACCAGAGCCCATGCCCGCCGCTCGACCCATGCCCGCCACTCGACCCGCGCCCGCCACTCGAACAGCCACTCCTGCGAATGACTGTCCAGCCATGACCTTGCCGCAACCATGACCATGTCCACCCTTGCCGCCGACCCGGTGCTGCTTGCCGCCATCTTGGGGCCGATCCATGCGCCTGATCCGGGCCTGCTGCTGCTGATCGTGGCGGTGCTCGACGGGTTTCTGGGCGATCCGCCGGGCCTGTGGGCACGGCTGCCGCATCCGGTTGCTCTGATCGGCCGGGCGATCGCGGCGCTGGACCAGCGGCTGAACCGGCCCGAACGCAGCGCCGCCGACCGGGTCCGGCGCGGGGGCCTGACGGTTCTGGTGGTGGTGGGCGCCACGGCGGCAATCGCCTTCGGGCTGCATCTGGTGCTGGCGGTCATCCCCTTCGGCTGGGTGGTCGAGGCCCTGATCGCCACCACCCTGATCGCCCAGAAAAGCCTGTACGAGCATGTCCGCGACGTCGCCGAGGCGCTGGCACAGGACGGGCTGGCCGCCGGCCGCCGCATGGTCGCCCGCATCGTCGGCCGCGACCCCGACAGCCTGGACGAGGCAGGCGTCTCGCGGGCGGCGATCGAAAGTCTGGCCGAGAATTTCTCAGACGGCGTCGTCGCGCCACTGTTCTGGTTCGCGGTGGCAGGGCTGCCGGGCCTCGCCGCCTATAAGGCGATCAACACACTCGACAGCATGATCGGCCATCTCACCCCGCGCCATGCCGATTTCGGCCGGGTGGCGGCACGGCTCGACGATGTCGTGAACTGGCCGGCCGCCCGGCTGGCCGGGCTGCTGATCATTGCAGCCGCCATCATCCCGAGCCCGGGCCAGGCGGCAGCCGGAGATGCCGGCCGCGCCTGGCGGGTGATGCGCCGTGATGCCCGCCGCCACCGCTCGCCCAATGCCGGCTGGCCGGAAGCGGCGATGGCGGGCGCGCTGGGCATCCGGCTGGCCGGGCCGCGCCGCTATGGCACGCAGATGGTGGATGATGCCTGGATGGGCGGTCCGGCGCTGGATGGCAGCGGCGGGGGCCGAACGGATGCGGGCCCGGCCGATATCGACCGGGCCCTCACCCTCTATGTCCGTGCCTGCCTGATCGGGGCGCCGGTTCTGGCGCTGCTGGCGACCCTGCTGGACTGATCGACCCTGCTGGACTGATCGGCGCTGCCCGACCGGGCGGGTCAGCGGCCCGACAGCGTGCTCTTGAGCGTGTCGGCCTTACCGTTCGAGGCATTGCCGCGCAGGATGTTGTCGGCGGTCATCGACTGGCCATAATAGGCGCGGTTCCAATCTTCCTCCGGCACCACCACCGTGCCGTCCAGCGAGGCGCCGCCGAACAGGCCCTTGGCGTTCGAGAACGCGACGATATCGGCATCCATGTTGGTGGTGCTGCTGCCCGAGACCCCCGCGCCGACCGTCGCGACCGCGATCGAGACATCGCCGCCCAGCGTCACCTTATCGGAGAGCAGCTTCTGAAGCCCGCGCTCGGTGCGGACCACGAAAATCGTCTCCGACACCTGCACGCCGGCCTGAAGACCGATGCCGCCCTTGGCGATGTCATAGAACACCGGGCCGGTCCAGCCATTGCTGCCGCGGGCCAGCAGCACGCCGACGCCGCCCTCGCCGCCGATGATGAAGCCGGCTTTGACCAGGCTGGGGGCGATCATCACCGCGCGGGCATTGGCCAGTTGGGCATCGAAATCCTTGCCCTGGGGCGAATTGCGGATCGCGGTGACGGTGGCCGCCGCCTCGTTGACGATCTGCTGCTGATCGCTCGCCTCTTGGGCCTGGGCCGGGGCCACGATCGCCAGCGGCGACATCGCCGCCATGGCGGCGACCGTGAAGACCAGGGAATGACGGCTGTTACGGGTGCGCATGCCGAACATGAATGAAAACTCCTGCGGTGGGTGCCCCGCATGTCGCGGGTCAATGTCTCGTATCGCGGTGCCGGCCTGTATCGCGGTGCCGGGTAGTGAAGATCTGAACGCCACATGCTGCGGCGTCTCAGTTCTGTACATGGGGTGCCGGCCTCAACCGTTGAGGGGCACCGCACCCGGCCCTGTCGGTCCTCACCGTTATGCCACGGCCGCCCGTGACATGGATGCGATCAAGACGCGACCTCTTCGGCACCCAAAGCGGCGCCCTTCATCACAAGCGGCAGGCCGGCCGCCACGAACACCACCCGATCGGCCGCCGCCGCCACCTGCTGGTTCATGCGCCCGGCAAGGTCGCGGAACCGGCGGGCCAGCGCGTTATCGGGCACGATTCCCAAGCCCACCTCGTTCGACACCATCACCACCGGCCGGCCGGCGTCACGGACCGCCTCGACCAGACGTGCGGTTTCCTTGTCCGGATCGCGGTTCAGATGCATCAGCGTCGCCGCCCAGATGGTCAGGCAGTCGAGCAGAACCGCACCGCCAGCAGCCCTGCTCGCCGACGTCATGCCCGCCGCCGCTGCAATCGCGGCCGCCGGATCGTCCGGCGCCTCGATCGTGGTCCAGGCCGGACCGCGATCGGCGACATGACGGGCGATCCGCTCGCGCATCTCGCCGTCGAAGGCCTGTGCCGTCGCCACGTAGACCAGCGGCCCGCCGGCGGCCGCATTCCGGGTCAGGCGCTCGGCCAACGCGCTCTTGCCCGATCGCGCGCCACCCAGCACCAGGGTCAGCCGCGCGGTCATACGCCCGTCTCCCTGTCGTCGCCCGCCGCGACCGCCAGCGGCCGGTTCACACACACCACCCGCCACAGCACCGCGCCATCGGCCATCACGATCCGGTCGATCCGGGTCAGCGACAGTGGGTCGACCACGAAGGCGATGCTCTGTTCAGGCGTCAGCCCCAATGCCTGCGACAGGGCGGCGCGGATCACACCGGCATGGGCCACGACCACAAAGCCGGGGGCCGCCGCCGAGGCATCGCGCGACCGCGTGTCCACCGCCGCCGCCACCCGTGCCATCACCTCGGTGTAGCGTTCCCCGCCCGGCGGGCAGGCGCGGGCCGGCTGGCGCCAGAAGGCGGCATAGACCTCGGGCTCGGCGGTTTCGATCTCGCCATGAACCCGGCCTTCCCAGGCACCGAAATTCTGTTCGGTGAAGGCAGGTTCGATCAGCGCCGGGCGGTCGGGCAGCAGGGCGCCCGCCGTGTCGCGGGCGCGGGCCAGCGGGCTTGCGATCACCATGGCCTGCGGGGGCAGCAGCCGGCGCATGCCGGCCAGGACCGCGGGCGACGGCATGTCCACCGCCGCCTCGCTGGCGCCATGAATGCGGCCATGGGCGGCCACGGCCAGGGCTGCGTGGCGTATCCAGTACCAGCAGGTCACACCCACCACAGCACACCTCCGAAGGCCAGAACCAGACCGGCGATCTCGGCGGTCTGTTGAATGGCGCCATAAACGTCGCCGGTGGCGCCGCCGATCTGGCGCCGGGCGATCATCGCCATCGCCAGCCCGGCCAGCACGGTGCCCGCGATCAGACCGGCCAGCGCCGGCCAGCCCACCGGCCCCAACCCCAGCCGGACCAGTGCCATCGAGACCAGCAGCGTGGCGCCGGCACCGGTCAGCGCCGGCGCCAGCGGGCTTCGCCCGGCGGCATCGGCCAGCCCCGGCCGGCTGCGCCGGGCCATCGGCATCGCGGTCATGGCCACCGCCACGGCCACCCGCGACAGCCCGCCCGCCGCGATCACCAGGGCGGCGGCCCCCCATCCCAGCGGCGCCAGTGCCGCCAGCACCGCCGCCCGCAGGCCGAATGACAGGATCAGCGCCGATGCCCCGAAGGTGCCGACCCTGCTGTCCTTCATGATGACCAGCTTGGCCTCGCGGTCATGGCCGCCGCCGAAGCCGTCGGCGACGTCGGCCAGCCCGTCTTCATGGATCAGCCCGCCGGCCAGCGCGGCCGCGATCAGCGCCACGAAGGCGGCGATCCAGCGGTCGGCGATCAGCTCGGTCATGCCCGCCAGCGCCAGCCCGGTGATCGCCCCCATCACCAGCCCCGCCGGCCCCAGCCAGCCCACGAAGCGGGCGGCCGGCTGCAAGCCGTGCGGCGCCGGCACCGGCAGCCGCGACACCAGCCCCAGGGCCAGCCACAGCCCGTCCAGCGGCCGCGGTGGCGGCTCAGGCGGTGGGGCGGGTGCGGGCAACGGGTCGGAGGGTGACATGGCGGATCTTCCACAGGGGCGCCACCTGTTCGGCAGCACCGGGCCCAATATCCTCGCAACGATAGCCGCGGCGGCGGCGGCGGGCCAGTTTTGCGGCCGGCGACCCGGCATCATGATCGGCCGGGCTTGACCCGCGCGCGCCGGCACCGCATCGTTCGGCGCACAGCTTCTGTCTCGACCGTTCCGCCGGCGCTGCCCCGGGCACGCCCGCCATTGCAAGGATGATCCCGCCGTGGCCGCCGATCGTACCGCCGCCCAACCCCCCGTCATTCCCTTCGCCGATCTGGCGGGTGTGGCCGATCTCGTCCGCGCCTTCCCCGGCCCCGATGACGAGGCGGCGGAACGGGCACGGGCACGGGACGCCGAGTTGACCAAGCCCGCCGGCGCGCTGGGCCGGCTTGAGGAACTGGCCGTGTGGGTGGCAGCCTGGCAGGCGGCCCATCCGCCCCGCGCCGCCCGGCCGCTGGCCTGCGTCTTTGCCGGCAATCACGGCATCGCCGCGCGCGGCGTCTCGGCCTATCCGGCCTCGGTCACCGAGCAGATGGTGGCGAATTTCGTCGAGGGCGGGGCGGCGGTGAACCAGCTCTGCCGCAATGTCGGCGCCGGGCTCAGCGTCTATGAGATGGGGCTTGAAACCCCCACCGCCGATTTCACCACCGCCCCGGCGCTGACCGATAGCGAGGTTCTGCGCGCCATCGCCTTCGGCATGCGCGCGGTCGAACCCGGCATCGACATTCTGTGCCTCGGCGAAATGGGCATCGGCAATACCACCGCCGCGGCAGCCATGGCCGCCGCCCTGTTCGGCGGCACCGGCACCGACTGGGCGGGGCCCGGCACCGGCGTCAATGCCGATGGCCTCGCCACCAAGGCCGCGGTGATCGATCAGGCCCTGACCTTTCACGGCGCGGCGCTTGCCGATCCGCTTGAGGTGCTGCGCCGGCTGGGTGGCCACGAGCTTGCCGCCATCGCTGGTGCCGTGATGGCGGCGCGCATGCTGCGGGTGCCGGTGCTGCTCGACGGCTTCGCCTGCACCGCCGCCGCCGCCGTGCTGTGGAAGGTCGACCCTGCCGCCCTCGATCACTGCAAGGTCGCCCATATGTCGCGGGAGCCGGGCCATCGCCGGCTGGTCGGCGCCATCGGCCAGCGGCCGCTGCTCGACCTGGACATGGCGCTGGGCGAGGCCTCGGGCGCGGTGCTGGCCTCCGGGCTGGTCCAGGCGGCGGTCGCCGCCCATAACGGCATGGCGACCTTCGCCGAGGCCGGCGTCTCGACGCGTGAGGCGTAAGGCGTGTTGCGTGACGAGCCATGGCGGGGCGTGAGAAACGCGCTTCGCGGTGCAGCACGTTAACCACTTTTCAATCATTGTTGCGATACGCTTCAGGGTGATCTGAAAGAACCGGTCTGCGGCGGCGATTGCCGCATGACCTGGTTTCAACGTGCTGCAGACGTCGGAGGGGCGCGTGGAATACGCGGAGCGGACTGAACGGTCGGAAACCCACGCTCAGGCCGCACTCAGACTACTCGAACAGCACAAAATTGCCCCAAATCCGATCAATTTCACTGTCGCCTATGTCCATGATTCGGGTCGCGATCCCGAATTGAGCCGCATGCTGAACGCGGTTCTGGCCGAGGGTGGCAGCCTGAACGCCGATATGGTGCGTGAAGCGTTCGAGCGTCATTTCGGACTGGCGCGCGAGGCACAGGTGGTCCGCGAAGGTGGCGCCCGGCTGGCGGCCGAGGCCGAGCGCGCGCTGGGCGCGGCGGAAAGCGCGCAGTCGGCACTTGGTATCGCCGCCGACGAGGCAGCCCGACTGGCCGAACGGCTGGACCGCGGTGAAGGCACCGATCCGCGCCGGCTGGCCGATGCCGCCCGCGCGCTGGCCATGCTTGCCCGCAAGACCGCCCAGCGCACCGACGCCGCCGCCCGCAGCCTGGACGCGGCCACCGACCAGATCGGCGGCGTGCGCCGCGACCTCGACCGGGTGCGGCGCGAACTGGCAACCGACGGGCTGACCGGCCTTGCCAACCGCCGGCATTTCGAACGCCGGCTGGCCGAAGAGGCGGCACTTGCCCGTGACACCGGCGATCCGCTGACCGTGATGCTGGTCGATGTCGAAGGCTTCGACGTCATCGCCGCCAGCCATGGCATCGGCATCGGCGATCAGGTGCTGCGGCTGGTGGGCAAAACCCTGGCCGATGGCGTGCGCGGCCGCGACGTCGCCGCCCGCTTCGGCCCCGAACGCTTCGCGGTCGCCCTGCCCCACACCACCGAGGCCGAGGCGGCGGCGATTGCCGATCAGATCCGCAGCATCGTCGCCGGCCGCCGGATCGTGCGCCGCGACAATCGCGAGCCGATCGGCCGCATCGCCCTGAATGTCGGCCGCGCCACCCTGCAGCCGGGCGAGGAGATCGGCCACCTGATCGGCCGTGTCGAAGCCATGCTCGACAGCACGGCCCGCCGCGCGCGCCCCGGGCGCTGACATCTCCCCGGCCATCCGCCAGGCCGGCATGCCTGAGGATCACCGCTTGCATGTCGCCGGATTCGGGTTTTAATTGACACATCACTTGACGCTGCGCGGCGTTGAGAGCGCCGTCGAGGCGTCGGGGTATCGCTCACCCGGCACATCCAAGGGGAGAGCGATGCCCGTGGCCTATGATCCGGAACGCGCGCTGGCGCTTCTCCGCATCGGTTCCGGACGGGCTGATGCCGGATTTCGCGACGGACAGGACAAGGCGATCCACCACATCGTCGATGGCCGTGGCCGCCTGCTGGTCGTTCAGAAGACCGGATGGGGCAAGAGCTTCGTCTATTTCATCGCGACGAAGCTGCTGCGCGAGCAGGATCTTGGCCCTGTGCTTCTGGTCTCGCCGCTGCTGGCGCTGATGCGGAACCAGATCGCGGCGGCGGAACGCATGGGCCTGCGCGCCGCCACGATCAACTCCGACAATGTCGACGACTGGAATCAGGTTGAAGCCAGACTGGCGCGTGACGAGGTCGATATTCTGCTGATCTCGCCCGAGCGTCTGGCGAATGAACGCTTCCGCACGCGGGTTCTGGCCGGCATCGCCGCGCGGATCTCGATGCTGGTGATCGACGAGGCGCATTGCATCTCCGACTGGGGCCATGACTTCCGCCCGCATTATCGCCTGCTTGAGCGGATCGTCAGAACGCTGCCGCCCAATCTGCGGCTGCTTGCCACCACGGCGACCGCCAACAATCGGGTGATGGAGGATCTTGCCGCCGTCCTCGGCCCTGGTCTTGATGTCTCGCGTGGCGACCTGAACCGGACCTCGCTCTCGCTCCAGACCATCCCCCTGCCCAGCCAGGCCGAAAGGCTCGCATGGCTGGCGCGACAACTGGCGACGCTGCGGGGCCACGGCATCATCTATGCGCTGACGGTGCGCGACGCCAATCAGGTCGCCCTCTGGCTGAAGACCAGGGGCTTCAATGTCGAGGCCTATACGGGCGAGACCGGCGACCGCCGGCCGGATCTGGAACAGGCGCTGCTCGACAACCGGGTCAAGGCGCTGGTCGCCACCACCGCGCTGGGCATGGGCTATGACAAGCCCGATCTGGCCTTCGTCATTCATTATCAGACGCCGGGCTCGGTGGTCGCGTATTACCAGCAGGTGGGGCGGGCCGGACGCGCGCTCGACAAGGCCTATGCCGTGCTGCTCAGCGGCCGGGAAGAGGCGGACATCACCGGCTGGTTCATCCAGAGCGCCTTCCCGAGCCGCCGGGAGGTCGCCTATGTTCTGGACGCGTTGGAGGACGCCGAGGATGGTCTGTCGGTTCCCGACCTGCTCGCCCGGGTCAATCTGAGCAAAGGGCGGGTGGAGCGGACGATCGCGCTGCTCTCCCTCGAATCCCCGGCACCGATCGCCAGACAGGGCAGCCGCTGGCAGTTGACCGCGGCCACGCTCGGCGAGGCATTCTGGGCGCGTGCCGAGCGGCTGACCAACCTGCGGCATGTTGAGCAGCGGCAGATGCAGGACTATGTCCGCCTGCCGTTCGGCGCCCATATGGCCTTTCTGATCAAGGCGCTCGACGGCGATCCGGGCCAGATCGAGCCGCCGGTGCTGCCGCCATTACCCACGGATGTGGACGAGACGCTGGTTCGCGAGGCCGTCGCGTTTCTCCGGCGCACCAGCCTGCCCATCCCACCCCGCAAGAAATGGCCCGATGGCGGCATGCCCGGATATCGCGTCCGGGGAAACATCGCCGCCTCCCGCCAGATGCAGCCGGGAAAGGCGCTGTGCGTCTGGGGCGATGCCGGCTGGGGCGGGCTGGTGCGGCATGGCAAATACCGCGACCGCCGGTTTGCCGACGATCTGGTCGCGGCCTGCGTGCGGATGATCCTCGACTGGAACCCGCAGCCCCGGCCGGCCTGGGTCACCTGCGTTCCGTCGCTGCGCCATCCCGATCTGGTTCCGGATGTCGCGAAACGTCTGGCGGATGCCCTGAGTTTGCCCTTTCATGCCGTCCTTGCGAAAACCGATGACAGACCCGAACAGAAAACCATGGCGAACAGTACTCAACAGGCGCGCAATATCGATGGCTCGCTGGCGCTGAACGGTCAACCGGTGCCCAAGGGGCCGGTGATCCTGGTCGATGACATGGTGGATTCACGCTGGACGCTAGCCATCGCCGCATGGCTGCTGCGCGGGGCTGGAAGCGGTGAGGTCTGGCCACTGGCCCTCTCTCAAACGGGGCATGAGGAATGACGCCGAGCCTGTCCCTCAACACCCGGGCGATCCTGCTGCTGACAGCACCCTTGCTCGCCGGGCGCGGCGCATCGTCGCCCGACCTGCTCTCGCCCGGGGAATACAAGCGCATCGCCCGCCACCTGCGGGAGTTGAAGCACCAGCCCGCCGACCTCGTGGCACCCGACGCGGCCGATCTGCTGCTCGCCTGTCAGCCCGTGATCGACGATGCCCGCCTGCGACGCCTGCTGGACCGTGGCTTTCTTCTGAGCCAGGTCATGGAGCGCTGGCAGGCGCGCGCGATCTGGGTGGTCAGCCGCGCCGACGCCGGCTATCCCCGCCGGCTGAAGGCCCGGCTGCGGGAAGATGCTCCGGCGGTCATCTATGGCTGCGGCGACATGGCCCTGCTGGAGGCGGGCGGTCTCGCCGTGGTCGGGTCACGCCATGTCGATGACCGGTTGATCGACGAGACGATGGCCGTGGGTGGCCTCGCGGCCAGGGCGGGCCGCGCGCTTGTATCGGGCGGTGCCAGAGGGATCGATCAGGCAGCCATGCGCGGGGCGCTTGACGCTGGTGGCAGGGTCAGCGGTGTGCTCGCCGACAGCCTTGAGAAGACCACCATGAACCGCGAGTACCGCAACCTGCTGCTCGATGGCCAGTTGGTGCTGATTTCGCCCTATGATCCCGGCGCGGGCTTCAATGTCGGGCATGCCATGCAGCGCAACAAGCTGATCTATGCCCTGGCCGATGCGGCGCTGGTCGTCAGTTCCGATCTCAACAAGGGTGGCACCTGGGCCGGGGCTGTCGAACAGTTGGACAAGCTCAACTTCGTGCCGGTCTATGTTCGATCGACCGGCGAGCCCTCCGCCGGGCTCGATGGCCTGCGCCGGAAGGGGGCGCTCTCCTGGCCCGATCCCCACGACGCGGACGCTCTCAAGGGCCTGCTCGACAACGTCCCGCCGGTTCCGGCGCCGGCGCCGCCAACAGACCGCGCGCTGTTTCCTGGCGGCGAACCGGCGCCGTCCGGGGACCGGCCAACCGTGCAGGAACCAGTCGTGCGGGAACCAGTCGTGCGGGAACCAGTCGTACAGGAAGCGGTCACGCCGGAACCGGTCGCGCCAAGCCCCGCCGATATGCTGTTCGCGACCGTCCGCGCGGTGATCCCGCCGCTGCTGACGGCGCCGAGGACGGATGCCGAGATCGCCACCGCGCTGAACGTGTCCAACGCGCAGGCCAAGGCGTGGCTGTCACGGCTGGTCGACGACGGCGTGATCGAGAAGCGGAAGAAGCCCACGGGCTATGTCGTCAGACAATCCAGCCTGTTCAGGTGACCAGCCGTCACGGTCGACGCAGTTTGTTCTTTATTCGTTCCTGAATGCCCGGCATGCTGGCGCCATCCAAGACAGCCCCGGTCCGGGAGACAGGTTCATGACAGACAAAGGCCATGCCTTCAGGCAGTTGCACCAGCGTGACGGCGCCTTCATCATTCCCAACCCCTGGGATGTCGGCACCGCGCGGATGCTGGCGGCGCTGGGCTTTCCGGCGCTGGCCACCACCAGCGCCGGCATGGCGTTCCAGGCCGGTGTGGCCGAGGGGCGGACATCCCCCGACGCGGTTCTGCGCCATTGCCGCATGCTGGTCGAGGCAACCCCGCTGCCGGTTTCGGCCGATCTTGAGAAAGGCTTCGGCGACAGCCCCGAAAGCGCCGCCGACACCATCAGAGCCGCCGCTGAAACCGGGCTCGCGGGGTGTTCGCTGGAAGACCATACCGGCGATCCCGGCCGGCCGATCTATGACGCGGTGCTTGCGGTTGAACGGATCGCCGCCGCCGCCGAGGCCAGCCGGGCACTCGATCATGATTTCGTGCTGACCGCGCGCTGCGAGAACTTCATGTGGGGCCGCACGGATCTTGACGACACCATCCGGCGGCTGCAGGCCTATGAGCAGGCGGGCGCCGATGTGCTCTATGCGCCGGGCCTGCGCGACCTCGACACCATCCGTCTGGTCTGTCAGGCGGTGTCGGTGCCGGTCAATGTGGTGATGGGGCTGCCCGGCGCCACCTTCAGTGTCGAGCAGCTCGCCGACGTCGGCGTCAAACGGATCAGCACCGGCTCGGCGCTGGCACGGCTGGCCTATGGCGCGGTCGCGGCCGCGGCGCGCGAGATGCGATCCACCGGCACATTCCGTTTTTCGGAACAGGCGATGGGTTTCGCCGAGCTGGAAGGCTTCTTCACCGGCAAGACCACGGCCTGAGCGGCCGCGCACGCCACCGGGTCAGTCGCCGATCCGCAGCACCCGTGTCGTATAGCGCGACAGCCGCTCGGCATCGGGGACCGTGCCGATGCCGGGCGCATCCAGCGGCGCCACCATGCCCGGCGCCACCAGATCGACCTCGGTGGCGGTGATGTCGGGGCGGAAATAGCGCGCGCTCTCCGCCACGTCGGAGGCATAGGTCATGCCCGGCAGGGTGGCGAGGGCGATATTGGTCCAGCGGCCGACGCCGGTTTCGAATTTGGCGCCGGTGAAGCAGCCGATGCCGGCCGCCATCAGCCGGTCGTGCATCGCCCGCGCGGCGGTCAGCCCGCCGACCCGGCCGACCTTCAGGTTCACCGCCCGCGCGCCGCGGCGGTCGAGCAACTCGTCCACATCCTCCATCGTATGGATGCTCTCATCCAGGCAGATCGTGGTGTCCAGCCGCGCCTGGAGGGTGGCATAGGCTTTCCAGTTATGGGCCGCCAGCGGCTGTTCCAGCAGCATCAGCCCGAAGCGGTCGAAATCCGACAGATGGTCCAGTGCCTCGGGGCCATAGGCGCCATTGGCATCGGCCAGCACCGGCATTTCGGGCAGCTCCGCCTTCAGCGCCGCCAGCGGCACCGTGTCCCAGCCGGGTTTGATCTTCACCTTCACCCGGTGATAGCCGGCCTCCATCGCCCGCCTTGCGGCAGCCACCAGCTCGCCGGCATCGCCGGTCACGCCAATCGTGGCGCTGGCCTTCACCGGCCGCAGGCTGCCGCCAATCGCCACCGCCAGCGGCAGCCGGTCGCGGCGCGCGATCAGGTCGTGCAGGGCCACTTCCAGCGCCGCGATGGTCTCGACATGGCCGCTGATGTCGCGGAACCGGTCGAGCATGTCGGCCGGACCGTCAACGTCGGTGCCGACCAGCATCGGCGCCAGATGGCGTTCGATGATCGTCCAGGCGGTCTCGATCGTCTCGTAATGATAGAAGGGCGCCTCCATCGCGGTGCACTCGCCCCAGCCCGACAGCCCTTCGGCGCGGATTTCCACCAGCAGCTTGGTCCAGCGCTCCATACGCTGCCAGCGATTGGCGAACGGCGCCGCCATCGGCGGCGAGACGAAACGCAGGACGATGCCGTCGATCCGCATGGTGAACCACTCCTCAATCATTGATTGAGGGATGATAGCGACTCACAACTTTCAATCCAATGTTGAATATTATCGAACCCATCCGCCCCGGAGCGATAACGCGGCCGGGGCGGATGGTCCCGGATCAGCGGGTCATCGCGCCATAGACACCATGGCGGATGATCGCCCGATAGGGTTCGCGCTGGGTGACGCTCTGCATCATGTAGACCACCAGCAGCTTTTCGCGGGGATCGATCCAGAAATAGGTGCCGGCATAGCCGCCCCAATACAGATCGCCCTGGCTGCCCGGCCATGCGCCGTCATCGCCGCGCCGCACCGCGAAGCCCAGGCCGAAGCCATAGCCCAGATGGGCGAGCCCGCCGGTGTTGATGTCGGGGGTCAGGTGGTCGGCGGTCATCAGCCGCACGCTGTTGGGGCTCAGCACCCGTTTGCCGTCCAGGCTGCCGCCGTTCAGGATCATGCGCAGAAAGCGCAGATAATCGGCGGTTGTGCCATACATGCCGCCGCCGCCCGACAGGAAGGCGTCGGGATGGGCGGGGTCCAGCAGCTCCGGCACCTTGTTGCCGAACGCGGCTTCAGGGTCGGCACTGGCCACGCGGCC
Organism: Tistrella arctica; assembly: GCF_039630945.1. NCBI lineage: Bacteria > Pseudomonadati > Pseudomonadota > Alphaproteobacteria > Geminicoccales > Geminicoccaceae > Tistrella > Tistrella arctica. The sequence goes on from NZ_JBBKTV010000003.1 coordinate 160,276, forward strand.
GCGCAGTTGTTCCGGAACATGGAACATGGTTTCGGTCATGCCCAGCGGCTCCAGCACCCGCTCGCGGACGATCTGGTCCAGCGGCTGGCCGGCGGCCACCTCCATCACCCGGCCCAGCAGATCGGTCGACCGGCTGTATTCCCACAGCGTGCCCGGTTCCGCCACCAGCGGCAGCCCGGCCAGCTTGGCCGCCAGCCCTTCATTGGTGTGGTCCCACAAATGGGTGCCGGCGGCCAGATACCGGCTCTTGATCGCCGATCTGCCGAACACGCCATAGGTCAGGCCGCTGGTGTGGCGCATCAGGTCGCGCACGGTCATCACCCGCTTGGCGGGGGCCGTTTCAAGCGTCGGCTTGCCATCGGCGCCTGCGACCTCGCGGCCGACCTGCATCTGCGCGAAGTCGGGCAGATACAGCGACACCGGCGCCGCCAGCGCCAGCTTGCCGTCTTCCATCAGGCTCAATGCCGCCGCCGACACGATCGGCTTGGTCATCGAATAGAGCCGGAAAATGGCATCATCGGTCATCGCGGCGCCGGCGGCACGATCGCGCCAGCCCACCGCCCGCTGCTGCGCCAGAATACCATCGCGCTCAACCGCCAGCACGGCGCCCGGAATGCGCCCGGCCTCGGCATCGGCGGCCAGCCGGTCGGCCAGGGCGTTCAGCCGGGCCGCATCGAACCCGGCCGCGGCCGCATCGCCGGTCTCGGCCGCGACCGCGGCCACGGTCAGGTGAATGGAATGGGGGGCAAGCCCCGCGATCAGGCCGGCCGTCAATATGGCGAAGGCTGCGCGGCGCAACCTCTGGCCGGCGGGCCGGCGGATATCTGTGGTCATGATCGGCGTATCCGTCCCTGTGCCGCCCGGTCGAATGCCGGGCGATCGATGGTCTTTGGGTCGGGCGCCGATACCATGGCCGCTATGGGCCGAAATTAGCGCGCCCCCATCGAATAGGACGTCAGTTACGGCCCGCGGTCAACGCGTGGGCGTGGCCGATCCGCGCTGCGGAACGCGCCGGTGGAAATCTCCGGATATGCATCGGCTGAGCCGGCGTATCGACAGAATCGACGTATCGACAGAACCGGCGTATCGACAGAATCAGCGTCAGGAACCGGGCCGTGTCGCCGCGATCAGCGCCGCCACGTCGCGGCACAGCGGATCGGGCAAGTGGTCGGGATCGGCCCACACCGCGTCGGCAGCATCGTCACCGGCGCGCAGCACGCCCGACACGGCTTTCAACATCACGGCGACCAGCACGAAATGATGGTCCGGCACGTCACCGTCCCCCTCGGCCACCTCCAGCACCGCCACCGGCCGCGGGGCCGGGCTCTCGGCCTGATCGGCCAGCAGACCGGTTTCCTCGGCCAGTTCGCGCGCCGCCGCCGCGACCAGCCCCTCGCCCCAATGCACCCGGCCACCGGGAAAGCCCCAATGCCCGGCCTGGGGCGGATTGGCGCGCAGCACCAGCGCCACGCGGCCCCGCCGCCAGGCGATGGCGATCACGCCAACGCCCGGCATCCGTGGCTGTGCGGCAGGCTTGGGCAGGTCTTGCTGCGTGGTCCCGGTCACGTGCGGCGGTCCATCCGGCTGGGGCGCGCTGCGTCGCGGGTCTCAGAGGTCTCAGGGCGCCAGGCGGGCCAGCAGATCTTGAGTATAGCGTTCCAGCAGCGGTTCGGCGCTGCCGCCCAGTGCGTTCAGCCGATGGGTGCAGTCGCAGATCAGCAGGCCCATCACATAGCTGAACGTCTGACAGATTTCCATACGCCGGGCCTCGGCGTCCAGTCCGCCATAAGCCGCGATGGCATCGCCGATCACGTCCAGCACCTGTGCCAGCCGCCGGTTCAGCTTGCGATCCAGTTCCGGCGTCAGGCCGGCGGGCTTCAGGCCGTGATACAGATACAGGCCCAGCGTCAGGTCATCGGGCCGGCTGCGGTAATACGCGAAATAGCTGCGGATAGCCGTGGCGACCCGTGCGCGCGGGTCGCCGGCGCGGCCGACCGCGTCCTCGATATGCAGGCGCAGCGAATTCAGGCTGTCGGACAGCACCGCCGCGTACAGCTCTTCCTTGTTGCGGAAATAGGGATAGATGGCGCCGGTCGTGCAGCCGGCGGCGGCGGCGATGCCACGCATCGACGTGCCTTCAAGGCCCGCCTCGGCGAACACGGTACGGGCGGCGTCGACGATGATCTGCCGCTTCAGGGCCCGGACGGCGGCATCGCGGGCCATGCGGGGGCGGACGGCAGGCGCCGGTCCGCGGACGGGCAGTTGCTGGGTGGGCGGTGTATGGCTGAGCATCATCTTCAGGATCCCCCCTGTGCCGGCCACCGCTCAAAAGGGTGTCCGGCAACCGGATCGCGATGTACCAGGCCCGGTTCATCCGGGCTCCGGTCGCGTCCATGGTGTCTTATGGTATGGTTACGGCACGGTAGGCCGCTCCGCCCGACAGGATCAGGCGGCGATGGCGGTCTGCGGCGGCGTCGGCAGCAGTGCCGGCCCCGGCTTCAGGGACATGTCGGTCATCAGCAGGCGCTCCTCGGCAGGCGGACCCTGTCGGGCGGGTGATGCCCCAGGGTTTCTGGTTATGAGGAAAAGCCTACCCGATACGCAATCTCCTGTTCCCCCGTGCGTTGACAGACGCATCTTTCAAGATCATGATAGAATTGCAGGGTTGCAACCTTTGATTCATTCAACCTGCCCCGCGCCCGCACCGGCCAGCCGGCCGCCCCGCCCTGACCGCATGGCCCGTCGCGCGATCTTCTGGCGCAGCCGGCCGCGCTGCGGTTATCCTTGAATGACCCGTCAAGGGCCAGCAGACAAGGGATGCCATGCTCTCTGAAGCGAAGTTCAAGACCGTCGCTCACTGGGCACAGGATCTGAGCGAGGCCGATCGCGATCTCGCCCGCCGGAACATGTCTGAAAAGCTGCTGCCCAAGGGCGCATATCTGCTGCACGAGAACGACCATGTCGATGCGTGGTTCGGGGTGATCGATGGTCTGCTCAAGATCTGCGTCGTGGCCGAGAACGGCGAGGCGATCACGCTGACCGGTATTTCCAGCAGCGGCTGGGTGGGTGAAGGCTCGGTGATCAAGAACGAGCCCCGGCGCTATGACGTCGTGGCCCTGCGCGACACCCGCATAGCACTGCTGAACGGCCGCACCTTCCGCTGGCTGATGGACAACAGCCCACCCTTCAACAAGTTTCTCGTCCGTCAGTTGAACGAGCGTCTGGGCCAGTTCATCGCCTTCCTGGGCTATGGCCGGCTGCTCGACCCCACAGAACGTCTTGCGCGATCTGTCGCCTGGCTGTTCAATCCGATACTCAGCCCGAACAACCAGCTCCAGCTCGGCATCTCGCAGGAGGAAATCGGGCTGATCTCGGGCATGTCCCGCCAGACGGCGAGCAAGGCGCTGCGCCAGTTGCAGGCCGAAGGGCTGCTGCGCCTTCAGCACGGCCGGATCGAGATTCTCGATCTGGACGGACTCGGCCAATATGGCAGCACGCTCTGATCCCGCCGGCGATCCGGCAATCCGGCAGCAAAGACCGGACCCGCCGACCTAACGCCCAACCGGCGCATTCGTTTGAGGAAACGCCCTGATGACCACCACATCCGCGACCGCCAAGGTCGCCCTCGTCACCAACGTGACCAAATATGCCGGCAGCCCGGCGGCGGCGGCACTTGCAGCCGATGGCTGGCGGGTGCTGGCGCATGACGCCTCGTTCACCGACAAGGCGGCTCGCGACGGCTGGATGGCCGACAATGCCGGCATGACCGCGCTTGAGGCCCAGGCGCCCGACGCGGTGATCGCCGAGGCGGTGGAACGGGCCGGGCGGATCGACGGCATCGTGTCCAACGACGCCTATCCGGCGGTCCGCCGCCGGATCGAGGAAACCGAGACCGATGCCTTCCGCGAGATGATGGAGGCGCTGGCGATCTATCCCTTCGCGCTGGCCTCGGCGGCGGCGGCGCGGATGAAGCCTCAAGGCTCGGGCTCGATGGTGTTCGTGACCTCGGCCTCGCCACGCCGGCCCTATCCGGGTTTCGCCATGTATGCCACCGCGCGCTCGGCCTCGACAGGGCTCGCCAAGGCACTGGCCAACGAACTCGCCCCCCATGGCATCCGGGTGAACGCGGTCGCGCCGAACTTCCTGTACAGCGAAACCTATTACCCGCGCGCCAAATGGATCGACGACCCGGCCGGCGCCGCCAAGGTCCGCGAGATGGTGCCGATCGGCCGGCTCGGCCAGCCAGAGGAGATCGGCGCGCTGATCGCCTTCCTGCTCTCCGACAAGGCCGGCTTCGTGGTCGGCGAAACCGTGGGCTTCACCGGCGGCTGGCCGTAACCACCGCCGGCGAATGCCCCGGGCCCCGTCCTTGCCTGCCGTCATCCCGTCCTGCCCGCCGGATAGCGGACAGGACGGGGCGGGCGATCAGCGGTACACCGCCATGTCGTCATACGTCACCAGGCCAGATACCGACCCGGCACCATCATTGCGCAGGGCGATGTCGCCGCCGGCGGTGACATACAGCGCCAGCGTCGTCGCCGGCGCCAGGTCGTGCAGGGTGACGGTCGCCGCGGCCTGTGCCTTCATGGCCCGCACCACATGCGACCGGGTGCCGCCGGCGCTGCGGGCGGCGATGGTGCCGGTCCAGCCGGCCGGGATCTGCTCGGCGGTCCACAGCGTGGTGCTGGTGCCGGCGGTCAGAATGACGCTGCGCCGTGCCGGCAGCCAGCCGCTGGCGGTGCCTGCCGCCAGGATGGCATCGGGCGCCCGGGCGACGATGCCGCGCTGATCGCCGACCCGGGTCATGCTGATCTGGTTCAGCGTGGCCGCGCGCATGGCGGGGGCCAGCAACCGGTTGACCGGCAGGCCGAATGTGCCGGCCGCGAGGTGGTTGCGTTCCACCGGGCTGTGCACGGCGCTGACCGTGCCCACCGGCACGCCATCCAGCGTCACCGTATCGGACACGGTGAAACCGTTCGCCGATGGCCGCAGCATCAGAAGCCCGCTGCTGCTGTCGACAGTGGACCACAGCACCGTGCCGGTGCCGCCCGACGTGCTGGCAACCGTGTCGCCCTCGATCGGCCAGCCGGCCCCCGGCGCCCGGTCGATCAGCAGCGGAACGGCAGCCTCCATCACGTCATTGACGCTGCTGGCGCGGGTGGTTTCCACCAGGATGCGGTTGTTCTGGCGCGGGATCGTCGCCAGATCGCGGCCGGTGGCGCCCAGGGCCAGGGCACCCAACGCCCCGCCAGTGGCCGGCCCCATATCGATCAGTCGAACCGCAGTGCCGGTGAACGACACCCGCACGGTCGAATCGGATGCCATGCACGACACCACCGATCCGATGATCCTGTTGTCCGGGTTCACGATCACGGCATCGATATCCGCCGAGCCGCCCAGAAGCTCGATCGCGCCCGACATCGTGCCGGTCAACGGCACCGGCGGTGTGCCATGATAGACATATTCGCGGGTCGTCAGACCGGCGTCATAGGCGACCAGCCCGGTCATCCGCACACCCCGCATGCCGTCTGCCACCGCCGGATCGATGCTCTGCAGCACCCGAACCAGCCGCGACACCCGCCGGGCCACCATGCCGTTGACCAGCACATTGCGGATCGCCGCCTGATCGATATCTCTGCGGCCGCTGCTTTCGCAGGAGATGGCGATGAACGCGTCCTCGACCCGCGCATCCGACACGATCACGTCCTCGACGCCGAACTGGAAGGTCAGCGCCTTGCCGCCCTGGCCGGTCATGTTGTCGCCGGTGACATTGTAGACATGCGGCCGTTCCAGCCGCAGACCGCGTACCGTGGTCAGCAGCCAGCGTTCCCACGTATTGGTGCCGACACCGATGCCGTTGTTGCTGGGGGCATGTCCGGCATCGACCTCGGCGTCGACCAGCGTGATGTTGACGGCACTCTCACCAGACCGCCGCAGGCTGATCAGGCCACCGCGCAGCGCCCGCCACGTCTCGTCGCAGGCGATCGCCGCGCGGCCCAGCCAGCGCAGGGTGGTGTTGCTGCCCACCTCGATCTGGAACTGGCCCAGCACCGTCGGGTCGCCGCACATATACCGGCCGCTGGTCGACGGCACCAGCACAGTGCCTCCGGCCACCGGCATACCGTCCAGCGCGGCCTGAATGGCGCCCTGATTGTCGACGGCGGCAGTCGATGCGCCGAACCAGGCGATCGATGCCACCTGCCCTGCCGCGAAGCGGATATCGCCATCCACGAACAGGTCGGCCGCCTCGGGCGCGATCACCGGCCCGCCGAAGCTGATGCGATGGGGGCGGGCCACCGTCCAGCCATAGGATTTGACTTCGTTGCGCACCCACAGGCGGTTGGCGCCGCCCTCGAAGGCCCCCATGCCCCACAGCCGGTGGGGATCGAAGGGTTCGCGCACGGTCGCGGCCACAGTGCCGAGCGGCTGCCACGGTGCATCGCCGTCGACGCGATATTGCAGCGGCGTCCCCACAGCCAGCCCTGGTGCGCCGGTGGTCGAATACAGGCGTTTGCCGCTGATCGAGCCCACAGTGAACGACACGGTTCCGGCCACGTCCGACACGGTGTATCCCGACCGGACATCAGGCATCGTCGCAATATCGACATCCACAGCGTTCAACTGCGGCGCCGGCAGGAAATACATTGCACGGATCACGTCCGGCGCCGACACCGGCGAGCCGCTGGCCAGCCGCAGATAAAGGGTGCCTTCCTCCAACCCGTCCTGCACGCCATAGGCCCAATGGTCGGGGGCCATCTCGCTGAATTTGGCCGCCCTGGTCAGCATGGTGGTGCCGATCTCGACCCGCGACGGCAACGGCAGCTGCCCACGCCCGGGCTTCGAGCCGTTGACGAAATACCAGCTGGCGGCAACGCTGGTCGATGCGGTCCAGCTTGCCGCCAGTCGCGGCAGCAGTTCTTCGCCGAACGCGACATAGCGTCGGCCGCGCCTGATCGTGCCGGTTCCGCTGGTGAACAGCAGATAGGGCGGCACGTCCGCCGCGGCCATCACCGGCCCCGGCGTCTGCGGGCCGATGGCGGTGCCGGTGAACGACAGCACCTCATGCCCCACCACCAGCCGTCCGGCGCCTTCGAACGCCACCGGCGCCGTGAATGCCAGATCCTGGTCCACCTTGTGCGGCCGGTCGATGAACAGGCTGCCACCGGTGGTGGCCGCATAGGCGTCGGCGGCGGCGAGCGCCGGGCCGTCATCGGTGATGCCGTCACCGGCAGCCCCCCACCAGCCGGCCACCGGGCGGGTGGTGTCGCGCCGCAGCCAGCGGCCGGGCTGGCCCGTGGTCAGCGCCGACGGCCGCAGCACGGTCGCGCCGTCATCGGTGGCGAGCGACGCCGTGTCGAAGCGGAAGGCACCGCCGCCGGCGGTGGTGCCGGTGGTGGCGCGGATCACCTCGATCAGCGGGACGGCGGGCACGCCGCCCGACAGCGGCAGCGAACGCAGATCGGCCAGAATATCGACCGACTGGAAGTCAACGGATGCCATGGAACAAGATCCTCGCAATGTCCGACACCGACGGCGGGCTTGCCGCGGGGTCGGGGGCCAGTCTGTCGCGAGGCCCTGAAAATGCCTGCATGGTCAACTGTTGCAGCTTGCGGCAACACGGGCGTATTTGATGGATCGAGAACCAGCAGCGAACCACGGCCGTTTTGCAAAAAACCGATTCATATGCGGTGCAAAACGCAGAAAAGGGGGCGCGCCAAACTTGGCGCAACCCCCTGTTCTTAAATGGAATATCTGGTGCCGGCGGTCGGAATTGAACCAACGACCTACTGATTACGAATCAGTTGCTCTACCCCTGAGCTACGCCGGCCGGAACACCGGGGCGCGAAACCCCTGCGAACGGCGCGGACGATAGCGCCGCATCGGCGGTTTGGCAAGGGCTTAACGTGGCCGGCGTCCCGCTTCCCGGCACTATCCGTGCCGCATTCAGCCAAGCAGCCCGGCCACGGCCGCCGCAAGGCCCAGCAGCAGGGCCACGGCCACCGGCAGAGGCGTGCTGCGGCGGCGGATGGCGGCCTCGTCCGAGGCGGCCGCACCGGTCAGCGCCGCCGCCATCGCCAGGCGCATCGGCGAGACCATGGTGGCAAGCCCGCCAGCCACCAGCAGCATGGCCGCGATCAGCAGCGCCATCAGGGCACCGGCGCCGCCACCGTCGGCGCCCATCCCCGGCAGCGCATCGGCCAGTGGTGCGATCATCGCCGCCACCGCCACATTGCTGCCGGTCAGGAAGCCCGAGAGACCGGCCAGCGGCGGAATGATCGCGGGGTCGGCGCCGGCGGCGACATCGCGCCATGCCGCCGCCAGAACCGCCGGCGCGCCACCCGCCGCCCACACACCCGCCAGCAGCACGAAAGCGATGGTGGCCGCCGCCGGCCGGACGCCATGGCCAAGGCCGCGTGCGATGTCGTGGCCGATCCGCCCCGGCCGATTGCCGGCCATCAGAGCGGCGACGACGGCGGTCGCCAGCAGCCAGCCGGCGGGATGGTGCAGCGGCGCATAGCCGGGCAGGCCGTCGACCGGCTGCCAGCTCCAGTGCCGCAGCGCTTCGGCCAGCGGCGTCACCAGCCGGGTGGCCAGCAGCACCAGGGTCAGGGCCAGATAGGGCGCCAGGATGCGGGTGGTGGTCCGGATGGCGACGTCCCGGCGCCGCACGCCCAGATCGATCGCGATCGGCAGGCCCAGCGCCGCCAGCGCCGCCGTTTCCGGCCCCAGCCACAGATTGGCCGCCACCAGCGCCACCACCAGCCCCGCGATCAGCGGCGGATCGATCAGCCGGTCGCGGCGCCGTGGCCGGATGCCCACCGCCGCCAGTTGCAGCCGCAGCACCACCAGCCCGCCGGCATAGGCGATCGCCGACACCGCCGCCGCCGCGGCCCCCAACTGGTGCGGATCGTGGCGCATCAGCACCGCCGTCACCTGGGTGCCGATCGCCAGCGCCCCCCAGGGCACCAGCAACTGGCTCAGCAGTGCCAGTACCGCCGCCCGCGCACCGCTCAAGCCTTCACCGCGCAGCAGGGCGGCCGTCACCACCGCGCCGACACCGAAGCCGGTGGCGCTTTCCGCGAACGGGCCGATCAGCATGCAGGCGGTGAAAATCCGGCGATAGCGGCCGTCGTCCGGGCCGGCTGTCGTGGTTGCGGTATCGACCGATCCACGCACGGGTGATGCCACGGCATCGAACACCAGCCCGGCCAGGATCACCGAAACCGCCATCCAGGCGATCCATAGCGACCGCAGGGCGGCATCGGCCAGAACGGTGCCCGGCAGACCATCGATCAGCGCCAGACCGGCCCCCAGGGCCGCACCGGCCAGCCCCGCCTCGACCGAAGACCGGCGCGCGGCCAGCAGGCCCATGGCCAGCAGCACCGGCATCGGCGCCAGAATGATGGTCAGCATCGACATCGGCTCGGGGTCTCGCATCAAGGCGGTGGATGGCCCGCCGCATCAAAGCCGATCGACCGACGACGGGCAAGCGCGGCGCCGCCGGTTCGGCCGGCCTTGACCCGCGCACGCGCCCGTGATCGGCTGTGGCCGTCGTCACTCCCCCCGATGCCCGCCATCATCCGGCGCCGGCCGTCCACCCGAGGCCTCAGCCATCATGACCACCTCGCGCCCATTCCGCCCATGCCGCCAATTGGACCAGTTGCGCCATCCGCGCCCATCCCGCAGCCGGGCGGCACTGACCCTGTCGGTGCTGATGCCCGTTGCCGCCTGCGCGCCGCTGATCGATCAGATGGTGCCGCCACGCTATGGGGCGATGAGCGAACGGCAGTCGCCGGTGCGGATCGACTGGCCGGCGCTCGACGACCAGCCGCAGCGCTTCGTAGTTCAGTCCTATGGCATCTATGACCGGGCGATCGCCGATTATGGTGATCTGTATGGCGCGGTGCCGCGTGGCCAGTTGCGCGTGCAGCGGCTGTCGCCGGAAAGCCGCCATGCCCTGACCGATGCGCCGGATGATCAGCCGGCGGGAGATGACACGGAGGAAGATGCAGAGGAACGGCCGGTCGCCGATGCGCGCGCGACCCCTGCCGCCCCTTCACAGCCGGCCGGCAATGATGACGGCCGCCCGGCTCTCGCTCCGGTGCGCGCCGCCGATCCCCGTCTGGCCGGGCTCGACCTGTCGGCACCGGCTGACACCACGGCGCCGGTGACCCGCGATGGCGAGGGCCGGCCGATCGGCATCGCCGGCGGCGCCGGAGGCAATGCGGGCGACACCGATCCGCAAGGCGAGGCGGTATTCGCGGCGGTCAGCGGCTTTCTGGGCAATACCCGCAGCGAACAGGCGCGCCGCGCGCTGACCGATGCCGACACGGCCGCCGCCGGTGGTGCGGATCCGGCGACACGCGACGATGCAGTGCCCCGCGATCCCGTCTCGGCGCTGGAGGCGTCGCTGCCCCTCTATTTCCAGCGCTATGCCTATACCATCGGCGAGCGGGGGCAGTTGACCGTGACGCTGGGCGATGCACGGGCGCCGCTCGACTGGGTGCGGGCCGATACCGCCAATGCCCGCTGCGTGCTGTTCTCGACCGCGCTTGCCGATCAACCCGCGGCCGCAGAGGTCGAGGCCGCCCCTGTGGCAGAGCCCGAAGCAGTGGCAGAGCCAGACGCGGTGGCGGAACCAGAGGCCAAGGCCGAAGAGGATGCCGTGCCGGATGAGGCGGACGACAGTCCGGGCGGGCTGTTCGAGAGCATCGGGCGCTGGTTCGCAGACGATGGCGATGCCGGGGCCGATGACGCAGGGCGACCGGCGGATGCCACCCCCGATCCCGCGCCGGCGCCCGAGCCTGACCCGGTCGCCGAAGCCGAGCCGGCAGCAGCGGCCGAGACGGCACCAGACCCCGTCGCCGATTTCTTCGCCCGCCTGTTCGGCGGCGACACCACCGAGACACAGCCCGAAGAACCGGTGACACAGACGGCAGAGGCACCCGATCCGGCCCCGCGGCCCCTGCCGGAGCCCCGGCCCGAGCCGAAGCCCGAACCCGAACCTGAACCCCAGGCGCCCCCCCTGCCCGCCACGCTGTCCACCACCCTCATGGATGGCCATCTCTGCGTGCCGCAGAACGAGACACTCGACCGCGCCCGCATTGCGGAGCTTCTCGGATTTATCCGGCTGCGCTGATCTGCCGGCAGATCGCGCCGGCCTGGAAAAGCCGACATGAAAACGGGCGGCGCCGGTATCCCGGTGCCGCCCGTTTTCATGACGGATGTGCACCCCGTCGGGGATCGGCCCGGCCTGTCTTCGGCCCGGCCTTGTCGTCGGCCCCGCCTGTCAGGCGCTGGGGCCGACCATCAGCTTCGGGTCGACATAGCGGTCGAACTCGTCTTCGGTCAGCAGGCCCAGCGTCACCACCGCCGTCTTCAGGCTGGTGCCTTCCTTATGGGCGGTCTTGGCGGCCTTGGCGGCGTTGTCATAGCCGATATAGGGGTTCAGCGCCGTCACCAGCATCAGCGAATTGCGCATCAGCTCGTCGATGCGGCCGGTATTGGCCTCGATGCCGACCACGCAGTTGTCGGCGAAGCTGACCGCCGCGTCACCCAGCAGCCGGATCGACTGCAACACGTTGTAGATGATGACCGGCTTGAACACGTTCAGCTCGAAATGGCCGTTCGATCCGGCCACGGTCACCGTCACATGGTTGCCCATCACCTGGGTCGCCACCATGGTCAACGCCTCGCACTGGGTGGGGTTGACCTTGCCGGGCATGATCGACGAGCCGGGCTCGTTTTCCGGCAGCAGCAGTTCGCCCAGGCCCGACCGCGGTCCGGAGCCCAGGAAGCGGATGTCGTTGGCGATCTTCATCACGCTGGCCGCCAGCACGTTCAGCGCGCCCGACAGCTCCACCAGCGCGTCATTGGCGGCCAGCGCCTCGAACTTGTTGGGCGCGGTGATGAAGGGCAGGCCGGTGATTTTGGCGACCTCGTCGGCGAAGGCCTCGGCGAAGCCGATCTTGGCATTCAGGCCGGTGCCGACCGCGGTGCCGCCCTGCGCCAGTTCGTAAACCCGCGCCAGCGAGCCCTCGACCCGGGCGATGCCATATTCGATCTGGCGGGCATAGCCGCCGAATTCCTGGCCCAGCGTCAGGGGCGTGGCATCCTGGGTGTGGGTGCGGCCGATCTTGATGATCTCGGCGAAGGCGTCGGCCTTGTCGGCCAGCGCCTTGTGCAGATGGCGCAGGCTGGGGATCAGGTGGCCCGTGGCCTCGACCGCCGCCGCGATATGCATGGCGGTCGGGAAGGTGTCGTTCGACGACTGGCCGCAATTGACATGGTCGTTCGGATGCACCGGTGTCTTCGAGCCGATCACGCCACCCAGCATCTCGATCGCGCGGTTGGCGATCACCTCATTGGCGTTCATGTTGCTCTGGGTACCCGACCCGGTCTGCCACACGACCAGCGGGAAATGGTCATCCAGCTTGCCGTCGGCCACTTCCTGGGCGGCGGCGGCGACCGCCTCGCCAATCTTCGCGTCCAGCACGCCCAGCGCCATGTTCACCCGCGCCGAGGCCAGCTTCTGGGTGCCCAGCGCGCGCACCAGCGGCACCGGCATCTTCTCGCCGCCGATCTTGAAATTCTGAAGCGACCGCTGGGTCTGGGCCCCCCAGTAACGATCGGCTGGCACGTCGAGCGACCCCATCGTGTCCTTCTCGACGCGCGTTGCGGCGGCGGTGGTGATCTCGGTCATCGCGTCCTCGGCTCCATCAGGCAGTCAGCGGGTGGCGGACGCGGCCCGGATCATTGCGAACCGCCATGTCCGCGCGGCGTCTCCTCTTCGGCCGGTATATGCGCCTGCACGGGCGCCCGCGTCAAATATTGCGGGGGGTTGTACGACCCTGGTCGGCGGTTTTGGCGCCCCTGGCACGCCGGAATAAACAGCGCGACCGGGCATCGTGTGATCCGCAACCGCCGCCACATCGTATCGGCAGTGTATCGACAGCCACGAATGGCCCGAAAGGCCGGCGCATGACGGACGACACCTGCGTGCAGATCCAGACGATATCCCGGCCCGTGCCCCGGCGCCTGCTTGCGGCCCGCGCGACAGTTCTGTTAGATGGCATCATGACCACGGCGAGCGGTCGTGGCGGGGCTTCCGAAGGCTCGCGCCCGGCATCCGAACACATGGCCGACCTGATGGTTCTGATCGCCCGCGATCAGGATCGCCGGGCCTTTGGCGAGCTGTTCGGATATTTCGCGCCCCGCGTGAAGGGGTTCCTAATGCGCCGCGGCCTCGATGCCGGGCGCGCCGAAGAGATCACCCAGGAAACCCTGCTGATCGTCTGGCGCAAGGCGGATCGCTTCGATCGGCGTCAGGCATCGGTGTCCACCTGGATCTTCACCATCGCCCGCAACCGCAGCATCGATGCGTCGCGGCGGGAACGACGGCCAGGGATCGAGCTGGACGACCCGACCCTGACCGGCGACGGCATGGTGGCGTCGGCCGAAACCGCCTATTCCGATCGGCAGGACCATGTCCGGCTGAAGGCAGCCATCGCCACCCTGCCCGACGATCAGGCCCACCTGCTGAAGCTGGCCTTCTTCGAGGACAAATCCCACAGCGTCATCGCCGAAACCGAGGATCTGCCGCTCGGCACGGTGAAGTCCAGGCTGCGTCTGGCCCTTTCCAAGCTCAGGGTCGCGCTGGCCCAGACATTGGGTCCGGTGCAGTGATGGCGTATCAGACGAGGACGGGCAAAGGCCCGATGGGAGACCGCCGGATGACCGGTCCGCAACATCATATGCCCGAGGCATGGCTGGTGGATTATGCCGCCGGCACGCTGGACGAGGCGAACGCGCTGCTGGTGGCCTGCCATGCGGCGCTCTGCCCGTCCTGCCGCGAGACCTTGCGGCTGCTCGACGGCGTGGGTGGCGCGCTGCTCGATGAGGCCCGGCCGGTGCCGGTCGCGGACGATGCCCTGTCGCGCCTGTTCGCCCGCATCGATGCCGAGGATGCCGAGGCCGGCGATGATGCGCCCGATGGCGCCACCACCGGCCGCCATGGGATCGACCTCGACAGCCTGCCGCCACCGGGTGCCGACACGCGACACCTGCCCCGGCCATTGCTCGCCTATCTGCCCACCCGGCCCGATGCGCTGCCCTGGCGGTGGAGCGGCCCCGGCGTGCACACGGTCGATCTGGCGGTGGGGCGGCCCGGCACCCGCACCGTGCTGATGAAGATCGGCGCCGGGAGGGCCATGCCGCATCACACCCATAAGGGCACCGAGGCGCTGATGGTTCTGGCCGGCGGCTATCGCGACCATAGCGGCGATTTCCTGCCCGGCGACGTCGCGATCTCGACCGGCGCGGTCGACCATCGCCCGATCGCCCATGATGACGGCGAGTGTCTGTGCCTGGCGGTGCTGGATGCGCCGATCACCCTGACCGGAACCCTGGGCCGGCTGCTGAACCCCTTCATCCGCTTCTGATCGCGCCATGGCCGTCCTTGTCGGCCGTCCGCTTGAACGCGGTCGCGGCTTCGCGCATTGTGGCCGGGCAAACAGATGCGTGCATGAGGGGATGGTCTGGGCATGAACACCGATCCGGTGCTGGTCGAGGTGGTGCGCGGCGGCTTTGTGGAAAGCCGGCATCGCGGTTCCGTGGCGGTGGTGAACGCCCGCGGGCAGGTGGTGCTGTCGGTGGGCGATCCGGCGCGGCTGATCTATCCCCGCTCGGCCACCAAGCCGATTCAGGCCCTGCAGTTGATCGAGAGCGGCGTCGCCGATTCATGGAGGCTGTCGGCCGCCGATCTGTCGCTGGTACAGTCCAGCCATGGCGGCGAGCCGGTCCATGTTCAGCGGATTCAGGTCTGGATCAACCGGCTGGGCATTGGCGTCGACAACCTGATCTGCGGCGCCCATTGGCCGACGAACGAGGCTGCCGCCCGCGCGCTGGTCCACGATGGCAGGGTACCGTCGCGCGCCCACAACAACTGCTCGGGCAAGCATTGCGGCTTCCTCACCACCGCCCGCCAATTGGGCGAGACGATGGACGACTATGGCGATCGCGACCACCCGGTGCAGCGGCGTTGGCGCGACGCCCTGGCCGAGCTTGGCGACCATCCGCTCGATGCGGCCCCGGAAGGGATCGACGGCTGCGGCATCCCGGTGTTCGCCATGCCCCTGCAGGCGCTGGCGCTGGCCTTTGCCCGCATCGCCGATCCATCGCGTGAGGCGGCCGTCCGTCAGGCGGCGATGCGCCGGTTGGCCGATGCGGTCTGGCAGGCACCACATATGATCGCCGGCGAGGGCCGGCTGTGTTCGGCCATCGCCAGCCGCGCACCCGGCCGGGTATTGGCCAAGGTAGGGGCCGAGGGCGTCTATGCCGCCGCCCTGCCGGCACTGGGGCTGGGCGTTGCGCTGAAGGTCGAGGATGGCGCCGTGCGTGCGGCCGAAACCGCGCTGGTCGCGGTTCTGGCACGGCTGGGCGCCCTGGATGCGGCCGATCTGGAAGCCCTGGCGCCCTGGGGCCGGCGCGGCGTCACCACCTGGGCCGGTGCCGAGGTCGGCACGATCCGGCCGGCGGATGCCCTGATCTGAGGCATCCGCCGGATAGCCAGCCCCACTGCAACCAGTCGGCCCCTACAACCAGTCGGGAACCCGGTCCATGGCGATCAGATCCTCGATGCTCTGGCGAGGCCGGATCACCGCATAGCGGTCGCCGTCGACCAGAACCTCAGGCACCAGTTCGCGGGCGTTATAGGTGTTCGACATGGTGGCGCCATAGGCGCCGGCCGAGCGGAAGGCCACCAGATCGCCGGCATCGAGCGGCGGCATCAACCGGTCGCGGGCGAAGACATCGGTGCTCTCGCAGACCGGCCCGACGATTTCGACCGGCGTGCGCGGCGCACCCGCTGCGGGTTCGCTGACGGCCACCACCTCGTGATAGGCGTCATACAGCGCCGGGCGCATCAGGTCGTTCATGCCGGCATCCAGGATCAGAAACCGCCTGGTCGCGGTGTCCTTCACATAAACCACCCGCGACATCATCAGCCCGGCATTACCCACGATCACCCGGCCCGGCTCGAAAATCAGTTGCAGATCCAGATCGCCGGTAACCCGGGCGACCATGTCGGCATAGGCCTCGGGCGCTGGCGGCGTCTCGTCGTCATAGGGGATGCCCAGCCCGCCCCCCAGATCCAGATGGCGGATCGGATGGCCGGCGGCGCGCAAGCTGCGGACCAGCCCCACCGTGCGGGTGAAGGCCGCCTCGAACGGTTCCAGCTTCGATAGCTGCGATCCGATATGCAGATCGATGCCGGTCGCCTCGATATGGGCCAGCCGGCTGGCATGGGCATAGACATCCGGGGCCCGGTCCCAGGCGATGCCGAATTTGTTGTCGGCCTTGCCGGTGGTGATCTTGGCATGGGTGCCGGCATCGATATCGGGGTTGATGCGCAGCGACACCTTGGCGATCTGCCCCATGGCGCCGGCCACCCGGTCGATGGCATCCAGTTCCGCGTCGCTCTCGACATTGAACTGCAGAATGCCGGCCTCAAGCGCCGCCCGGATCTCGCCGTCGGTCTTGGCAACGCCTGAGAACACGATCTTTTCCGCCGGGATGCCGGCCGCCAGCGCCCGCTTCATCTCGCCGGCCGAGACCACGTCGGCGCCATAGCCCTCGGCTGCCAATATCCTCAGCACCGCCTGATTGCCATTGGCCTTGACGGCATAGCAGATCAGCGGCGCCCGCCCATGGGGCGCGATGCGGCCCGCCAGGGCATCGCGGAACACCCGGGCGTGCCGGGTCAGGGTCGCCCGCGAGTAGACATACACCGGCGTGCCGACTTCGGCAGCGATCCGCTCAAGCGGCACGTCTTCGGCATGAAGACGGCCCGCGCGATACTCGAAATGGTCCATGCGGTCCGGTCCTCAATAAGGCGGGACGCCGAGGCCCGGGCCGTTGATCCGGCCGGGTGTCATCAGCGAGCGCGGGTCGTTCTCGGGCGTGTAATCCGGCAGCGTGTCGCGATCGACGGTGCCATCCGGCGCCACGGCCATCGGCGGCACCGGCGTGCCCTTCTTGCCGCAGGCCGTCAGTGCCAGCGCCAGCATCACGGCGACAGCCGCGTGTCGCAGCATCCGCCGGGGGCCGTCCATGGCGGCCGGGGCAACAGAAATCCGGGTCACAGGAAACGCTCCCTTGCATCGGCCGCGCGGGCGCGCACGCCCTCAGGCGCGGTTCCGCCGTAAGACGTGCGGCTGCGGACCGAGGCATCGACGGTCAGCACCGCCATTGCCTCGGCGCCGATACGGGCATCGACCGCCGCCAGATCCTCCGCCGTCAACTCGTCCAGTCTCAAGCCCCGCTGTTCGGCCGCACGCACCACCCGGCCGGTCAGGTGATGGGCCTCGCGGAACGGCAGCCCCGCCGAACGCACCAGCCAGTCGGCAAGATCGGTGGCGGTGGAATAGCCGCCGGCCGCCTGGGCACGCATCGCGTCGGGGTTCACGGTCAGGTCGCGGATCATGCCGGTGGTCGCCTGCACCGCCAGCGACAGGGCGTCGACCGCATCGAAGGTCGGTTCCTTGTCTTCCTGCATGTCCTTGGAATAGGCCAGCGGCAGGCCCTTCATCACCGTCATCAGCGTCACCTGCGCGCCCATGATCCGGCCGACCTTCGCCCGGACCAGTTCGGCCGCATCGGGGTTGCGCTTCTGCGGCATGATCGACGAGCCGGTGGTATAGGCATCCGACATCCGCACGAAGCGGAACGGCGCCGACGACCAGATCACCAGCTCTTCGGCGATGCGCGACAGATGGGTGGCGCAGATCGTGGCGGCCCCCAGGAATTCCAGCGCGAAATCACGCGCCGACACGCCATCCAGCGAATTGGCCATCGGCCGGTCGAAGCCGAGTGCGGTCGCGGTCATATGCCGGTCGATCGGAAACGAAGTGCCGGCCAGCGCCGCCGAGCCCAGCGGGCTTTCGTTCAGCCGCCGACGGGCATCGGTCATCCGGCCACGATCGCGCCCGAACATCTCGACATAGGCCAGGAAATGATGGCCCAGCGTCACCGGCTGGGCGGTCTGCAGATGGGTGAAGCCGGGCATCACCGTCTCGGCATGCTGCTCGGCGCGCTCGATCAGCGCCGCCTGAAGGTCGCGCAGCTGGATATCGAAACGGTCGAGCATGTCGCGCAGCCACAGGCGGAAATCGGTCGCCACCTGATCGTTGCGCGACCGGCCGGTGTGCAGACGCTTGCCGGCATCGCCGATCAGCTCGGTCAACCGCGCCTCGACATTCATGTGGATGTCTTCGAGCGCGCGGCTGAACGGAAAATCGCCGCCCTCGATTTCGGCCAGAACCTGATCCAGACCGCCATCGATCGCCTGCACATCCTCATCCGACAGGATGCCCTGGGCGCCCAGCATCCGGGCATGGGCGCGCGATCCGGCGATGTCCTGGGCATAGAGGCGCTTGTCGAAATCGATGGAGGCATTAATCTCCTGCATCAGATCCGAGGGCGCGCTGTCGAAATGTCCGCCCCACATCATCACGCCGCTCGCGCGGCCGGCGCCGCCCTTGCTGTCGCTGGTCATCTTGCTTCAAGGCTCCTTGCAGGCACGGACATCCCCGGAGGCCAGATACCCCCGCCATGAAAAAGCCCGTCATCGCCATCATCGCCGCCATCGTCGTCATCGCGGCCGGTGTCCTTATCTACCGCGGCTTCGGCCCCGGCGACAAGCCGGCAGGGCTGGATCAGGCGCTTGCACGCGGCAGTCTTGCCAAGCTCGCCGTCCATGATACGCCGAAACCGCTGCCCGATCTGCCGATGACCCGTCTTGACGGCAGCCCGGTCGGTCTCGACGCGTATCGCGGCCGGGTGGTCCTGCTCAACCTCTGGGCCACATGGTGCGCGCCCTGCATCGAAGAGATGCCGGCGCTGCTCAGGCTTCAGACCAGCCGTGGCGGCCCCGACTTCACCGTGCTCGCGGTGGCGGCAGACCAGGGCGGCGCCGCGGTCGTGGCACCCTTCCTGGACCGGCTGCAACTCACCGGTCTGGACGTCACCATCGACAAGTCGATGAAGACTCTGGGCGCGCTTCAGGTCGCCGGCCTGCCGACCACCCTGATCATCGACCGCCAGGGCCGTGAAGTGGCGCGGCTGGTGGGCATCGCCCATTGGGACGAACCGGAAGGCGTGGCACTGATCGATGCCGTGGCCGCTCTGGGACAGCCGGCCGACAACGACTGATCGCCGGCCGGGCGCCGGCTGCCATGGAAACGCCGGCGGCACGCACTGCGCGCCGCCGGCGGATATCATAACGGTGATGCGTCGCCGCTCAGCGGGTCGGCACCGGCACGTCGCCGCGATAGTCATAGAAGCCGCGATCGGTCTTGCGGCCCAGCCAGCCGGCCTCGACATATTTCACCAGCAGCGGGCAGGGGCGATACTTGCTGTCGGCCAGGCCGTCATACAGCACCTGCATGATCGACAGGCAGGTGTCCAGGCCGATGAAATCCGCCAGTTCAAGCGGCCCCATCGGGTGGTTGGCGCCCAGCTTCATGGCGGTGTCGATCGCCTCGACGGTGCCCACGCCCTCATACAGGGTATAGATCGCCTCGTTGATCATCGGCAGCAGGATGCGGTTGACGATGAAGGCCGGGAAGTCTTCCGAGACCGCCGGGGTCTTGTCGAGCTTGAACACCAGCTCGCGGACGACCTCATAGGTCGGATTGTCGGTGGCGATACCCCGGATCAGCTCAACAAGCTGCATGCGCGGCACCGGGTTCATGAAATGCATGCCCATGAACTTTTCCGGGTGGCGCATTGCCGCCGCCAGCCGCGTGATCGACAGCGACGAGGTATTGGTCGCGACGATCACCTCATCCTTCACGATATCGCGGATGTCGGCGAAAATCTTGCGCTTCAGACTCTCGTCCTCGGTCGCCGCCTCGATCACCAGATCCAGATCGTCGAAGTCGGCATAGCCGACCTGCGGCTTGATCCTGGACAAAGCGGCGGGCTTGTCCCCGGGCTCGATCTCGCTGCGCGACACCTGCCGGTCGAGCGCCTGCTCGATCCGGTCCAGGCCCTTCGCCAGCTGAGCCTCGGAGATATCGACCATCGTGACCTCGTAGCCGGCAAGCGCGCAGACATGCGCGATGCCGCGGCCCATCTGGCCCGCCCCGATGACGCCGATCTTCCTGATCATGAGGACCGCACCTTCTTCGACTTGACAGCCCGGAGCGATGCCATGTGCAATCTTCTTTTCGAAGATTGCGCAAGACATCACGCCGGGCTCGGTTTTCTTTCACACAACCGGCAGACTGCCGGCTGAATGTTGCGTTACTTCTTCAGCGTCTCGGTCAGCTCGGGCACGATCTTGAACAGATCGCCCACAAGGCCGTAATCGGCGACCTGGAAGATCGGCGCCTCTTCGTCCTTGTTGATCGCAACGATCACCTTGCTGTCCTTCATGCCGGCCAGATGCTGGATGGCGCCCGAGATGCCGACCGCCACATAGAGCTGCGGTGCGACCACCTTGCCGGTCTGGCCGACCTGATAGTCGTTGGGCACGTAACCCGCATCGACGGCGGCGCGGCTGGCGCCGACGGCCGCACCCAGCGCATCGGCCAGGCCTTCGATGATCTTGAAGTTGTCGGAGCTGCCGACGCCACGGCCACCCGAGACCACGATCTTGGCCGAAGCCAGTTCCGGGCGCTCGGACTTGCTCAGGCTCTCGCCCACGAAGCGGCTGACCGCCGCGTCATCGGCCGCCTGAATGCTCTCGACCGTGGCGGAGCCACCCTCGGCCTCGGCGGCCTTGAAGGCGGTGCCGCGCACCGTCAGCACCTTCACCTTGTCGCCCGACTGGACGGTGGCGAGGGCGTTGCCGGCATAGATCGGGCGCACGAAAGTGTCTTCCGACACGATCTCGATCGCTTCGGAAATCTGCGCCACATCCAGCAGTGCGGCCACGCGCGGCATCACGTTCTTGGATGCGCTGGTGGCCGAGGCCACGATGTGGCTGTAGCCGTCGGCAAGGCCCACGACCAGCGGTGCCAGATTCTCGGGCAGGTTGGCCGCGTACTGGTCGCCTTCGGCGTGCAGCACCTTGGCAACGCCGGCCACCTTGGCGGCGGCGTCGGCCACGGCACCGGCATCCTTGCCGGCGACCAGGACATGGACATCGCCCAGCCTGGTGCCCGCGGTGACCGCATTCAGGGTCGCCGCACCCAGAGTCGCGTTGTTGTGATCGGCAATGACAAGAACAGCCATGGTCAGATAACCCCCGCCTCGTTCTTCAGCTTGTCGACCAGCGTCGCGATATCGGGCACCTTGATGCCGCCCTTGCGCTTCGGCGGCTCCGACACCTTCAGCGTCTTCAGACGCGGCGCGATGTCGACACCGAAATCAGCCGGGGTCTTGGCATCGAGCGGCTTCTTCTTCGCCTTCATGATGTTGGGCAGCGAGGCATAGCGCGGCTCGTTCAGGCGCAGATCGGTGGTCACGATCGCGGGCAGCTTCAACGCCACGGTCTGAAGACCGCCGTCGATCTCGCGGATCACCTCGACCTCGCCGTCACCCACCGTCACCTTGGACGCGAAGGTGCCCTGGGGCCAGCCCATCAGCGCCGCCAGCATCTGGCCGGTCTGGTTCGAGTCGTCGTCGATCGCCTGCTTGCCCAGAACCACGAGCTGCGGCTGTTCGGCCTCGACCACGGCCTTCAGCAGCTTGGCGACCGCCAGCGGCTGAACCTCGTCGTCGGTCTCGATCAGCAGGCCGCGATCGGCGCCCATGGCCAATGCCGTGCGGATCTGCTCCTGCGAGCCCTTGGGGCCGATGGAGACCACCACGATCTCGGTCGCCTTGCCGGCTTCCTTCAGCCGCACGGCTTCCTCGACTGCGATCTCGTCGAAGGGGTTCATCGACATTTTGACGTTGGCGAGGTCGACGCCGGTCTGGTCAGCCTTGACACGGACCTTGACGTTATAGTCGACCACGCGCTTTACGGGGACGAGTACCTTCATAGATCTCCCGACTCCAGTTGGGTTTCATCGGCTCTTCGTCGTCCGGGCAGCGGCCCGACCCCCTCAGCGGGACCACAGCCGGACGGTTCGCTGTTCCGACAGGCGGCCGGGGCCGTGCGTATGCCTGTCTTGAGGGCCACGGCCGATGCCGTGCGCGCGCCCCCAGGACCGAAAATGCACTGACTGCCGGTTCCCCCCGATCAAGTCCACCGCACATTAGGCGCTCAATGCAGCGGAGTCAATTTCGGGGCACCTCTCGAAAATGCAAGGAACGCCGCAGCTTACCGCGACATCAACGGTTTGCGCCCGGCACCCACAGCACATCCCGGGCACCTTTGTCGTTCAAATGCCGTGCCATCACGAACAGATGGTCCGACAAGCGGTTCAGATAACGCAGGGCTGCCTCGTTCACCGGCTCCAATCGCATCAGTTCGACAAGCTCGCGCTCGGCGCGGCGCACCACCGTGCGTGCCAGATGCAGATACGCGGCGGCCGGCGTGCCACCGGGCAGCACGAAGGATTTCAGCGGCGCCAGTTCGGCGTTCATCTGGTCGATCTCCGCTTCCAGCCGGTCGACCTGCGCCGGATGGATGCGCAGGCTGCGTGCCTCCTTCACCGGGTCGTCGCCCGCCGGGCAGGCCAGATCGGCGCCCAGATCGAACATGTCATTCTGGATGCGCATCAGCATGGTATCGGCATCGCTGCCGGCATCGACATGCTGACGCACCAGGCCGATCACGCCATTAGCCTCATCGACCGTGCCATAGGACGCCACCCGCAGATCATCCTTGGGCCGCCGGCTGCCATCGCCGAGCGAGGTCTCGCCCCGGTCTCCGCCGCGGGTATAGATCCGGGTCAACTGCACCATGGGGGAAGGCTCCGTTGATTGATAAGGGGTTACCCGCTGACGGCGGCGGTCGGGCGCATCAGCGCCCGGACATCAGCAGAAACAGCAGCACCAGCACGATCGCCAGGCCCTGAAGCCCCACCCGCCACTGCATCAGCTTGTTTGAGTATTTCTGGTTGAAGCGGCCGCCGACAAGCATCGACATCACCCCGACCATCAGAACGGCGGCCGTGGCGACCATCGCGACCACGATCAGCACCGACATCACACCCGACATATCCATGAGCCTCAATATGGTTCCGGCTGACCGGGTCTGACAGGGGGGGCGCCGGCCGATCTACCGGCACCGGAAACCGCCGCGCGCAGATCAGCCAAGCAGGCGGCGGGCGATAACCTGCGCCTGGATCTCGGCCGCGCCCTCGAACACGTTCAGGATGCGGGCATCGCACAGCACCCGGCTGATCGGATACTCCTCGGCATAGCCATTGCCGCCATGGACCTGCACGGCGTTGTCGGCCGTGGCCCAGGCGACGCGGGCCGCCAGCAGCTTGGCCATGCCGGCCTCAAGGTCGCAGCGCCGGTCGCTGTCCTTCTCGCGCGCCGAGAAATAGGTCAATTGGCGGGCGATCATAATCTCCACCGCCGCCCAGACCAGCTTCGACGACACCCGCGGGAAGGCATAGATCGGCTTGCTGAACTGCACCCGCTCATGGGCATAGCGCAGGCCCATCTCCAGCGCCGACTGGGCAACGCCCACCGCGCGGGCGGCGGTCTGGATGCGGGCGCTTTCGAACGTCGCCATCAGTTGCTTGAAGCCCTGGCCCTCCACCCGGCCCAGCAGGTTGGCCGCCGGCACCTGGAAATCGTCGAAGCCGATCTCGTATTCCTTCATGCCGCGATAACCCAGCACCCGGATCTCGCCGCCGCTCATGCCCTGGGCCGGGAATGGTTCGGCATCGGTGCCGCGCGGCTTTTCGGCCAGCATCATCGACAGGCCGGCATAATTCTTCGTGGCCGGATCGGTGCGGACCAGCAGGGTCATCAGATCGGCGCGGGCGGCGTGGGTGATCCAGGTCTTGTTGCCGGTGACGGTATAGGCATCGCCGTTCAGCGTGGCGCGGGTCTTCAGGCTGCCCAGATCCGATCCGGTGCCGGGCTCGGTGAACACCGCCGTCGGCAGGATCTCGCCCGAGGCGAGCTTGGGCAGGAAATGCTGCTTCTGGTCTTCGGTGCCGCCCAGGCGGATCAGTTCGGCCGCGATCTCGGATCGGGTGCCCAGCGAGCCGACACCGATATAGCCGCGCGACAATTCCTCGGTCACCAGACACATGGCGACCTTGGTCATGCCCAGACCGCCGAATTCCTCGGGCACCGTCAGGCCGAACACGCCAAGCTCGGCCATCTGCTCCACGACCTCGATCGGGATCAGCACGTCGGCCTTGTGCCAGTCATGGGCGAAGGGCACGACCTTTTCCTCGACGAAGCGACGGAACTGGTCGCGGATCATCAGCAGGGTGTCGTCTTCCAGCCCCAGATCGCCGAAATGGCCATCGGCGATCAGAGCGGCCAGCGCGCCGCGCACGGCGGCGGTGTTGCCGCCCGCGGCGAGCACGCCGGCATCGCCCTGCCCCAGAGCCGCCGCCTCGGCCGTCAGGCCGAAATCGGCCGGGCGCACCATCTCGCCCTGCGACATCGGCAGACCGCCGGCCAGTTGCGCCAGATATTCGCCGAACGCCGCCTGAAGCATCAGCCGTTCCAGCATCCCCAACCGACCATCTGCCTCCAGCCGCCGGGCCCAGCCCAGCATCTGGCGCAGCGCCTCGACATAGGTCGCGACCCAGGCCAGACCGTGCACCGCGTGCTGATTGGCATCGAGCCTGCCGCCATCGACACGGCCGTCATCGCGCACCAGCCCGCCCACGGCGGTCTGCACCGCATCGGCATAGGCCTCGGCCGTGGCCAGCGCCCGTTCGGCGCGATCGAGCAGATCGTCGATCACCACCGACGACAGGTCATCGGCGGCGGTGGTGGCGAGCGAAGTGGAAGCGGACATGGGGGAAGAGACCTCCGGTCGGAACTTGGTCGGTGCGGGCGGCGGGGCGTCCGGGCGGGTGGTGGACGTCTGGTTCACAGATGGCGCAACAGGGCGCCCTGTCCAGCCCCGCGCGGTCGGGATCACAGCGGGTCACATGACGCCATCGTCGCGCAAGGCCGCCATGCCACCCGCCGGCCGGAGCGTCGTTCCGGACCGGCGGCGGCATGGCGGGCCAGGCGCGATGGCGGAGGATCAGCCTTCGATGGCGTCCTCGATGGTCCGCAGGCCCGGGCGCGGCGCCTGGACCAGCACGGCCATGTTGCCGGGCTTGTGCTGGTTGCGGAGCATCTTCATATGCGCCTCGGGGATGTCCTCCCACGAGAACACTTCCGACATGCACGGATCCAGCCGGCGCTCGATCACCAGCCGGTTGGCTTGCGCCGCCTGCTTCAGATTGGCGAAATGGCTGCCCTGAATGCGCTTCTGCCGCATCCACACGAAGCGGGCGTCCATGGTCAGGTTATAGCCGGTGGTGCCGGCGCAGAACACCACCATGCCGCCGCGCTTGACCACATAGGTCGAGACCGGGAAGGTCTGCTCGCCCGGATGCTCGAAGACGAAATCGACGTCGTTGCCCTTGCCGGTCACGTCCCAGATCGCCTTGCCGAAGGCACGGACCCGGCGGACGTAATCGTTATAGCCCTCGACATCGTCGACCTCGGGCAGGCGGCCCCAGCAATCGAAGTTCTTGCGGTTGATCGCGGCCTTGGCGCCCAGGCTGAGCACGAAATCGCGCTTGTTGTCTTCCGAGATCACCGCGATACCGTTGGCGCCGGCGGTCGCGATCAACTGCAACGCCATCGAGCCCAGGCCGCCGGCGGCGCCCCAGACCAGGACGTTGTCGCCGGGGCGCAGGATGTGCGGGCGATGGCCGAACAGCATGCGATAAGCGGTGGCGAGCGTCAGCATATAGCAGCCGCTCTCCTCCCAGGTCAGATGCGCCGGGCGCGGCATCAACTGGCGCGACTGCACGCGGCAGAACTGCGCGAACGAGCCATCGGGCGTCTCATAGCCCCAGATGCGCTGCGACGGCGAGAACATCGGATCGCCGCCA
The DNA here is from genome assembly GCF_039630945.1 of Tistrella arctica. Classification (NCBI taxonomy): domain Bacteria; kingdom Pseudomonadati; phylum Pseudomonadota; class Alphaproteobacteria; order Geminicoccales; family Geminicoccaceae; genus Tistrella; species Tistrella arctica. Next base: position 186,261 of record NZ_JBBKTV010000003.1, read on the forward strand.
TTGCACTCTTCGTCGTCGCCGTCATCCTGGTTGCAGTGAACCACGACCTCGTCGCCGACCTTGAAGCGCTTCACGCGCGATCCCACCGCCCAGACAATGCCGGCGGCGTCGGAGCCTGCGATGTGATAAGGCGCCTTGTGGCCGTCGAACGGCGAGATCGGGCGGCCCAGCGCCGCCCAGACACCGTTATAGTTGACGCCGGCCGCCATCACCATGACCAGCACTTCGTCCGCGGCCAGATCCTTGGGGGTTTCCACCACCTCCACCTGCATGGCGGTGTCGGGATTGCCGTGGCGTTCCTTGCGGATACACCAGGCATACATCTGGTCGGGGGTATGACCGAGCGGCGGAATCTCGCCGACTTCATAGAGCGCCTTGACCGGCTGGCTGCGGGTCGCCTCGGCGACGTTGGTGTCAGTGTTCATGGGAAGACCGTGCCCTCGTTTTACGTCTCTCGACCTTGGTCGTCCGCGGCGCGCGATCGGGGCACCACGCGCCTGCGGCCTCCTGGCAGCACCCCGTCTCCGGGGCGCTCTGAACTGTCGTAACCGCACGTATTGTTCGTGCGTTGGCCTGGTTCTGCTAGACTGCCGGCCCGGACACCCCGCCCTGGCCCGCCATCCCTGTCGTTCATACTGTCCTGTCGTTCATGCCGTCCTGTCGTTCATGCCGGACAGCGTCGCCCCATCCGACATTCCCCGCGTCCGGCATCCCCGCCCGGCGCATCATGGCCGCCGGCCACCCGCGGGGAGACGGGCGGATCGGCAGGGCCGGTACGGAACCGGTGGGGGCAGCGGCTGGTTCAACCGCCTGCGGGAGCGCCATGCGCGGTACGGTCGCACGCAGCGGCCCGATCACGACCGGCGCTTTCCCGGTTGCCGTTCATGATTTTCCGGATATAAGGGATTTTCAAGCCCTTTTTTGCGGCGCAAAATATGGGCTTATTTCCAATGGGGCGCCCTTAGGGTAAGATTCGACACAGAACCCCGCCAGGACAGGACGAAAAGATGCCGAAACAGCCAATTTCCGCAGCGGAACAGGCAAACAGCGCCATGCCGCGCCGCGATAAACCGTGGCTGATGCGCACCTATGCCGGCCATTCCTCCGCCGAGGAGAGCAACACGCTTTATCGGACCAATCTGTCGCGCGGCCAGACCGGCCTGTCGGTCGCCTTCGACCTGCCGACCCAGACCGGCTATGACGCCGATCATATCCTGGCCCGGGGTGAGGTGGGCAAGGTCGGCGTGCCGATCGGCCATATCGGCGACATGATGACCCTGTTCGACGGCATCCCGCTCGACCGCATGAACACCTCGATGACGATCAACGCGACCGCCGCCTGGCTGCTGTCGCTGTATATCGCCACCGCCGAGCGTCAGGGCGTGTCGCGGGCCAGCCTTCAGGGCACCACCCAGAACGACATCATCAAGGAATATCTGTCGCGCGGCACCTATGTGTTTCCGCCCAAGCCCAGCCTGGGGCTGATCGCCGACACCATCGCCTTCACCTATCGGGAACTGCCCAGGTGGAACCCGACCAATGTCTGTTCCTATCACCTTCAGGAAGCGGGGGCCACGCCTGAACAGGAACTGGCCTATGCGCTGGCGACCGCGATCGCGGTGCTCGACGAGGTCCGCAATGGCGGCCAGGTGCCGGCGGAAGATCTGGCCCAGGTGGTGGGGCGGATCAGCTTCTTCGTCAATGCCGGGGTGCGTTTCGTCACTGAGCTTTGCAAGATGCGCGCCTTCACCGAGCTTTGGGACGAGCTGACCCTTGAACGCTATGGCGTGACCGACGAGAAGTTCCGCCGCTTCCGCTATGGCGTGCAGGTGAACTCGCTGGGCCTGACCGAGCCGCAGCCTGAAAACAACGTCTATCGCATCCTGCTGGAAATGCTGGCGGTGGTGCTGTCGAAGAACGCCCGCGCCCGCGCCGTGCAGTTGCCGGCCTGGAACGAGGCGCTGGGCCTGCCCCGCCCCTGGGACCAGCAATGGTCGCTGCGCCTGCAGCAGATCGTGGCGATGGAAACCGACCTGCTGGAATATGGCGATCTGTTCGACGGCTCGCCCGTGGTGGCGGCCAAGGTCGGCGAATTGAAAGAGGGCGCCCGCGCCGAGCTTGCCCGCATCGACGAGATGGGCGGCGCCGTGGCGGCGGTGGAAAGCGGCTATATGAAGCAGCGGCTGGTCGAGGCCAATGCCAACCGGGTCGCCGCGATCGAGAACGGCGAGCAGATCGTCGTCGGCGTGAACAAGTTCGTCGAGACCGCGCCCTCGCCGCTGACCACCGGTGCAGATGGCAGCATCATGGTGGTTGATGAAGGGGTTGAGCGCCGACAGATCGAAAAGCTGCGCGCTCATCGCGAGGCCCGCGACGCCAAGGCCGCCGAGGCGGCGCTGGGCGAGCTTGCCCGCGCGGCCAAGGAAGGCCGCAACATCATGGAAAGCTCCATCGCCTGCGCCCATGCCGGGGTGACGACCGGCGAATGGGCCGGCGCGCTGCGCGAGATTTTCGGCGAGTATCGCGCCCCCACCGGTGTCGGCGGCAGCGTGGTGGAGGCGCGCGGCGATCGCAGCCAGACCAACAAGGTCCGCGAGGCGGTTGACGCGCTGTCGGCACGGCTGGGCCGGCGGCTGAAATTCCTGGTCGGCAAGCCGGGCCTCGACGGCCATTCCAACGGCGCCGAGCAGATCGCGCTCAAGGCCCGCGATTGCGGTATGGAGGTGGTTTATGAAGGCATCCGCCTGACCCCCGCCCAGATCGTCAACGCCGCCCTTGAGGAAAGCGTTCATGTGGTCGGCCTGTCGATCCTGTCGGGCAGTCATAACGAGCTGGTCGCCGATGTCATGCGCCGCATGGCCGAGGCCGGGCTCGACGACGTGCCGGTGATCGTGGGCGGCATCATCCCCGACGAGGACGCGCGCAAGCTGAAGGCCGCCGGTGTCGCCCGGGTCTACACCCCCAAGGACTTCGAGATCACCCAGATCATGGCCGACATCGTGGCCCTGGTCGACGGGCTGACCCGAGAGGCCGCCTGATCCGGGGGGATATCGACCGTGGCAACACCGCCGCCAACACTGACACCCGTCTTGATATCGGCCTGCCTTCTGGGCAGGCCGGTGCGTTTCGATGGCCGAGGCGCTGCCCGGCCGCATCCGCTGATCGACCGGCTTCAGGCCGCCGGGCGGCTGATCCCGCTCTGCCCGGAAATCGCCGGCGGGCTGCCGACCCCGCGCCCGCCGGCCGAGCTTGTGCCAACCGGGCATGTGACCGATGGCGCGGGCGGGCGGGCGGTGATCGACGCGACCGGTGCTGATGTCACGGCGGCGTTCGCGACCGGCGCCGCGCTCGCTGTGGAAACCGCGCGCCGCGCCGGGGCGCGACTGGCGCTGCTGAAGGCGCGCAGCCCCTCATGCGGCGCGGGGCTGGTCTATGACGGCAGTTTCTCGGGCCGGCTGATCGCGGGCGACGGGTTGACGGCGGCCGCGCTGAGCGCCGCCGGCATCATCGTTTGCGCCGATGACGATCTGGACCGTGCCACCGGGCTGCTCGCCGAGATTGACGGCGACAGCGCCTGAGGGGCGCCGCCTTACTTGGTTTCCACCGACAGGCTGCCCTCGCCGACATTCACCTCGACGCCACTGGTCTTCTGGCTTTCCTGATAATACTGATAGCCAAGTCCAATCGCCGCGACGGCAAGAACACCGATGACGACATAAAGAATATTCCGGTTCATATCGATATAACCTCATTGTATTTTGCCTGGCGGATGCCAATGGCACTTTCACTGGCTCTTATGACCTCATGAAATGACTATGATGTCAATCAGACGTAACCTGTCTGGGCACCCGACACCAAATGGACACCAGTCGTGTCATTCGCGGGCGCGGCCAGCCGATGCTGCGACATCATGACACATCAGTTGTCGCATGGTGGCCCACGTTCCTGTAGCGTTATGGCGGAGCGCCACCATGCAGGACAAAATCATGCAACGGATGACGATCAATCCGCCGGTATTTTTCGGCGCCGCCTTCATCATTCTGGTCTTCGTGGCATCAGGGGCCGCGATGCCCGAGACACTCGAATCCTTTTTCAGCGTCTTACAATCTGAAATCCTGTCGCGATTCGGCTGGTTCTACATCCTGTCGGTCTCGATCTTCGTCGGTGTGGCGCTGTTCATGGGCATCAGCCGATTCGGCCGGCTGAAGTTGGGACCGGACGATTCGACCCCCGATTTCCGCTACACCTCGTGGGTGGCGATGCTGTTCGCGGCCGGCATGGGCATCGGTCTGATGTTCTTCGCGGTCGGCGAGCCGATGACCCATTTCAGCAGCCCGCCGGTGGTGGAGCCGCGATCCTTCGATGCCCAGCGCTCGGCGATGAACATCACCTTCTTCCACTGGGGCCTGCATGCCTGGGGCATCTATGCGATCGTCGGGCTGTCACTGGCCTATTTCGGATACCGGTACAATCTGCCGCTGACCATCCGCTCCGGGCTCTATCCGCTGCTGAAGGAGCGGATCAACGGCCCGATCGGTCACGCGGTCGACATCTTCGCGATCTGCGGCACGGTGTTCGGCATCGCCACCTCGCTGGGTTTCGGCGTGCTTCAGATCAATGCCGGGCTCAACCATCTGACCGGACTTGAGGTTTCGTCCACCGTGCAGGTGGTGCTGATCGCCGGTGTCACCTGTGTCGCCACCCTCTCGGTCATCAGCGGCCTGGACCGCGGCGTGCGCATCCTCAGCGAGACCAATCTGGTGCTGGCGGTCACGTTGATGCTGTTCGTGCTCGCCGTCGGCCCCACCACCTATATCCTGCGGGCCTTCGTCCAGAATATCGGCATCTACCTGGACAATTTCCTGATCAAGAGCTTCAACCTTTATGCTTATGAGCCGCGGTCGTGGATCGAATCCTGGACGCTGTTTTATTGGGCATGGTGGATTTCCTGGTCGCCCTTTGTCGGCATGTTCATCGCCCGCATCTCGCGCGGGCGAACGGTGCGCGAATTCGTGGTCGCGGTGCTGTTCGTGCCGCTGGGCTTCACCTTCCTGTGGATGACCGTGTTCGGCAACACCGCCATGTATATCGACACCATGGTCGCCGACGGCGCACTGGCCGCGGCGGTGGCCGATGACCTGTCGGTGGCGCTGTTCCGCTTCCTGGAATATCTGCCATTGAGCAGCATCACCTCGGTGCTGGCGGTGTTGCTGGTGACGGTGTTCTTCGTCACCTCGTCGGATTCAGGCTCGATGGTGGTCGACACCATCGCCGCCGGCGGCGCCACCGATACGCCGGCGCTGCAACGCGTGTTCTGGTGCGCGATGGAAGGCGTGGTGGCAGCGGTGCTTCTGCTGGCCGGCGGGCTCTCGGCGCTTCAAACCGCCACCATCGCCAGCGCCCTGCCCTTCGCCGTGGTGATGCTGCTGCTGTGCTGGGGGCTGTTCCGGGGCATGACCGCCGATCTGGCCGGCATCTCGGCGCCGGCCGCCGTGGCGATGCCGGCGGTGGAGGTCGGCTGGAAACGCCGGCTGGCCCACATCCTGCACACGCCCGACGAAGCCGACATCCGCCGCTTCATCGACACCACCGCCACCGAGGCGCTGGCGGCCGTGGCGGCGGAGCTGGAGAGGAGCGGCCGCGCCGCCACCATCGAACGCGACGCCGAGACCGGCATCGTCAGTCTGGTGGCGCCGGCAGAAGGGGTGCGGAACTTCCTCTATGGCGTCGGGCTCGCCTCCCATAAGCTGCCGGCGATGACCGTCATGGATGCCACACGCCCCGAATTGCGGCACGAGGCGCGCACCATATTCAGCGATGGCAGCCGTGGCTATGACGTCTATGGCCTGACCCGCGACCAGTTGATCGCCGATGTTCTGGTCCAGTTCGACCGCTATCAGACCCTGGTCCAGACCCCGCGCGCGGCGCTGTTCGCGGGCGCCCCGGAACAGGATCTGCCGGCCTGACCGGGTGCCTCCGCCCCGGCCATCCGCCCCGGTCATCCGGCGCGGCCGGGGCGCGCCCATCCTCCCCACGGATGCAAGCGTCCTCACGGGTGCATGCGCGCGCCCTTGGTGATCCGGTCGACCACGCGGCGCTCGGCGCGCAGGCCCAGCCCCACCACCCTGGCCGTGTCGGGGGCGTGTTCGGCGAAGACCGCGCGGTTGGCGGCGTCATGGCCGGTGCTGAACATCTCCTCGATATACAGCGCCGTCGCCACGCCGCGTTCCAGGCTGCGACGGTGGATGGTGGCCATGGTCGCCGCATCCGCCGCCAGCACGATCACCGGCTGGACCGACAGGCTTGAATGAACATGGCCGGCGGCATCACGATAGGGCGCGCCGATGATCTCGGGGTTGGCGCCGACCACGCCGCTCATCAGAAAGGCGGTCACGTTCAGCTTCTGCCACACCGCCAGATCCTCGCGGATCACCAGAGCGATCTTGGTGTCGAAGACCAGCGCGCGCTCCGGGGCGGCATCGTTATCGGCGGGGGCATCGGGTGCAGGGGTCGCGGCAGTCATGGGCCGGTATGCTCCGGATCAGTGGGTGACAGGCCCGCAAGCTGGCGCAGCAGCGGCCACAGCCGCACGGCACCGGCGCCCAGCAACGCGCGGACATCCTGGTTCAGCGCCGCCATCTCGGCCTGTAACACCGGTCGCAGCGCCTCGGCCGCCGGTGTGGAAGACAGGCGGTTGACCCGACGGTCGCGCGGATCGGGCCGGCGGACCACCAGCCCCTGCTTCACCAGGCGCTCGATGACGCCGGTGGCGGTGGCACTGTCCAGCACCAGCCGCTGGCCGATCTCCACCCCGTTCAGGCCGTCATGTTCCCACAACACCTGAAGCACGGCATATTGCACCGGGGTCACCCCATGGGGCGCCAGCCGGTCGCGTGCCGCCCGGCTCACCGCCTGCGCGGCCTTGCCGGTCAGAAAGCTGATGCAGTCCTCGATCCGATCCATGGCCGGAAGACTGGCATGCATGTATCTCGCATACGAGTCATTTATCGGAAAAAACGGCCGCGGCCCATGATCGCGGCCCCGGCTCAATACAACCGTCTCAATACAATGCCACCCCGGCGATATAGCGGTGACCGGCGAACAGGGCCGCATAAACCACCAGCGCCACCAGCCAGCGCCACCAGGCGATTTCGCCGAACGCGCCCTTGGCGCGGCCGCTGAACATGGCCGCGAAAGGCACATAGGAACTGGTGGCGGTGAACATGGCCCACGACACCGGCACCGCGCGGCGCTTGCGCATCTCGATGAAGCGCGTGCCCACGAAACCGACCAGCAGGATCGTGCCGGCCATGATGGTGGTGGCAAGGTCGCCATTGGCCAGGATATGGGCGACCGCCCAGATCATGATCCCCCACATCACCGGGTGGCGGGTGATCTTCAGCACGCCCACAGCCCGCATCGCCCCGGGGCCGCCGGTGTTGCCGTCACTGCCGGCCATGGTCGGGTTGCGCTGGGTCACGCCCAGCACCAGAAACAGCACCGACACCAGCATCAGCAGAAAGGCCAGATGCCGCGGGGCGCCGGTTCCGTCCCATAATGGGATATAGGGCGCCGAGGCATAGCCCCAGATCATGATGCCCAGCGCGAAGATCGCCACCATCGAATAGGCGGCGCGATAAGGGCCTTCCTCCAGCGACCGCACCAGACCGGCGCGCACCGATGGTATGCCCGGCACCAGATGCGTGATCGCGAACAGCGCGGCGCCGATGGCGAGACCGATAAGTTCCATTGTGATGAGACCTTCCCCGCCTTTTCCCCGACGCCAGCATGACCGGGACCGGCCCCGGGTTCAATCCCGCATCATGACAGCGGGGCCGGGGCTGGCCCGACCGGTGCAGGCCGGGAGAGATCGGGGCCGGGGAGGCGCGGTTGGCGGCAGGATCAGAACATGTTCAGTTCCAGCCGGGCATCCTCGCTCATCAGCTCGGGCGTCCATGGCGGATCCCAGACCACCTCGACCGTCACATCCGACAGCCGGCCGATGTCGCGGACCTTGGTCTCGATCTCCACCGGCAGGCTTTCGGCCACCGGACACATCGGCGAGGTCAGGGTCATCCGGATATAGGCCTGATCGCCGCCATCGATCCGGACCTCGTAGATCAGGCCCAGATCATAGATGTTCACAGGGATTTCAGGATCATAGCAGCTACGCAGCACGTCGATGACCGCCGTTTCGAGGTCGCCGGTGCCGACGTCGCCGCCGGTCTGTGTACCACCGCTGTGGATGGTCGAGGTGTTTTCGGTCATATCGCCTGCTTCCGTTCAAAACCCGTCGTCATCACGTCGCCCATCTGTGCGGGCTTGGTCTGGTGTGGTCGGGCGCACCGCCTGTCGGTATCGGTGGCCCGTCCTGTCCACTCATTCGGTGCTGACACCACCACCGCCACCGCCCAGCGCCCTGGCCAGCGTGTGCCAGGGCAGGGTCGCGCATTTCACCCGGCTGGGAAATTCACGCACGCCCCCCAACGCCGCCAGCACGCCCAGCACCGCCTCGACCTCCGGGTCGTCCAGCGCCCGCGGATCGATGCCGGTCACCAGATCGCGAAACCGGGTGAACAGCGTCGCGATCTCGTCGCGGCTCCGGCCCAGCACCGCATCGGTCATCATCGACGCCGACGCGGTCGAAATGGCGCAGCCCCGCCCCTTGAAGGCGATCGCCGCCACCCGGTCGCCATCCATCCGCAGATCCACGGTCACCTCGTCGCCACACAGCGGGTTGTGACCATGGGCCGTGGCATCGGCCGGATCCAGCCGGCCGGCATGGCGCGGGTTGCGGTTGTGGTCCAGGATCACCTGCTGATACAGCAGGCGCAGATCGTCATCCAGTGCGGCAGCATCGGCCGGCATCGCGGCGGTCCTTCCTCAGCCCATGAACTTCACGACCTTGCGCAGGCCGTCGACCAGAGCATCCACTTCGTCCCGGGTGTTGTACATGCCGAACGATGCCCGCGCCGTCGCCGGCACGCCGAAGCGCACCATCAGCGGCTGGGTGCAGTGATGGCCGGTGCGCACCGCCACGCCCTGCTGATCCAGGATGGTGCCGATGTCATGCGGGTGGATGCCGTCGATGGTGAACGACACCACCCCGGCCTTGTCGCGCGCCTCGCCGATGATCTTCAGCCGGTTGATCTCGCACAGTCGTTCATGGGCATAGGCGGTCAGATCATGCTCATGGGCCGCGATCGCGCCCACGCCGATGCCCGCGATATAATCCAGCGCGGCCGCAAAGCCGATCGCGCCCACGATATGCGGGGTGCCTGCCTCGAATTTCGCCGGCGGCTCGGCATAGGTGGTCTTCTCGAAGGTCACCGTCTCGATCATGTCGCCACCGCCCTGCCAGGGCGGCATCGCCTTCAGCAGCGGCAGCTTGCCGTACAGCACGCCGAAGCCGGTCGGGCCATAGGCCTTGTGCGACGACATGGCATAGAAATCGGCATCCAGCGCCTGAACGTCCACCGCCAGATGCGGCAGCGCCTGGGCGCCGTCGATCACCGCGATCGCGCCGGCCGCGTGGGCCGCCTCGATCATCCGCCGCACCGGCAGAATGGTGCCCAGCGCGTTCGAGACATGGGCGACCGACATCACCTTCACCCGGCCGCTTCCGATCAGCCGGTCGAATGCCTCCTGGTCGACCTCGCCCCGGTCATCCACCGGCACCACCACCAGCCGCGCGCCGGTGGTCTCGGCGATCATCTGCCAGGGCACGATGTTGGAATGATGTTCCAGATGGGTGATCAGGATCTCGTCGCCGGCCTTGAGATTGGTCCGGCCCCAGCAATGCGCGACCAGATTGATGCTCTCGGTCGTGCCACGGGTGAAGACGATCTCGTTGGTCGAGGCGGCATTGATCCAGGCGCGGGTGGTCTCGCGCGCCGCCTCATAGGCCTGGGTGGCCTTTTCCGACAGATAGTGCACACCGCGATGGACGTTGGCATAGCCGGTCTCATACACCGCCCGCTCGGCATCCAGCACCTGGCGCGGCTTCTGCGACGAGGCGGCGTTGTCGAGATAGACCAGCGGCTTGCCGCGCACCTGGGTCGCCAGGATCGGAAAATCGGCGCGGATCCGCGCCACGTCATACAAGGGCCGTGTCGTCTGGTCGGTCATGACGCTGTCGCCTCCTTCACGACCGCGTCGGTCAGCACGGTCTGGGCCATATGGCGGTCGACCCAGCCCGAGACCTGCGCGCGGAAGTCTTCGAAAGGCAGGCGGTCGACGATCTCTTCGGCGAAGGCGCGGGTCAGGATCCGACGGCCCTCGGCGGCATCCAGGCCGCGGCTTTGCAGATAGAACAGTTCCTGTTCGGAAATCGCGCCGACGGTGGCGCCATGGGCGCATTTCACCTCATCGGCATGAATTTCCAATTCCGGCTTGGGCAGGATCTCGGCGGTGCGCGATGCCAGCAGATTGCGGCTCGACATCGACGCATCGGTGCCGACGGCCCCCGGCAGCACATGCACCCGGCCGCAGAAGATGCCACGCGCGCGGCCACCGGCAACACCCTTCCAGGTCTGCGACAGCCGGCCGTCGCGGTGGCGATGCTCGACGTTCGACCGGGTGTCGGTCTGCTGTTCGGCGCCGATCGCGAACAGCCCGTCCAGCGTCGCCGTAGCTCCGCGCCCATCCAGCATCACATCGACGCCGTGGCGCGACAGCCGGGCGCCCAGATCGATCTGGATCACGTTCAGCGTCGCGTCGTCGGCCACCAATGCCGCCAGCCGGTCGATATGAAAGGCCGCCTCGCCGCTGGTCTGCAACCGGATCAGGTTCAGACGGGCGCCGCGCGCCAGCCGGATCTCGATCACCGCGTTGACGAAGGCGGTCTCACCCGCCAGGCCCCGCCAGTGCTCGATCACCGTGGCCCGGGCATTCTCGGCCAGATCGATCACGATCCGGGGTTGCGCCACCACGGGGGTGCGCGGGCTCAGCGCGTGATGCAGCAGATGCACCGGGCGGGACAGGTCAACCCCGCGCGGCACGATCACCGCCGCGCCATCGGCCAGCGCCGCCTGATTGAGCGCGGCGAAGCCGTCGGCCTCACCGCGGGCAATCCGGCCCAGCACCGGCTCGATGCGCCCGGCATCTCCGGCAATCGCGTCGGCCAGACCCGACACCCGGACGCCCTCGGGCAGATCGCCCACCGCCGACAGATCGGCGGAGAACCGACCATTGACCATGGTGATCCGGTCGCAATCGATGCCCTTGGGCACGATCGGCATCAGATGCGCCCAGGTCAGCATCGGCACGGCGCCCTCGCCGGCCGTGAAGCTCTGGCCATAGAGCGCGTTCAGCCGCAGGTTCCGCCAGTCCTCGGCGCGCGGGGTCGGCAGGCCCAGCGCGCGGAAGCCGTCGCGGCCCCGGGCGCGCAGCGCTTCCAGCCAGTCGGGACCGCCATGATGGCCCTGGGCCGCGATCAGCATGTCCAGCTTGTCAGGGGTGGCATCCAGAACCGCCATGGTTTCAGGCCCCCGCGCCGGTAAGCTCGTCGATCCAGCCATAGCCCTTTTCCTCAAGCTCCAGGGCCAGCGACTTGTCGCCGGAACGCACGATCCGGCCATGGGCCAGGACATGCACGAAATCGGGCACGATATGGTCCAGCAGCCGCTGGTAATGGGTGATCATGATGAACGACCGCGCCGGATCGCGCAGGGTGTTCACACCGTCGGCCACCGCCTTCAGCGCGTCGATGTCCAGCCCGCTATCGGTCTCGTCCAGGATACACAGCTTCGGCTCCAGCACGGCCATCTGGAAGATCTCGTTGCGCTTCTTCTCGCCGCCCGAGAAGCCGGCATTCACCGGCCGCTTCAACAGGCTTTCGTCCAGATGCACGATCTTCAGCTTCTGGCGGACCAGCTTCAGGAACTGGATCGCGTCCAGTTCCGGCAGGCCCTCATGCTTGCGCCGGGCATTCAGCGCCATCTTCAGCAGATAGGTGTTGTTCACGCCCGGGATCTCCACCGGGTACTGGAAGGCCAGGAACACGCCGGCGCGGGCGCGCATCTCGGGCGCCATCTCCAGCAGATCCTGCCCCATATAGGTGACGGAGCCACGGGTGACCTCATAGCCGTCACGGCCGGCCAGAATATGCGACAGGGTGCTCTTGCCGGCGCCGTTCGGCCCCATGATCGCGTGCACCTCGCCGGGCCGCACGTCCAGGTCCAGGCCGCGCAGGATCTCCTTGCCGTCGACGCGGGCGTGCAGGTCACGGATGATGAGCATAGTGTCCTCGAACAAGGTCGTCAGGCCGGCGACCGGCGCCGGCATGGATCAAAACTGGCAGCGCGTGGCGCGCGGGCCGGATCGGATGGATGAACCGCATGGCGGCGCGGGCGCCGGCCTCAGCCGACGCTGCCCTCAAGCGTGATGCCCAGAAGCTTCTGCGCCTCGACCGCGAACTCCATCGGCAATTCCTTCAGCACGTCCTTGCAGAAGCCGTTGATGATCATCGACACGGCATCCTCGGCCGACAGCCCGCGCTGCATCAGATAGAACAACTGATCGTCGCTGATCTTCGAGGTCGTGGCTTCGTGCTCCACCTGTGCCGTCGGGTTGCGGCTCTCGATATAGGGGAAGGTGTGCGCGCCGCAATCGGGGCCCAGCAACAGGCTGTCGCACTGGGTATAGTTGCGCGCGCCCTCGGCGCCCTTCTGCATCCGCACCAGACCGCGATAAGTGTTCTGGCCGCGGCCGGCGGAAATCCCCTTCGAGATGATCGTGCTGCGGGTGTTGCGGCCGATATGGATCATCTTGGTGCCGGTATCGGCCTGCTGGGCGTTGTTCGCCACCGCGACCGAATAGAACTCGCCGATCGAGTTGTCACCCTGCAGGATCACGCTGGGATACTTCCAGGTGATCGCCGATCCGGTCTCGACCTGGGTCCAGGAAATCTTGGAATTGGCGCCACGGCAGGCACCGCGCTTGGTGACATAGTTCAGAATGCCACCCCGGCCCTCGGCATCGCCCGGGTACCAGTTCTGGACCGTCGAGTACTTGATCTCGGCGTCCTTCATCGCGACGAGTTCCACCACCGCCGCATGCAGTTGGTTCTCGTCGCGCATCGGTGCCGTGCAGCCTTCCAGATAGCTGACATAGGCGCCTTCCTCGGCGATGATCAGCGTCCGTTCGAACTGGCCGGTGCCGGCGGTGTTGATCCGGAAATAGGTCGACAGCTCCATCGGGCAGCGCACGCCCTTCGGCACATAGACGAAAGTGCCGTCCGAGAACACGGCGGCGTTCATCGCGGCATAGAAGTTGTCGCCGACCGGCACCACCGAGCCCATATATTTCTGGACCAGTTCGGGATATTCGCGCACCGCCTCCGAGAACGAGCAGAAGATGATGCCCATCTCCTTGAGCTTGCCCTTATAGGTAGTGGCCACCGAGACGCTGTCGAGCACGGCATCGACCGCGACATTCGACACGCCGGCCAGAAGCTCCTGTTCTTTCAGCGGGATGCCCAGGCGCTCATAGATCTTCAGCAGTTCCGGGTCGACCTCGTCCAGGCTCTGCGGCCCATCGGTCTTCGGCTTGGGGGCCGAGTAATAGATGATCGACTGGAAATCGAGCTTGGGCTTCTTCAGGAAAGCCCAGTCGGGCTCCTCCATCGCCAGCCATGTCTTGTAAGCCTTCAACCGCCATTCAAGCATGAAGGCGGGTTCCTGCTTCTTGGCGGAAATCACGCGGATGACGCTCTCGTCGAGTCCAGGCGGCACGTTGTCCGCGTCGATATCGACGTGAAATCCTTCCGCGTACTCCCGGGCGACCAGCGCCTCGACTGCGTTCTTGCTCGTCATCACTCGTCCTCCGCGCGCCCGTTCGTTTGTGCCGGCCCGTCATCGGGCCGCGGGTCGTCGCACCTAGAGAGCAGATCCTGATCAGGTGGACCCACCTGATCAGGTGAACATGCTCGTTCAAACAAAACTCGTCTCGTCACCACCGCCCAGACGGCCGGCGGCCAATCTCGTCCACGCCCCTTAGACCTCAGCCTCGGCCAGGGCCGGCATCGTTGGCGCCGCCGGGGTATCGAGCGCCATGTCGGCCAGGCTGATACCTTCCAGCGCGCGGGTGATGGCCCGGTTGATCCGGATCCAGTTGCCGCGGGTCTGGCAGACGCTTTCCTGCCGGCAGGCGCCGGGATGTTCGATGCATTCCATGATCGCCACCGGCCCTTCCAGGCTCTCGACGATGTCGACGACCCGGATCTCGGCCGCGGGCCGCGCCAGACGATAGCCGCCATGGGCGCCGCGATGCGAGATCAGCAGCCCGTCGCGGGCCAGGGTCTTGGCCAGCTTCGCGACCGTGGGCGCCGGGATGTTCAGCTCATCGGCAAGCTCCGTCACCCGGTGAACCCGGTCGGGCGCATGGGCGATGTGGGTCAGCACCACGATGCCATAGTCGGTCAGTTTGGCGATTTTCAGCATCGAGCCATCTTGAGGGGGGTGAGCCAGCGAGCCGGGTGAGCCAGCGAGCGGGATGAGGCGGGGGCCACGGCCATGCAATCAGGACCGCACAAGTCCTATATCGGTGAAACCCCGGCGGATGGCAAGGCCAATCGACGTGAAAAAGCCCGGCGCCGCCGGGAAAAAACCCGGACCGGCGGCCGGGTTCACGCTGATGCAGGCGGTTCGCCGGCGCCCGGGCGTGTGCCCGGCGGGACAGCCGGCTCAGGCGGTCCGGCCGCATCCGGCACCGGTGTGCCGGCCCTGGCACCGCCGGCTGCGCCGCGCACATCCTCGATCCGCGCCGGGCGGGTGTCGAAGCCGGGGCCAGTCGCGGCGGCATTGACCCGCGCATCCCCCTCGGGTCGCGACTGCACCTGCTGGAATGCCCAGCGGATGCGGGTCTCGGGCCCCTCGGTCACGCCGCTGACCACGATCTGCTGGGCGGCGCGCACCCGGCCGCCCTGGCCCATATGAACGCTGTCCTCGATCGCGATCGAGGCGCCGTCGGCCCGGACATACCAGCCGGGGCCACGAACCGGCCGCACCAGCACGGCGGCGCCGCCCTGAATGGGCGATGCCTTGGCGGCCGGATGCAGATGAAAGCGCAGCGCGAAGCGCGACGGTGCCGCCGTGTCGTCGGCCCCGGTTGCCGTGAACCGGTCCTCACCGCGCAGATCGTCGCCATCCGGGCCCAGATACAGCCGCCGGCTGTGGACCAGCCCGTGATCGCGGAAGCCGTGATGGCTGAATTCCAGCCATTGCGCGCCTTCGTCGTCGCGGCGGTCGACCACAACCGGCGGCGTGTCGCGGCGCTGGCGGCGGTCGCCGCTGCCGGCTTCCACCCGCACCGGTCCGGTCTCGTCGATCGTCACGCCGGAATGGGCGGCGGCCTGGGTCACCGCCTGCATCCAGGGGCCGGGCCGGGCGACATAGGCGCCGCAATTCACCACCAGCCGTTCGCGGCCGGTCGACATCTCGAACGATCCGAACCCGGCAAAGCCGGTCTGGCCGGCGCGTGGCGGCGCCGGCAGGCCCAGATCGACCAGAACCGTGGTGCGGCGCGCGGCCAGCCGCTCGAACCCGCCGATGCGGCCATCCAGGCGGTCCATGCCCCGGGGCGGGATCTGACCCAGCACGGCATCGACCTCGGCCGCCGGAATTTCCGGCGTGCCGTTGAACAGCGCCAGCACGCCGTCGCGATGGCGCATCAGCCGCAATGCCGCTGCCAGCCGCGACATCGCGTCGTCGAACTCGCCCGGCATGTTCAGATGATGGGCGGCGGCAATCGCCTTCAGTTCCACCAGATCCGACAACAGTTCCAACTGACGGGCGGGAGACCGCGAGCGATGCACCCCGTCCTCGTGGATCTGCCGGCCCAGCGCCAGGGCCAGTTGTCGGGCAATTTTTGTAAGCTTGCGGCGGCCGGCGCCAAGGGCGGCGCGGCCCATCCACAGGCCCCGCAGCGCCTGGATGCGCTCCACACCGTCCAGCCCGCGCCATTTCACCATCCGCTCCAGCCGATCGGCATGCTGACGCATAGCAGCCATCAGGCGGCGGTCGTCGGTGCGGGCGGCCTGCAGCGTGTCGTCGTCGGCGTCGATCAGAAAGCCCGCATGCAATGCGAATGCAGCCAGCCGGCGCCCGGCGATGCCCGGCGACCACGTATAGGGCTCGAAGGCAGCGCGATCGGCGGCGATCCATTCCGCAACCAGGGCACGGGCCAGCGCGCGGGCGCGGGATGCGTGGCTGCCCGCCACCGCCCGCAGGTCGTCCATCCAGGTGAAACCCTGCCAGGCGACCAGCCAGGCATCGGATGCTTCGTCCGGCAGCCAGTCGGGGCGCGACAAAGCCGGCGGCGGCGGCATGGCCGCAACCGGCGGCGGCGGCACGGCAACGCTGCCTCCTTCCAGCAGGGCCGCATCCTCAGGCAGGGCGGTATCGTCCAGAAACGGGTCCGGCGCCGGCAGCACCGGCGGCGGCGGTGTCAGCTCGATATCGGGCTCGTCGGCGCCACGACCGGCGGCATCGTCATCGGCGGGGGTATACGGGTCGGGGCCCAGCTTGTGGGTGGCCTCGACCACCTGTCCCGCCAGATGAAATCGGCCCTGAACCATCTCCACCCCGCGATCGGGGTTCCCGGGACGCACCGGCACCAGCACCCGCCCGATACGGCCGCGGGCATCGGGCAGGGGCGCCACGAACCAGCGATGGGCCAGCGCCCTCAAACGGTCGCCGGCGCCGGGCAGCGGACTTCCGGACGGCGGCATGCGCGTGGTCGCGGCCATGGACCTCGGGTCTCTCGATTGTGAAAGGGGCTGGTCAATGATGCCGGCGGGTGCAGCCGGGGTCGGCGGTGGGCGGGCGCGTGGGTGGTGGGCTCAAGCCCCCTGCCGGCCGCGGTCGGCGCCGGCACGGAGCCTGGCGATATTGTCGGCATAGGCAGCGGCCCCGCCCTTGAAGGCGGCGGAGCCCGCCACCAGCACGTCGGCGCCCGCCGCCGCGACCAGGGCAGCGGTCTCCGGCGTCACGCCGCCGTCGACCTCAAGGTCGATATCGCGTCCGGTGGCGTCGATCCTGGCGCGCAGGATCCGGATCTTGTCCAGTTGCGACGGAATGAAGCTCTGGCCGCCGAAGCCCGGATTGACGCTCATCACCAGCACCAGATCCAGGTCGGGCAGCACATAATCCAGCACCTCGGGCGGGGTCGAGGGGTTCAGCGACACCCCGACCTTCGCCCCCAGCGACTTGACCAGTTGCACGGTGCGGTGCAGATGCGGCCCGGCCTCGGCATGAACCGTCACGATATCCGCCCCGGCCTCGACAAAGGCCGCGATATAGGGGTCGACCGGCGCGATCATCAGATGCACGTCGAAGACCTTCTTCGACCATGGCTTCAGCGCCTTGACCACCATCGGGCCGATGGTCAGGTTCGGCACGTAGTGCCCGTCCATCACGTCGACATGGATGTAATCGGCCCCGGCCTCGTCGATGGCCTGCACCTCGGCGCCCAGCCGGCCGAAATCGGCCGACAGGATCGATGGCGCGATCCGGATCGGCGCCCGGCTGGGAGTTGCGGCCGCGGCGTGATTGAGGCCGGCGCGGGCGGGGCTGGCTGGTGCCTCGGTCATGGGTCTTGAAGCCTCCGGCGAGGATACCGTGATCGGCGGGGCAGCCGATCACGGCCTGTTGACGTCCTTGGTATCAGCTATCGGCGCGCCGCCGCAAGCGGACGGCGAAAAACCCGTCCATGCCGCCCGCGTCGGCCAGCATGGCCGGTGTCGTGCGCAACTCGCCCAGCGCGTTCACCGCCATGCCCATGCGTGCCGGCAACTCGTCGGCCACCAGCGGCACCCGCTCGGCATTCAGCCCGCGCTGCAACGCGCGCGCGACCAGCGCCTCGCCCTCGGCCGCCTCCAGCGAACAGGTGGCATAAACCACCAGCCCGCCCGGCTTGACCATGGTCATCGCCGCGGTCAGCAGATCTTCCTGCAGCGCCGTCAGTTCCGCCACCTGATCGGGACGCTTCGACCATGCCAGATCGGGGCGACGACGCAGGGTGCCGGTGCCGGAACAGGGCGCGTCCAGCAGCACCGCATCGGCCAGAGTCTCGGGCTTCCAGGTCAGCAGATCGGCGGTGACCGAGGTCACGGTCAGACCCAGCCGCGCCATGTTCTCGTCCAGCCGCATCATCCGGCGCGGATTGCGGTCGACGGCGGTGACCACGGCACCGGCGGCGGCCAACTGCGCGGTCTTGCCACCGGGTGCGGCGCACAGGTCATAGACGACCTTGCCGCGCACATCGCCCAGCAGCATCGCCGGCAGGGTCGCCGCCAGATCCTGCACCCACCAGGCGCCCTCGGCAAATCCCTCCAGCCGGTCGACACCACCCTCGGCGCGCTCGATCCGCACCGTGCGGGCACCGACCGCCCGGCCACCCAGGCGCTCGGCCCAGGCGGCGACGTCACGCGGCTTCGCCACACAGATATCGATCGGCGGCTCGCGCAGCAGCACCTCGGCGATCGCGTCGGTGGCCTCGACGCCGTAAGACGCCTCCCACGAGGCGCGCAGCCAACGCGGCAGGTTGTCACGCACAGGGCTGATGCCATGGCGCTCGGCCAGCGCATCGCCCTCGGCGGCGATCCGGCGCAGCACCGCGTTGACCAGCCCGGCCAGCCCGCCCAGGCCACCGGCCTGCGCCAGACACACGGCATTGTCGACCGCGGCGTGGTCGGGCGTGTTCAGCACCCGCAGATCGGCGATGCCCAGCCTGAGAACATGCATCGCCTTCTCGGGCGCCGGCCGGTCCATCACCGTCGCCAGCAGCCGGTCGAACTCGCCCTTGCGGCGCAGCACCGTCGCCACCAGCATCCGGGCATGCCCGCGCGCGCGCGGGTCCAGCTTGTGGAAACCGGCATGGGTGGCGATGGCGTCGTCCAGCGGCCGGCCGTCATCCAGCACGTCCATCAGCAGCTCGGCGGCGACAGCGCGCGAGGGCGTCGGCTCGCGGAAGCTGCGCGCGCCTTCGGCCGCGCGGTCGCGCTGGGCACGATAGCGGTCGTTGCGGGACTTGCCGCCCTGAATGCGGCCATCGCGTTCACCCTGATAGGTGCGATCGGTGCCCTGCGGGGCCGGGTCCTGGCGGCGGCCATCCGGCCGGTGACCCGTGCCGCGGCGCGCGTCGGCCCCCTGCCGCGGGGCGACAGGGGGCCGCTGGCCCGAACGGTCCTGGGGCCCGGTCAATTCCACGGCCCCCGGCTGGCGCGGCTGGAACCCCACGGGCTGGGGGTCGCGGTGGCGGTGCGGGCGGCGCCCGCCCCCGGCACCATGGCACGCAGGCGCGCCACCCGGTCGGCAGTGGTTGGATGGGTGCGGAACATGCTGTCGATGGCGTTTGATTTCAACGGGTTCACAATAAACAGATTGGCCGAGGCCGGGTTGTGTTCGGCGTGGCCATTGACCACGCGGCGAGAGGCGTATTCCAGGCGCTCCAGCGCCGAGGCCAGCCAGTCGGGCCGGCCACAGATATCGGCGCCGATGCGGTCGGCTTCATATTCACGCGACCGGCTGATCGCCATCTGCACCAGCGCCGCCGCGAACGGCGCCAGCAGCGAGACCAGCAGCACCCCCACGAAACCCAGCGCGTTGCCATTGCCGTTCTCGTCCCGCGATCCGCCGAAGAAGAACGCGAAATTGGCCAGCATGGCGATCGCGCCGGCAATCACCGAGGTCACGGTCATGATCAGGGTATCGCGGTTGCGGATATGGGCAAGCTCATGGGCCACGACGCCTGCGACCTCATCGGGCGACAGCGCCTGCAGCAGCCCGCGCGTCACCGCCACCGCCCCCTTTTCAGGCGATCGGCCGGTCGCGAAGGCGTTGGGCTGCGCCTCGTCGATGATATAAAGCGTCGGCATCGGCAAGCCGGCATTGGCGGCCAGCCTTGCGACCATCGCATGCAGATCAGGCGCCGAGCGCTGGTCCACGGGCCGCGCGCCATACATGCGCAGCACCATCTTGTCGGCATTCCACCAGGCGACGCCGTTCATGACCACGGCGATGGCCAGAGCCACCATCATGCCGCCGCCACCGCCGATCAGATAGCCCACGGCCATGAACAGCCCGGTCATGGCCGCAAGCAGCAAAGCCGTTCGGATATGGTTCATCGGAGGGTCCAGCCCAGAGAAGGTCCAGCCGGCTGCGCGGCCAGCCCCGATACCGGAATTGATGTCCGGGGGGATGCAGTGCCCGGATGCCTGACATCCGCAGAAGCCCGGCCTATCCTGACATCTGCAGACGCCTGACATATATGGACATCGACCATGGCTTCAAGCGAAACCGCCGCCCGTCGGGCGCATGCCTTCCATGAGGAACCGGACACCATGACCGACAAGACCCCGGCCGCCCCGGCCAGCCCCGCCATCGCACCGGCAGGCGATGCCGCCCCGACCCTGCCGGCCGGTATGCCCCGCCCCGCCGCGGATGCCGCCACGGATACCCCCCGCCCGCGCGAGACCGGCGGCCCCAAGGGCCCCGATCCGGTGCGCTATGGCGATTGGGAGCGCAACGGCAAATGCGTTGATTTCTGATCCGGTCGACCGTCGTTCATGACCGCCGCCGCGGAGGCGGCGGCGCGGCGACCGGCTGTGGCATTCTGCCGCATGGCACCATCGGCCCGGAGAGGCCGCATGCCATGCGTCAGGTCACAGCACAGCCGAGAGGGCGGGCTTTTCATGAACAGCACCAGAGATGTATCGCGGGGACAGGGCCAGCCGGCCATGAACCCGCTTGCGGCCTTCCATCTGCGCGCCGCCGCCGTCTATGCCGTGATCGGCATGGTGGCCGGCATCACGATGTCGGCCACCCATCAATTCGAATATGGGCCCGCTCATGCCCATCTGAACCTGCTGGGCTTCGTGGCGGCGGCCCTCTATGGCCTGCTGCTGAAGGATCGCGCGGATCTGGCCGCCACCCGGCTGGCCCGGCTGCATGCCGGGCTCGCCCATGCCGGCATGGTGGTGATGATCGCGGGCCTGGTGATCCTGTTCTCGGGCAATCCGGGGCTGGGCGAGCCGCTGGCCAAGATCGGCAGCGCCGCCGTGGTTCTGGGCGCGGTCCTGTTCGTGGCGCTGGTGTTCCGTGCCACCGCGCGCCGGGCGGCCTGAACCGTCATCCGCCAGGCACAATTGGGTCGGGGCACAAGTGGGTCGGGGCACAAGAGAGCCGGGGCGCGCCTCGCGATGCGCGCCCCGGCCCTGTGGCTCGCCGGCCCGGTGGCTCAGTTGCCGTTCATCCGGTTGCCGACCAGATCCTCGACCACGCTCGGATCGGCGAGGGTCGAGGTGTCGCCCAGCCCCTCATGTTCGTTGGCGGCGATCTTGCGCAGGATGCGGCGCATGATCTTGCCCGACCGGGTCTTGGGCAGGCCCGGCGCCCACTGGATCAGGTCGGGGGTGGCGATCGGGCCGATCTCGTTGCGCACCCAGGCGACCAGTTCCTTGCGCAGCGCCTCGCTGGGCGTCTCGCCCGATTTCAGGGTCACATAGGCATAGATGCCCTGGCCCTTCAATTCATGCGGATAGCCCACCACCGCCGCCTCGGCGACCTTGGGATGGGCGACCAGCGCGCTTTCCACCTCGGCCGTGCCCATGCGGTGGCCCGAGACGTTGATCACATCATCGACCCGGCCGGTGATCCAGTAATAGCCGTCCGCGTCGCGCCGGCAGCCGTCGCCGGTGAAATACATGCCGGGGAAGGTGCTGAAATAGGTCTGGGCAAACCGTTCATGGTCGCCATAGACCGACCGCATCTGGCCGGGCCAACTGTCGGCGATGCACAGATTGCCCTCGCAGGCGCCCTCCAGCGGCGTGCCCTCGTTATCCACGATCACCGGCTTCACCCCGAACAGCGGCAGGGTGGCGGAGCCCGGCTTCAGATCGGTGGCGCCGGGCAGCGGCGCGATCATCAGACCGCCGGTCTCGGTCTGCCACCACGTGTCGGTGATCGGGCAGCGGCCATCGCCGACCACGTCGTAATACCAGCGCCAGGCTTCCGGGTTGATCGGCTCACCCACCGATCCCAGCAGGCGCAGGCTCTTGCGCGACGACCGCTTCACCGGCGCCTCGCCCTCGCGCATCAGCGCGCGGATGGCGGTCGGCGCGGTGTAATAGATCGTCACCCCGTATTTATCCACCACCTCCCAATGCCGGCCGGCATCGGGCCAGGTCGGCACGCCCTCGAACATCAGGGTGGTGGCCCCATTGGCCAGCGGGCCATACAAAATATAGGAATGCCCGGTCACCCAGCCGACATCGGCGGTGCACCAGTAGACGTCATCATCCTTGATGTCGAAGACATATTTATGGGTCAGCGCCGCATACAGCAGATAGCCGGCGGTGGTGTGCAGCACGCCCTTGGGCTTGCCGGTCGAGCCCGAGGTATACAGGATGAACAGCGGGTCTTCGGCGTCCATCGGCTCGGCCGGGCAGTCGTCGGACACATCCGCCATCGCCTCGTGCCACCAGATGTCGCGGCCGTCCTTCATGGCGATATCGCCGCCGGTATGGCGCACCACCACCACCGCCGTCACATCCGGGCAATGGTCCAGCGCCTTGTCGGCATTCACCTTCAGCGGCACCTTGCGGCCGCCGCGCAAGCCCTCGTCGGCGGTGATCAGCACGGTCGATCCGCAATCGGTGATCCGGCCCGACAGGCTGTCGGGCGAAAAGCCGGCGAACACCACCGAATGCACCGCGCCGATGCGCGCACAGGCCAGCATCGCCACCGCCGCTTCCGGGACCATCGGCAGATAGATCGTCACCCGGTCGCCCTTGGCGACGCCCTGCGCCTTCAGCACATTGGCGAAGCGGCGCACCTCGGCGGCCAGTTCCGAATAGCTGATCCGGCGGCCCGGGGCCTTCGGATCATCGGGCTCCCAGATGATCGCGGTCTTGGTGCCACGGGTCGCCTCGTGGCGGTCCAGGCAGTTCTGGGCGATGTTGATCTGCCCGCCCTCGAACCAGCGGATCGAGACATCGCCGGTGAAGTCGGTGTTCTTGACCCGGTCCCAGGGCCTGATCCAGTCCAGCGCCTGGGCCTGTTCGGCCCAGAAGCCGTCGGGATCGTTGATCGAGCGGGCATACATCTCGTCATAGCGGGCCTTGTCGATCAGCGCATCGCGCGCGAAGGCCTCCGGGACGGGATAGACGGTTTTCAGGTCTGACATGGGCTAGGTTTCCCCCTGGATCGGATTCCCTCGCGGCCGCGGGTCAGGCGGCAGCGGTTCTGCGCATCCGGTTCGCGCCGGATGTCTGATGTGTTCCG
Organism: Tistrella arctica; assembly: GCF_039630945.1. NCBI lineage: Bacteria > Pseudomonadati > Pseudomonadota > Alphaproteobacteria > Geminicoccales > Geminicoccaceae > Tistrella > Tistrella arctica. Next base: position 209,543 of record NZ_JBBKTV010000003.1, read on the forward strand.
GCCATGTCCGGACGCGGCCCCATGTGGACCCCTGCCCGGTCATCGCCATCAAGCCTTCAGGGCGACGGGCGCCCCGGATCGAGCGCGTGCACAACGCCCTCGTCGTCCAGTTCGATGGCCAGCGCCGTCAGCCTCAACCCCCGGCACGGCCCCGCCACGCACAAGCCGTCATCCGGCCGGAAGCGGGCACCGTGCAGGGCGCAGATCAGCAGCTCGCCATTGCGGTCGAAGAACCGGTCCGGCGTCCAGTCCAGCGACACACCGGCATGCGGGCAGGCATTCTCATAGGCCAGCAGCCGGCCCTGCCAGCGGATCACGAACACCCGCAGCTCTTCCGGCATCCGGCCGAATACGAAACCGCGGCCACCGCCCTCGGGCACCTCCTCCGCCGGGCACAGCCGCAGGCGTCCGGCGGGTGTGCTGTCTGCCATCGCGGTCATCGGCCTCAGATATCCGGATCGATGCCGGCCAGCCGGCAGATATGGGCCCAGTGCTCATCCTCGATCGCCATCACCGACAGCCGCGACTGGCGCACCAGGGCAATGCCCTCAAGCGCCGGATCGGTCTTGATCTGGGCCAGCGTCACCGGCCGCACCACCGGCGCCACCGCCTGCATGTCGACCATTCCGAAGCGCCCGGCCGGGTCCGACGGATCGGGATAATATTCCCGCGCCACCGCCACCACGCCCACGATCTCCTTGCCCTCGTTGGAATGATAGAAGAACGCCCGGTCGCCCAGCTTCATGGCCTTCAGATTGGCGGCGGCCTGATGGTTGCGCACGCCATCCCAATGGGTGCGGCCCTCGGCGACCATCCGGTCCCAGGAATATTTGAAGGGTTCCGACTTCACCAGCCAACGGCCCATCACGCAACTCTCTTCCGTCTCACGCAGGTCTCTCCGGGCGGCTTGAACCTTGCCTCATCATCTCCTGACACGGTCGTCATTCAGCGATTGTCGATCGTCTTGCGCCACGGGCGGATCGTGACGCTGTCGAACAGCCCCGCCTTGGCGTAAGGGTCGCCGGCCGCAAACTCGCGGGCCTCGTCAAGCGTTTCGGCATCATAGACGATCAGGCTGCCTGTCATGGCGCTGCCGTCATCCGACAGGAACGGGCCCGCCAGCACCACCTGTTCATCCTCTTGCCTGAGATAGGCCACATGGTCGGGCCGGGTCTCCAAGCGCACGGCCTCATGACCGGGCTTGTCGATGCAGATGATCGCGAACAGCATGGGGGCCTGTCTCCTCGTCAACGGAATGGCGTCGGGCGACGCCATTCTGCGCCGATGCGGCCGTCGGCGGCAAGCCCGCGACCACCGGTTTCCCTGCCCGTGCGGGGTTGCCAGACGTTGTTGCGCCATCATCATGACATTGTAAACCGGCCGCGAGGCCCCCTACCTTCGGACAAGGGGCGGATCGATGCCACGGATCGAGAGCGCGGAACCGGGGTGGGCGCGCCATAAGGGAGAGCGGGTCATGGACGGCATCGACAGGCGCGCCCTGATCCTTGGGGCGGCCGGCAGCTTTGGCGGCGCGGTGGCGCAGGAACTGGGCCGGCGCGGCTGGCGGCTGCGGCTGCTGGTGCGCGATCCGGCGCATCTGGCGCGCCTGGCACTGGCCGAGGATGCCGAGATCGTGGTCGGCGATGCCCGCGATCCGGCGCTGGTCGCCCATGCGGCCGAGGGCACGGACGCGATCGTCCACGCCGTCAACCTGCCCTGGCAGCATTGGGAACCGGCGATGCGCCGCATCACCACCGCCGCGGTCACGGCCGCGCGCGAGGCCCATGTGCGGCTGGTGTTTCCCGGCAATGTCTATGGCTTCGGCCGCCAGGATGGCCGACCGCTGCATGAGGCGGCGGAACGCCGCGCCACCACGGCCAAAGGCCGGCTGCGCATCGCGCTTGAACAGATGATCGAGGATCTGGGTGATAGCGGCGCCGCGCCGGTGCTGATCCTGCGTGCCGGCGATTTCTATGGCCCCACCGTCCGCAACCGGCTGGTGGAGATGATCTTCGGCCGGCTGGCGCGGGGGCAGGCCCCGCAATGGCCGGGCGCCCTGGATCTGCCCCACCAATGGTGCTTCATGCCCGATCTGGCCCGGATCGTGGCCGACCTTTTGGCACATGACGATCGGCTGGCGGCGGTGGAGCATGTTCATATGCCGGGCCACGTCTTCGACAGCCAGCGCCGGTTCATGGAGATGGCGGCCCGCGCCGCCGGCCGGCCGGACCTTCTGCCCCGCGCGCTGCCGGGCTGGATGCTGCGGCTGGGCGCGCTGGGCGATGCCGAATTGCGGGCGCTTCAGGAACTGCGCTATCTGTTCGACGATCCGGTGATCATCACCGGCAGCCGGCTTGGCACATTGCTGCCCGATTTCCGCCCCACCACCCCGGAGCGCGCCATCGCCGCCACGGTGGCCGCCCGCAACCATGCGGCGGCAGGGGCGGCGACTTAGCGGTCTCAGCCGGCTGCCGCCACTGCCTGATCTGCTGCTGGCTGATCCGCCGCCCCCTCGTGCCGGGCCATCGCCGCCGACAGCGCCGGTGGCCAGGGCACCGACACCGCCTGTGCCAGATCCATGCACACCAGCACCACCAGCGCCTTGAACCGCACCTCATCGCCGCAGGTCACCCGCACCCGCAGCGTGCACGACCGGGCCGAGGCGCGGTCCACCGACAGGGTGAAATCCAGCGCGTCACCCAGCCGCGACGGCGCCTTGAAATCCACCTCCAGCCGCACGGTCGGCGCCCCAAAGCCCAGGGTCTGGTGCAGATGGCGGAAATCGAACCCCATGCTGTCGAACCAGTCCTCGACCGCACCGTTCAGCATCTCGAAATAGCGGGGATAGAACACGATGCCCGCCGGATCGACATGGGCGAAGCGAACCGGTGTCCGGGCCACGAAGCTCATTCGACAGCGCCTTTCGTCATGATCTGATCTTTCAGAATGGCCAGCAATCCCAGCAGTGCTTCCTGCTGCGCCGGGGGAATGCCGGAAAAGACCTCGGCGATCCAGCCGTGATGCGCCTCGGCCAGCACCGTGAACCGGGCCATGCCGTCGGGCGTCAGGCAGACGATCGAAGCCCGCCGGTCATCGGGCGACGGCGCGATCCGGGCATGACCCTGCTCCTGCAATTGCCGGACCAGGGCGGTGACATTGCCGTTCGACACCAGCAGCGCCCGCGACAGCTCGCCCATGGTGATGCCGTCGGGATGGCGATACAGCGCCGCCATCACGTCGAACCGCGGCAGGGTGGTGTCGAACTCGTCGACGAACCGTCGCCGCAGCCGCTTCTCGATAATGGTCGAACAGGTCAGGAGGCGAAGCCAGAGCCTGACACTCAGCGCGCCCGAGGCGTCGCCCGCGTATTTGTCCTGCACAATGCCCTCATGATCGTTCGAACCCGAAGCCCGCCGGCACAGTCTGCCCGGCCGGGATCTATAGCCGGCGTATATAGACAGGCCCCTACAGGCTGGCAATCTCCTGCGCCCGCGCCAGATTGCGCGCCAGTTGCGCCTGCCCCGGCCGATAGGCGGGCGGCGTGTGCCCGCCCCGATAGCCGAGTTCGGCGGCGGCACGCAAGGTCCACATCGGATCGATCAGATGCGGCCGGCCCAGCGCCACCAGATCGGCGCGGCCGGCGGCCAGGATCGCATTGACCTGATCGGCTTCATAGATATTGCCCACCGCCATCACCGCGCAGCCCACCTCGTTGCGGATCTGGTCGGCGAAGGGGGTCTGGTACAGCCGGCCGAACACCGGCCGCGCCTCGGCGCTGGTCTCGCCCGACGATACGTCGATCAGATCCACGCCGGCGGCGGTCAGGGCACGGGCGATCAGCACCGCGTCATCGGGGGTGATGCCGGCATCGCCCATCCAGTCACTGGCCGAAATCCGCACCGCCAGCGGCTTGTGTTCGGGCCAGGCCGCGCGCACCGCCGCCACCACCGCCAGCGGAAACCGCAGCCGGTTGTCGAGCGTGCCGCCGAAATCATCCGCGCGCCGGTTCATCAGCGGGGTGATGAAGCCCGACAGCAGATAGCCATGGCCGGCCTGGATCTCGATCAGATCCACGCCCAGATCGTCGGCGCGGCGGGTGGCGGCAACGAAATCATCCCGCACCGCAGCCATATCGGCCAGGGTCATCGCCGCCGGCACCTGCCCGCCAGGGGTCCGCGCCAGGGCCGAGGCCGCGATCAGCGGCCAGTCACCGCCCGCCGGCAGCGGCGTGTCATCCGGCGTCACGGCGCCGCGCGCGCCGGCATGGCCAAGCTGAATGCCGATCCTGGCCGCGCTGTTGTTGTGGACGAAATCCACCAGCCGCCGCCAGCCCGGCATCTGGGCATCGTCATACAGCCCCAGGCATTGGGGGGTGATCCGGCCACCGGCGCCGACCGCGGTCATCTCGGTCATCACCAGCCCGGCGCCACCCAGGGCGCGGGCACCGTAATGGACCAGATGGCCATCATCCGGCGCGCCATCGGGGCCGGCGCCATAGGTCAGCACCGGCGACACCACCACCCGGTTGGCCAGGGTCACCCCCCGCAGCCTGAACGGCGTGAACAGAGGGGGCGGGGTCGGCGTCTCGACGGCTGTGGTCGGCGCATCGTCCGGTGCCACGGCGGCGGCGGCACGCGCGGCAAACCGCCGTTCCACCTCGGCCAGCCACGCCGGATCGCGCAGCCGCAGATTCTCGTGACTCACCCGCTGGCTGCGGGTCAACAGCGCATAGGTGAACTGCACCGGATCGAAATTCTGATAGCGGCCCAGCGTCTCGAACCATTCGGTCGAGTTGCGCGCGGCATTCTGCAATTTCAGCACCTCGACCCGCCGGACATCCTCATAGTCCTGCAAGGCCGCCGGCAGCCAGCCGGCGGTATCGGCACGGCCGGTATCGCCACCGGCCGCGCCGGCATTCAGCACCTCGGCCAGCTTGATCGCATCCTCGATCGCAAGCTTGGTGCCCGATCCGATCGAGAAATGGGCGGTATGCGCCGCATCGCCCAGCAGCACCAGATTGCCCATGGTCCAGCATGCGCACAGGATGCGGTTGAAATTGAGCCAGGCCGAACCGCGCAGATGTTTCGCATTGGTCGACAGAGGATGGCCGTCCAGATGGGCGCTGAAGATCGCCTCGCAGGCCCGGCAGGTCTCGTCCTGGCCCATCCGGTCGAAGCCGAGCCCCCGCCATGTGTCTTCGGAACACTCGACGATGAAGGTCGAACGCCCATCCTCGAACCGATAGGCATGGGCCCAGATCAGCCCGGCGGGTGTTTCCTCGAAGATGAACTCGAAGGCATCGAACCGCCGCTCGGTGCCCAGCCAGACATATTTGTTGGCGCGGGTCTGGATATCGACCCCGAACCGGTCGGCGAAGCGGGTGCGGAGCCGGCTGTTGATGCCGTCGGCGGCCACGATCAGGTCGAAACCGGCGAAGGCGTCGAGATCGGCGTCGAACTCGGTCTCGAACGACATCCGCACGCCCAATTCCCGGGCGCGGTCCTGAAGGATCGCCAGCAGGCGCTTGCGGCCGATGCCGATGAAGCCATGGCCGGTGGAGCGGATCGCCTCGCCCCGGAACCGCACCACGATGTCGTCCCACGACGCGAAACTGCCGATGATCGCCTCGGCGCTGACCGGATCATTGGCGCGCAGGTTCTCCACCGTCTGATCCGAGAACACCACGCCCCAGCCGAAGGTGTCGCCGGCGCGGTTGCGCTCGATGATCTCGATGTCATGGGCCGGGTTGCGCAGCTTCATCGATATCGCGAAATAGAGGCCGGCCGGCCCGCCGCCGAGGCATGCAATGCGCATCTCGCACCCGTCCTTGCTCATGTCATGTACCGAAATATATTTTAGACTTAAATTAATTTACCGGCCGCCTGCAGGATGTCAAGCGCCCTCTCCCGCCGAATTTCGTCGCGGTTCCGCTATGGCGTCGGGATATTTTGACCGGTTGGTCGACATATTCCGTCACCCATACCGCAGCCTGTTTCAGCCGCTTGACCGCATATAATTTAAGCTTAAAGTATATCACGGGGAAGACGAGGGAGTGACACACATGATACGGCCGTCGGCGCATCGCGACACCTTCACCCGTGACAACCTTCCGCCGCCGGATGAGTGGCCGGACCTGATTTTCGACCGCCCGGAGCTTCACTATCCCGACCGGCTGAATGCCGCTTCGGCGCTGCTGGCCCGGGCCGGCACGTTGAGCGACCCCGACGCCCCGGCGATCCTCTGGGGCGCGGCGTGCTGGACATTCCGGATGCTCGACACCCGATCCAATCAGCTCGCAGGGGTGCTGGTCGATCATTACCGGCTGGTGCCGGGGGAACGGGTGCTGCTGCGCGGCGCCAACACGCCGATGCTGTTCGCGGCCTGGCTGGCGGTGATCAAGGCCGGCGGTGTCGCCGTCACCACCATGCCGATGCTGCGCGCCATGGAACTGGCGCCGGTCATCGACAAGGCGCGGGTTCAGGTCGCGATCTGCGAGGCGGGGCTGGTCGGGGAGCTTGAGGAGGCAGCACAGGCCACCACCGCCGGGTCGTTGCGGGCGATCGCGGTCTATGGCGGCGACGATGACCCGCTGGCCGCCCTGATGCAGCATGCCGATCCGGATTTTCAGCCGGTCGCCACCGCCCAGGACGATGTCTGCCTGATCGCCTTCACCTCGGGCACCACCGGCAGCCCCAAGGCGGCGGCGCATTTCCATCGCGACGTGCTGGCGATGTGCGACACCTTCGCCCGTCATATCCTGAAGGTCGAACGCCCGGCCGTGTTCTGCGGCACGCCGCCGATCGCCTTCACCTTCGGGCTGGGCGCCCTGCTCGCCTTCCCGCTCAGCGCCGGCTGCGCGGTGGCCCTGCCGGAGCAATCCACGCCGGCCGCCCTGGCGCGGGCGATCGCGGATCACCGCGCCAGCCATGTCTTCACCTCGCCCACCGCCTATCGGGCGTTGCTCCAGACCCTCGGCCAGATCGACCTTTCGAGCGTGCGGCTGTTCGTCTCGGCCGGCGAGCACCTGCCGGAGGAAACCTGGCATGCCTGGCATCGCGCCACCGGCGCCGCCATCGTCAACGGGCTCGGCACCACCGAGATGATCCACATCGTGCTCTCCGCCGCCGACGACGACATCGTGCCCGGCGCCACCGGCCGACCGGTGCCGGGCTACGAGGCCTGCCTGCTCGATCCGTCGGGCGACATGATCGATGGTCCCGGAGAGGGTCGTCTGGCGGTGCGCGGCCCCACCGGCTGCCGCTATCTCGCCGATCCGCGCCAGCGCGATTATGTGGTGCGGGGCTGGAACGTCACCGGCGACATCTATCGCCGCGATGCCGCCGGCTATTACTGGTTCGTCGGGCGCAGCGACGACATGATCGTCTCCAGCGGCTACAACATCGCCGCGCCGGAAATCGAGGCGGCGCTCTATCGTCATGACGCCGTCGCCGAATGCGCGGTGATCGGCTGGCCCGATGCCGATCGCGGCCAGATCGTCAAGGCGGTGGTGGTGCCGGCCGCCGGCGTGATTGGCGATGCCGTCCTGATCAAGGCGCTTCAGGATCACGTCAAGCAGACGCTGGCGCCTTATAAATACCCACGCCTGATCGAGTTCCGCGATGCCCTGCCCAAGACCCCCAATGGCAAGCTCCGTCGGTCGGCGCTGAAGGCTGCCGCCCTGGTCGACTGAAAGCGGGTGACGCCGCGCGCCGGTGGGCGTAGGAAGGGAGGCTCGCCCGCCCGCCCCCTCTCGCCCTCTTCGCCCACCCTGCCCCCGCTCTCCGGACCGCCGCGCGCCCCCATGGATATCGTCGCCGCCATCCTGTCCCACCCGATCGGGCCCGAGCTGCTGCTCGCCCTGTTCGGGGCCGCCATCCTCGCGGCCGCGATCGACGCCATTGCCGGCGGCGGCGGGCTGGTGACCCTGCCGGCGATGCTGGCGGCCGGCGTGCCGCCGGCGGCGGCCATCGCCACCAACAAGCTGCAATCCAGCGTCGGCACCGCCACCGCCGCCGTCACCTATCTGCGCACGGGCCAGATCCGGCTGCGCGACGTCGCAGTGCGGATGGTGACCGTGCTGACCGGCGCCGCCGCCGGGTCGCTGGCGGTGCAGATGATCGACCCCTCGGCACTGTCGCGGATCCTGCCGGTGCTGCTGGTGCTGATGGCACTGTATTTCCTGCTCTCGCCCCGGGTCGGCGATATCGATGCCGAGGCGCGGGCGCCGGGCTGGGTGACCGGCTTCGTCGTTGCCCCGGCGATCGGCTTTTATGACGGCTTCTTCGGCCCCGGCACCGGATCGTTCTTCATGCTGGCGCTGGTGGCGCTGGATGGCCGCGGCATGCGCCGCGCGGTCGCCGAAACCAAGCTGCTGAACCTGACCAGCAACCTGTCGGCCTTGATCGTGTTCGCGATCGGCGGCCATATCGACCTGATCGTCGGCATCACCATGGCCGCCGGCGCCATGATCGGCGCGCAGTTGGGCGCCCGTCTGGTCATCGCCCGGGGCACCAGCATCGTGAAGCCCCTGCTGGTCTGCACCTGCCTCGCCCTGTCGCTGCGGCTGGGCTGGACCGAATATGTCGCGACCCCGGCGCCCCAGCTTGCCCCACCATCACCGGTCGCGCCACCATCGCCACCCGCCGTCACGGGCACGGCCGCGCCGCGCTGACGGAGTACGGCCGTCAGCCCTCGCGCGGCCGCTTGCGCCCGGCGGCGGCGGGTGTCGTCGCCATCGTCATCGGCGCCACCAGCGCCGACAGATGCACCCCCAGCGCCACCGCCAGATCATGCATCATCACCAGCGACGGCCCGGACCGCCCACGCTCCAGATTGCTCAGATAGGGCACACTCATCCCGGCCCGAAACGCCAGCTCTTCCTGAGAGAGCCCCTGAGCCACCCGCGCCGCCTTCAATGCCCGCCCGAATTCCACCCGGATATCCATGGTGGGCATGATGGCCTGGTCCCGCCAGGGCCGCCAGCCTCACCCGGCCGGTGTCATCCACTCCAGATCACTCCGCCGCCCGCACCGCCTGCAGCATCGCCCGGGCACCGCCAACCATCACACCCAGATCGACGCCGGCGGCGACGAAGCGATAGCCCCAGCCCAGATAGCGCCGGGCATCGGCGGCGTTGGTGGCCAGGATCCCCGGCGCCTTGCCGGTGGCGGCGATCCGGCGGGCGGCATCCTCCAGCGCCTGCTGCACCTCCGGGTGGCCGGGCCGGCCCAGATGGCCCATCGATGCCGCCAGATCCGACGGGCCGATGAACACGCCGTCGACGCCCTCGACCGCCGCGATCTCCTCCAGCCGGGCCAGCGCCTCGCCGGTCTCCACCTGCACCAGCACGCAGATCTCCTGATTGGCGACCGCGAAATAATCATCGGTCAGGCCATAGCGGCTGGCGCGGGTGGCGCCGGCGACCCCGCGCACGCCATGCGGTGGATAGCGCGAGGCCGAAACCGCGGCGGCCGCCTCATCCGCCGTCTGCACGAACGGCACCAGCAGCGTCTGGGCGCCGATATCGAGCAGGCGCTTGATCAGCACCTTGTCGTTCCAGGCCGGGCGCACCACCGCCGCGGCGGTGCCGGTCGCCGCCGCCTGAAGCAGCGGCTGAATGCCGGCGACATCGACCGGGGCATGCTCGCCGTCGAACAACAGCCAGTCGAAACCGGCCAGCGACAGGGCTTCCGAGGCAACCGGGCTTGCCAGCGACAGCCAGAAGCCGTTCAGCACCTCGCCGGCGGCGAGCCGGCGCTTGAAGGTATTACGGGGCGCCTGCATCGATCCGGGCTCCTCAAACAAACTGCACGGCAACGGCGCCGAGCGGGCCGAAATCCGCATGCAGCGTATCGCCCTTCTTCGCCCAGACTGGGCGGGTGAAACTGCCCGACAGCAGCATATGGCCCGGCTCCAGCGTCACGTCGAAGGGGGCGAGCTTGTTGGCAAGCCACGCCACCGCCATCGCCGGATGCCCCAGCACGCCGGCGGCAAGCCCGGTCTCCTCGATTTCCGAATTGCGATAGAAGATCGCGCCCACCCAGCGCAGATCCACGTCTTCCGGCCGCACCGGCCGCCCGCCCAGCACCAGCCCGGCCGCCGCGCCATTATCGGCGACGGTGTCGAAGATCCGGCGCGGCTCGGTCACCCTGGCATCGATGATCTCGATCGACGGCACGACCCATTCGGTGGCGCGCAGAACATCGACCAGCCCGACATTCGGCCCCTTCAGCGGTTCCTTCAGAATGAAGGTCAGCTCCGGCTCAACGCGCGGCACGCAGAAATCGTCGAACCGCACCTTGGCCCCGTCGGCCAGCACCAGATCGTCGAACATATAGCCGTAATCCGGCTCGTCGATCTTCGATGCCGCCTGCATCGCCTTCGATGTCAGGCCGATCTTGTGGCCGATGATCTTCGCCCCCGCGCCAACTTTCGCCGCCGCCACCGCCGAGGAAATCGCATAGCTGTCGGCGATCTCGATCTCGGGAAACATCTGGGAGGGGCGCTCGCCCTGCACCTTGGTGCGGTGGCTCTCAAGCAGGCTGTCAACGCATTGCGCGCGCTGTGCTTCGGTCAGCATTGCGGATCGGTCCCTCTTCTCAAAGCTTGATGCAGACGTTGCGGAGTTCGGTATAGAACTCCAGCGAATGGATGCCGCCCTCACGGCCGATGCCCGAGGCTTTCGAGCCGCCAAAGGGTGTGCGCAGATCGCGCAGGAACCAGCAGTTCACCCAGGCGATGCCCACCTCGATCGCCTTCGACACCCGGTGGGCGCGGGCAAGATCGGTGGTCCAGATCGAGGTGGCGAGGCCATAGGGGGTGTCGTTGGCCAGGGCCAGCGCCTCCTCCTCGGTATCGAACGGCATGATGTGGGTGCAGGGGCCGAAGATCTCGTCGCGCACCACCGCCGCATCCTGCGCAAGCCCGGTCCACACCGTCGGCTCCACCCAATAGCCGGCGCCATGGCCACCGACCTCCGGCACACCGCCGCCGGCCAGGATGGTGGCGCCGGCGGCACGGGCCCGGTCGTAATAGGACAGCACCTTGGCGCGATGCTCGGCGCTGATCACCGGCCCCATGGTGGTGGCGTCGTCGAAGGGGTCGCCGAAGCGATAGCCACGGGCCTTCTCGGCCAGCCCCGCCGCCACCCGCTCAAAGATGCCGCGCTGGACATACAGCCGCTCGGTGCCCAGGCAGACCTGGCCGGTGTTGGCGAAACAGGCCCGGCCCAGCCCTTCCAGGGTGGCGTCCAGATCGGCATCGTCGAACACGATGCCGGCATTCTTGCCGCCCAGTTCCAGCGACACCGGGCGCACGCCATGGGCGGCGGCGCGCATGATCGCCTCGCCGGTGCGGGTCTCACCGGTGAAAGTGATGCCGTCGACATCCGGATGGCTGGTCAGGAACTCGCCCGCCGCCCCCGGTCCGGTGCCGTGGACAACGTTGTAAACGCCGCGCGGAATGCCGACCGCGTTCATCACCTCGCCCAGCAGGGTCGCGGTCGCGGGGGTTTCCTCCGACGGCTTCACCACCACCGTGTTGCCGCAGGCCAGCGCCGGCGCCACCTTCCAGGTCATCAGCAGCAGCGGCAGGTTCCACGGACAGACCACCGCGATCACGCCCCGGGGGGTGCGCAGCGCATAATTCAGCGCGCCGCGCCCGTCGGGGGTCGCCATCTCGAAGGTCTCGGTCGAGGCGGTCAGGATCTGGTCGGCGAAGACGTTGAAATTGGCCGCCCCGCGCGGAATATCGATATGCGAGGCGATTGAGCGCGGCTTGCCGGTATCACGGATCTCGGCCGCCAGAAACTCGTCGAAGCGGGCATTGATGCCGTCCGCCACCTTGCGCAGCAGGGCCACGCGCTCCGGCACCGACATGCGGCCCCACGGCCCCTTCAGCGCCGCCCTCGCGGCCCCGACCGCCGCGTCGACATCCGCCCGTCCGGCGGCCGAGACCTCACCGATCACCTCGCCCGTGGTCGGGAAATGATTGGCGAAGGCATCACCGCTGCCGGCGACGAATTCGCCGTCGATGACATTCAGAAAGCGGGTCACGTCGTCAGTCCTTTCAGTCGGCCAAGGGAGAGGGCGGAGACGGGGGCGCGGCATCCGCCCGCTCCGGATCGCCATCGGTCAGGTGGTCCCACATCCGCTCGAAGATCAGCCCGGCGCGGGTGGCGCGGGCAGCAGCGGCCTCCGGCCCGATCACCGGTGCCGTATCGGCGAGCCCGGCACTGAGTGCCGCCAGTTCCACCCGGCAGACATCCTCCAGATACCAGGCAAGCCCCACGGCTTCCTCAAGGCTGGCGCCGGCGACCACGGCGCCATTGCCGCGCATCAGCACGCCGGCACTCTCGCCCATCGCGGCGATCACGCCCGCCGCCTTGTCGTCGTCGCGAACCAGTTGCACATCGTCCCAGAGCCCGACGCCCGGCGCGAAATAGGTGGCGAAGCCATGGCGCATGCGCGGCACCCGGCCGAGTGCGGCCAGGGCCATCATGTTGGGCGACATGAACCGCACCACGCCTCCTGCCTGGGGCCGGGCCTGATAGATCCGCTGATGCAGCCGCACCTCGCCCAGCACACCGGCCGGCAGCGCGCCTGTCACCGGCACCGTGGTGCAGGCCTCTCCCGGCCGGACCAGCCCCATCGGCCGCGACGGACAGACCAGAAACTGATCGGCGTCGACGCGGGCCGAACAATGGCCATAGGCATGAACCAGCCCGGCCCGTCCGAGCGCGCGCGCCGCGACCCGAACGGTCTTCGCAAGGGTGTCCCGCATGATCTCAATCCTTGAAGGCGGCGATTTTCGGGGCCGAGCCCCACTGGCAGAAGCCCTTGGGCGCGAAATGGAACTGGCGGTCGCGCCATAGCGGCTCGTCGTGGATCTCGCACACCCCGGTCGAGTACTCGAAGGTCATGCCGTCGGGACCGGTGAAGTACAGGAACTGCGCCGATGAGGTCGGGTGCCGGCCGGGGCCGAAGGTCACCGGCACCTGATTGGCGCGCAGATGCGCCAGCGAGCGGTGGATGTCGTCGGTGGCCTGGACCTGATGGTTGATGTGCTGGATGCCCGGCTGATGGAACGGGAACAGCGCCACCGAATGATGGATGGTGCCGAAGCGCATCAGCGGCGCGTCGCCGATCCGGTCCGACACCCGGGCATTGCACACCTCGGTCCAGAACAGCTCGTCGCGCGCCGGGTCGGTGGAACACAGGCCGACATGGGAAAAGCCGGTGATGCCGGCATCGCGGGTGCCGTGATAGCGCCGGCCCGTCGTCTCGGGCCGCAGCACGAATTCGATCGGGTTGCCGCTGGGGTCGTTGAAGCGGATGAAGGCGCGGACATGGCGCGCATCGCACTCATCCGCCGTGCCCGCATGCACAGGGTGTCCCAGCCCGTCCAGCACCGCCGCCGCCCGGTCCAGATCGGCGGCCGATCCGATCTCGAACGCCGTTGCCTGTTGGTCGGCGCCGCCCTCGACATAGCACAGCGTATGGGCGCGGGCGTCCGACTTGAAATACACCGCACCCCGGCGCCGTTCCGAGACCTCAAGCCCCAGAATGTTGACCGCGAACCACTCGGCGCCGGCCAGATCGCGGGTGCCGAGCCGGCAATAGACCACGTCCATCAGGTCGATCATTGCCCACCCTCTCCGCCAAGTTCCGGCTCCCCACCGAATTCCGAAAGGCCGCAGGGCGATCCCCAGGCGCAGTGCGACAGGGCTTCGGCGGCGAACTGCCGGGGGCCGCGCGCCGCCAGCGCCGGGCCCTGCTCCATGCCGGTGGCATAGGAATGCAGCACCCCGCCGGGGCCGCGGGCGGTGACGAACATCGCCCCCGATGTCGGCTGCCGGCCGGGTCCATGAACCACCGGCACCTGCCGCGCCTGGAACAGATACCAGCCCTGCATCACCGCATTGATGCCATCGACCGCCCAGACCGCGCCCAGCAGCCCATCGCGGGCCGAGGGATAAAGCGCGATGCGATGATGGGCGTCGTCGATCGCCAGGAACACGGCGTCGCCGGCCCAGTCCGACACTCTGGCGCCGATGCCGCGCACCCAGAAATCCTCGTTCGCGGCGATATCGGCGCAGGCAAGCTGAACCGATTGCAGGCCGGTGATCCCGGCATCGCGCGGCCCGTGATAGCGCCAGCCCGAACTCAGCGGCCGCCAGACGATCTCGACCACGACACCGTTCGGGGCGGTGACCGCGATGCCGGCCTTGATCTGCCGGCCGGCGCAATCATCCGCCGTCAGCCGCCGGCACGGCCAGTCGGCGAGCCGGGCCTCCGCCGTATCCAGATCCCGCGCCAGAGCCACCGACAGCGCCACCGCCGCCGGCCCGCCGCTGGTGGTATAGGCGATCGCATAATTGCGGGCGTCGGACCGGAAGTGGGCGGTCTCGTCGTCGCGATCGCCTGCCTGAAGCCCGAAGACGCCGGTCGCGAAGGCCGTCGCCGCGTCCAGATCATCGACCGGCACCCGCAGATAGCGCAGGTCGCGATACAGATCGGTCATGCTGTGTCCTCCCACCGGCGTCATCGGATCAAAGCCCCTCGGCCTCGGCCTCAAGGTCTTTCAACAGCGGCGTCTTCTCGCGCCACGACAGGTACCACTGATCGATGGCGCCACCGAAGAAGGCGCGGTCGGCGGTCACCACCGGCACATCGGTGGTCTTCAACTTCTCAAGATAGCTGGCGTCGATATCGGCATAGGCGCCGACGATGCTGTCCAGCTCCTCGGCCATCACCTTTTCGATCACCGCCTGATCCGCGGCCGGAATGGTCTGCCATTTGCGGCCCGACCCGACCGCGATCATCGGGAACATCATGTGGTTCGAGGCGATGATCGCGCCGGCATGCTCGTAATATTTCGAGTTCCAGGTGCCCTCGAAATCGATCTGCATGCCATCGACCTGGCCATTGGCAAAGGCGTCATACAGCGCCGGCAGCGGCATGGGGGTGGGCGCCGCGCCGATCCGGGTCCAGAAATCCAGTTCCTGCGCGAAGGGCACCGTGCGCACCTTCTTGCCCGACAGGTCGTCGACCGAGGCGACCGGCCCGCGCATCACGATCTGGCGCATGCCGGCCATGCCCCAGCCGAAGCCCTTGAGCGCGAATTTGTTCACGCCGTCGAGCAGCTTGCCGGCCACCCCGCCCTTCAGGATCTTGCGCGCGCCGGCCGCGTCGTCGACGATATAGGGTGCCAGAAACACCCCGTAATCCGGGTCGCGATTGGCGAATTCGCCCAGGGTCATGAAGGCGAAATCGAGCGCGCCGGTCTGCAATTGCTGCAGCATCTGCGCCTCGTTGCCGAGCTGGCCCGAGGGGAAGGTCAGGATCTCGACCCGGCCATCGGTCTCGGCCTTCACCCGGTCCGCCACGGTGACGGCACTCTTCGACCACTGATGCTGTGGCGGGGTGATCAGGCCCAGGCGATATTGCTCGGCCTGCGCCGTGCCGGCCAGAAGACCGGCGACCATGACGGCGGCGGCAGTCAGAAAGCGTTTGGCATTCATCCCTGGTTTCCTCCCGGGGTGGTGTCGTTGCGCGGGTCGGCTTCCTTCTTGGCGAGGAAGACCATGAGTTGGGTCAGCGCGGCATCGCGGGCGGCGGCGATCTCGGCCACGGGGCGCGGATCGGCCGTGTCCATGCCCTCGACCAGCCGCGCGCGGGTGGCATCGTCGAGCCGGGGGGCACCCAGTGTTGCCCACCAGCGTTCGAATTCGGGGCCGAGCGCGTCGACGAAGCGGCCGATGCCGCCATCGGCGCCGGCCAGATGAAACACGGTCGATGGCCCCACACAGCACCAGCGCGGCGCCAGACCTTCCGTCACCGCGCGCTCGATATCGCCCAGGCTGGCGACACCCTCGGCCGCCAGATGCACCGCCTCGCGCCACAGCGCCGCCTGCAACCGGTTGACCAGATGTCCCGGCACCGGCCGCGCCAGCACCAGCACGGTCTTGCCCATCGCGGCATAGAGCGCGCGCGCCCGCTCGACGACCGCCGGTGTGGTCGCGGCACCGCCCGACAGTTCCACCACCGGCATCAGATAGGGCGGGTTGCAGGGATGCGCGATCAGCAGCCGTTCGGGATGGGCCAGCCCCTCGGCCATGTCGTCGGGCGACAGCCCCGACGATGACGAGGCAATGATCGTGTCGGCCGCCAGATGCGGTTCAAGCCCCGCCAGCGCCGCCCGCTTCAGATCCAGCCGTTCGGGCAGGCATTCCTGCACCAGCACCGGTGCCGCACCCGCCTCTGCCATCGATGCTGCATGTCGCGGGATCGTCGCACCGGGCGTCAGCGTGCCCAGCCCGCACAGCACCGGCCGGGCCTGCGCCTGCACCTGCGCCAGCCGGCCGGCCACCGCCGGGTCGGGGTCGATCACCACCACCGCATGGCCGGCACCGGCGAAGGCCGCCGCCCAACCGCAACCGATCAACCCACCGCCCAACACCCAGATCGTTCCAGTCGCGGCCATCACAGCAGATCCTTCAGGCCCAGAGACAGCACCGGAAACAGCACCAGCAGCAGCAGCACGCCGGCGACCGCGATGAAGAACGGCACCAGCAGCACCGCCAGGCGCTCGGCCCTGACATTGCCCATCAGCGCCGCCACGAACAGCCCCGTGCCGACCGGCGGGGTCAGCAGCCCCAGGGTCAGGTTCAGGCACAGCACCACGCCGAAATGGAACGGATCGATGCCATAGATCTCGGTCGCCACCGGCAGGAACACCGGCACGATCAGGATGATGGCGGGGATCGGGTCGCTGATCATGCCCAGCGCCAGCAGCAGCAGGTTCATCAGCAGCAGGAACACCACCGGCGAGGTGGTCATCGCCTGCATGGCGGCGGCGACGATCGCCGGCAGGTTTTCAAACGTGATCACCCAGCTGAACACCTGCGCGGCCGCGATCAGGAACAGCACCGTCGCCGAGCCGCGCGCGGCGGCAAGGAAGGCCGGCCAGATGTCGCGCGGCGTCATCTCGCGATAGACGAACAGCCCGATCAGGATCGCGGCCAGGCTGGCGATCGCGGCCGACTCGGTGGGTGTCGCCAGCCCGCCCAGGATCGAGCCGACCACGATCACCGGAATGGCCGCCGCCGGCAGCGCGTCCAGCACCGCCCGCAGCCTTGCCCGCGCCGGCATCGCCTGGGTGGTGGGAAAGCCGTGGCGGCGGCCCAACCACATGATCACGCCGATGAAGGCCAGGAAGATCAGCACGCCGGGCACGATGCCGGCGATGAACAGGTCGCCGATCGGGATCTGGGCGATCACGCCGAAGATGATGAACAGCATCGAGGGCGGGATGATCGGCGCCAGCAAACCGCCCGCCGCCGTGATCGCCATCGACACGTCGCGCGGATAGCCCGCCTTCTCCATCTCGGGCACCGCCAGCCGCGACATGATGGTGATCTGGGCAACGGTGGAGCCCAGGATCGAGGCCATCATCATATTGGCGATCAGGTTGACATAGGCGAGCCCGCCCCGGATCGAGCCCAGCATCGCCAGCGCCAGCGCCATCAACCGCCGGCCGATGCCGCCGGCATTCATGAACTCACCCAGCAGGATGAACAGCGGCAGGGCCAGCAGGCCGTAATTCTCCAGCCCGCCGAACATCTGCTGACCATAGGATTGCAGCAGGATCAGGTTGCCGGTTGCCGCGATATAGATCATGCCCAGCGCCGCCAGCGCGAAGGCGATCGGCATGCCGATCGTGAGCAGGGCAAGGAACGAGAGGCCGGCGATCACGTCCGGGCCTCCCCGCCGTCACCCGCCAGATCGCCGCCGCTCAACCGCCCGGCCAGAGAGGCCAGAACATGGATGGTCGCGGTCACGCAGAACAGCGGCAGCACCAGCCAGAACCACATCTTGCGCATACCCAGCGTCACCGTCGGTTCCTGATAGATGAAATTGAAGGTCGCCAGGCTGAACGCCTCGGCCGATGCCGACCGCCACAGCGTGATCGGGTCGAACCACCGCCAGATCTGCGCCGACAGCGCCAGCAGGAACACCAGCAGCGCCACATCCACCGCCAGCGCCAGGGCGCGCCGCGTGGATGCCCCCGCCATATCCGGCAGCAGGGTGATGGCGATGTGCTGGCGGCGCGCGATGCCGAGCGATGCACCCAGAAACGCCGCCCAGACCATCAGGAACACCGCGAGTTCATCCGTCCAGATCAGGGGCTTGCCCAGGCCGCGCGACACCACATTGGCCAGCAGCAGGCCGAAGATCACGGCGACGCACAGCCCCGCGCCGATACCCTCGGCGGTGGCGATCGTGTGGCTGAGCCGGCCCAATGCGCTGAGCGGGCCAGGCGCACCGCGCTGACCAACCGGGTTCGCCTTGGCGGACGTCCCGGCATCTTGAGGATTTTTTCTCATCGATATTCCTCCCTGCGGCCATAAAATATCGATATTTATGGCCTGTCAATTTGGAAATTGATATTTTCAGGGCAGCGAACTAGCCTTCAAGGCGGTTCAATCGCAGGGGGATAGTGAAGCCGCATGGACAAGCGACTGCCCGCCGGGCCCGCGCCTGAAGAAAAGACCCATGCGGAGCGTGCCTATCGGCTGATGCGAGAAGAGGTTGTGACCGGCGCGCTGGCGCCCGGGCTCAAGCTGAAGATCGAGATGCTGCGCGATCGCTATCAGATCGGCGCGGGGCCGCTGCGCGAGGCGCTGGCCCGGCTGTCGGGCGAGCATCTGGTGACGATGCTGGGCCAGCGCGGCTTCGTGGTGGCGCCCATGTCGGTCACCGATGCCCGCGAGATCGGCCATCTGCGCAAGATTTTCGAAGCCGACGCCCTCGGCCAGTCGATCCCTGCCGGCGATGTCGCCTGGGAGGAGAGGGTCATCACCACCTATCACCGGCTGGAGCGGATCGAGCTCAGCGACCGCCAGGGGGTGGAGCAGATGGCCGAGTGGGAACGGCTCAACCATGATTTTCACGAGGCGCTGGTCGCGGCCTGCGCTTCGACCTGGCTGTTGCGCATGCGGGCGATGATGTTCCGCCACCACGAACGCTATCGCCGGCTGTCCCGCGCGAAAACGGTGATGACCCGCGACATCCACCTGGAACACCGCGCCCTGCTCGACGCCGCCCTCGACCGCGACGTCGACCGCGCCGCCGACGTCATCCGCCGCCACATCGAACACACCACCCAGGCGGTGGTGCGCGCCCTGGACGAGAATGGCGATCTGCAGGCTCCGGCGGGCGCGGCGGCGACATGACCGCGATGACCGGCCCTCATCGGCCGGCACCTCATCTTCAAGTTACTTGATGGTCGCATCCCGAAATTCTGATGGTCCGGCAGACCGGCCGGCACTTGTTCATGCCATCGCGCCAGGGTTCAATAAATTTGAAGACACTGGTGAGAGATTCAACAGCCATGAACAAGAACGGCCCCGTGAGAGACCTGGACCCATCTCTGTTGCGTGCCTTCGTGGCTGTCGTCGATGCCGGTACCTTCAGCCGCGCCGCGCGCCGGCTCAACCGGACCCAGTCCACCCTGAGCATGCAGATCAAACGGCTTGAGGAACTGGTGGACGCGGATCTGTTCGATCGCGGCAGCCGCCCGCCGACGCTGACGCCGGCGGGCGAAAAGCTGGTGTCTTACGCGCGCGAGCTGGTGTCGCTCAACGACACAGCACTTGAGGACATCCGCTCCGGGCAGGTCTCCGGGCAAATCCGTCTCGGCCTGATGGAAGATATCGCCACAACCCGTCTGGCCCCGCTGCTCGGACGCTTCCACAAGGATCATCCGGACGTCCTCGTCGAGGTGGAGACCGGCCTGACCTCGGAATTCATTGATATGCTCGGCTCCCGGTTCGACATTCTCGTGATCATGACCGGACGCGACTTCATCGGGGGAGACCTGCTTTACCGGGGAAAGACCGTCTGGGGCGCGGCCCCGGGATTCGACCCGCACGCACATCAGGTGCTCCCGGTCGCGCTGTCCCGCCACGGCTGCCTGTTCAGGACATGGGCGACCGCCGCGTTGGACCGATCTGGGCGGCGGTGGCATACCGGCCTTGTCAGCACCAGTGTCGGGGCGGTCACGGCCGCCGTCCGGGCGGGCTGGTGCGTCTCCGTGTTCAAGGATGTCACCCTGCCGGATGATCTAAGCATCCTCGGCGCGTCTGATGGTCTCCCCGCTCTCCCCGATTTCGAGATCAGGCTGCTGCGCGCGCCCTCCGCTGGCAGGGGAGCGGTCAGGGCGTTTGATCTTTTCCTGCGCGCGCAGTTCAGGGCGCTCGGCCCAGAGCCCGGCCCGAATCATCCCTCCCTGACCGCCTGAAGGATAACCGGCGACAGAAGAACCAGACAGCCGAAGGTGAACGAGGCAAGAAGTCCCACCCGCATGAGAAGAAGGCCGATGGCGAGCACCGTCGCCGCCATGCCCAGCGGTTCGAGGGCCGCAAGCTGCGGCGCAAGCACGGCAGCCAGGGCGCAGGCCGGCAATGTGTCGAGTGCCTTCGTCACCTCAGGTGACCGGGGAAGCCATCGCCCCAGAGCATAGCCGGACAGACGGCACAGTGTCACACCCGCCAGGGTGAGAAAGAAGACGCTCCACGGATCCGACATCGTCATACGCCCACGCCACGCCGTCCGATCGCGACCAGCGCCGTCACCCCGCCCACGGCGAATCCCAGGAGCGTGGCATACAGGGGCATCATATGGCCACTGGCGATGGCCGCGGTGATCAGAGACAGCAACCAGGGCGCCGACGACAGGGACCGGGCCACCCCCCTGGTCACCACCAGCAGCAACAGGGCGAGAAAGATCGTTCCCGACGCCATGAGCGCCTCCACCGAGGCCTCCGGCAACATGGCCGACACCAGATGTCCGGCCGCGGTGCCGAGCGTCCACAGAGAGACAATCGAGACACCGGCCGCCATGAACACATGCCAGCGAAACCGGGCGCCGTCAGGCTCCGCGATCGCCGTCGCCCACGACCCGTCGCTGACAAGAGGCAGCGCTGCGAGCTGGCGCGACAGTGGCAGGCCCCGAAAGTGCCCGCCGAGCGAGCCCGCCATCAGAAACAGACGAAGCGAGACCAGAATCGAAACAAACAGCGTCGATATGCCGACATCGCCATCCAGAGACATGAGGACCGCGAATTGAGCTGCGCCGGTGAAGATGAACAGCGACGACACCAGCGCGGTCTCGAACGGCATCCCCAGAGCGTTGGACATCGCCCCATATGCGATCCCCAGAATTCCGGAGCTGATCGCGATCGGCATGCTGATCCGCACGCCCCGGATACACGCCGATGCCGGCTCATCCACCTTCTGTTCGCGCATGGTTTCGCGCCCGCTCATGATGAAATGAGAGATTGATCCGTGTTCGGTGATATTCTTCTATCGGCAACGCCGTCACCGACGGATCTGCCTGAGATTGTCCGCTCGACGACTATCAGGAAAGCGTCCGTGTCTTTGAAGCGATAAATATAACAATGCCCATCAAGATAATTGATGAAGCAGACCCCGATCGGGCAGGAATGCGTGATCCATGCGGAAACGGCGCTGTCACCGACTGCCGCTCGAAGCGGCCCAGATGCCGCCCGGTCCGGCCGGCCCCGCCCGATCGGCGTCCACCGTCGTCACCTGCCCAGCACCCGCGCCTCCGCCAGTGTCAGGCTGCCATCGCCATCGCTGTCGGCGCCGGTGAAGGCGGTGGCGGGCGGGGTCAGGCCGGCGCGGGCCAGGGTGGCCAGGGCGGTATCGTATTCGGCGCGGCTGATCCGGCCGTCGCCATCGCTGTCGGCGGCGGCGAAGCCCGCATCGATCAGGCTGGACCCGCGTTGCGCGGCGGCGGCGACCGCGTCGACGCGCGCCAGCGGCACGATCACCTGTCCGGGATAGCCCGTGGCGGCCGTCGTGGTGGTGGCCGATGCCGGCTGCGGCCCCCAGGCCAGCAGCGGTGCCGCCAAGACGGTGTCGCTGGCGGGCCCCGGTGCCAGAACCAGGGTCGATGCCTGAACCAGACCGGCGGCGCTGCACGCCACCCGCAAGGGCGCCGCCGAAACCGGCACCTCGGCCACCGCCGGCGGCGTCACCCGCACCTGTCCGCGATCATTGCCGATCAGGCAGGTGGCGCCGCTGACCGGCTGGCCGCCATGCACCACGTTGATCATCACCGGCACGCGCGCGGCACCCGCCGCCGGCGCCATCGCCGAAACCGTGGGCGCGGCACCGCCGCTCAGGGGCTGCGATCCGGTCTGAGGGGCGCAGGCGCCAAGGGCTGCGATCGCCGTCAGACCGCTGACCATGGCCACGCGCTGGGCGGCCGCACGAAGGGGAGTGAAACGCGGCATCGGACATCCCGGACAAGGTTAAGATAGTCTTAACTCTATCCCGAAAAGCCACAGCCGGGGCGATAGAACCGCACCGGTGCATCAACCGTGGTTGATCAGCCGCGATGCCGGCCGCGCCCCCCGGCCGCGACCTGTTCGGCATTCGGGTCCAGCGGCCAGCGCGCCCGCGCCACCAGATCCAGCCCCTGGTCCGCATCCACCGGCCCCTGCATCAGCCGCTCGATCCCCGCCCAGGCGATCATCGCGCCATTATCGGTGCACAGCCGCATCGGCGGCGCCACCAGATGCAGGCCATGGGCCACGGCCACACTGGCCAGCCGGGTGCGCAGCGCGGTGTTGGCCGCAACGCCGCCCGCCACCACCAGCGCCCGGCCGCGGCCATGGCCGGCGACGAAGGCTTTCGCCGCACGGCCCACCCGGTCGGCGATGCTGTCGGCCACCGCCGCCTGAAAGCTCGCCGCCAGATCGGCCACATCCTGATGCGACAGAACCTTCAGCCGCTGCGCCTCCTGGCGGATCGCGGTCTTCAGTCCCGAGAACGAGAAATCGCAATCCGGCCGGCCGATCATCGGCCGGGGAAAGGCGAAGCGCGCCGGATCGCCGGTCGCGGCCGCCCGCTCCACCGCCGGCCCGCCGGGATAGCCCAGCCCCAGCAGCCGCGCGGTCTTGTCGAAGGCCTCGCCCACCGCATCGTCGATGGTGGCGCCCAGGCGGCGATAGCGGCCATGGCCGGTGACCTCGGCGATCAGGCAGTGCCCACCCGATACCAGCAGCAGCAGAAACGGGAAATCCACCCCGTCGGTCAGCCGCGCGGTCAGGGCATGGGCTTCCAGATGATTGATGCCGACCAGCGGCACCCCCGCCCCCAGCGCCAGGCCCTTGGCGGTCATCAGCCCCACCATCACGCCGCCGATCAGCCCGGGGCCGCTGGTTACCGCGATCGCATCCAGCCCGCCCAGCGTCATCCCCGCCTCCGCCATCGTCGCCGCCACCAGCCGGTCGAGATGGTCGATATGGGCGCGGGCGGCGATTTCGGGCACCACGCCGCCGAAACCCTTGTGTTCGTCGATCTGCGACAGCACCAGATGGGCGCGGATATGGCCCAGCGGCCGGCCCTCGCCGGCGCGCGCCTCCGGATCCGACACCACCACCGCGGCGGCGGTCTCGTCGCAACTGCTCTCGATCCCAAGGCAGATCAGCGGCCGCATCGACGGGGTGGAATGGGTCTCTCCGTCGGCATTCCCGACGGTATATGTGGCGGTCCGGGCGGTCATCAGGCAGGTTTCCCGCAATGTCGGCCGGTCATGGCCGGTCATCCGCGGCAAGAGGTAGCGGCTCCCGGCGCCGATTACCACTTCCCAAACCGCAATTCAGGCACTAACACAGGCCCGTCATGGTCACGCATCCGCTTCTCCGTATCGGCACCCGCGGCAGCCCGCTCGCCCTTGCACAGGCGAACGAGGTGCGCGGCCGGCTGGCCGCCATCGATCCCGACCTCGCCCGCACGGGTGCGGTCGAGGTCGTTATCATCCGCACCACGGGCGACCGGGTGCAGGACCGCACCCTTGTGGAACTGGGCGGCAAAGGCCTGTTCACCAAAGAGATCGAGGAGGCGCTGATCGGCGGCGCCATCGATCTGGCGGTGCATTCCATGAAGGACATGCCGACCGAGCTGCCGCCGGGGCTGATCATCGGCGCGCTGCTGCCGCGGGAAGACCCGCGCGATGCGTTTCTGTCGCTGACCGCCGCCACCCTCGACGACCTGCCCGCCGGCGCCGTGGTCGGCACCGCCAGCCTGCGCCGTCAGGCCCAGCTTCTGGCCGCCCGGCCCGATCTTGTGGTGGTGCCGGTGCGCGGCAATGTTCAGACCCGGCTGGAACGGCTGCGCGAGGGGCGGATGGACGCCACCCTGCTGGCCATGGCCGGCCTGAACCGCCTGAAGCTGACCGAGGTCGCCCGCAGCCCGATCGACCCGTCGGTGATGCTGCCGGCGGTGGCCCAGGGCGCCATCGGCATCGAATGCCGTGCTGCCGACGATCGCACGGCCGGATGGGTGCGGGCGTTGAACGACCCTGAAACCGCGGTCGCGGTTGAAGCCGAACGCGGCCTGCTGGCGGTGCTGGACGGTTCGTGCCGCACGCCGATCGCGGCGCTGGCGGTGCGATCGGTCGCGCCCGGCCGCGACGCGCAGGCGATGACCCTGACCGCCCGGGTTGCCAGCCCCGACGGCACCACGGTGCTGGAGGACTCCCTGACCCACGTGGTCGGCCAGGGCGACACCGCCGCCGCCCTGGCGCTTGGCCGGCATGTGGGGCAGGCCCTGCGCGACCGTGCCGGAGACGATATCGCCCGCTGGGCCGCCGGCGTCACCGGTCAATGGGTGCCGGGCAGCGGCCCCGCCTGACCGGACACCACCCGGTCCTTATCGCAACGGAGCTCCCGATCCCGCCATGCGCATTCTGGTGACCCGACCGATCGACGACGCGCAGCACCTTGCGGAGCATCTGCACCGCATGGGCCATCAGGCCATGATCGCGCCGTTGATGACCGTGCGCTATCGCCCGATCCCCGATCTTGAGCGTGTGCTCGACCGGGCGCAGCGCGTGCTGCTGACCAGCGCCAACGGCGCCCGATCGCTGGCCCGCGCCACCGATCGTCGCGATCTGAAGCTCGCCACCGTCGGCCGCGCCACGGCCGAGGCCGCGCGCCGCGCCGGCTTCACCCGCATCGACGTGGCCGGCGGCGACGCCGACCGGCTGACCGAGCTGTGCGCCCAGCGCTATAACCCGGCGGAAGGGCCGCTTGCCCATATCGCCGGCAGCGTGGTCACCGGCCGGCTGGGTGAACGGCTGGCGGCACTGGGCTTCCTGGTCGAGCGTCGGGTGGGCTATGACGCCGCCGCGATCGGCGAGTTGCCGCCGCCGGTGGCCGACGGGCTGGCGCAGGGGCAGATCCCGGCCGTGATGCTGTTCTCGCCCCGCACCGCGCGGCTGTTCCTCGACGAGATCGAGCGGATCGGCATCGCCAGCCGTTTCACCCGCATCGACGCACTGTGCCTCAGCCCGGCCGTGGCCGAGATGGCGCGCGGCCTGCCCTGGCGGCGGCTGCTGATCGCGGCCGAACCCGCCGGAGAGGCGATGCTGGCGCTGATCGACCATGCCGGCCCGAACGGCACGCCGCCCCCCGGCCACGAGCCCGCCCATGAACCGGCTGGCCGCGGCTGACTCGCGGCCGGCATCGCCCGCGCGCGAAAACGCGACAAGACATCGGAACCGGATGGGGGAGCCGCGTGGTTGAGGCCACGCGGCTTGCCTCGACGTGCCCGATCGGCGACAAAGGGAGCAAGCCGACCGCCTCGGCGGGGGATGCCGACCAGACGGAGACCGCCCGATGACCGACAGCCGGACGCCGAAACCGGGAAAGACCGGCAGCGATGCCGCGAAGACAGATGCCAAAGACACTGAGGCGGCCAGGGCCGCAGCCGTGACCCAGGATCCGACCGCCGGGGGCGAGCCCCCCGCCGCCGACGCATCCGCGTCCGCATCCAGTGCTCCCGGAACCGGTGCCGATGGTGGCGCGTCCTCACCCGCCACACCCCCGCCCGCAACCACCCGGCCGGCGGCGAGCGTGCCGCCCACGGGCGCATCCCGGCCAGACAGCTCGGCGACCGGCAAGACTGCGACCGACGAGGCCGCCACCGGCAAGACCACGACCGGCAAGACCACGGCCGGCAAGACCACGACTGGCAAGACCGAGGCGGACCTGTCGCCGCCGGCCGACACCCAGCCAGCGGCCGCGCAGCCGGCCGGCCGGCTGGTGACGCCGCAGCCGGCCGGCGGCCCGGCCCGGTCCGGCGGTGCCGGCCGCGTGGCGCTGGGTGTGTCGGTTCTGGCGCTGATGCTGGTGGTGATCGCAGGCGTTGTGGTCACCGCCGCCCCCGATCGGGTGCGCGGGCTGATCGATGCCGCTCCGGCGGGCGTGGAGCCGGCGCTGGGCGACCGGATCAGCGCGCTTGAGCAACGGCTGGATCAGGGGCCGCCCGACACGGCCGCGCTGGAACAGCGGCTCGGCGCTGTGGAAAGCGGGCTTCAGTCACTGAACGGCGACCGGCTGGCCGAGCGGGTCGCGGCGCTGGAAGATGCGACCGCCCGCATGGAGGCGCTGGCCCAGACCGTGCAGCGCCTTGAGGCCGAGCTCAGCCGCACCGCCGACACCGCCGCCCGGATCGGGCCGGTGGAGAACCGGCTGGCCACGGTCGAAGGTGCCACCCGCAATCTGTCGGACCGCGCCGCCCTGGCCGAAAGCCGGCTGGCCGACACGCCCACCGCCGATGCCATGCGCCTGACCGCGCTGGCCCTGGCCGATGCCCAGCTATCGGACGCACTCGATGCCGGGCGCGCCTTCGAGGGGCCGCTGGGCGCGATCCGCGCCCTTGGCCGGGGCAATCCGGCGATCATCGACGCGGCCGACCGGCTGATGCCGATGGCGGCGGCGGGTGTCGCCACCCGCGCCGATCTGGAAAGCCGCTTCAAGGCGCTGGTGCCCGACATCCTGCAGGCCGCCGAGACCCGCCCCGCCGCCGACGACGTGGTGGGCGGCGTGCTGTCGGAACTGCGCGGGCTGGTCACGGTGCGCCGCACCGGCCAGCAGGCCGCCGGCGGCAGCGATGCCGCGGCCGAAGCCGATCTGACCCTGGCCGCGATGGAACGGCGCATCGCCGCCGGCGACCTGCAAGGCGCCATCGCCCGGTCCGGCGACCTGCCGCCCGCGGCGCAGGAGCGCGCCCGGGACTGGCTCGACGCCGCCCGCGCGCGGGTGGAGGCGGAAGCCGCCGCCGCCGCTCTGGGCGACGCCGTGTCGGCGAGCTTCGAGGCCGGCGCGCGTGAAACCGCGTCCATGCCCTCAGCCCCGGACGCCGCCCCGTCCGGAGCCCCGGAGCCCGGACCGGCGCCAGCTTTCGAGCCGGCACCAGCTTCCGAACCGGCATCCGGTGCCGACGCCAACAGCCAAGGTGAGGCCGCTCAATGATCCGTGTGGTTCTGCTGGTACTGGTCATCATCGTCCTCAGCCTTGCAGGCGCGTGGGTGGCCGATCATCCGGGCACCCTGACCCTCGACTGGCTGGGCTGGCGGATCGACACCACCGTCGCGGTGGCCCTGGCGGTGACCCTGCTGGCGCTGGTGGCGCTGGCCCTGGTCTGGCGGCTGGTGGCCTCGGTGGTCACCGGCCCGCGCAGCTATATGCGCCGGCGCGCCGAGCGCCGCCGCCAGCGCGGACTGAAGGCGATGACCCAGGGGCTGGCCGCTGTGGCCGCCGGCGATGCGCGCGATGCCCGTCGCATGTCGGCCCGCGCCGAACGACTGCTCGATGCCCAGCCGCTGGCCGATATGCTGGCCGCGCAATCGGCCCAACTGGCCGAAGACCCAACCGAGGCCACCCGTCGCTGGACGCGGATGCTGGAGCATGAGGAAACCGCCGAACTGGGCCTGCGCGGTCTGGCCGCTCTGGCCCGCCGGCAGGGCGATGGCACGACCGCCGTGGCCCGGGCGCGGGACGCACTGGCAAAGCGCCCCGGCACGCGCTGGGCGCTTGAGACGGTGTTCGAGGTGAAGCTGGACGAGGGCGACTGGGCCGAAGCCGAGGCGGCGCTGACCGCCCTTGAGCGTCACAAGCATCTCGACCGCGAGCAGTCGCGCCGCCGGCAGGCGGCCCTGGAGATTGAACGGGCCCGGGCCGAAAGCGCCGCCGGCGCCCATGACGACGCGATGAACCGGGCACGCGCCGCCATCCGGCTGGCGCCCGAGCGCCCGGAAGCCGCGATCACCCAGGTCGAGGTGGCGATCGCCGCCGGCAAGCTGCCCAATGCCCGCAAGATGATCGAACAGAACTGGGCCGCCGCGGCGCATCCGCAGTTGGGCCGGCTGTATGTCGACCTGCTGGGCACCGAAAGCAACGCCACCGATCGGGCGAAGCGGGCCCGGGATCTTGCCCAGATCGCCCCCAATCTGCCGGAAAGCCGGCTGCTGGTGGCGGAAACCGCGCTGGATGCCGGCATTCTTGGCGTGGCGCGCGATGCCGCCAACAAGATCGCGGTCGCCGATCGTGACACCCGCGCCGAACGCGTCGCCGCCCGCGCCGCCGAGGCCGAGGGCGACTGGCAATCCTCAGCCCAGGCCTGGCAGCGCGCCGCCGATGCCCGCCCGGCACCCGGCTGGCTGTGCAGCAGTTGCGGCACCATGCACCGGCGCTGGGAGGCGGTCTGCGATCATTGCGGCAGCTTCGACACGGTCGCCTGGCGTCATCCGGCGGCGGCGACGGTCGCCACCGGCCGCGCGCCGGTACCGGCGGCGTCCGGCACCACCGGCCACCCCGCCCGGTCGTCCAACCCAGCCCCGTCATCAGGTGCCGAGGCTCCGGCGCCGACCGATATCCGCCCGCCGCTCGACGCGGCAGCACCCACACCGGGCCGGCCACCGGCCGCCGCCTGACCACGACGAACCCCGCCACCCCGGCAATGGCCGGCATGGCGGGGTTTTGATCGATCAGGTGATGATGTGACGGTCAGGCGGCGATAGGGCCGCCAGGCAGCGATGTGACGTCCGGCAGATCAGCGCGCGGCAGCGCCGGCCTTGCCGAAATACACGTCCTCGGGCTTGAAGCCATAGAAGCGCATCGCATTCGGGCCGAAGATCAGGTCTTTCTGATCGTCGGGCACGTCGTCGCGCTCGCGGATCGAACTGAACGCCTCGCCCAGCTTGCCGCCGGCATAATGGGTATGCGGAAAATCCGCGGCCCCCAGGATGCGGTCGGGACCGATCAGATTGGTGAAATCGGCCAGGTTGGCCTCGTCACCCTCGACTGTGAAATAGATCTCACGCTCGCGGATATACTCCATCGGCGACTTCTCGGCCGGCCAGACCTCGGCCGCGGGCGTCACCCGCCATTTGTCCATCCGGTCCATCACCGTCGGGAACCAGCTCGCGCCACCTTCCAGGAAGCCCACCTTCAGCGACTTGAAGCGGTCGAGGATGCCGCCGCCCAGGAAGCTGAAGAAGCCGAACACGATGGTCAGCTCGAAATTCAGGATGAAAGCCGCGGCCGGACTGTCCAGCCCCTCGCCGATGCCGTCATGCGCCCAGCCGACATGCACGCAGACCGGCAGGCCCACCTCTTCGGCCGCGGCCCAGACCGGATCGAAGCGCCGGTCGTGCAGCAGCACCGACCCCACCGTGCCCAGCACCATCAGGCTGCTGGCGCCCAGCGCCTTGGCACGATGAACTTCCTTCACCGCCAGATGCGGCAGGCGCATCGGCAGAAGCGCCGCCCATTTCAGGCGGTCGGGCCGCTGGCCGCAGGTTTCCGCCATATGGCTGTTATAGGCGCGCATCAGCGCATCCTCGAACAGTGGATCGCGGGTCAGCGGCTGCAGGAACAGCGTCGAATAGATCGTCGCCACGTCCAGCTGGATCTCGTCCATCTTGGCGCAATAGGCGTCGATGTCCAGAATGCCCTGAATGGCGGTGCTGACCGGTTTCAGCCGCGCATAATCGGTGGTGATCGGGCTGGCATGGCACGATGCCTGATAGCCCTGCATCTTGGGGCGCATCTCGCCATCGATCAGCCAGGCATAGTTGCGCTGGGTGCGGTGTGCGATCATGTCGCCGATATGGACGATCTTCGGCCGCCGGTGCCAGAATGCGCGGTCGAGATGCTCGAAAATTCCGTCATGATCCTCGATATGTGAATCCGCATCGATGAACGGGTGCTTCTTTTCGGCGGACGCAAAGGCGCCGCGCTGTTCCTGGTTCGGAACGGACTGATAGGTCATCGGACTGCTCCGCCTCGCTTGATGCCGGGCTTGTACCGCGTGACACCCCCGGTGTCCGTCTCACATGTTGAAACGGCTCGGACATATCACCTTGTGCGCGAATATCCATGGCTCACTCCAACCAAAAATGATTGCCGAAAACGGTATTGTCAATTTTTACGATCATTCTATACGCGAAATAACGGGTGTATATCCTGACTGAGCAACCATAGCGATGGCGGTTTCGCGATACGGTACCGGCTCGGCAGAGCCACGCGCCCAGGTTGAGCAAACTGCTTGCCGTTTAGATAGCGATGCTTTAGGTTGATCTACAGAAAATCAGATCAACCAACATACCATATACGACGTGACAGAGCCGTAGAAGCACACGACGGCAGCCGGCCCCGTGGGGGGCCGGTGGCTGGACAGACATGCCTGAAACCGCCCGCGACATCAGGGCAGCCATGTACGGACCATGGATCAACCATGGCCGGCATCACGGGTGTCGCGGCGGCACAGCCGAACGGAACCCAGCGGATCGGCCCCGATGCCGATGGCGCAGGACGCGCGGCACAAGGTGAGCTGGACCACGGTGGGCGAGGGTCTTGGGCATGATCGCGGCGGGCAGCCGGCGCTCATGATCAAACACGCCCGGGCAGGGGTGGACGACATGCATCACGATCTTCCCCAGGCGTCGCGGATGCGCGATGCCTGGCTGGTCGATGCCGCGCTGGCCGATGGCCGGGGTGCGATGGCATCGACGCAATGCCGCCAGCAGGTTCTGGTCCGTCTGGACCGGCTTGGCGTTCATGCCGCCGTGATCGGCTATCCGGCGGTACGCCCGGCCGATCGCGCGCTGCTGGCCGAAAGCCGCGGGATATGCCGGCAGATCATCCGCATCTGCGCCACGGCCCCTGAGGATGCCGAAGCTCTGGCCGGCATTCTTCGCGACACAGCCGCCACCGCCGCAGCCGGCGACCCGCCGGTCGATGCACTGGTGGAGTGCAACGCGGATCCGGCCCTTGATCGGGGCGTGGCGGGTGCTGCCGATCCGGTGGGCGGGCTTGGCCATGCCGTGGCCGTGCTGCGCGGGATCGCACAGGTGCATGTCGTCTTCGCCGCCCTGGCCACGGCCGCCCCCGACCGCCTGCGGGCCATGGTCCAGGCGGCCTTGCTGAACGGCGCCCGCAGCCTGATCCTGGCCGATACCACCGGCCGGATGCTGCCGGTCGAAACCGCCGCCGCGGTGGCGGTGCTGCGCAGTCTCGCCGGCCCCGATGTCGCGGTGATCGCCGCCCCCGCCGATGATCTGGGGCTGGCCACCGCCAATGCGCTGGCGGCCATCGGCGCCGGTGCCACCGGCGTGATGGGCGCCATCGGCGGCCTGGGCGAACGCGCCGGACTGGTGGCGCTGGAAGAGATCGCGACCGCGATCCGCTATCGCCCCGACCACACCTGCCTTGTCCACGACATCGATCTGGCCCTGATGTCGGAAGCCGGCCAGGACATCGCCGCGGCGCTGGCGGTCGATCTTGGTCGCAACAAGGCGGTGCTGGGCGATTACGTCTTCGGCACCGCCGCCGGCCTGCATCAGCATGGCCTGCTCAACCACCCGATCACTTACGAATACCTGGACCCCGCCGATTTCGGACGGGAGCGCCGGATCCTGATCGGCCGCCATTCCGGGCGCGCGGTGTTGCGCTCCCGGCTGACCGAGGCCGGCATCAACTTCGCCCCCGACCAGTTGGAAGCGGTCTATCAGGCGGTGATGCGCAGCCCCGACCCTGAGCGGTTCAACGACAATGCCGATCTGGTGGCGCTCTACCGCCAGTTGGCTGCCCATGACATTCAAGGAGCGTGAGACCGATGCAGGTAGCACTTGGCGAACCCGACGACGAGATCATCGACGATGCCGAGGTCGAGCATGTGCTCGACGTGATCCGTGGCGGCGGCCTGACCCTGCTGAAAGCGAATATCGGCTATGGGCTGATCGGCCATACCGAACGCTCGATCCGGCGGATGTACGAGGTGAAGGGCCGGCCGCTCACCAATCCCTGCATCACCATCGGCAATATCGAGGTGCTGCGCGATCTGGTGATTCCGCTGGACCCGCGACTGCTCGACTGGATCGCCGAGGTGTCGGAGATGACCACGCTCGCGGTCATCAACCGACTCAACCCCGACAGCCGCCTGTTCAACCGGCTGACCCCTCATGTGCGGCGTCAGTGCAGCGAGAACGGCACCGTCGCCACCTTCATCCGGACCGGCGCCTTCGTCGAGAAGCTGGTGGAAAAGGGGCTGGCCGAGGATCTGCTGCTGGTCGGCTCGTCGGGCAACATCTCGTCGACCGGCAATCGCTACACCTTCGCCGACGTCCAGCCTCCGGTTCTGGAGGGGGTGGATTTCTGGCACGAGAAGGGCGACGCCAAATACCGGAACGATCAGAAACTGGCGACGAGCATCGTCAATCTGACCAATTTCACCTTCCGGCGCAAAGGCGTGAACCACGAATACATCGAGCAAAGCCTCGCGGACTTCCGGTCCCGGACCGGCATCTGACCTTACATTTCAGATGCATATGACTGTCGCAGCAGACCATCGGGGAAATGAGTGATGTCCGACTACTTCGAAGAGTTCGACCGTATCATCCAGGCCAACAAGTATTCCCGCCATTCCTTCGTGACCGAAATCGAAGCCGGCCGTGTGACGCGCGAGCAGATGAAGCGCTGGGCAATTCAGAAATATCATCAGGTCTATCTTCAGAACAGTTGTTACAGCGGTATCCACGCCAATGCCTGGTACGAGGACGTCCGCGCCTTCGAGATGGAACAGTTGATCGCCGAGGAAACCGACATCGCCGATGGCAGCGAGAGCCATTACAACCTGATGAAGCGCTTCGCCATCGCGCTGGGCGCCACGGACGCGGAAATCAAGGCAACGCCGGTGGCCCCGGAAGTCTGGGATTTCGTCACCTATCTGGTCGGCCATTGCCGCAACAACCATTTCGTCTATGGCATCCTGTCGATCTATGTGAACGAGAGCCAGACCTCGGAAAGTGCGATGAAGATGTATCGCGCGCTGGGTCCGACCTTCCAGCTCGACGACCATGCGCTTGAATGGTTCCTGGTCCATGGCGAGGCCGATATCGAGCACTCGTCCCACGCCAAGGATCTGATCGTCAAATACGCCCATGAGGCGCCGAACTTCGAATGGCGAGGCCGGCAGGTGGTGGAAACCGGATCGAAGATGTGGACCAAGCTCCACGACTTCTATTACGGCGTCATCAGCCACTGACCGTTGCCACGCCCGGGGCCGCCGCGACAACTTGGGGGAGATTGTCGCGGCGGCGTCTTTTTATAGGCGCCGTTCGTCATCCTACGATCAAGATTTTATGCCGCTTGTTAGAGGCTGTCTCGAAACGGATGATAGTGGTGGATGGCCGGGTTCAGATGTGATTCCAAACGGTTGTCGAAGCCAGTCTGGAGAGCCTCATGTGGACGCCGACCACCCGGCGGCAGCATAGCCGCGGTCACCTGTCTTACCCAAGCGATCTGACAGATGGTGAATGGGAGATCATCGCGCCGTTCCTGCCGCAGCCGGCGAGAACGGGGCGGCCGCGCGCATGGCCGATGCGCGAGATCATAAACGCGATCCTCTACGTGCTTCGGGCCGGCTGCGCATGGCGTCGGCTGCCGAAGGACGTCCCGCCAGGGAGCACGGTCTACGGCTGGTTCCTGCGCTTTCGCCGCGAGCACCTGTTCGAGGCCCTCAACCACCATCTGGTCATACTCGACCGCGAGCGGGTCAGGCGCGAGGCCAACCCACCAGCAGCCGTAATCAACAGCCAGGGCGTCAAAACGATCGAGGCCGTCGATCCCAGCTATGACGCGGGCAAGAAGATCAAGGGCCGCAAGCGCCACGCCATGGTCGACACCAACGGTCGGGGGGCTGGTTCTCCACGCCCATCCGGCCGACATCCAGGATCGTGATGGCGCTGTCCCGCTGCTGCAGGCCTCGCGGCGCTCGTTCCCCTTCATCAAGTTGGCCTTCATCGAGTTGACCTTCGTCGACAGCGCATACAACGCCCGACGGGTCGGGGACGCGACCTGCATCGCCATTGAGGTGGTCAAGAAGATCGCCGGTCAGGTCGGCTTCCAGAGCCTTCCGCGCCGCTGGCTGGTCGAGCGCTTCTTCGCATGGATCAATCGTAGCCGACGCCTCGCCAAGGACTTCGAGGCGTTCGTCGCCTCGGCAACCACCTTCCTCTACGCTGCCTCCGTCATCCTCCTGATCCGACGCCTCGCACGTTCATCATGAGTTTCGAGTCGGACTCTCAGAATATGTGGACAAGGTTGCCAGCATTGAAATCTCCGAAAGGCAAATTCCGGTTTTTCTACCTCATATGAGGTGAAAAACAAGAATCACCGACGTAGCGTCGCCATCATGAACCTTCCCGTAAGATTCTATCCTGCCCAGAGAGCCGACAAGGCACCGGCATTCAGGCTTATGGCTCGGCACATGTCATCAGGATCGGTGTCATCATGCTCACATGCGCGTCGATCCGCTCGATCACAGACGCCGGAACCACGTCCCGTTCCGGAAGGCGCCACCAGCACGCATTGACCAGAGCGACGGTGTCGACCACAGCCTTCATGACCGCCGCCTCTGGTAACCGTGCCCGGTTGGCAAAGGCCTTCCAACGCGGTGCCGACAGCGCCTTGAACGACCGCTCTCCGCCGAGCGAAAGCGCCATGGCGTCGGCAGGCATGTAGGGCACGGTCGACAACACATCATATATCGGGGCAAGCGCTGGCCTGCTGCCATCGTCCGGATATATCAACGACCAGTTCTTCAGATGCATGTCGCCATTGCCGGTCACGGCCGCCAGCGCGAGCCGGCGCACAAATTCCAGCGCCGCGGCAGGCGAGACTGCCGCTACCAAGGCGGCCGCGATATCGTGACAGGCGGCGCCCTCATATTTTCGGGAAGGATAGACGCCGAATACCTGGGCAAAATCTTCAATATGTGTTCGCTCGCCATCGGCATCGCGGTCGAAGCGCCGGATCACCAATATCCTGCCATCTGCCCGCACATCGAGCTCTTCCGGAATTCCCTCGAAATCCGCCTTCTCGACCAATTCACGCTCCGGAACATCCATGCCGATCGCCGCAGCAAGGGCGAGGCTGACAAACTCGTTTTCGGATACACCCGGAAACGTTGTGGATGGAAATTTGGCAATATACTGGCCCTGATCATTCCCCAGCGGAACTGTCAGTCCACCGCCTTTCCCGGTGTTCTTCATCACCGACAGTTTCATCTGCACGCCTGCAAGAGAAAATCGTGCTTTGGGCGATGTCCCTATGCGCGTCCCTCGGACTGCTTTGGGCCCGCCACTGGGCAGAACCCGCACGGCCCCCGGCAGGTCTGCACCGAGCGCCGCCAGAAGATCGAAATCATTGCCCGGACGAACATCACCGGCATGATATCTTTCCATCGCCGTGCGCAACTTGTCCTCTGGCAGCAGGTTGGCGAAAAATGCCGGAAGCGCTCCGGCCAGAGGCTTGGGATCTTTCCGCAACCCCCCTGTTGCCGCCCGAAAGGAAAGGCTCAGGACCGGTGAGCCTCCCGTTGCACGATAAGCCGCGTCGAAGCTGAACGCGGTGAAATCGCCGGGCGTTCTGATGATCGTGCCGATCTTGATCATCTTCAGAAACACGTCCAGCGACTCGACCCTGCCAGAGGCGTGAGGGTCAGGCGCGTGAGGATGGCGGGCCATGGTCGTCCTCATCATCTGCCTGCACAACAAAGGCCGGCAGATCATCGTCGTCATCGGGCCGCATCAAAGCCTCGACGGCGGGAACCATGGCCTGCGGAACCAGCATCATTTCCAGCCCGAGCGCGCGCGCGATGTTGACCAGCGTCGTGGCACGCGCTGCCGCAGTGCCCTTTTCGATATCGCGATACCGAGGGCGCGATATGCCGGCCAGTTCGGCAACCTGTTCCTGTGTCAGCCCCGCATCCATCCTTGCCGCGCCGAGGCGTCGGCCGATGTCACGGAGCATGTCCGATGATGATCGCATCAAGCGCCCCGGAACTGTGACGTCCGCATGATCTGATCTGCAACGATATCCTTGTCGTGAGATCAGGTCACGTCTGCATGATGCCTTTACAGATCATTATCGTGAAAAAGATCTGTAAACATATCATATGACCGACAAAAGCACGCCACACCTCCCTGATCAGGATCGCCGTCAATCCCGCGCCACATAATCCTTGCGCGTGGTCTCGATCACCGACCATGTCCCGGTGAAGCCGGCGCGCAGGATGAAGCTGTCGCCGGCTTTCACCTCGCGGGGGGTGCCGCCATCTTCGGTGATCACCGAGCGACCGGCGAGGATGCGGCAATATTCCCAGTGGTCGCTGGTGAAGCGCCATGTGCCGGGGGTCGCCTCCCAGATACCGGCCGAGACGCCGTCGCTCAGATCTTCGAGCGCCCAGAGTTTGAACCGGGGGGCGCCCGAGATCACCGCGTCCGGGTTGGGAGCGGACTCCTCCGGCGGCATATCACCGGTCTGCATCGTGAAGAACCGCGTCATGAGGGCTGGCTTTCGATCGGTCAGCGCGCGGCGGCAGGGCCGCGCCGCTTCATCAGGAACAGGATCAGGGCCACCGCGACCGTGCCCACGATGAACAGGAAGGCGGCGGCGGCGATCGCCGGGCTGATGTTCTCGCGGATGGTCGAAAACATCTGCCGGGCCAGGGTGCGTTGATTGGGGCCGGCGACGAACAGGGTCAGCACCACCTCGTCGAGCGAGGTGGCGAAGGCCAGCACCGCCCCCGACAGCACACCCGGCAGGGCCAGCGGCAAGGTCACCCGGCGGAACACCGTCAGCGGTGTGGCGCCCAGGCTCTGGGCCGCGCGTTCCACCCGGCGATCGATGCCGGACAGCGCGCCGGTCACGCTGACCACCACGAACGGCATCGCCACCACCGCATGGGCGATGATCACGCCGATATAGCTGCTGGCGATGCCAAGCCGCACGAACAGCACCTGCATGCCCACCCCCAGCACCACCGCCGGCACCACCATCGGCAGCAGGAACAGGGTGCGCGCCACCCCCGCCAGCGGCAGATGACGGTTGCGCAGGCCCAGCGACGCGGCGGTGCCGAGCACGGTTGCAAGCAGTGTGGCGCCGCCGCCGATGATCAGGCTGTTGACGATCGACCGTTGCCACGCCGCCGCGGTCACCAGTTCGTCGAACCAGCGGGTCGAGAAGGCGGGGATCGGATAGGACAGGAAGACGCTGGAGGTGAAGGCCAGCGGCAGGATGGCAATCAGCGGTGCGATCAGGAACACCACCACCGCCACAGCGAACAGGAACCGGATCGGTGCGGGCATGACCTTACGCCCTCCCCGGCTGTTCGGCCGACAGACGGCCATAGACGGCATAGAGCAGGATGGTCACCACCAGCAGCACCAGCCCCAGAGCCCCCGCCATGCCCCAATTGGCCGATCCGGTGGCATAGAAGGCGATGACCGAGCTGATCATCTGGTCGCTCGGGCCGCCGATCAGCGCCGGGGTGATGTAATAGCCGATGGCGGTCATGAACACGAGCAACGCGCCCGATGCCAGGCCCCGGGCGCTGAGCGGCAGCACAACTCTCACGAAGGCCCTGAACGGATTGGCGCCCAGCGATTGCGCCGCCGGCACCAGATTCTTCGGAATCGACAGCAGCACGCTATAGATCGGCAGCACCATGAATGGCAGCAGCACATGGGTCATCGCGATCACCACGCCCAGCCGGTTGAAGATCAACGGCAGCGGTTCGCTGATCAGCCCCAGGCTTTGCAGCGTGTCGTTGATCAAGCCGTTTTCCTGCAGGATCACGAACCACGCGGCGGTGCGCACCAGCAGCGATGTCCACAGCGGCAGCAGCACCGCCGCCAGCAGCAGGTTGCGCCGCCAGCCCTCGGCGGCGGCGATCAGCATCGCGTAAGGATAGCCGATCACCGCGCAGGCCATCGTGACCAGGGCCGCGATCCAGAAGGTGCGCAGCATGATCACCCGGTTGGCCGAGGCTTCATCCGGCATCGAGACGATCTCACCCGCCGGATCGCGGACCAGATCGACGGCGGCCAGCAGGTTGCGGTCGGTATAGGGCGTGAGCGCGCCGGCGATCGCCCGCCAGTAGCGCGGCTGGTCCCAGCGCCGGTCAATGGCGGCAAGATCGGGCACCGTGCCGCCCGTGGCCTCGTCGGCCACCGTCAGCGTGCCGTCCTGCACGGCGCCGATGGTTTTCGACATCAGGGTGCGGAAGCCAGATTGGGCGCTGTTCAGCCGCCGGACCATGTCGCCCACCGCCTGGGTATCGGTCGCCGCCGCCAGATCGGCGACGATCGCCGCCTGCATGGCCGGCGTCGGCGGCGACTGGCCATCCCAGCCGGCGGCAGCATCCGCCGTGCGCGGCAGAATGCGCAGCACCGCCGGGTCCGACACCGCCTGCGACATCATCGTCACCAGCGGCCAGACGAAGAATACCGCCAGGAACAGCAGCAGGGGCGCGATCAGCAGACCGGCGCCGGCGATCTTGGGTCGCCCGCCGCTCATGGCGCGATCACCCGGCAATCGGCCGGCTGGAAGGTCGCATGGACCTGCGCGCCCGGCTGCCATTCGCGCGATTTGCGATCCAGGCGCACCGTGAAGCCATGGCCGCCGCCATCAAGCTGCACCCGCAGATGGTCGCCCTGATAGATGCAGTCGGTGACCCGTGCCGCAAGCGTGTTGCCGGTCGGCGCCGGCTGGTCGGCAAGCTCGATCCGCTCGGGCCGGATCGACAGCAGCACCGGCTGGCCGGCCGAAACCGGATCGGCGATCGCGGCCGTCACATGGCCACCCGATGCCAGGGCGATGCGCGCCTCGGTGGCGCCGGCCGCCTCGACCGTGCCTTCGACAAGATTGGTCTCGCCGATGAATTCGGCCACGAAACGGCTGCGCGGCTCGTCGTAAATCGCGCGCGGACTGCCGATCTGGGCGATCCGGCCGCGGTTGAACACCGCGATCCGGTCCGACATGGTCAGCGCTTCCGACTGGTCGTGGGTGACGAAAACGATGGTCAGGCCAAGCCGGTTGTGCAGGGCGCGGATGTCCAACTGCATCTGTTCGCGCAATTGTTTGTCCAGCGCGCCCAGCGGCTCGTCCATCAGCACCACCCGGGGCTCGAACACCAGGGCCCGGGCCAGCGCCACCCGCTGCTGCTGACCACCCGACAATTGCGCCGGCCGGCGATCGCTCAGCGTCTGCAACTGCACCATGTCCAGCACCCGGGCCACCCGCTCGCGGATCTCCGCCCGGCCGGTGCCGCGCATCTGAAGCGGGAAGGCGACGTTTTCCGCCACGGTCATATGCGGGAACAGGGCATAGCTCTGGAAGACCACGCCCATGTCGCGCCGGTGCGCCGGCAGATCGTTGATCGGCTGGCCGTCGATCAGGATCGTGCCGGAACTCGGCTGTTCGAACCCGGCCAGCATCATCAGCAATGTGGTCTTGCCCGAGCCCGATGGCCCCAGCAGGCTGACGAATTCACCCTCGGCGATGTCGAGCGACAGATCGTCGACCACCCGCAGATTGCCATAGGATTTGCTGATCCGGTCGAAACGGATACGAAGATTGGCCAACGGCGTCCTCCAACGGAACCTCGTGATCGGGCGGCGGAGGCGGGCGGATGGTCGTGCGGGGGAAGCCCCGATCAGGCGGCACCACCTGATCGGGTAACGATGGTCATCAAACCGCCCGGGCAAGCCGCCCTGGCAAACCGCTCCGGCGGATCAGCGTGCCAGCCAGGCGTTGAAGCGCCGGGTCAGTTCCTCGGAATTGTCGATCCAGAAATCGACGTCGAGCGGGATGGCATCGGTGATGTTGGCCTCCGCCGTCGGCAGGTCGGCGGCATATTGCGGGTCGACCCTGGCCGCCGCCTCGGTGTTGGGCAGGCCATAGGCAATCGCCGCCGGCAGCTTGATCATGTTGTCGGGCGTGCTGGCGAAGGCGATGAAATCCTGGCCCGCCGCCGCATTCT
This sequence comes from Tistrella arctica, assembly GCF_039630945.1. NCBI lineage: Bacteria > Pseudomonadati > Pseudomonadota > Alphaproteobacteria > Geminicoccales > Geminicoccaceae > Tistrella > Tistrella arctica. The sequence continues at coordinate 249,744 of NZ_JBBKTV010000003.1, forward strand.
CGGCATCCTTCAGCACCACCCAGCTATCGATCGCATAGATGCTGCCCGGCCAGACCACCTTGAACTTGCGGTCCTCGCTCTTGTTGATCGCGGTGATGCGGCCGTTATAGGCCGAGGTCATCGCCACTTCGCCCGATGCCAGCAGTTGCAGCGGCTGGGCGCCCGCTTCCCACCAGACCAGGTTGGGGCTCAGTTCATCCAGCTTCTTGAACGCGCGGTCCACGCCTTCCGGCGTCGACAGCACGTCATAGACCTCGTCCTTGGCGACGCCATCGGCGAGCAGGGCGAATTCCAACGTGTATTTGGCGCCCTTGCGGAGACCGCGCTTGCCGGGGAATTTCTCGACGTTCCAGAAATCCGCCCAGGATGTCGGGCCCTCGGCCAGCTTGGCGGCATCATAGGCCATCGCCGTCGACCAGACGATGGCGCCCACGCCGCAATCGCTGCCGGACTGGGGCAGGTACTTGTCCTTGCCGCCCATCTTCGCCCAGTCGATCGTCTCGAACAGCCCGTCGGAGCAGCCCAGCGCCAGTTCCTCGGCCTCGACCTGCACGACATCCCAGTTGGGCGCGCCGGCCTTCACCTTCGATTGCAGCACGCCGAAACCGCCATCCCACGACTCGTCCAGCACCGGCTTGCCGGTCTTTTCGGAGAAGGGCTTGAAGTATATCTCGCGCTGCGCGTCCTGATAATTGCCCCCCCAGGAGACAACGGTCAGATCCCGCGCCATCGACGGCTGGGCCGCCATGACGCACAGCCCCGCCAGAAATACGCCGCCGGTCGCAAGTCTTCCAAATGCAGTCGTCATCAGGAACAGCCTCCCTTGGCTTCCCTCGGCCTCGCCCCCCTCGGGACAGGGATCACCAGCCACGCTCCCCATGGCGACTTGGTGATCTCGAATGGCCCCAAGGACCGCAATTGCTGCATCTTTTCGGGGGCACTGCAAGAATTTTCATGGCGTGTTCCCGAATGCCCCCGCGCTTCACAGGGGCGGTTCCGCCGCCAGTCCGCGCCTTACTCCCCCGACCCGAACAGCCGCCCGTCGCGGCGGGCGGCATGGATCGCCCGGGCGAAGGTCCAGCCGGCCACCACCACCAGCACCGCATCCAGCGCGAAGGCCGCCGCCAGATGCCGCCAGGGCGTGCTGCCGTCGATCAGCACCTGGCGCATGCCCTCGAAGATATGCGCCGAGGGCAGCGCCCAGGCGACCGGCTGCAACCATTCGGGCAGCACCTCGATCGGGTAATAGATGCCCGAGATCGGTTGCAGCACGAAGATCGCCGCCCAGGCCAGTCCCTCGGCCCCCAGCCCCACCCGCAGCAGCAGGCCGGCGACCATCAGCCCGATCGACCAGCCCATGATCATCAGCGCCGCCAGGAAGGGCAGCAGCGACCAGCCCAGCGCCAGCAGGTTGAAATGATACAGCGGCCAGGCCAGCAGCGCCGCGGCGCCCGTGCCGATCATCACCCGGATCGCCGCCACCGACACCATCGCGGTGACCATTTCCCATGGTCGGATCGGGCTGACGAACAGGGTCGCGAGATTGCGCGCCCAGATCTCTTCGAGCAGCGCCAGATTGATGCCCAGTTGCGATCGGAACAGTACCTCCCACAGCAGCAATCCTGAGAGCAGCACCCCGGCGGCCTGCGCCAGCCAGTCGGTCCGCGCGGCCAGGAACAGGGTGATCAGGCCCCACAGCAGCATCTGCATCGTCGGCCAGTAGACGATTTCCAGCAGCCGCGCCCAGGATCCGAACAACAGCCGCAGATGCCGCAAGGTCAGGGCATGAATGCGCATCATCGAGGCATGCGCGCCGGTCACCCTCTCGGGCGTGTGGCCAAGCGCCGCTTCCATGGCGGCGGTGGGCTTCGCCATACGTTCCGTGTTCATGCATCCTCCGCGCGGGCAACGTCCAGAAACACGTCCTCAAGGCTGGAGCGGCCATAACGCGCCAGCAGCTCGGCCGGTGTGCCGTCATCGACCACCCGGCCGGCGCGCATCATCAGCACCCGATGCGCCAGCCGCTCCACCTCGCCCATATTGTGGCTGGCCAGCAGGATGGCGGCGCCCGAAAGATCTCGGAACCGTTCCAGCAGCCCGCGCAGCCGGTCGCCGGTATCGGGATCGAGCGAGGCGGTGGGTTCGTCGAGCAGCAGCAGATCCGGGCTGTTCAGCATCGCCTTGGCCAGCGACACCCGGGTCTTCTGCCCGGCCGACAACCGCCCTGTCGGCCGATCGAGCAGCGCATTCAGGTCGAAGGCGGCCGATATCTCGCGCACCCGCTGCCCGGGCCGGCGGATACCATACAGCCGGGCATAGGTGTCGAGATTCTGGCGCACGCTCAGCCGGTGCGGCAAATCGACATAGGGCGACGAGAAATTCATCCGCGGCAGAGCGTGGCGGCGGTCGCGGGTGGCATCGCGGCCGAACAGCCACACCCGCCCGGCGCTGGGGGTCACCACCCCTAAGATCATCGACATGGCGGTGGTCTTGCCGGCACCATTGCCGCCCAGCAGGGCCACGGTCTCCCCCGCGCCGACGGTGAAATTCAGGTCGCCGACGGCCTCGACAGGGCCATAGCTCTTGCGCAGATGCTCGACGGCAAGGACGATCTCGGTCATGGATACCCGGACAGGATGAACGCGCGGCCCGCAATCGGCCGCGCATCGACCTGACCGAAGGTGATCCGGCCGCCAGTGCCGGTCAAGCATGGTCGCCGGTCAAGCATGGTCGGTGGCCGCCACCGCGATCGCCCGCCCTCGCCCGCCCCGCACAAGCCGGAGTTGCCCCGTGAGCCGCCTCGACAGTTTCATCCGCCGCCTCACCGCCCAACGTGCCTGCCTCGACCGCGCCGCCGGCCTGATCGGCGATCTCGACGGCCCGGTGCTGGAACTGGGCCTGGGCAACGGCCGCACCTACGACCATCTCCGCCATATTCTGCCCGGCCGCGACATCTTCGTGTTCGAGCGTCAGGTCGCCGCCCATCCCGACTGCATTCCCGACGACGCCCATCTGATCCTGGGCGATCTGGCCGCCACCCTGCCCGTTGCCATGGCCCGCATCGGCCGGCCGGCGGCGTTGGCCCATGCCGATATCGGCAGCGGCGATGTCGAGGCCACCGCACGGAACGCGGCGCGGGTGGCGGCGGTGCTGCCCGACCTGCTGGCGCCCGGCGCCGTGGTCGCCGCCGACCAGCCCCTGGCCGATCCGCGCCTCATCGCCCTGGCCCTGCCCGCAGATGTCCAGCCCGGCCGCTATCACCTCTACCGGCGCGCGGCCGGGGCGGCGGCATGACCACCAGAAGCCCCGGCACCAAATCGCTGGCGGCCAAAGGGCTGGCGGGACTGCCCCCCGGCGCCGTGCGCCCGCCGCCACCACCGCCCGCCCCCGATGGCGGCCGGGTACGCGCGCATACCCTGGTCACCATCCGCTGGCTGGCGATCGCCGGGCAGATGGCGGCGATCCTGCTGGTGTCGCAGGGGCTGAAATTTCCACTGCCGATGCTGGAATGCCTGTCGGCGGTGGTGGCGTCGGCGCTGCTCAATCTGGCGACCACGCTGGCGCGGCCGGCCAATGCCCGGCTGTCCGATGGTCAGGCGGCCCTGTTCCTTGGCTTCGACATCGCCCAGCTCGGCGTGCTGCTGCATCTGACCGGCGGCCTCGTCAACCCGTTCGCGCTGCTGGTGGTGGCGCCGGCCACGATCAGCGCCACCGTGCTGTCGCTGCGCTCAACCGTGGTACTGGCCGGGCTGTCGCTGGTGGTGGTGACGGTGCTGGCCTTCTGGCACCGGCCGCTGCCCTGGGATGGCGAGGGCGGCCCGCTTGCACTGCCGCCGCTCTATGTGGCGGGCGTCTGGGCGGCGCTGGTACTGGGGCTGCTGTTCCTGATCGTCTATGCCTCGCGCGTCGCCGCCGAGGCCCGGCGGATGTCCGATGCCCTGTCCGCCACTCAGATGGCGCTGGCGCGTGAACAGCAATTGTCGGCGGTGGGCGCGTTGGCGGCGGCGGCGGCGCATGAGCTGGGCACGCCGCTCGGCACCATCGCCATCGTCGCGCGTGAGTTGGAACGCGAGCTTGGCCGCGACGGCCCCCATGCCGAGGATCTGGGCCTGCTGGTCTCGGAAAGTGCCCGCTGCCGCGAGATCCTGGCCCGTCTGGCCCGGGCGCCGGAAGCGGCGAGCCCTGCCTTCAAGCGCCTGGGCCTGCCGGAATTGCTGGAAAGCGCCGCGGCCCCATATCGCCGCGCCGCCGGACCTGAGATCGTGGTCGAGATCGACCCGGCCACCGACCGCGCGCAGATGCCCGATGCGGCACCGGTGCCCGAGCTGATCCACGGCCTGGGCAATCTGGTCGAGAACGCCTCGCAGTTCGCGCGCGCGCGGGTGACGCTTTGGCTCAGCGTCGATCCGCGCTATATCACGGTCGAGGTACGCGATGACGGGCCGGGCTTTCCGGCGGAATTGCTGCCCTGGCTGGGCGAGCCTTACATGTCGACCCGGCGTGAGGCCGGCCGCATGGGCCTTGGCGTGTTCATCGCCAAAACCCTGCTCGCCCGCACGGGCGCCGATCTGCGCTTCGCCAACCGGCCCGATGGTGGCGCCGTGGTGGCGATGCGCTGGTCGCGCGATGCCCTGGCCGGCCATGGCCAGGGTGCCGCCCGTCCGGTATCGTTCTAAGGCCGCCGGCCGGGCGGCACCTTGGGTGTTGAGGAAGGAAACCGTGTCGATGTCCACGCCCCCACATGCCGACGCCGAAGACGCCGGCCTGATCGATCTGGCGACCGCCGCCCCCGAAGACCGGGTGCTGCTGATCCTCGATGACGACATGGCCTTCCGGCAGCGTCTGGCGCGGGCGATGGAGCGACGCGGCTTCGACGTCACCGCCGCCGGCTCGCTGGCCGAGGCGCGCGACTGCCTGCAAACACTGAGGCCGGCCTTCGCGGTCCTCGACATGCGACTCGATGACGGCAGCGGTCTCGATCTGGTGCCACTGATCCGCGAGGCCCGCGCCGACGCCCGGATCGTGATGCTCACCGGCTATGGCAATATCGCGACCGCGGTCGCGGCGGTGAAGGCCGGGGCGCTCGATTATCTGGCCAAGCCCGCCGATCCTGACGATCTGGAGCGTGCCCTGCTGTCGCGTTCGGGCAGCCTGCCGCCGCCGCCAGATCATCCGATGTCGGCCGACCGGGTGCGCTGGGAACACATCCAGCGGGTGTTCGAGCAATGCGACCGCAATGTCTCGGAAACCGCCCGCCGGTTGAACATGCATCGCCGCACCCTGCAACGCATCCTGGCCAAGCGCTCGCCGCAATAGCCCCGATGTGCCTCGCTGTGTAAACTGGGCCGGGGCGCCTAAACCACAAGCTGTGGCGCCCGCCGGTTCAAAACACTGCCGAGGCCCCGCGATGACCGTATCCGACGCCGCGACCACAGCCGACACCAGCACGCCCTATACCGCCGCCGACCTGCTGATCGACACCGTGCCACCGCCAATCGACCCGGCGGAGATCGGCCCCGGCGCCGGGCGCTTCCGGCTGTGGATCCCCGAACGCATCCGCTTCGGCGAAACCGATATGCTGGGCCATGTGAACAACGCGGTCTATGCACGCTGGCTGGAACTGGGCCGCACCCGCCTGTTCGACCTGTGCGGCCTCGCCACCCGCTACGACCAGGAAGCCCCGACCGTGATGGTCCAGGCGGAACTGCGCATCGGCTATAAGGCCGAACTGCGCTATCCGGGGCTGGTGATGATCGCCACCGGCGTGCAGCGGATCGGCCGCAGCTCGATCACCATCCCCCAGGCGCTCTACGCCAATGGCGTGTTGATCGCCGACAGCGACAGCGTCTGCGTCGCCATCGACCGCGCCACCCGCCGCCCCGCCCAGGTGCCCGAAGACCTCCGCCAGTCGCTCAACCGCTTCGCCACCCGCGAACCGGCAGCCTGACCGCGCACCCCGCCCGGACTTCCGCGAACCCCAAGCCCACACAAAAACCCCGGGAGGTTCGCGGAGCCAGTTCGCAAGCGACTTCAAAGGTTCAATTTTTTGAATGTTGCGTCACGCATGCCATGGAATGAGTCATCGGGGAGGTTCGCGCAAACGCGCTTTTTCAGCCAATGAAATCAGGCTATTAAAGGGGGGGGCTCGCTCCCCGTGCGGGAGCGTGACTTGACCGCCCCGCCTGCCCATGTGACGGTCCCACCTCGATAAGCCGGACCCCAGCCGGGCGCAGGACGTGGGTCAGCGCTCCCCCAACAGCACGGAACCATTGTCCGGGCGCACCATCGGCGGCCCGGCCAAGGCCGGCAGGGTTCAGATTTCTGCGTTCGGGTTCAGGCGCCCCCCCGGTGGATCACGTCCAGCACCAGGGCGGCCGCGCCGTCGAGGATGAATTGCGCGGCCAGGGCCGCCAGCAGAATGCCGAGCACCCGGCTGATCACGGCGGCGGCGGTTTCGCCCAGCAGCCGGTTCAGGCGCCCGGCGATCAGCAGCGCGCCCAGGGTCAGCGCCAGAACCAGCGCCAGAATGCCCAGAACCAGCGCCAGCGCCAGCCAGTCGCCGCCGGCGCGGGTGGTCAGCAGCAGGGTCGAGGTGATCGCGCCGGGGCCGGCGATCAGCGGAATGGCGAGTGGGAAGACCGAGACGTCCTCATGTTCATGCGTCAGGGCGTCATCCATGATCTCCGGCGCCGCGAAGGCGCTTTCCGCCGCCAGCATCGCGGCGGCGCCAGCGCCGATATCGGCGGCGTGGGCGGCTTCCACCTGCCGACGGCGGCGTTCGGTGCGGCGTTCGAACACCATGTCGAAGGCCACCACAAACAGCAGTACGCCACCCGCCACCCGGAAGGCATCCAGCGACACGCCGATCGCGCCCAGCAACGCCTCGCCACCCACCGCAAAGCCCAGCAGCACCAGCCCGCCCACCGCCACGCCGCGGATCGCCATGCGCCGGCGGGCCGCCTCGCCATGGTCGCGGGTCAGCGCGCCATACATCGGCGCCAGTCCGACCGGATCGATGATCACGAACAGGGTGACGAAGGCGCTGATCGCGAGTTCAATCATCGGTGGCTCCCTTGGTGATCAGGACCGTGATGGCGTGGTTCGCCTGATACCAGATCCTATCAGAGCCACGATGTCACGCCCGTGACGGTGACGGCAACCACCCGCCCCACCTCCGCCCCCGTCACCAACAGGATGCCCGTGCCATGACCGCACCGCCCCGGCCCCTCGCTATCGTCACCGGCGCCAGCGGCGGCATTGGCCGCGAGATCGCCCTGGGGTTGGCGACGCGTGGCCATGATCTGCTGATGACCGCCGGGCAGGTGGCACGCATCGGCCTGGAGGCCACTTCGCCGGCCGGCCGCTGGTGGTGTCGGGACGGGCCAACCGGCTGGGCGCGATCCTGTCGCGGCTGGCGCCACCGCAACTGGCGGCCCGGGTGGTGAAGCGACTGCACCCGGACCAATCCTGATCAGGCTGCGTCGGGCCAGTGCTCAACTCGGGTCACTGCTCAACTCGGGTCACTGCTCATGACGGGCCAGTGCCCCATACGCTCAGTTCAGCCGGTGCGGCGGCACCGGGCTCGCATACTCGGTGGGTGGCGGGGTCGGGCCGGATTGATGATGGATCATTTTCCAGGCGCCATCCTCGCGCGCCAGCAGGTTGGTGGCGATCAGCACCGCGTCGTTGATCCGCTCATAGGCGATCACCCGCGCCAGATCGCCCAGCACCGCCAGATCGACCAGGTCCACCGTCACCGCCGGCGCGTTGGGATTGGCCAGAATCGCCCGCCAACTGGTCATCACCGCCTCATGCCCCACCAGCGCACCCCAGCCGGGATGGATGCAGGCGACCGGCAGCCGCGCCGCCCAGGCGGCGGTCATGGCACCGAAATTCCGGTCGATGAAGGCCTGATAGAACGCGGCATGGGCGGTCATCACCGCCTGAAGATCGGCACGGCGGCGGCTGTCGGTGTCGTCGGTCATGGGCGGGTCGGCCTTCCTCTGCGGGGTTGTCCGGGGTTGCGGTGCGGCGGATGATCCTGACATATGGTGCGGGGCTTGGCCGATGGTGAGCCCGCAATCCGCGATCACGGAGCCCGACCGCCCGATGCCGCTGCCCATATCCGATCTGCCCGCCCTGATGCGGCCCGCCGATGGCCCGGCACGCCGGCTGGTGGTTCTGCTCCACGGTTATGGCGGCGATGGCCGCGAGATGGCCGGCTTTGCCCGCCGGATGGCGCGGCGGATGCCCGATGCCGCCTTCTTCACGCCCGATGGCCCCGAGCTCTGCCCCGATGGCGTGGCCGGGCTGCAATGGTTCGCCACCCCAGGCTACCAGCCGGGCTTCGTTGCCGGCGATCCGGCGGCGATGCCGGCCGCGGATGCCGCCGGCCATGCCCGCATGGCCACCACCGCGGCCGCGGCCTGCCCGGCGCTGGATGCCCGGATCGATGCGGTGCTCGACCGTCTGGGGCTGGATGCCCGCCACATGGCCCTGGCCGGGTTCTCGCAGGGCCAGATGATGTCGCTGGCGCTGATGCTGGGCCGGCTCAGGGCCGGGCGTCCCGCGCCATCGGCGGTGGTCGGTTTGTCGGGCACGCTGCTGGGGCCGGTTCAGGCCGTCTCGGTTCAGCCGCCGCGGACCGGATCGTTGCCGCCGGTTCTGCTCGTGCACGGCCAGGCCGACGACATCGTGCCCATTGCGGCGGCGCATTATGTGCAGGCGACACTGGCCGCGGCCGGATTTCCGGTCGATCTGCTGTCCCGGCCGGGGCTCGATCATAGGGTCGACCTCACCGGGCTTGCCGCCGCCACCAGCTTCATCGACCATCACCTGCCATCGGCCGATCCGGCCATGGTCACATCCGGAGACTGATATCATGACCGCGCAACCCGGCCTGACCGGCCCCGAACTGCTGCCCCCCGATGGCACGGTGCGGCGCGTCGTCGTGTTCCTGCACGGCTATGGCGCCGACGGCCAGGATCTCATCGGCCTGGCGCCGTTCTTTGCCCAGGCCCTGCCCGGCACCGCCTTCTATGCCCCCGATGCGCCCGAACCCTGCGAGATGTCGCCCTTCGGCCGGCAATGGTTCGGGCTCGATGACTACGACCCCGATCTGCTGCGCCGGGAACCCGCCAACATGGCCGCCGCCCATGCCAGAATGGCGGCGGGCGTCGCCCGGTCGGCCGGGCCGTTGCGCAGTTTCCTGGCGGCGGCGCTGGAAACCCACGACCTCACGGCCGACCGGCTGGCGCTGATCGGGTTTTCGCAGGGCACGATGATGGCGCTGGGTGTGGGGCTGGCGCTCAACCCGGCGCCGGCGGCGATCGTCGGTTTTTCCGGCGCGCTGCTGGGGCCGGTGCCGCCGGTGCCGGTGGCGGCCACGCGCCCGGCGGTGCTGCTGATCCATGGTGCCGCCGATCCGGTGGTGCCGGTGGAAGCCTCGGGCCATGCCGCCGCGAAGCTGAAGGATGCCGGCATCGCGGTCGATGTTCTGCGCCGGCCGGGGCTCGCCCATGGCATCGATCAGGCCGGTGCCGAGGCAGCGGCGGCTTTCCTTGTCAGGCACCTGCCAGGCTGAACGGATAGTCGCTGTCGGCCTGGACGGCGGCATCGGCGAAGGCCATGGCCGCCGGCTCGTTGCGGCCGCGCGGCCAGGCGGCCAGCACCTGCACCCGGGTTGCCGGATGGTCGATGGCGCGGATCTCCAGCCCTGCCGGCAGATTGGCGGCGGTGATCATGCTGGCCGGCAGAATGGTGAAGCCCAGCCCGGCCGCGACACAACCGATGATGCCGTCGAGCGTGCCCAGTTCCAGCACCGTCACCGGCAGCCGGCCGGCATCGCGCAGCAGCCGTTCGGCCCGGGCACGATAGGCGCAGCCACTGCGGAAGCCGATCAGGGGCAGCGGCCCCGACGCGGCCTCAGACGGCGCGTCCGGGTCGGTGCCGGCCACGCGCAGTTGCACCAGATCCTCGCTCCACACCGGCCGGGCGCTCAATGCCGGATGGTCCAGCGGGCCCGCGATCAGCGCCACATCCACCCGGTGGCGCAGCAGGGCCGCCACCAGTTCGTCGGTGGTGCCGGCGGTCACGCTGATCACACCACCGCCCGCGGGGCCGGCCCGGAACCGCGCCAGGATCTGCGGCAGATGGGTGGCGGCGATGGTCTCCATGGTGCCGATCCGCACCGGCCATGCCGACCGGTGCCCGGTATGACCGTCGCCACCCGGGCTGACCGCGCGGCGCGCCTCCTCGGCCAGCATCAGCAGCCGGTCGGCATAATCCGCCAGCCGACGGCCGGCATCGGTGACGTCCAGCCCCCGCGACCGGCGCCGGAACAGCGCCACGCCCAGATCGGCTTCCAGCCGCTTGATCCGCGCGGTCACCGCCGATGGCACGCAGTTCAGCCGCTCGGCGGCGGCGCTGGCACCGCCCAGTTCCGCGACGGCCTTCACCGCCGCCAGATCCACCAGATCCATGCAGGTCGTCCGTTCAGGCTGTTTGCACCATATCTGCAAGCAGCATCGACCGATTGTCGCTGGCGTGCAAGCGTGACCGGACCCATGATCGACAGGGCCCGGTGTTTCACCCTGCCCTGCCCTTCACCCGTCCGAGGTTGCCGCCATGACCACGCCGCCCAACGCCATTGTCGATACCGCGCTCACCCGCCGCTTCGGGCTGACCCTGCCGGTCATCCAGGCGCCGATGGCCGGCGGGCCGACCACGGCCGAACTGGTTGCCGGGGCCAGCAATGCCGGCGTGCTGGGCGCGCTGGGCGCGGCCTACACCCCGGCACAGGATCTGCCGGCGGCGATCCGCGCGATCCGCGCCCTCACCGACCGGCCATTCGCGGTCAATCTGTTCTTCCATCAGGGCCGCACCGCCACGGCGCCCGAGATCGCCGCCGCCCGTGCCGCCCTGGCGCCGCTGGCCGCACGGGTCGGCGCCGACCTGCCCGACGACGTGTCGGACGCCGCACCGCCGCTTGGCCCCCAGATCCAGGCGGTGCTGAACGAGGCCCCTGCGGCACTCAGCTTCACCATGGGCCTGCCGCCGGCCGGGCTGGTGGAAGAGGCCCGGCGCCGCGGCATCGCCCTGATCGGCACGGCCACCACCGCCGACGAGGTCCGCCGGCTGATCGCGGCCGGCATCGACATGATCTGCATTCAGGGCGCCGAGGCCGGCGGCCATAGCGGCATGTTCTCGGCCGACGGTCCGCCGCCGTCGCAGAGCTGGGCGTCGCTGATCGAGGCGATGGCGCCCGAGGCCGAGGCGGCGGGCATGACGCTGATCGCCGCCGGCGGCATCATGACCGGGCGCGGCGTGGCGGCGGCGCTGGCGCTGGGTGCCGCCGGCGCCCAGCTCGGCACCGCCTTCATGGCCACGGCCGAGGCCGGCACCAAACCCGGTCATCGCCAGTTGCTGCAGGCATCCGCCCGGGCGGGTGGCGCCATGACCGTGCTGACCCGCAGCTATACCGGCCGCTATGCCCGCAAGCTGCTGTCGGCGGGCGAGGCCATACCGCCCGAGCCGGCGGCGCTGGCGGCCTTCCCGGCCCAGCATGGCCTGACCAGACCGATCCGGGCCGCGGCCGATGCGGCGGGAGTGCCCGAGGCGCAGGCATACTGGGCGGGTGCCGGCGCCGGGCTGGTACGCCTGGATGGTATTGCCGTGGCAGAGCTGGTGGCCGCCCTGGGCCGCGAGATGCGCGCCGCCCTGACCCGCAGGCCCGGCACGCGCTAGCGCTGGTCGCACCGGCCATACTGGTAGTGCCGGCATGACCAACGGCCGTCGCCTGACGCAACTGTCCCATGTCGGGCAGCATGGTTGCGGCATCGCGCCCCGCATGGTTCCATGTGAAACATAGGCCGGTCGCATCCACGCGGCCGGTGGCCCGAGGGAACCGCAGGAAGGCAGGACTGTCGCAATGAGCAGAGACGAGGATTTCCTGGGCGACCGGCCACGCGGAGCCTCCGGCGACGGCGCCTGGAGCGGCCAGGACCGCAGCGCCATGATGATGCGCTATGACAACGAGAAGAAGAGCCTGCTGATCGCCTATCTGCTGTGGTTCTTCCTCGGCGTGTTCGGCGTGCACCGGATGTATCTGGGGGCCTGGGTCAGCGGTCTGCTGATGCTGGCGTTGAACGGTGTCAGCACCCTGCTGGCCGTGGTGTTCATCGGCTATATCGGCTTCATCCTGCTGTTCCTGTGGCTGCTGCTGGATCTGTTCCTGATCCCGGTCATCGTCCGTCGGCGCAACGAGGAACTGATCCGCCGCCTGACCACTTGATCCGCTTGAGCCGAACCGATGGCCGCCTTCACAGGGCGGCCATCACCCTGTCCACCCCGACCGAAAGATGCCCGACCGCATGGAGCAGATGTCGACGGAACTCGATGCCGTTGTCACCACCCTGAGCGCCCTTGCCGTGACCTATGGCATGGCGGTTCTGGGGGCGATCGCCATCCTGATCGGCGGCTGGCTGGTCGCCGGCTGGGCCGAACGCGGTGTAAGCCGCGCGCTGGGCCGGCTGTCGAGCATCGACCCGACGCTGCGCCCGTTCATCGCCAGCATCATCCGCTATGCGATCATCATCCTGACCGTCGTGATCGTGCTGGGCCAGTTCGGGGTGCAGACCGCCAGCATCATCGCCATTCTGGGCGCCGCCGGTCTTGCCATCGGTCTGGCGCTTCAGGGCACGTTGTCGAACGTGGCGGCAGGCATCATGCTGCTGTTCCTGCGCCCGTTCCGGGTGGGGGATTTCATCGATGCCGGCGGCCGTGCCGGGTCGGTGATCCATGTCAGCCTGTTCACCACCGAGCTGAAAATGGCCGATGGCGTGTATATGAGCCTGCCCAACAGCCAGGTCTGGGGGCAGGCGATCACCAATTACAGCCGCAACCCCGTGCGCCGGATGGATGTGGTGGTGGGTATTGCCTATGACGACGATATCGACGCGGCGCTGACCGCTCTGAAAGCCATGGCCGATGCCGACGACCGGGTGCTGAAAGACCCGGCGGCACAGACCATGGTGACCAATCTGGGCGAAAGCTCGGTCGACATCACGCTCCGGATCTGGGCGACGCTGGGCGATTACTGGAACCTGCGCTGGGACATGATCAAGGGCGCCAAGCTGACGGTGGAAGCCGCCGGCTGCAGCATCCCCTTCCCACAGCGCGACCTGCATCTGGTCGACACGAAGCAGATCGCGGTCAAGGTGATCGACGACCCGAAGATGGCCGGCTGAGCCGCCGGCATCCGGTGGGCCGGTTGCGGCCTCAGGCCCCCAGCCTGCGGCCATCGGCACCGAAGACGTGCAGGCGGTCCAGCCGGGCCTGAAGCGGCAGGCGGCTGCCGGCGATCGCATCCACCGGCCCGGCCAGACGCGCGGTCATCAGGCCGCGCGCCTCTCCGGCCGGGTCGGCCAGGGCGGCGCCACAGGGGCTGCATGGCCGGCCATGGATCAGGGTATCGGCCCCCAGCGGTTCCACCGCCGCCACATCCAGTGCGATGTCCAGGGTGGCCGCCCCCTGAAGCACCGTGGCGCCGGCGCGGTGCAGGTCTTCCGGCCGGATGCCCAGAACGCCATTCTTGTCATCCCCGGTCATACCGCCCAGTCCCACCGCCGCCGGATCGATCCGGATCGGGCGGTCGCCCTGAACCAGCACCGCGTCGGCCGCGATAGCCGCCGGCATGAAGTTCATCGCCGGCGAGCCGATGAAGCCGGCGACGAAGCGGGTCGCCGGGCGCAGATACAGATCCAGCGGCCGGCCGATCTGTTCGGCCCGCCCGCCATGCATCACCACCAGCCGGTCGGCCAGGGTCATCGCCTCGACCTGATCATGGGTGACATACAGGCTGGTGACGCCCAGGCGCTGATGCAGGCGCTTGATTTCCAGCCGCATCTGCACCCTGAGCTTGGCATCCAGGTTCGACAGCGGTTCATCGAACAGGAACAGCTTGGGCTCGCGCACGATCGCACGGCCCATGGCCACGCGCTGGCGCTGGCCGCCCGACAGCGCCTGCGGCTTGCGGTTCAGCAGATCCCCCAGGCCCAGCATGGCGGCGGCCTCGTCGACGCGGGCGCGGATCCGGTCCTTGCTCTGGCCGCGGATCTTCAGGCCATAGGCCATGTTGTCGAACACGGTCATATGCGGGTAGAGCGCATAGTTCTGAAACACCATGGCCACGTCGCGGTCGCGCGGCTCCAGATCGTTGACCAGCCGGCCGTCGATCTCGATCCGGCCCTCGCCCACGGTTTCAAGCCCGGCCACCATCCGCAGCAGGGTGGATTTGCCGCACCCCGACGGGCCGACCAGCACCACGAATTCGCCATCGGCGACGTCCAGCTCCACGCCATGGATGACCGGGGTGTCGCCATATGACTTGCGCAGGCCGCGCAGGGTGAGCGTGCTCATCGGGTAAGACTCTTCCGGAGTGAGTGGGCAGGACGGTATGACCGGTGGGCATGACCAAGCCGGTACGGCCTTGCGAGGCCGGTATTACTTTTCGCTGTCGACCAGGCCTTTGACGAACCAGCGCTGCATGCCCAGCACCACCGCCAGCGGCGGCAGCATGGCCAGGATGGTCATGGCCATGACCAGGTTCCACGGCGTCAGCTCGTCGCTGCCCGACAGCGCGCGCTGGATGCCGATCATGATCGTGGTATAGGCGGGATCGCTGGTCACGATCAGCGGCCACAGATACTGGTTCCAGCCATAGGCGAACATGATCACGAACAGCGCCGCGATGTTGGTCCGCGACAGGGGCAGGATGATGTCGAAGAAGAACCGCATCGGTCCGGCGCCATCGACCCGCGCCGCCTCGACCAGCTCGTCGGGGATGGTCAGGAAGAACTGACGGAACAGGAAGGTGGCGGTGGCCGATGCCAGCAGCGGCACCACCAGCCCGCCATAGCTGTTCAGCAGCCCCAGATCGGCGACCACCTGGAAGGTCGGCACGATCCTGACCTCGACCGGCAGCATCAGGGTGGCGAAGATCATCCAGAACCACAGCGTCCGCAGCGGAAACCGGAAGAACACGATCGCATAGGCCGACAGCAGCGAGATGACGATCTTGCCGATGGCGATGCCAAGCGCCATGACCAGCGAATTGCCCAGCATCGCCAGCACCGACATGCTGCCGAAGGTGGGAATACCCGTGGCCAGCACACGCGAATAGGTATCGACCAGTTCGGTTCCCGGCAGCAGCGGCACCACCCCCCGCACCATGGTCGCGGCCTCGTGAGTGGAGGTGACCAGCGCCATATAAACCGGGAACGCGATGGTCGCGAGACCGATCATGATCAGCGCATGCCGGATCACCCGGGAGCGCGCGGTGCCTTCGACCATGGCCATGGCATCAATTCCTTCGGATCGGTCTGATCATCTGGTCAGTAGTGAACGCGGCGCTCGACATAGCGGAACTGGATCACGGTCATCCCCGCCACCAGCACCATCAGGATCACCGACTGGGCCGCGGACCGGCCAAGGTCGAGGCCGATGAAGCCATCCTTGAACACCTTGTAGACCAGGGTTTCGGTGGCGACGCCGGGGCCGCCCTGGGTGACCGCGTGGATCACCGGGAAGGTGTCGAAGAACGCATAGGCCAGGTTCACCACCACCAGGAAGAAGGCGGTGGGCGACAAGAGCGGCAGCACGATCGAGACGAACCGCCGGCGCGGCCCGGCGCCATCGATCGCCGCCGCTTCCAGCAGCGAGCGCGGGATGGATTGCAGGCCGGCCAGGAAGAACACGAAATTATACGCGATCTGCTTCCAGGCCGAGGCCAGCACCACCAGCAGCAGCGCCTGATCGCCGTTGCGGACGTGGTTCCAGTCGATCCCGACCAGATCCAGCCAATGGGCGCCGATGCCGACCGTGGGATTGAAGATGAAGAACCAGAGCGCCCCGGCCACGGCCGGCGCGATGGCATAGGGCGCCACCGCCATGGCGCGGTAGAGGCTGCCCGTGCGCTTATCCGTCACCCCGTCGATCAGCGCCGCCAGCAACAGCCCGCCGGTCAGCGACAGCAGCATCACGCCCGTGCTGAACACGGCGGTGACGCCGAAGGCGTGGCGATAACCGGGATCGGCGAGCACCGCTTCGAAATTCTCGAACCAGACGAATTCCGAGCCGAAGCCGAAGGCGTCCTCGATCAGCATCGACTGTTTCAGCGCCTGCACCGCCGGCCAGACGAAGAACAGGATGGTGATCAGGATCTGTGGCGCCACCAGGGCGAGCGGCAGGGCGGTGCCGCGAAACAGGGTGCGTTTGGCCATGGGTGAGGCAGGCTTCCATCGGCGTCAGGAACAGATCCGGCACCGGCAGCAGATGCCGGTGCCGGATCGAATGATCCGATCGGATGATCGCGATCAGTTGCCGGCGGTGCGCTCAAACCGGCGCAGCAGGTCGTCGCTGCGGGTCTTGGCGCTGTCCAGCGCATCCTTGGCCGATTTGGTGCCGGCGAAGACCGCTTCCATCTCTTCCTCGATCACGTCGCGGATCTGGACGAAATTGCCCAGGCGCAGACCCTTGGAGTTCGCGGTCGGCTGGTTCAGATTGATCTGACGGATCGAGACCTCGGCCAGCGGATTCTTGTCGTAGGCGCCCTGCTTCTTGGCCAGCTCATAGGCCGCCGTGGTGATCGGCAGATAGCCGGTGAACAGATGCCAGTCGACCTGAACCTCGGGCGAGGACAGATAGGTGAAGAACTTGGCGGCGCCCTTGTATTCTTCCGCCGACTTGCCGCTGAGCACCCAGAGGGTGGCACCGCCGATGATCGAGTTCTGGGGCTTTTCAACCGCGCTCGCCCAGTAAGGCAGCATGTTGACGCCGAACTTGAAATCCTGCACCGCGTTGCGGATGCCGGCGAGCGAGGCCGAACTGTCGATATAGAGCACGCATTCGCCCGAGATGAACTTGGGCCGCGCGTCGCTGCGGCGTCCGCCGTAATCGAACGCCTTGGTCTTCTGCCATTCGCCCAGGGTCTCCAGATGCTTCACCTGCAGCGGGCCGTTGATCTCAAGCACGGTGTCGAGGCCGGCGAAGCCGTTCTCGTTGGTGGCGAAGGGCAGATTGTGCCAGGCCGACAGGTTCTCGATCTGGGTCCAACTGGGCCAGCCGGTGGTCATACCGCAGGTATAACCGGCAGCCTGCGCCTTCTTGATGTAGTCGCCGACCTGCTCCCAGGTGGCAAGATCGGTCTTGGGATCGATGCCGGCCTTGGCGGCGGCGTCGAGGTTCACATACATGACCGGGGTCGAGCTGTTGAACGGCATCGACAGCATGCGGCCGTCGGTGGTGCTGTAATAGCCGGTCACCGCCTGGAGATAGGCCTTGGGATCGAAGGGCTCGCCCGCTTCCGCCATCACCTCATAGACCGGCTTCACGGCGCCCTTGGCCGCCATCATTGTGGCCGTGCCAACCTCGAACACCTGCACGATCGCAGGCTGCTGCCCGGCGCGGAAGGCGGCGATCGCCGAGGTCATGGTCTCGGCATAGGTGCCCTTATAGACCGGCACCAGTTCGTAATCGGACTGGGTGGCGTTGAAGTTGCGGGCGATCTCCTCGACCTTCTGGCCAAGTTCGCCACCCATGGCATGCCACCATTCCACCTTGGTGGCGGCGGCGGCGGGGCTGGCGAGCCCCATGGCCACGGCGGCGGCAACGATCCAGGTCTTGTTCATGTCGACGCTCCCTGCAAGGGACCGGCCGGGTCGGCACCGGCGATCCTGACGGTTCGGTTGAGGCGGGCGACCGGATCGGAGACGACAGCGCAACCACCGACGGGAACCAGCCCCGCCGGCCGGTCAGGCCAGAGCGTCGAGAATCCGGTCGGGAAAATCGCTGAACACCGCATCGACGCCCAGCCGGACGAGATGAACGGCGCGGGTCGGGTCGTTGACGGTCCAGGCCCTGAGCGCCAGACCGCGGCCATGGACCGCCGCCACCACATCGGCGTCGATCGGCCGTTCCCACAGATGCACGGCCACCGGCGCCAGATCGGCCGTCAACCGGTCCATCTCGGCAGCACTCGGCAGGGTCTCGAACAGCAGCGCGCGCGGCAGATCGGGGGCGAGGTCGCGGGCCGTGGCCAGGGCCTCGATCTCGAACGACGACAGCAGCGGCGGCCGCTTGTCCGCCGGCCACAGCCGCATCAGCATCTCGACCACCTGCCGGGCGGTTTCAGCCGTGCGTCCGGGACAGGGCTTGATCTCGACATTGGCGTCCAGATCCCGCGCCACCAGCAGATCGATGGTCTGAGCCAGGGTCGGCACGCGGGTGCCGGCGAAACGGTCGTCGAACCAGCGCCCGGCATCCAGCGCCTGAAGCGCCGCCAGATCGAACCCCGCCGCCGGCCCATGGCCGTCGGAGGTGCGATCGACCAGATCGTCATGCATCAGCACCGGCGTTCCGCACCGGGTGAGCTTGACGTCGAACTCGACCATCGCCACACCCATATCGGCGGCGCGGGAAATGGCGGGCAGCGTGTTTTCCGGCGCGGACCCGCTGGCGCCGCGATGGCCGATAACGCGAGGATCCGACATGGGATGTGTGTTCATGAGGCATAGGTCCGATGCATCGACGAGGGTTCAACTGGCGGGCAGGCCACGATCGCCGACGTGACCGGGTTGTACCCCCGGTATTTGACGGTTTCGTGGCAGCCCGATGACTGGGCTGTGATATCGCGCGGCCATGGCAGTGCTTCCATGCACGGCGCGCGGACTTTCACGACCGGGGCTGTGGTGGTATCTAGGATCACGGATAAGAAGCCGTATATCGGCCATGTTCGCGGCGTAAAGACCCTGAGGAGACGGAATGGACGCGCTCAACAAGGTGATCGAAGGGTTCCGGCGGTTCCGGGACGACAGCATGCGCAACAACCCGACACTGTTTGCATCGCTTGCCCGCGAACAGACACCGAAGGTGATGATGATCGCCTGTTGCGACAGCCGGGTCGATCCGGCGCTGATCACGTCGGCCGATCCGGGCGATCTGTTCATCCTGCGCAACGTGGCCAATCTGGTGCCACCGTTTGAGCCCGACGGCGCCCGCCACGGCACCTCGGCGGCGCTGGAATTCGCGGTCAACGGACTGGGCGTGCAGCATGTGGTGGTGCTGGGCCATGCCAGTTGCGGCGGCATCCGCGCCCTGGTGCAGCGCGACCCCGACCAGCCCAACAACGACTTCATCGACGTCTGGATGTCGCAGATCGCCGATGTCCGGGCGCGGATCCTGCACGACCACGCCGATGTCGATGCCCATGAGCACCAGCATCTGTGCGAGCTGGAATCGATCAAGGTGTCCCTGGCCAATCTGGCCACATTCCCCTGGATCGCCGACCGGCTGACCGCCGGCACCATCCGCCTGCATGGCTGGTATTACGACATCGCCAATGCCCGCATCCTGGCCTATGACCGCGAGGCCGAGGCCTTCCTGCCGCTCTGACCCGGAGCGGACGGCAGCACCTCACCCCCGCCGGTCGCGCCTGAGCCAGCGCCGCCGGCGGGGCGCCGGAGGGGCCGTGGTGGTGACGGCCTCGCCATCGTGATCGCCATCGGTGCGGCGGCCCACCACCAGCGGCAGCAACTGGGCATAGCCATCGGCGCGCAACCGGCCCAGGCAGGCTTCGATATCCTCGGACTCGCGGCCGACCTCGTCGAGTGTGGCCGCCGCCAGCAGCAGGCTCGCCTCGATCGTCTCGGGCAGAACCCGGCCGGCGCCGGCATGACGCAGCCGCTCGGCGTGATGGGCATCATGGGCGCGGGCGACGATGGCCACGCCGGGGGCGGCATGGCGGATGGCGCGCACCGCGCGCTCGGCCGCCGCCGCGTGATCGACCGTCACCACCACCGCGGCCGCGCGCTCGATGCCGGCCGCGCGCAGCACGTCGCGGCGCGCGCCATCGCCGAAGAACACGTTGTGACCCTGAAGCCGGCCATCGGCCACCTGATCGCTGTCGAGATCCAGCGCCAGATAGGGGCTGCGGCTGTGCTCCAGCACATGCGCGACCGTGCGCCCGACGCGGCCGAAGCCCAGGATCACGACATGGGCCTCAAGGTCGGCTGCCTCTTCACCCAACTGGTCGGCGGGGGCGGCGGCCGGCGGCGCCAGCCGGCGCTCCAGCCGACGGCCCATGGCGTCCAGCAGCGGCGTCACCGCCATCGACAGGGCGACGGCGGCCGTGACCGGCGCCGCGTCGGCCCCCGCCACCAGCCCCAGCGCGCCAGCGGTGCCGATGACGACGAAGGCGAATTCTCCACCCTGGGCCAGCAGCAGGCCGCTGCGTGCCGCCAGCGGCATGGGCAGGCCGAAGACCCGGCCCAGCCCCGCCAGAACCAGTGTCTTCACCACCAGCAACCCCAGGGTCAGCGCCAGCACCAGCGGCCATTCGGCCACCACCACCCCCAGATCGACCCCCATGCCCACCGACAGGAAGAACACCCCAAGGAACAGGCCGCGCACCGGCTCGATATCGCCCTCGATCTGATGGCGGAAGGCGGTGCCGGCCAGCAGGGCGCCGGCCAGAAACGCGCCCAGCGCCAGCGACATGCCGGCCAGCGCCGTCAGCAGCGAGGTGCCCAGCACCACCAGCAGGGTGGCGCCCATGAACACATCCGGGTTGCGCAGCGCCGCGATCCGCCGGAAGGCCGGCTGCGACAGATAGCGCCCGGCCAGCGAGATGCCGACCAGCGCCACGGCGGCTTTTGCCACCGCCAGCCCCAGCGCCGCCAAGGCGTCGCCGCCGGGTGCCGCCAGCAGCGGCAGGGCCGCCAGCATCGGCACCACCGCCAGATCCTGAAACAGCAGCACCGCGATCGCCACCCGGCCGATGCGGGTGACCTGCTCGCCCCGTTCCACCAGCAATTGCAGCACAACGGCCGTGGACGACAAGGCCAGCGCGCCACCGATGATCGCAGCCGGCACCGGCGCCAGCCCCAGCGCCATGCCGATGCCGGCGGCGATGGCGCCGGTGACCAGCACCTGGGTCAGGCCCAGCCCCAGCACCAGCCGGCGCATGGCGCGCATGCGTTCGAACGACAATTCCAGGCCGATCGAGAACAGCAGGAACACCACGCCGAATTCGGCGAACAGATGCAGCGCCGGGCCTTCATCCACCAGTCCGAAGCCATGGGGCCCCACCGCCAGCCCGGTCGCCAGATAGCCCAGAACCGGCGAGGCTCCGATCCGGATCGACAGCGGCACGATCACCACGGCGGCGGCAAGGGCGGTGACGATATCGACCAGCGGTGAGAGTTCGGTCATCGGCTGAAGGCTCTCAAGGCAAGGTGTGGCGGGATCAGATGATCAGGAACCGGTTGGGCACCGCCGCGTCAACCGCAAAATACCGTCAGCACCCTGTGGGCCACATCTCGTCGTCCGCTGTGACACCTGCGTCATCACCCTGTCGTGGTGCTGTGCCATCATGCCCCGGCACCCGTCACCCCGCACCCCATGGTGTGTCATGACCAGCCGTTCCCCGCGCTCCGCCGACCTGCGCGCACCGATCCTTCCCACCCGCCCCGACACGACCCCTGTTCTGCCCGCCACGGCGCAGTCGGCCGCATCCCCCGCCATTCCCCGGCGCGGTATCCTGAAGGCCGGCGTCGCCGGGCTGATGCTGGCGGGGCTGCCGGCACCGGCGGGGGCGCGGATACCGCAGCCGGCGCGGCCGGTGACACGGGTGGCGCTGATGTCGTGCATTCATCAGGCCCGCCCGGCGCCGGCACTGGATCTGGTGGTGGGATACGACCCCGATATCGCGATCTTCGCCGGCGACAATGTCTATGGCGATGTCAGCGGCCCCGAGATGACCGAGCTTGCCGCCGCCTATGCCCTGGCCGCTACCCGGCCGGCGTTCACGGCGCTGCGCCGCGACCGGCTGGTGATGCCGATCTGGGACGATCATGACTATGGCATCAATGATGGCGGCGCCGATTTTCCCCACAAAGCGGCGGCCAAGGCGTTGTTCCAGGATTTCTGGGACGTGTCGGCCGACGATCCGCGCCGGAGTCGCGCGGGCCTGTACCATGCAGCGATCACCGGGCCGGAGGGCCGACGCGTGCAGGTGATCCTGCTGGATTGCCGCAGCTTCCGCAGCCCGTTGATCCCGACGCGGGGAGGCCAGGCGCCCGGTGGTGGCCGCTATGTGCCGTCGGGGCCGGGGCGGGCGATGCTGGGCGCCGACCAATGGGCGTGGCTGGCCGATCAGTTGCGCCAGCCCGCCGAGCTGCGGCTGGTGGTCAGTTCCATTCAGGTGATCGCCGATGGCCATGGCTGGGAAAGCTGGCGGCTGATGGCCGATGAGCGCGCCCGGCTGTGGCGGCTGATCCGCGACACCGGCGCGCGCGGCGTGGTGCTGCTGTCGGGCGACCGGCATCTGGGCGCGCTGTACCGCACCGGCCCGAGCGCCGGTGGGACTGGTGAGACCGAAGGGCCGCCCTATCCGGTGACCGAGCTGACCGCCAGCAGCGTCAACCTGCCCAATCTGGCGATCGCCGACGAGCCGGGCCCCAACCGGCTGGGGCGGGTCTGGCCGATGGAGAACTGGGGCCGGATCGATATCGACTGGTGGCAGGGTACGGTGACGCTGGCGGTGGTGGATGACGGCGGCATCACCCGGCGGCAGGCTGTGCTGCGGATCGCGGATCTGGCCTGACCGCCGTCGGCCCGTCAGGCGTCGGATCCGGCACCGACAGGGTGTCGAGCAGGTGGCGGAGCAGCACCCGCACCGGCTCGGACGGCTGACCGGCGGATTTCAACGCGATCTCGACCGCCGGCAATGGCGGGAATCCCTCGGCCGCGCCCAACAGCCGCCAGCCCGCCGGCACCGTGCTGCGCGCCAGCGCCGTGATCGCCAGACCGTTGGCCACGGCCGACTGAATGCCGGCCAGGCTGCCGCTGGTCAGTGCCACCCGCCACGGCCGGCCGGCGCGATCCAGGGCCTGAAGCGCATGGGGCCTGAAGGCGCAGCCATCGGGAAACAGCGCCAATGGTAGCGGGGTCATGGTTTCGGGGCGGTGATCGGGGGCTGCCGCCCAGACCAGTTGCTCACGGCGGATCAGGGTGCCGCCGCCATGGCCCTCGCGCCGGGTGACCAGGATCAGATCATGGGCGCCCTGGTCCATCTCGGCTTCCAGATCGGGGCTGAGGGCACAGCGTACCTCGATCTCGACCCGGGGATTGGCGGCGGCGAAGCGGGCGATGATCGGCGGCAGGAAGATGCTGGCATAATCGTCGGGCGCACCGATCCGCACCCGGCCGCGGGCGCCGGTGTCGAGCAGGCGCAGCACCGCTTCGTCGTTCAGCGCCAGGATGCGGCGGGCATAGCCGATCAGCACCTCGCCATCGGCGGTCGGCCGCACGCCGCGGCGCTCGCGGTCGACCAGCTTGCGGCCCAGCCGGTCTTCCAGCCGCCGGAGCTGCATCGACACCGCCGATTGGGTGAGGTTCAGCCGGTCGGCCGCCGCGGTGAAGCCGCCGCAATCGATCACCGCGACCAGGGCACGCAGCAGGTCGACATCCATCGCCGGCAGCACCGGATCGGGACGGCCGGGCAGCCCGGCGCGGGCGAGGTCGAGGGGCGACATGGCCATCATCTCCAGCCGTGATGATACGGTCGTCAGCATAGAGATTGATGATAGCAGCGGTGATGCGGGCTGGCGAGGCCGGGACTGGACCTTGAGCCCCGGGTCGGCGATAACCGTTGGTGGATCAACGAGCCCGCGGACATCGCACCGCGTGCCGCGCCCTTGGGAGGATGCCGGGCAGTGACGATGATGGATGAGACGCGGGACATGGAAACGGCGCGGCCGATGGTTGCGGTGGTGACCGGGTCGGGCAGCGGCGTCGGCCGGGCGGTGGCGCTGGCTTTTGCCGCGCGGGGCGCCAATGTGGTGGTGAATGCCGCCCGCAGCCATGATGCCGCCGAGGAAACCGCCGCCATGGTGCGCGCGGCCGGCGGGCAGGCGGTGGTGATCATGGGCGACATCGCCAGCGACGAGGATTGCCGGCGGATCGCCGCCGGCGCCGAGACGGCGTTCGGCGGAATCGACTGCCTGGTCAACAATGCCGGCACCACCCGGTTCTGCGACCACGCCGATCTGGAGGGGCTTAACGCACAGGATTTCCTGGATCTGTATGCCGTGAACGTGGTCGGCAGTTTCCAGATGACCCGCGCCTGCGCCCCGGCGCTGAAACGGTCGGGCCAGGGGGCTGTGGTCAACGTGTCGTCGATCGCCGGCGTTGCCGGGGTGGGCTCGTCGGTGGCCTATGCGGCATCGAAAGGCGCGCTGAACACCATGACCCTGTCGCTGGCCCGGGTGCTGGGGCCGGAAATCCGGGTCAATGCCGTCTGCCCCGGCTTCATCCAGGGCCGCTGGCTGCGCGAGGGCATGGGTGCCGACCGCTATGACGCCCAGAAGGCGAAACTTGAGCGGACCACGCCGCTGCGCCGCACGGCCGAGCCCGAAGACGTGGCCCGCGCGATTCTGGGCCTGGTTGACATGACCCACGTCACCGGCGAAACCCTGCTGGTGGATGGCGGCGCGCATCTGTTCTTCACGCCATTGGTGGCGCGCTGACCCACGAACGGACCGATACGCCCACACCGTCAAGCAAGCCCCCTGTCAGAAGGCCCGACGCCCCTCGATGAACTATGCCCATGACTTCCATGCCGGCAATTTCGCCGACATCGTCAAGCACGCGGCCCTTGCCGCCTCGGTCGCCCATCTGGCGCGCAAGGCGAAGCCGTTTGTGGTGATCGACAGCCATGCCGGCAGCGGTCTCTATGATCTGGAATCGCCCGAAAGCCTGCGCAGCGCCGAGGCGGCCGGCGGCATCGGCCGGCTGGCCGACCGGCCGGAGCCGGGCGAGCCGGCGCTGATCGGGGCATTGCGCGCGGTGCTGGATCTGGTCGATGACGGCCGTGGCCCCACCGGCTTGCGCCGGCGGTATCCGGGGTCGCCGCTGATCGCGGCGCTGGCGATGCGGCCGGGCGACCGGCTGATCGCCGCCGAAACCGTCGATCCGGTGCGCGCCCGGCTCGACCGGGTGCTGGCCGCCCGTGCGCCCCGGCCGGGGCCCCGCGTTGAGACCCTGCGCCATGACGGCTACAGCGTGCTGAAAGCCTGCCTGCCGCCGGGCGAGCGCCGGGGGCTGGCGATCATCGACCCGCCATTCGAGGACCGCGACGAGTTCGACCGGCTGGGCCGCGCGATTGAGGAGGCGTTGATCCGCTGGGCCAGCGGCAGCTATCTGATCTGGTATCCGGTCAAGGATGTGCTGGCGGCCGACGACCTGGCCACGCGGATCGCCTATGCCCTGCCCGAGCATGTGACCGCGCTCCGCGCCGAGTTGTCGGTGGTGCCGCGCGGCCTGACGGCCGGCAGCGCCCTGGCAACCGGCCTGACGACCACCGGGCTGATCGCCATCAACCCGGCCTGGCCGGTCGAAGAGGGGCTGGCGCCGCTGCTCGACTGGTGCGCGCAGCGGCTGGCGCGCGACCCGGCCCGCCCCGGCCATGCCAGCGTGACGGCACTGACGCGGGACTGACGGCGGCGGCACCGCATCCTCAGCCCGGTGTCATCAGCGGGGCGCGCGGATCACTGGTGCTGAAGGTGCCACGACCGATGACATAGACCGTGCCCTCGGCATCGCTGATCGTGACGTCGGCGACACCGATCGCCTTGCCGATGCGGCGCACCTCTCCGCGGGCGATGAGATCCACCTTGCGCGGCGCCTGCATATAGTCGATCCGCAGATTGATGGTGGGCGTGGGATAGCCCAGCATCACCGAACAGGCCATGGCGCCGGCCACGTCGACCAGCGAGGCGGTGACCCCGCCATGATAATTGCCGGCCTTGGCGAAGATGGTATAGGCCGGGTCGAAGCCCAGATGCAGCACCACGATGCCGCGTTCGGCATCGGCCGCGACCGGCTCGACCCTCAGGGTCTTGTGGAATTCGGCCGAGGCGATCAGGGATTTCAGGTCGTCGAAGGTCATCAGGGGGCTCCGTCAGATCAGCAGGCCGGGCAGCCAGAGTGTGAGGCCGGGAAAGCCGAGCAGCAGGATCATCACCACCGCCTCGGCCAGCAGAAACCACAGCACGCCCTTGAAGATGACCGGCAGGCTGATGTCGGGCGCGATCGAGCGGACCGCGAAGACATTCAGCCCCACCGGCGGGGTCATCAGGCCGATTTCGATATATTTGACCACGATGATGCCGACCCAGATCAGGTCATAGCCCAGCCGCTCGAACAGCGGCAGCAGCACCGAGATCGAGATCAGCATCACCCCGAACGGGTCGAGGAACATGCCGAGCACCAGGAACACCACCGCCATCGCCGCCAGCATCAGCACCGGTGACAGGTCGAGTGCCGCGACCGTGGAGGCGACCGCCGCCGGCAGGCCGGTCAGGGTCAGATAACGGGTCAGCATGAAGGCGCCGATGGCGATGAACAGGATCACCGCCGTGGTGCGGGCCGCATCCACGCAGGCCTGCCACAGCATCGCCGCCCGCAACCGCCCTTGCAGACCAGCGAAGAGCATGGCCAGCATCGCACCGACGCCGCCGGCTTCGGCAGGCGAGAACCAGCCGCCATAGATACCGCCCAGCACCAGCACCGCCAGCGCCGGCAGCGGCCAGGTGCGCCGGAGCAGGTCACCAACCTCGCCCGGTTGCGCCACAGGCCTTGCCGCCGGTGCCAGACCGGGAGTAAACCGGCAGCGCAGCACGATCATCACGGTATAGGCGATGGCGGTGAGGATGCCCGGCACGATGCCGGCGAAAAACAGCCGCGCCACCGATTGTTCCGCCAGAATGCCGTAGACGATCAGCGGGATCGAGGGCGGGATCAGCGCCGCCAGCGTGCCCGAACAGGCGCAGACCCCGGCGGCCAGGGCCGGCTGATAGCCGCTTTTCAACATCTGCGGAATGGCGATCCGCCCGATCGAGACCGTGGTGGCCAGGCTGGATCCGGATGCGGCGCCAAAGCCTGCGGCGGCGAGATTGGTCGCCACCGCGAGCCCGCCCGGCAACCGCGCCAGCCCCAGTTCAAAAATCCGGAACAGGCCGTCGGTCAGGCCGCTGCGCCAGGCGATGTTGCCCATCAGCAGGAACAGCGGCACCGCCGAGAATTCCCAACTGGCGGTGAATTCATAAGGCACGCGGCCCATGACACTGATCGCCGCCGGCAGCGGCAACAGCGCCGCCGTGCCGATGAAGGCGCATAGCCCCAGCACCAGCCCCACCGGCACCCGCAGGCCGATCAGGACCAGGATCGCCAGCAGCGTCAGGCAGCCTTGCAGCACCGGGCTCATCGGGCACCCTGCCCGGCCGGGACATGAGCCCTGATCATCAATCGGATCGCCCTGACCAGATCACAGGCCGAGACCCAGGCGGTGAGCGCGAAGCCCAGCGGGACCAGCCAGCGGCCGGGCCAGACCGGCAGGGCGTGACTGGTGAATTCAACCCGTTCGGCGCGCAGGGTCGCGGTCAGGGCCTGATCGCCGGTATAGAATACGAGGCCGAGGCAGGCGGCCAGGAACAGCAGCGCGGTCAGCACCGTCAGCGCGCCATCGATCCGGGGGGCGGACCGCCACCGTCCGATGGCGATGTTGACCAGATCGACCCGGATATGCGCATCCCGGGCCTGAACGCCGCCCAGCGTGCAGAACACGATCGCCACCATGTACCAGTAGGACACGACCTCGGTGGTACCGGTCAGCGGCGTGGCGGCCAGATTGCGCGCCACGACATCCATGCAGACATGCGCCGCCATCAGCAGGATGGCCACGGCCCCCAGCCAGCCGGTGATGTCGATCAGCCGAAGGCCGGGTGGACCAGAGCGGGGTGGATCAGAGCGGGGTGGACCTGAGCCGGAAGAGGTCGCCGCGTCAGTCATCGATCGCCTCGAAGATCATCAGGCAGCCCTGTGCGTGTTCTGGCCGCACGACCAGGCCACGTTCGCCGCGCTCCGGTGCGGCACCGGCGGCGGCAAGCCATATGAAACTGGCCTCGATATCATCGGTCGAGACCACGAAGCCGATCAGCCGGTCGGGGCCGGGCGCGACCGAAACCCCCGGGAAGGCATCGGCCAGCGCGCGCGGGCTGTAGATCACAAGCGCCACATGGCCACCGGCCGCCGGGCCGCCCACGCGCACCGAAACCGGGTCGGTGCCCTCGATCCGCGCCGTCCAGGGCGCGCCATAGACAGCGGCCGCCGCCAGCGGATCGGCGGCGCTGGCGATCACCGCCACCATCTGGCGGGCGTGGTTGGGATGGCTGATGACCTCGGGCCGGATGTAGTGCCACGGCGTCAGATGCTGGCAGGCATTCCAGTAGAACGGCGCCTGCTCCGGCTCAGGGATCACCACACGGAACGAGGGCGAGATGACCTCCCCGCCGCCGATCGGCCAGTCGCGGGTGATGCCGAGCGGCGGCGGCAGGCGCATGCCCAGCGCCTGCAGGTGTCGTGCGGTCTGGTCGGCATCGGTGGTGCTCATCACGGTCGAGACCGGCCCGTCGGGCGCGTCCAGAACCCGGGGCATCGGCGGCGGCGCCTTGGCCGGATCGGTCAGTTCCATGATCTCGATGTAATTGCAGGCACCGTCGATCAGGGCATCGAAACAGATCAGCCGGTTGCACAGGCCGGGCATGTCTGAGCGGGCGGTGACGGTGAAACCCAGCCGCGCGAAGCCGTCGCCGGCGGCAACCGCATCACCGGCACGAACCATCAGATGGTCGACGTCGAGGATCGCCGTGACGGCATTGGCGGGCAGATCTGCCACGGCGTCGAGGCCGAGTTCGGCGAGCAGATCGCGGGCCTCGGCGAAGGCCTGCGCCTGCGCGTTCAACGGCAATCCGATGCGGATGCGCCCGCCCTCGCCCTCATCGGCCGTGATCCGCTCTTCGCGGATCGCGAGCAGGGCGGCCGCGGCCAGACGCGCCGCCTCGCGCCGCAAGGTCGGCTTGTGAACCTTGCCGACCGCCGTCATCGGCAGCCGGGGCAGGATGCGGATCCAGCGGGGGATCGCCGCACGTTCGGGGATCAGGGCGCTCACTTCACGCAGCAGCGCCGCCGGGTCGCGATCGACCCCGACCTTCAGCATCACGAAGGCGACCGGCACCTCGCCGACCCGGCCGTCGGGCTGGCCGACCGCGGCCCCCAGCGCCACATCCGGATGGGCGTTCAGCGGCTCCTCGATCATCACCGGATCGATATTGTGGCCGCCACGGATGATGATGTCCTTGTCGCGGCCGGTGATCGCCACGAAGCCGTCGGCATCGATCAGGCCGATATCGCCGGTGTTCAGCCAGCCATCGGGCAGCAACACCCCGGCATTGGCCGCCGGATCGAGATAGCCCGCGAACAGCGCCGGCGAGCGCGCGATGATCGTGCCCGGCTGCCCCGCCGGCATCTCCTGCGCGATCCGCCCGTCGGGCGTCAGGCGCACCGCCTTCAGCGTGCACCAGGGCATGCACAGCCCGACCAGTCCGGGCACCGGATCACCTGAGGCCGGCATGTAGGTCAGCACCAGGGTTGCCTCGGTCAGCCCCCAGGCCTGGCGGATCGGAATGCCGGTCCGGGCGGTGAAGCGGCGCTGCACCTCGACCGGCAGGGCCGATGCCGAGGAAATCCAGCCGCGCACACCGGTCGCACCCGCCAGACCATCAAAAGTCTGGGTGGCGGCCGCAACCACGGTCGGCGGACCGATCATCACATCGGGCCGTGTGGCGCCGACGATCGCCCACAGGCCCGCCATCACCGCCGGATCGCGATAGCCGCGCCGCCCCATCTGCACGATGGTGCAGCCATGGGCAACGGGCGTGAACCCGCCCATCATCAGCCCGCCGACATGGAACAGCGGCATGCCGTTGGCCACCACATCGCCGGCCCGCAACCCGGCCCCGAAGCCGGCGATCACGCACATGCAGGCGATATTGTGATGGGTCAGGCGGGCGATCTTCGGCTGACCGGTGGTGCCGCCGGTGTGGAAATAGGCGGCGATGTCGTCGGGCGCCGGCGCGCCGGGCCGGTTGACCGCGGCCGGGCGCATGGCATCACGCAGGGGCTCGTAATGGCGGGCAAGGCCCCCAGCCGCATCCCCGCCCACAGGCCCGGCATCCTCGCCCACCACCAGCACATGGCGGATGCAGGGGGCAGCGGCCAGAATCGCGGGCAGCTTTTCCCAGGTGCCGTCATGGCCGGACGGTCCCTCGATGCACAGCACAGCGGCGCCGGCCCGTGCCAGCATCGCCCCGATGATGCCCGGATCGAGGAACGGATTGACCGGCATCGCGATTCCGGCATCGGCGGCGCCCCAGGCGATCTCCAGGGTCTGGGGCAGGCCGCTCAACAGGGTGGCGACAACCCCGTCACGCCCGACACCCAGGCTCTGGAACAGGGCCGATGCCCGCATCACCCGCTCGAACAGGTCGGCATACCCGATATCGACCGGCGGCCGCGAGAGATCGGCCGGCGCCTCAAGATAGCGCATGGCGGTCCGCCCGGCGAAGCGGCCGGCGGCATGGGCCAGCATGGCGGTGACCGTGCGCCCGGTGAGGTAGTCTTCGATCGGCCGGCGCTCGATGGCCGCGATATCGGCCGCGCCGTGGAAGGGGTGCAATGGCAGCGGCGCCGGACCGGTCTGGTTCAGGACATCGCCGGTCATGCCGCACCCGCGCCGGTGGCATCGGCATCATCCAGGTCGGGCCTGACGATCACCTTGCCGAAAACCTCGCGGTCCTCCAGCAGCCGCACCGCCTCGCGCCCCTCCGACAAGGGCAGGACGCGGTCGATCACCGGATCGAGCCGGCCTTCGGCCACCAGGTCCAGGCAGGCCGCGATGTCGTCGCGGGTGAAGCCGGTCGACCCCAGAATCGACATCTCGGCCATGAAGATGAAGCGGATATCGGTGGGCGGCGCATAGCCGGCGGTGGCGCCGCAGGTCAGCAGCCGGCCGCCGCGCTTCACCGACCGCAGCGACGGCACCCAACTGTCGCCGCCGGTGAAGTTCACCACCACCTCATAGCCGCCGCCCCGGAACAGCGAGCCGGTCCTGGCACGGGTATAGGCGTCGATCCTGTCCACCGAATAGTCGATGGTCTCGTGCGCGCCCAGCGCCTCAAGCCGCCGGCATTTCCCGGCCGATCCCGCCGCCGCGATCACATGCGCGCCCGCCATCCGGGCCAGCAGCACGCAGGCGGTGCCGACACCACCGCTGGCCCCCAGGATCAGCACCCGCTCCCCCGGCTGAAGCTTGCCGCGGGTGAACAGCATCCGGTAGGCGGTGCCATAGGCAACCGGCAGCGCGGCGGCGGCATCGTCGCCGACCGTGTCTGGAATGGCGATCAACTGCTCGGCCCGGCAGATGCAGTATTCGGCCATGGCGCCACGCCGGGTCTCGCCCATCATCTCGAAATGGCCGCTGGTGTCGTCGACATGGGCCGGGTTGATCAGCACCCGCGCGCCGATCTCCCAGCCTTCCACCCCGGCGCCAAGCGCTGCAATGGTGCCGGCGCAATCGCCACCGGTGATGCCGGGCAGGTCGACCTTGATGCCGGGCATGCCACGGCGCGAGAACACATCGAGATAATTGAGCGCGCAGGCACCGACCTTGACCTTGACCCAGCCGTCGGGCACGGCGGGATCGTCGATCTCGCCATAGATAAGGGCGTCGAGCGGACCATGGTTCTCAAAATAGACGGCTTTCATGGCAGGCGGCTCCTGGGCGGCGACAGATCGGAGAGAACAGCGCGCGGCATCCCGTCAGCGCCGGCCGGTCTGACCAGCGGCACGATCGGGGACTGCCTGTGGCGGGGGATGTGATGGCCGCGAGGATGCGGCGGAGACGCAGCGGCCCAAGCGCGAGGGGGGGGAAGGCCGCGCGGCGCTGGGGAGGGCGCGCGGCGCGGGCGCGCGCTCAGGCCGGCTGCGTCAGAACGGGTATTTCGAGAACACCCGCTCATTCAGAACGGCTTCGAATTTCGCCCGGTCGCCCTTGAAGGCGGGCAGCAGGCGCTCATGCCAGATCCGGAAGGTCGCGACCATCCGGTCGACGACGGCATCGCCATCGGCCAGCTTGCGATCCCGCGCCAGGGCCTTCAGGGCGGCGACCTCACCCTCCTGGAAGCCGGTCCAGCGCCGGTGCATCTCGTCATCACCGGGCGCGAAGGGGATCCTGGCCGACAAGGCGGCCTTCACCTCGGCATCCGGCAGCAGATAGGCGTTGGTGACATAATCCCACACCGCCGCCGGCATCAGCCCGATGATCCGCGCCTGATCCTCCTTGGCGATCCGGCCCCAACTGTCGCGGTTGAAGGTGATCGGTGCCGCACCTGCGATGATGCCCTGGGGCATGTCGATCACGCCCTTCACCGTGTCCTCAAGACCATAGCTGCGGATCCACGAGGTGCCGATGATGGTGCAGTCGCTCTGCCCCAGTTGCAGGGCCGGCAGGATGTCGACGATGCTGGTGCGCATCGGCGTCATCCCCAGCGCCGTGGCCCAGCGCGCCTCTGGTGAGCCGATGGTGCTGGCCCTGAGGCCGGCGAGATCGGCGGCGCTGGCAACGGGTTTGGTGCACATGGTGGCGAGCGGCGACGCCGATTGCATCAGCAGCGGCACGATACCGGCGACCCGCATCTCGTCGCGGCAGTTCTGGCAGCCGACGAACAGAATTTCGTTGATCGCCCCCATGGTGGCATAGGGATCACCGCCAAGACCGGTCATTTCCGAAATCAGCGACGAATAGGGCAGTTGGGTGGCGCTGAACTGGGTGATGAAAAAGCCGCTGTCGACCACACCATCGCGAATGCCGTCAAAGGCATTGGGGATCGAGACAAGCTGACCACCCAGAATGGGCGTGAAGCTGACCCGGCCCTCGGTGACCTCGGCGATCTGGTCCAGGATCGGCAGGACGCCCTTGCCATTGGCGGCGGAGCGTTCAGGCACGCCCGAACCATAGGTGAAACTGTCCGCCGCCGCCGGGGGGGCGACGGCCATGGCTGCGGCAAGAAGACCGGCTGCCAGCCCCCCGGGCATGAGGGCACGCTTGCGGCCGCGCAACGCGGTAGCATGATGGCGCATCAGAGTTCCCTGTCAGGATAGGTGCCGGTTGCTCCGGCATCGCATGATCCATTTGCGCCCAGCCCGAAAAGAAAGTCAACAATATTGACTATGTGATTTTCGAACAGGACCACAGGGCCTTACGTCCCGGCGCCTCGGGGCCGACACCAGAGGGCCGGCGCCTCATGGCCCGCGTTCTAGCTGCGCCGCCGGCGATGGCTGGCGCCCTGGCCGATCGAGGTGTCGATACCGGCATCACGCGCCAGCGACAGCAACTCCACCAGCGTGTCGAGGCGGTCGCCGCCGATCACCGCGCCGATATCGGCTTCGGCCCGCTTCAGCGCGCGAATGCCCATCGCCAGCAGAACGCCGCCCGCGTCGGTCACGGTCACGATCCGGCTGCGGGCATCATCGGGATCGGCGACGAAGCACACAAAGCCATGGTCTTCAAAGCTGGCCACAAGCTTGCTCATCGCCTGCTTCGAAATGCCGGCCCGCGCCGCCATGTCGGTGATGGTGGCGCCTTCAAACCGCATGGTCCTGAGGACATGGGTATGGGCCGCGTTGAGCATCGGATAGCCGCTCTCGCGCAGATAGTGCAGCGCGCGGCGGTCGAAGGCCATATGCACCTCATCGAGCAGCCGCCCCAGATTGCGCTGCCGGAAATGCTCCAGATCGTCGCCCCGCAGCATCTCCCAGTCCTGAATGTCGCCATCCATGTCGCTTGCTTTGCCCTCATCATCCAGTTAGTAAACTATATTGACTATCCAGCCCTGCCCGCAACCCCGGAGGCACGATGCCATGGGCCCGCAGATCATCCCTGCCCTGAACGACCAGCACCCGACGCATACCGCATGGCGGCGCGATCTGCACGCCCATCCTGAGATCGGCTTCAACGAAAAGCGCACGGCGGCCTTCGTGGCCACGCAATTGCGGGCGGCGGGCTTCACCGTCACCACCGGCATCGCCGAGACCGGTGTGGTCGGCACCTTGCGCGCCGGCGACGGCCCGTCGATCGGCCTGCGCGCCGATATGGATGCCCTGCCGATGACCGAGGAAGGCGAGCGGCCATGGGCGTCGCGCCATCCCGGGCTGTTCCATGGCTGTGGCCATGATGGCCACACCGTCTGCCTGCTGGCGGCGGCCCGCCAC
The DNA here is from genome assembly GCF_039630945.1 of Tistrella arctica. NCBI lineage: Bacteria > Pseudomonadati > Pseudomonadota > Alphaproteobacteria > Geminicoccales > Geminicoccaceae > Tistrella > Tistrella arctica. The sequence continues at coordinate 283,968 of NZ_JBBKTV010000003.1, forward strand.
CTGGCTGAGACCCGCCAGTTTCGCGGCACGCTGACCGTGATCTTTCAGCCGGCCGAGGAAGGCCTGGGCGGCGGCCGCCGGATGGTCGAGGACGGCCTGTTCGATCGCTTCCCCTGCGACAGCATCTTCGGCTTTCACAACATGCCGCTTCTGCCCTTCGGCACCACCAGCGTCCGCAGTGGCCCGGCGATGGCATCCTTCGACGAGTTCAAGGTGGTGATGACCGGGCGTGGTGGCCATGCCGGCATGCCGCACACCACCCGCGATCCGGCCCTGGCCCTGGCCGAAGCCGCCTGCGCCCTGCAGGGGCTGGTCTCCCGCGAGGTCAGCGCCCATGCGGCGGCGGTGCTGTCGGTGACCCAGATCCATGTCGGCACCACGCATAACGTGGTGGCGGATGCGGGCTGGCTGGGCGGAACGGTGCGCGCGCTGGATGAAGAGGCCCGCGGCCTGCTTGAACGCGGCCTCACCCGGGTCTGCAAAGGTGTTGCCGCGGCCCGGGACGTGACGGCAGAGGTCAGCTATCAGCGCGGCTATCCGGTGCTGATCAACGATCCCGACCAGACCGCCTTTGCCGCATCAGTTCTGGCCGGCCTGTTCAACGACGGGTTCCGGCCCGACTTCGCCCCGCTGATGGCGGCGGAGGATTTCGCCTTCATGCTTCAGCAACGCCCCGGCGCCTATCTGCTGTTCGGCCAGGGGGGCGAAGGTGGCTGCATGGTCCACAACCCCCATTACGATTTCGACGATCGTCTGATCCCGATCGTGGCAACCGCTCTGGTGCGGCTGGTTGAGGCCCGACTGGCCTGAACCCGACTGGCCTGGTCCCGGCTGGCCTGATCCCGGCTGGCGCGCACACAACAACGGCCGGCCGCACCCCTGACGAGGTGCGGCCGGCCGCTGTCTCGGATGTCACTGCCGGAGCAGGTGATGCCGGAGGTCAGGACGCCTTGGGCATCTCGCCGACATAAGTCGATTCCGGCCGGATCAGGCGATTCTTGTCGGCCTGTTCCAGAATATGGGCCGACCAGCCGGCCATGCGCGCCAGACCGAAGGTGGGGGTGTAGAGGTCGGTTGGGATGCGCACGCCGCGCAGCACCGCCGCCGCCCAGAATTCGACGTTCGGGTACAGATTGCGGCCGGGCTTGTATTCCTTCAGCAGCCGCACCGCGGTTTCCTCGACATGCACCGACAGGTCGAACCACGGATCCTCGCCGGCGAAGCTGTCGGATACCAGGCGCAGCGCCACGGCGCGCGGGTCCATGGTCTTGTAGACCCGGTGGCCGAAGCCCATCAGCCGTTCGCCGGCCTCGATCTGGCCGCGCAGCCAGGGCTCGGCATTGTCCTTGCTGCCGATCTCTTCCAGCATGGTGTCGACTTCCGACGGCGCGCCGCCATGCAGCGGGCCCTTCAGCGCACCGATGGCGCCGGTGATCGCCGAGGCGATGTCGGAGCGGGTGGACGTGATCACCCGGCCGGTGAAGGTCGAGGCATTGAGGCCGTGTTCCGCGGTCAGGATGATATAGGCATCCAGTGCGCGGGTATGCACACGGGTCGGCTTCTCTCCATGGAGCATATAGAGATAGTTCGCGGCATGACCGAGGCTCTCATCCGGCTCGATCGGGTCGCGGCCGGTGTTCAGCGCATGGCGATAGGCGATGATCGTCGGCGCCTTGGCCAGAATATCCGATGCCTGTTCGAAGGTCGGCGGCCAGGCATAGCCGCGATTCCCGATCGCCGACGTCGCGGTCCGCAAGACGCTCATGGTGTCGGTCTCAGGAGGCAGCGCCGCGATGATCGTCTTCAGATAGTCGGGCAGCTTGCGACGCGCCGCCAGTTCAGCGCGGAAGGCTTCCGATTCCTGTTCACTGGGCAGATGACCGCGCCAGAGAAGATGAACGACGTCCTCATACGTCCGCGAGATGGCAAGATCCTTCGCCCAGTTCCCGCGATAAACCAGATATCCGTTGGTCCCGTCGACAAGCGACAGATCCGTCTCAGCGACGACAATCCCTTCCAGACCTGCATTGATCGTCACGCTCAAATCCTCTCCAGCTACGGGCGGATGGCCGCCGGTCGATTGGCCCTTGATATGTGGGGGACATATATACCTGCAGCGTGGTTGCGTCAATTTATTCGCGATTATCGGCGTAAGCCATATCACCCTGACACGATAGACCCGCGCGACACGCAATAACCGGGCGATGCGTCGCCGGATCAGCACCGGACGCCCCAGGAAAGGCGAACATATTGTAAACCGACGACTCTTCGGAACAAAGGCTTGATGCCGGCGCCGGATGATCAACCGGCGGATGCTCGCGTATGAATGCTTTCGTCTGCGGATGGCCCTGCGCGGTACCGGATGCGGCGAAAATGTGTCTCATATTTCGAAACGAAATGCCCGCCCGGCCGTTCCTCCGGATTGCTTGGCCACCGGGGCGCGGGCGCCTATAACCAGCGGGGCGCGGGCGCCGGTAAGCTGTGGCCTGCCCATCTCCCCGACAGATGCCCTTTTCAGATCGGCGCCACCCGACATGGCAGAGCCTCAGCCCCCGACCAGCCATCCGTCAGCAACCGGCCGTCCCCCGGCCTCCGGGCCCAGCGGGATCATCATCCTGTTCCTGATCGCGCTGACAGCGCTCGGGCCGCTGTCGACCGATCTCTATCTGCCGTCGCTGCCGGCGATGGGCCGCGATCTGGGCACCGATGCCGCCACTGCCCAGTTGACGCTGACCGGCTATATGTGGGGGCTGGCGCTGGCGCAACTGGTCTATGGGCCGGTCTCCGACGCGCTGGGCCGGCGGCCGGTGCTGATCACCGGCATGACGGTGCAGGTCGCGGCCTCGATCCTGTGTCTGTATTCGGTGACCATCGACGATCTGGTGCTGGCGCGGGTGCTGCAGGGCACCGGTGCCTGCGCGGGCGCGGTGATCGGCCGGGCGCTGGTCCGCGACCTGTTCCCGCCGGAACGCGCGGGCTCGATCTTCGCCACCATCACCTCGGCCACGGCGCTGGCCCCGATGGTGGCGCCGATGATCGGCGGCCAGATCGAGGTGCTGTTCGGCTGGCGGGCCAATTTCGCGGTGCTGGCCGGCATCGGCCTGCTGCTGATCGCCGGCGCCGTGCTGATCCTGCCCGAGCCGATCACCGATCGGGATATCCGCCGCATCCGGCCGGTGGCCATTCTGCGCAGCATGGGCGGGCTGATCCGCGACCGGCGTTTCCTGGGGCTGGCGATCTGCACCTGCTCGGCCTTTGGCGGGCTGTTCGCCTGGGTCTCGAATTCATCGGTGCTGCTGATCGAAGGCTATCGCGTGGCGCCGGACCGTTTCGGCCTGTTCTTCGGCCTCGCGGTTGCGGGCTATGTGCTGGGGGCCGCCACCGGCGGTCGGCTGGTGATGCGGCTGGGATCGCTGAACCTGCTGGGGCTGGGCATCGCCATCATGGCGCTCGGCGGCCTGGCCATGGCGGCACAGACCCTGGCCGGTATCGACGGACCGCTGGGCGTGGCGCTGTCGGCGGCGGCTCTGCTCGCCGGCGCCGGGCTGGCGCTGCCCCAGGCCTTCACCGCCGCGATCCTGCCCTATCCGCGCATCGCCGGCACCGCATCGGCGCTGATCGGCTGCGCACAGATGACCACCGGCGGCATCGTCGCCGCCGCGACGGCACCTTTGGCCGATGGCACCCCCACCCCGATCGCCGCCACCATCCTGGTGCTGTCGGCGGTGGCGCTGGTCGCTTATGTCCGGCTGGTCCGCCCGACACCGGCACCGCCGATCACCAATGGCTGAGGCGGAGGCCGGCCACGCCACCCGCACCGCCGGTCAGGGGTGGAAGCGGTCGTCGCCGGGATAGGCCGGCGGATTGCCCAGCGACGGCTGCTGTGGCCGTGGCGCCGGATCGTTGCGGGGCGCCGGCTTGGGCCCGGCTGCCTGCGGCGCGGCGGTGTCGTCGCCGAACAGGCCGCGCAGCAGGCGGGACAGCGGATCGTCGCTGGTGGCGGCGGCGGTGCCGGCATCGGCCATCACCGGCGCGCGCACCGGCAGCACCGGCGGCGGGGTCCGCATCAGCCGGCCGCCGCCTTCCGACATCGCCCGTGCCCAGATCTTGGCCGGCAGCCGGCCACCGGTCACGCCGCGCATCGGGCTGTCATCGTCATTGCCGACCCACACCCCGGCCGCGACCGCGCCGGTATAGCCGATGAACCAGGCGTCGCGATAATCCTGGCTGGTGCCGGTTTTGCCGGCAACCACGGCGCCGCGCAGTTGCGCCGCCCGGCCGGTGCCGGTTTCCACCGCCCGCACCAGCATGGCATTCATGGCCTGGACGGTGCGTTCCGACAGCACCGGGGCGGCCGGTTCCGGCGCCTCGCGCCGATAGAGCACGGTGCCGTCGGCCGTCGTCACCTCGGCGATCGCCCAGGGCACCACCGGCCGGCCCTGATTGGCCAGCGCCGCATAGGCCGCGGTCATCTCCAGCAGGTTTTCCGATCCGGTGCCCAAGGTCACGCTGGGGCCCTGGGGCAGATCGCCCGACAGGCCCAGCCGCCGGGCGGTGGCGATCACCCGATCACGCCCCACCTCTTCGGCCAGCCGCACGGTGGCAGTGTTCAGCGAGCGGGCCGCCGCGTCGATCAACTGCACGCGGCCGGCATAATCGGGTTCGAAATTGGCCGGCGACCAGCCATCGACCGTCACCGGCGCGTCCAGCACCGTGCTGTCGGGGCCCCAGCCCGCTTCCAGCGCCGCCAGAAAGGCGAAGACCTTGAAGGTCGATCCGGGCTGCCGCCAGGCCTGGGTGGCACGGTTGAACTGGCTGGTCCGGTAATCCCGGCCGCCGACCATCGCCAGCACCCCGCCATCGGGCGCCACCGCCACGAAGGCGCCCTGACCGGCCTTGACCTTGCCACCATCGGCGGTCAGCACCTCCGACACGGCCGCCTCGGCCGCGGTCTGCAGACCGTGGTTCAGGCTGGTGCGGATGACGATATCGCGGGTGGTGGGCTCGATCTGGCTGGCCAGCTGGTCCAGCACCCAGTCGGCGAACCAGCGCCGGTTGGTGGCGCCGACGGTGGCGCGCGCCGAGGGTGCCACCTTCGGCACCCGCACCGCACGGGCCTCATCGGCGGTCAGGTAGCCGACATCGACCAGATTGGCCAGCACCGCCCGCATCCGCCGCTCGGCCCGCGCCGCCGCCGAGGTCGGCGCATAGGCCGAAGGCGCCTGCAACAGCCCGGCCAGCATCGCCGACTGGCCCACATCCAGGTCTTCCACCGGCCGGTCGAAATAGCGTCGGGCGGCGGCATCAATGCCATAGGCGCCGGCGCCGAAATAGGCCCGGTTCAGATAGCGCGCCAGAATTTCGTTCTTGTCGTAGACCGCTTCCAGCCGCAGCGCCATCACCGCTTCGCGCAGCTTGCGTTCAAACGACTTCTCAGGGGTCAGGAACAGCATCTTGGCAAGCTGCTGGGTGATGGTGCTGCCGCCCTGCACCACCCGGCCCGCCTGAAGATTGGCCACCACCGCCCGGGCGATGCCGAAGACATCGATGCCGGGATGGTCGTAGAACCGCCGGTCCTCGGTCGCCAGCACGGCTTCCACCAGTGCCGGCGGCAGGTCGTTGACGGTGATCTGCCGCCCGGTCAGCCGGCCATAGACCGCGATCGCGGTACCGTCGGCCGCCAGCACCGTGATGCCGGGCTCGGTGGCCGGCCGGTTCAATTCGTCGAGCGATGGCAGGTCGCGCAACACCCAGCCGATATAGCCGGCCGCCGCCAGCACCACCACGCCGGCGGCGATGGCGATACCCCGCCACCAGCGCCGCGGCGGCCGCCCGCCGCCACCGGGCCTTCTGCCGTTGCCGCCGCCACTGCCGCTGCCGCCACCGGACCCGCGATGGCCACGGCGGCCGGCACGCGGGCGGATCTCGGCCATCAACGGCCCGTCGCCCGCATCGCTACGTCCGGCGGGCTGCGGCGACAGAACAGGGTCACGGCGAACGGAGGCTGGCAGACGACGCATCAGGGCTTATCTCGGAACGGGACGGGAACAGGCATGAAGCCGGACAGTAAGCGGAACGCCCCGTCCCATGTCGTGACCTTCATGCGACTTTGCCGGGCGCCTGGGCCGGCGCATAATTCTCTCCGGTGTTCCCCCGGAGATGACAAGCGTGACCAGGACCAGCACGACCCGCATGCCCAGCCTGTACATCCCCCATGGTGGCGGCCCCTGCTTCTTCATGGACTGGGCGCCGCGCGACACCTGGGCCCGCATGGGCGATTTCCTGCGCGGCCTGCTGGCCAGCCTGCCCGCCCGGCCCACCGCCATCATCGTGGTGTCGGCCCATTGGATGACCGATGATTTTGCGGTCACCGGCGGCACGGCGCCCGGGCTGCTGTTCGATTATTACGGCTTTCCGCCCCACACTTACGAGCTGCGCTATCCGGCCCCGGGCGCGCCCGATCTGGCGGCACGGGTGTGCTGCCTGCTCGCCGATGGCGGTTTCGCAACCACGACCGACAATGATCGCGGCTTCGACCATGGCGTGTTCATTCCGCTGCTGCTGATGGCGCCCGCGGCCGATATTCCGGTGATCCAGCTATCGGTGCGCAATGATCTGGACCCTGCCGCCCACCTGGCCGCCGGCGCCGCCCTGGCCGCCCTGCGCGACGAGGGCGTGCTGATCCTGGGCAGCGGCATGAGCTTTCATAACATGCGGGGCTATGGCGATCCGCGATTCGGCCCGATTTCCGACAGCTTCGATGGCTGGCTGACCAGCGCTGTCGAAAGCGATCCGGCCGCCCGCAACCGTGCCCTGACCCAGTGGGACACGGCACCGTCGGCCCGGTTGTGCCATCCGCCGCGCGCCGAGGAACATCTGATCCCGCTGATGGTGGCGGCCGGCGCCGGCGGCGATGATGCGGGCACGCGGATCTTCTTGGACCGGGTGATGGAAACCACGGTCTCGGCCTTCCGCTTCGGCTGATGCGGCGCCGCTACCAGACCGGCGCGTCGTCGTCCTGACTGCGGCGCCGGATCGCCGCCAGCAGTGCCAGCTTCGACGGCGTTCGGGTGTCGTCGCGGGTCCGCAGCCGCTGCACGACCGCATCAGTCAGCCCGATCTCGCGGGCGCGGCGGGCCTGTTCACGGGTAAATTCGTCAAAATTTCCCAGAAAACGCATCGACTTCGGCCTCAAACCACTCAAGGGACCGCCCTGGCGCCTGCTCCCTGATTTGTTTACAGAGATAGGGACGATCGATCTTGTCAGCAAGCATTTTGAACAACACGATTGCCTGAGCCAGACGCTCTCGATCCAACCTCGACGTCGCATCGGCCTGCGCGACACGGTCGGCGATCAGATCCTCGACACCGATGAAATCGACACAAAAGCCAGGTTCAAATTCGACCTGTGAAATGTGATCTATAGAACCCGCGCCATCCAGAAGGCGTGAGCCGACCACCTCAACCCCGATGTTCTTTGCATAGTGATGCAGGCCGCGTGTCCCGTCGCGCGGTGTCTCAAATCCCATCTCGCGTAGGACTGCTTCGAGCTTGGCTTGACTGGGAATGACGATATCGAAATCGCCCGAGACGAAATGTGAAGCGGTGTAGAACTCCACCGCCGCACCACCAACAAGCACCGGCCGCGCGACGCCGGCCTCTTCCAATCGACGCGATGCATCTGCGAGGACGATCAAGGCGTCCCGAAAGAACGTCCTGCCGCCCCGCAGCGCATCATCCGTCATTTCCGCACCAGATATCCGGTCAACCCCGCGGCCGCGGCGGACAGAACCGACATGGCCCATTTTTTCGCGTCAGCGGATGACGCGTCCGCCAAATCAGTTTCAAAACACACATATACGATCAGGACCACAAACCCCGACGCCATCACAAACAACGCCGCGTCCTTGAATAATCGGACGCGGCGCTCGCCGACGGTCTCCTCTGGCCGGATCGACAGATCCAGCTTGTGATGAGAGGGGGGATTGTTCAGATCAATCGGGTTCACAGGCCGATGATCTCCGTCTGGAGTTTTTCTGTCACGGGTTCCACCAGGCCAAGCTTCAGACCTCGCCGCTTGCCCTCACGGGCCGCGAGATACAGTTGCAGTGCCTTGCGGAGGATCTCACTTTTGTTGGTCTCGGACTCCTCGGCCACTTTGTCGATCTCGCGGTTGAGGTCGTCGGAGAGCACAAGGTTGAAACGGACGCTCATCGCAAGCCTCCATGCGCAGTTTACACACATAATATATGCGTAAACTGCGCAAGGGACAACGCATCACCGCCGATCAGACCGCCTTAGACATCCAGATTGGACACATTCAGCGCGTTGTCCTGAATGAAATTGCGGCGGGGTTCCACCACGTCGCCCATCAGGGTCGTGAAGATCTCGTCGGCCTCGTCGGCATGGTTGACGCGCACCTGAAGCAGGGTGCGGCTGTTGGGGTCCATGGTGGTTTCCCATAGCTGGTCGGCGTTCATCTCGCCCAGACCCTTGTAGCGCTGCACCTGAATGCCGCGCCGTCCAGCTTCCAGCACCGCCTCGAAAAGCTGGGTCGGCGTGGCGACACGCACCTCGCGGCCCTTGTCGAAGGCGATGCGGGCCGGGCCGTCGAACACGCCGGCAAGCTCGCCCAAATGGCGGCTGATCAACCGGGCCTCGCCACCGCGCGACAGCGCCGCCTCGATCGTATAGCTCTCCTGCATGCCGCGCAGTTCGCGGCGCACCCGGATGCGGCGCACCTCACCCGCGCGCGGCACCGGGCCGGTGCCGCCGGCCTCGCCTTCCGGCGCGCTGGTCTCCACCGCATAACTCCAGCCGCGGTCATGCTCGTTCGACCGCGCATCCAGCCGGGCGATCAGGATCCGGCCGGCCTGTTCGGCGGCGGCCGCATCGGCGAAAGAGGCTTCAGACAGCGCGCCCGACAATGCCGCTTCCTCCAGCAGCCAGAGCGGCGCCCGCCGTGCGATCGCCTTCAACTGATTGGCGACGTCGCGGGCACGCTCCACCACCGTGCGCAGATCGCCGCCGGCACGCTGGGCGCCCGAATGCAGGGTCAATACGGCATCCTGCAGCGACTGGCCGATCAGGTGGTTTTCAAGCTCCAGTTCGCCCTTCAGATAGACCTCGCTGGTCCCGCGCTTGATGCGGTACAGCGGCGGCTGGGCGATGTAGAGATGACCACGCCGGATCAGTTCAGGCATCTGACGATAGAAGAAGGTCAGCAGCAGGGTGCGGATATGGCTTCCGTCCACGTCTGCGTCGGTCATGATGATGATCTTGTGATAGCGCAGCTTGTCGGCGTTGAAATCGTCCCGGCCGATGCCGCAGCCCAGCGCCGAGATCAGCGTGCCGATTTCAGCCGAACTCAACATCTTGTCGAACCGCGCGCGCTCGACATTCAGGATCTTGCCGCGCAGCGGCAGGATCGCCTGATTGGCGCGGTTGCGGCCCTGCTTGGCCGATCCGCCTGCCGAGTCACCCTCGACCAGGAAGATTTCGGATTTGGCGGGGTCGCGTTCCTGACAATCGGCCAGTTTGCCGGGCAGGCTGGTGATGTCCAGCGCGCTCTTGCGCCGGGTCAGTTCGCGGGCCTTGCGCGCGGCCTCACGCGCCACCGCCGCCTCGACCACCTTGCCCACGATCGCGCGCGCGTCCTGGGGATGTTCCTCGAACCACTGGTCGAGCCGTTCGCCGACCAGATTCTCGACCGCCGGCTTCACCTCGGAACTGACCAGCTTGTCCTTGGTCTGCGACGAGAATTTCGGGTCCGGCACCTTCACCGACAGCACGCAGGTCAGCCCCTCGCGCGCATCCTCGCCCGACACCGACACCTTCTCGCGCTTGGCGATACCCGATGACGTGGCATAGGCGTTGATGGTGCGGGTCAGCGCCGCGCGGAACCCGGCCAGATGGGTGCCGCCGTCACGCTGCGGGATGTTGTTGGTGAAACACAGCACGTTCTCGTGATAGCTGTCGTTCCACTGCATCGACACTTCGACCATGATGCCGGCGCGCTCGCCGGATACCGTGATCGGGGTGCCATGCATCGGCGATTTGCTGCGGTCCAGATAGCGCACGAAAGCCTCGATGCCGCCTTCGTAATGCATACGGTGGCTGACCGGGGTATCGGTGCGGCTGTCGACGAATTCGATGGTCACGCCCGAATTCAGGAAGGCGAGTTCGCGCAGCCGACGCTCCAGCGTCGCCGCATCGAAATTCACCTGGGTGAAGATCTCGGTCGACGGCATGAAGGTGATTTCACTGCCGGTCTTGTCGCCGCTCTGGCCGACAATCTCCAGCGGCTGGACCGCCTCGCCCATCTTGAAGCGCATATAGTGTTCATTGCCGGCGCGCCAGATCCTGAGTTCCAGCCATTCCGACAGCGCGTTCACCACCGACACGCCCACGCCATGCAGGCCGCCCGACACTTTGTAGGAATTCTGGTCGAACTTACCGCCGGCATGCAACTGGGTCATGATGACCTGGGCCGCCGACACGCCTTCCTCGTCGTGGATATCGACCGGGATGCCGCGGCCATTGTCGCGGACCGTCACCGATCCATCGCCGTTCAGCACCACATGGACCTGATCGCACCAGCCGGCCAACGCCTCGTCGATGGCGTTGTCGACCACCTCATAGACCATGTGGTGCAGGCCCGAGCCGTCGTCGGTGTCGCCGATATACATGCCCGGGCGCTTGCGCACGGCGTCCAGGCCGCGCAGAACCTTGATCGAGTCGGCACCATAGGACGTGGCTGCGATGGCAGTCTCGGACTGGGAGTGTGCGGGCTGCTCTGTCATCGAACCGGTTCCATCATCCTCGGCCATGGGGCTTCCTCGGTCTGGGGCATGCGCGCGCGTCGCCGGTCATGAACGGGCCTCCGCCGTGGAGACGCCCATGATCCTGCCGGACGGCCGAAAAGCCCGCCATCCGTGACGCGTGCTCATTCGCGCATCGCCGACGCATCGGCGATCCGCAAGAATTGGGCCCGTCCCTCCAGCCCCGCAAACAGCGGTCGGTCGGTGCCGGTGAGCCAGGCCTGGGAACCGAGCGTCACCAGCACGTCATAGAGTGCTGTGCGCCGCTCGGCATCGAGATGGGCTGCGACCTCGTCCAGCAGCAGGATCGGGGCCGATCCCTCAACTGTCCGTTTCAGCCGCGCCACCGCCAGCACGATCGCCAGCAGCAGCGCCTTCTGTTCGCCGGTGGAACACCGCGCGGCCGGCATGCCGCCGGCATCATGGGTCACCACCAGATCGCTGCGGTGCGGGCCGACCCGGGTACCCCCGGCCTCGGCATCCTGACCGCGGCACTCGGCCAGCCTCGCGGCCAGCCGGTCTTCAACCGCCAGGGCGGGTTCCACGGCCAGAGCCGCCTCCACCTCGCCTTCAATCGCAATCCGCGCGCGCGGGAAAGCCCCGTCGCCCGCGGCCAGAACCGCCTTCAACTGGCGCATGAAACCCAGCCGCGCCGCCGCGATCGCAACCCCCTTGGCCGCCATCGTGGCTTCCAGCGCACCAAGCCATGCCGGGTCGCGGCGCCCGTCGCGCAACAACCGGGCGCGTTCGCGCATCGCCTGCTCATAAGCGGCGATCCGCCCGGCATGGTCGGGATCCAGGCCATAGACCAGCCGGTCGAAGAACCGCCGCCGGTTGCCGGCGCTGTCGATGAACAGCCGGTCCATCAACGGCGTCACCCACAAGACCGACCAGCGCCGGCCGAGTTCCGCGGCACTGGCATTGCGGCCGTCGATCCGCACCACCCGGCGTTCCCGCTCCACCCCGCCGCCAACCAGCCCGGTGCCGGCCTCGACCGGCCCGTCGCCGGTCCGCACCGTTGCCGCCACCGCCCAGCCGGCGCCGGTATGACCCGCCCCGCCCACATGACCCGTCCCATCCCGATGATCCGTCTCGGCCAGGCGGTCCATCTCGGCCAGGCGGGCACCGCGCAGGCCGCGCCCCGGCGCCAGCATCGACACCGCTTCCAGCAGATTGGTCTTGCCGGCGCCATTGGCGCCGGTCAGCACCACCGGCCGGGGATCGAGCGCCAGCCGCAGCCCCGCATAGTTGCGAAAGCCGGTCAGCACCAGCCGGGTCAGCGCCGGCACGGTATCGCCGGCGCTGCCGGGCGTTTCAGACCCGTCAGGCATGTATGGGGTGTCGGGAAAGGTGGGATCGGACGTGATCAAATCCGCATCGGCATCAGCACATACAGGGCACCGGCATCCGCGGTGTCGCGGATCACCACCGGCGAGGCTCCGTCGGCGATCGCCATCTCCATCAGGTCGCCGTCGATCTGACCGGCCACATCGAGCACATAGCGCGAATTGAAGCCGATCTCGATGTGCTGCCCCTCGTAATCGACAGTCAGCTCTTCGCTCGCCGAGCCGTGATCGGGGCTGGTCACCGCCAGATCCAGCCGGCCGTCGCTGAGCGCGAAACGCACCGCCCGCGACTTTTCGCTGGAAATCGTCGCCACCCGGTCGACCGCGGCCGCGAAGGGCTTGCCGTCGATGCGCACGATCTTGTCGTTGCCGGCCGGGATCACCCGCTCATAATCCGGGAACGACCCGTCGATCAGCTTCGAGGTCAGCACCACGCGGCCGAAAGCGAAGCGGATCTTGGTTTCCGACAAGGCCACCGCCACCTCGTCCTCGATCTCGTCGATCAGCTTGCGCAGCTCGCCCACCGCCTTGCGCGGCACGATCACGCCCGGCATGCCGGCGGCACCCTCCGGCACCTCGCTCTCCACCCGCGCCAGACGGTGACCATCGGTCGCCACCGCGCGCAGCCGCCGGCCATCCGGGCTTTCGGCGACATGGAGATAGATGCCGTTCAGGTAATAGCGGGTCTCTTCGGTCGAAATCGCGAACCGGGTCTTGTCGATCAGCCGTTTCAGGTCGGTGGCCGACAGATGGAAGGCAAACGGCAGATTGCCCTCGGCGATCTCGGGGAAGTCTTCGGCCGGCAGCACCGACAACGCCGAGGCATAGCGCCCGGCCGACAGCTTCATCTGGCCCTTGGCGGCATCGAGCGCCAGCTCGATCTCGGCGCCGTCGGGCAGCTTGCGGACGATGTCGTGAAGGGTATGGGCGGGCACCGTGGTCCGCCCCGCCTGGACCACCGTCGCCGGCACCTCCTCGACCACCGACAGGTCCAGATCGGTCGCGGTCAGGCGCAACGCGCCCGATGCCTCGGCCTCGAACTGGACATTGGCCAGGATCGGTATGGTGTTGCGGCGCTCGACGACGCTCTGCACGTGAGTGAGCGCACGGAGCAAGGCGGCGCGTTCGATGGAAAGCTTCATGTGCGCTCCCGGTGAGGGCTGTTTCCGCTTGGGTGGCGGGAACGGACGTCAATCGGCTTGGGGCACGCCCGGCCGGCAGGTTCAGGGGTTCGGGGCGGGCCGGAACTCCAGGCCCGCCGGGGCCTGAGAGTATAACTGCAAGCCAGTTGCATCGCCAGCTTTGCGGGCATTCCCCGCATGGCTGCGGCTCAGCTTTCCAGCATCCGCCGCAGCAGCTCGATATCGTCGGCGAAGCTGCTGTCCTGGCTGCCCAGTTCCTCGACCTTCTTCACCGCATGCATCACGGTGGTATGGTCGCGGCCGCCGAATTTGCGGCCGATCTCCGGCAGGCTGGACTGGGTCAATTGCTTGGCCAGATACATCGCCACCTGCCGCGGCCGGGCGATCGCCCGCGAACGGCGGGCGGAATGCATGTCCGACACCCGGATGTTGAAATGCTCGGCCACCCGCTTCTGGATGTCCTCGATGGTCAGCCGGCGCTCATTGGCACGCAGCAGATCCTGCAGCACCTCCTGTGTGGTCTCAAGCGTGATCGCGCGGCCGACCAGCGTGGCATGCGCCACCACCCGGTTCAGCGCGCCCTCAAGCTCGCGGACATTGGAGGCGATCTTGTGGGCCAGGAATTCCAGCACCTTGCCCGGCACCACGGCACCCAGCTGATCGGCCTTCTGCTGCAGGATGCCCAGCCTGAGCTCATAGGTGGTGGGGTGGATATCGGCGACCATGCCCCAGCCAAGGCGCGAGCGCAGCCGCTCCTCCATCCCGTCCAGATCCGATGGCGAGCGGTCGCCCGACACCACGATCTGGCGGTTCTGGTCCACCAGAGCGTTGAAGGTGTGGAAGAATTCCTCCTGAGTCGAATCCTTGCCGCTGATGAACTGCACGTCATCGATCATCAGCACGTCGACCGAGCGGAACTGCTCCTTGAACGCCATCGTATCCTTGTAGCGCAGCGCCCGGATGAATTCGTACATGAACTTCTCGGCCGACATGTAGACCACTTTGCGGCGCGGGTTGCGGCCGCGGATATGCCATGCGATAGCATGCATAAGATGGGTCTTGCCAAGGCCGACCCCGCCATACAGGAACAGCGGGTTGAACTGTACGGTTTCGCTTTCCGCCACCCGGAGCGCCGCGGCATGGGCCAGTTCGTTCGGCTTGCCGCAGACGAAATTGTCGAAGGTGAAGCGCGGATCCAGACCGGCCGACCACTGATCGATGCGTTCCGCCGCGCGGTGGCTGGCCTCGGCATCGGCTTCGGCCTCGGACATCGGCGCCGCCTGGGCACCACTGCGGCCGTTGCGGCCCGCCCCATAGGCCACGGGACCGGAACCTGTGCCATCATGGCCGGAAGACCCGCGCCCCGAAGCGTTATGGCCCGTGGACTGGTGGCCTCCGGACTGGTGGCCTCCGGACTGGTGCCCCGTGGGCTGATGGCCGCCCGGCTGGTTCGCCGGCCCCCCGGCCGGCCGCGACTGGCCGGCCGGCGCCGGCGACGGCTTGCTGCTGCGCGGCGGCAGCGGCGCGCCACCGCCATAGCCGCCGGTCACATAGCCGCCGGAAATGCCACCACGGCCCTCGCCGTTGTAACCTTCACCGTTATAGATGGCAGCCCCGCCCGCGCGGGGGCCGTTGGCCGCCGGCGGCACAACCGGAGCGACGGCATCATCTTCGGCAGCCTTGGCACCGGCGGCCCTGGCGGCGGCGGCCTTGGCCGATGCCGGATCGGCAGCCCCCCAGGCACCGGCGACCGAGATGTCCACCCGGCGGACCGCCGGATTTTCCCACGACCACAGCACGCGGATACGATCGGCATAATGCGACACGACCCAGTCGCGCATGAACCGCGTCGGCACCGCGATCGTCACGCGGCCCTCGGTCACGGCAGCCAGCGACAGGGGCTTCAGCCAGGAATAAAAGGCGGCGTCGCCGAATTCGCTGCGGAGCGCATCACGAACGCGGCCCCATTGCGCCTCGTATTCGGCAAAGTCGGCGGGATCGGAAACCGGGGTCATGGGCAACGGCAGTCGCAATTGGCGGGGGTCGCCCGGCTTCATGCGGACGAACGGCAACCACGCCGCCCCCTTCCGGACAGCGGCGCGGCGGTGACGGTCGGTGGCGTCAGTTCTGGAACCAGGGCAGCCCCGCCGCCTTCCAGCCGTTCACCGTGCCGCGATGCCCGTCTTCACCCACATCGCCTTCGAAGCCGCCCTCGATGTTGAAGGCCGCGGTATAGCCGGCGCTGGTGGCGGCAATCGCCGCCGCCCGTGACCGCGCGCCGCTGCGGCACAGAAACACCACCGGCTGATCAGGGCCGATACCGGCCTCGGCCAGAGTGCCGGTGAAATCGCGGTTCTGGGCCATCTGCGGCCAGACCTGCCACGAGATCAGCCTTGGCTCCTTGCCCAGAGATTGCAGGACCGGCAGACCCACGAACATCCACTCCTCGCGGGTCCGCACGTCGACCAGAACAGCATCGGGATGCTGCTCAAGAAGCGACCATGCCTCTTCAGGCGTCACGTCGCCGGCGTAGCCGGCATGGGCGCCGGTGCGGGCGGCGGCATTCAGGCGGATGTCGTCGGTGCTGGCCATGGCGTCGCCTCGTGGCTCCTCTGGCAGATCTGGACGAAACGGACGAAGGATAGGCCGAACGATGCCGCGGCAGCCGGCAACTGGCAATCGGTCTGCGGGCAAAACATATCCGGCGAGGTTCAATGCCACTGCATCGAACCGCGAAGCGCCTTCATCCACGGTGTCTTGGGAAGCAGGCCGGTTGTGACCGGGTATCCCCGGGCCGGCAGCCGGATGCCGGATGATGCCCCGGCGGTGCGCCCGCGCTGCCTGCGACCATAGCGGTCAAGGCTGCCGGCCGCTCAGGGCGTCGACGACATCGGAACCAGTGGGCCACACCCGCATCGGTACGGACCTGCATTCGATGGGGCTAGACTAGCCCCCGCCCGTCCGGCTGGCAACGGGACCGAAATGCGAACGCGATCATTTGCCGCAAGACGATGCCCGGACGCGACAACGCCCAGACGCGACAACGCACGGCACGCGATGAACGCATGCCGTGCGTTGAACGGCTTGGTCCGGCCCGCAGATTCCAGTCGACCGCAGGCCTGATTCAACCGGACACCGCCGACAAATCAGAGGCCTCGACGACGGGACCCGAGCCGGCCCCGCGGGACAGGTCATAGTCTGACGCAGGCTCGAAGCCGGACCAGGTCTGCACCTGATCGGCTCCGGGGCCGGGTCAGGCCTGGGCCAGCCCCTTCACCCGCGCGCTGAGGCGCGAGATCTTGCGGGACGCGGTGTTGGCGTGCAGGACGCCCTTGTTGACGCCACGGCGCAGTTCCGGCTCGGCAGCGGCGAAAGCGGCAACGGCTGCATCCTTATCGCCCTGAAGCAGGGCCTTCTCGACCTTCTTCACGAAGGTCCGGATGCGGCTGATACGGTCGCCATTGATTTCGGCCCGGCGCGCGTTGCGGCGGATACGCTTCTTGGCGGAGTCATGATTGGCCATAAGGGGTCGGCCCTTCGGATCGGTCTGGGAACAAAAGGAAACTCAGGCGGCGGACGATAGGTGCGCGCCGCACATGAGTCAAGACGTTATCGGCAAAGCCGAAACCGGCACCGACGGAGCGGCCCCGGCTGTGGCAATGCCACCGCGGCCTTTCAGCACACGGCCGTGGCGGCGGCTCAGCGGTTCCTGAACTGCGGCTCGCGCTTTTCCGAGAAGGCGGTCATGCCCTCGCGGCGGTCGTCCAGGGCGAAGCTGGAATGGAACAGGCGGCGTTCGAACCGCACGCCCTGGGTCAGCGTGGTCTCGTAGGCGGCGTTCACCGCCTCCTTCGCCATCATCACCGATGGCAGCGACTTGGCGGCGATGGCCTGGGCCACCTTCAGCGCCTCGTCCATCAGATCGGTCACCGGCACGATCCGGCTGACCAGTCCGGCCCGCTCGGCTTCCTCGGCATCCATCATCCGGCCGGTCAGGCACATTTCCATGGCCTTCGACTTGCCGACGAACCGGGTCAGACGCTGGGTGCCGCCCGATCCGGGAATGGTGCCCAGATTGATCTCGGGCTGGCCGAATTTCGCATTCTCGGCCGCCAGAATGAAATCGCACATCATGGCCAGTTCGCAGCCGCCGCCCAGCGCATAGCCCGACACCGCGGCGATGACCGGCTTCTTGCAGCGGGTGATCCGCTCCCAGCGCGAGATGAAGTCTTCCATATAGACGTCCTGGAACGACTTCGGCAGCATCTCCTTGATATCGGCGCCGGCGGCGAATGCCTTCTCGCTGCCGGTGACGATGATCGCGCCGATCTCGGGGTCCGCCTCATAGGCGTCCAGCGCCGCGTTCAACTCCTCGATCAACTCGGCACACAGCGCGTTCAGCGCCTTGGGCCGGTTCAACTGAACGATGCCCACGGCGCCGCGCGTGTCGACGATGATGGTCTTGTAGGACATGGGGTCTTGCTCCCTCCGCGATCCCGCCTGGCGTCTTGAGGGGCGGGGCACGCCCGCAGGCGGCGGCTCCCTCTCGACGGCTGAATTGTCTGGCAAGTCCTGTGGTGCCGGCGCCGTCAATCCACCGCCGTCAGTCCACGGGCCGGCCGGCCGGCCCCGCTTCAGGCGCCAGCACGAAATGCACCACCAGCCGGCCCGCCGCCTGTTGGGCGGTCTCGATGGTCAGGCGCTCGGCGCCGCGCAGAAACACGGCGCCCGGCCGCGCCGGCACTTCCCGCCAGCCCAGTTGGGGCAGTGCCTCACGATAGAAGCTCATCACCTCGGCACCGGTTACCCGACCAACTGCGTAAGCCTCTACGATACGCCCGTCGGGCTTGTCAAACGTAAAGCCCCCATCGCCCTCGGCGAGACCCGGCGCCAGGGGCAGATCTTCGACCTGAGCCAGGAAACTGGCATCCGCATCCGCCGCCGCTGCCGGCAGCCCCGGGCCGGCGGTGGACAGGGCCACCAGCAGGGCGGCGGTCAACAGCGTCTTCGATCGGGCAGAGATCATACCTGGCACCGGGAACAAAAATAGGTTGCACGGTTGGACTGGACGATCCGGTCGATTCTACCGTCACAATCCGCACTGGAACAGGGGGCGCCGGCGCGGTCATAGACCCGGAAACTGTGCTGGAAATACCCCAGTTCCCCCGAGGCGCCCACAAAATCCTTCAGGCTGGACCCGCCGGCCAGGATCGCGCGGTTCAGCGTGGCGCGCACCGCCGTGGCCAGCCGCTCGCAATCGGCGGCGCCCAGGCTGCCGGCCGCGCGCTGCGGCAGGATACCGGCCTCGAACAGGCTTTCGCTGGCATAGATGTTGCCAACGCCGACCACGATCCGCTGGTCCAGCAGCAGCGCCTTCACCGGCGCGCGCCGTCGCTGGAAGGCCGCCGCCAGATAGGGGCCCGAAAAGCCGTTGCCCAGCGGCTCCGGCCCCAGATGCGCGAACAGGTCATGGGTATCGAGCGCCGCGGTCACGGCCAGATCCATCAGGCCGAAGCGGCGCGGATCGGCGAACAGCACCCGTGTCGCATCGTCCAGGGTGAACACGACATGGGTGTGCGGGGCATCCGCCGTGGCGGTGGCGGCCCCGTGCACGAAGGCGACCGGCGGCGGCGCATCCTCGATCACCAGCCGGCCCGACATGCCCAGATGGATGATCAGGGTTTCCCCGCCATCCAGATGCAGACGCAGATATTTCGCGCGCCGATCGGCGCCCAGCACCGTGCGCCCGGTCAGCCGGGCCGCGAAATCCGGCGGCAGCGGCCGGCGCAGATCAGGGCGCCGCGCCTCCACCCTGGCAAGGCGGTGGCCGATCAGGCGGGGCGCGATCCCCTTCAGCACGGTTTCGACTTCGGGCAACTCTGGCATGGGGGGTGAGGGTAGCGCAATGCCGGTGCCCGCGCTATGTTCCGCAAGCATAGCCCTGCGAAGGACCGCCCGATGCCAGTCCCAGATCCCCGCCATTCCCGTCCCGACGGCGTGCAGCCGGCAAGGCCGCGCGACGATGCCGGCGACGCCCGCCCGGCCGATTTCGGGTTCCGGACCGTCACGGTCGGCGACAAGCGCCGGATGGTGCGCGGCGTGTTCGACAGCGTCGCCACCCGCTATGACCTGATGAACGATCTGATGAGCGGCGGCATCCACCGCTTGTGGAAGGACGCGATGATGGACTGGCTGGCCCCCCGGCCGGGCCAGCATCTGCTGGATGTGGCCGGCGGCACCGGCGACATCGCCTTCCGCTTCATCGACCGCAGCCGCCGCAATGGCGGCCGCACCCCCGCCGGCACCGCCGCCCCGACCCGGGTCACGGTCTGCGACCTCACCCCCGCCATGCTGGCGGTGGGGCGCGATCGCGGCGTCGATCGCGGGCTGGTCGACGGGCTCGACTGGGTGGCGGGCAATGCCGAGACGCTGCCGGTGGCCTCGTCCTCGGTCGATGTCTATACCATCGCCTTCGGCATCCGCAACGTGGCCGACATCCCGGCGGCGCTGGCCGAGGCCCGGCG
Source organism: Tistrella arctica (assembly GCF_039630945.1). Classification (NCBI taxonomy): domain Bacteria; kingdom Pseudomonadati; phylum Pseudomonadota; class Alphaproteobacteria; order Geminicoccales; family Geminicoccaceae; genus Tistrella; species Tistrella arctica. The sequence continues at coordinate 303,800 of NZ_JBBKTV010000003.1, forward strand.
GGTGCTGAAGCCCGGCGGCCGGTTCATGTGCCTGGAATTCTCGCAAGTTCAGGCGCCGGTGCTCGACCGGCTCTATGATCTCTATTCCTTCTCGATCCTGCCCCGGATCGGGCAGGTGGTGGCGCGCGATGCCGCCAGCTATCGCTATCTGGCGGAAAGCATCCGCAAGTTTCCGACCGCCGACCGCTTCGCCGGCATGATCGCCGAAGCGGGGCTGCGTCAGGTGAAGGTCCGGCTGCTCTCCGGCGGGATCGCCGCCCTGCATTCGGCCTGGAAGGTCTGACGGCACCCGCCCGGCTCTGCCGCGTCCCCACTTGACCCTCTTCCTCTTATCAACCGCTTCCCCTTATCGTCCCTGACGCGATCGGACCCCGATGCTCTCGACCCTGCGCCACCTGCTCCGGCTGTCCCGGATCGGTCTGGTCCTCGCCCGTCACGGGGCGCTGTTTCCGCTGGAGCAGCTGCGCAGCCAGCATCCGGCCGCCGGCTTCGTGGGGCAGGCCGCGCGCCGGCTGATGCGCCGGGATCTGGCCGATATGCGCGACGGCATCCGGCTGGCCACCGCCCTTACCGCCCTTGGCCCCAGCTTCGTCAAGCTGGGCCAGGTGCTGTCGATCCGCGCCGATCTGATCGGCGAGGACGTCGCCCGCGATCTGGCCCGGCTTCAGGACCGGCTGCCGCCGTTTCCGGCCGCCGATGCCCGCCGGATCATCGAGGCCGAATTCGAACAGCCGGTGGACAGCCTGTTCAGCCGGTTCGACGATGTCCCGGTGGCGGCGGCATCGATCGCCCAGGTCCATTTCGCCGAGACCGCCGATGGCCGCGAGGTCGCGGTCAAGATCCTGCGTCCGGGGGTCGAGGAGGCGCTGGCCACCGACCTTGCGCTGTTCGGCTGGATCGCCCGCTGGCTGGAACGGCTGCTGCCCGGCAGCCGGCGCCTGAAGCCGGTCGAGGTGGTCCGCACGCTGGCCGAGGTGGTGGCGATCGAGACCGATCTGCGGATGGAGGCATCGGCGGGCCAGGAACTGCGCGAGAACTTTGCCGGCGATGACGGCTTCATGGTGCCGGAAATCGACTGGATGCGGACGTCCGCGCGGGTGATGACGCTGGAGCGGGTGGTGGGTGTGCGCGCCGACGACACCGCCGCCCTAAATGCCGCCGGGCTCGACGGCCGCACGATCATGGCCAATGCCGCGCGGTTTTTCTTCCTGCAGGTGTTCCGCGACGGCTTTTTCCACGGCGACATGCATCCGGGCAATCTGTTCATCCTGCCCGACGGCCGGATCGCGGTGATCGATTTCGGCATCATGGGCCGGCTGGACCGCCAGACCCGGCTGTATCTGGCCGAGATGCTGCGCTCGTTTCTGGCGCGCGACTATGTGGCGGTGGCCGAGGTGCATTTCGCCGCCGGATTCGTGCCCGAAAACCAGTCCCGGCCGCTGTTCGCCCAGGCGGCGCGGTCGATCGGCGAGCCGATCCTGGGCAAACCCCAGAACGAGATTTCGATCGGCCGGCTTCTGGCCCAGTTGTTCCAGGTCACCGCCACCTTCCGGATGGAGACCCAGCCCCAGTTGCTGCTGTTGCAGAAGACCATGGTTCAGGCGGAAGGCATGGCCCGCCTGCTCGACCCCGGCGCCAATATGTGGGTGCTGGCCGAACCGCTGGTCCGCGAGTGGATGATCGCCAATCTGGGCCCCCACGCCCGCATCGAGACCGCAGCGCGCGAGGCCACCGCCTTTCTGCGCCGGCTGCCTGTGGCGCTCGACCGGCTGGAGCGGCTGACCGATCCCGAACGCCCCTGGCCGGTCAAGACCCGTGGCGGGCGCGCCGCGGCGGCACTGGGCGGCGCGCTGTGCGTGGCCCTGCTCTGGCTTATCCTGGGCTGATCCCCGGCTGACCCGCCGCCAGCCGGTTCAACGCCCCCGGTTCAACGCCGCCTCGTTCAACGCTCCCTGGCCGGCCATCAACATTCCGGCGAGAGGACTTGCGCCCGCGCACCGGGACGCCTAGTTTAACCACAGTTCGGCCTGCGCAATTGCACAGGTTCCACATGACGGCCCCCGCACGCCGTCGGACCACAGTCAGGAGGGTCCGGTGCTCACCGGCAAGCGTATCCTGCTCATCGTCACCGGCGGCATCGCCGCCTATAAGGCGCTGGAACTGATCCGCCTGCTGCGCAAGGCGGGCGCGGGGGTGCGGGTGGTGATGACCGCCGCCGCCGGCGAGTTCGTGACGCCCATGTCGCTGGGCGTGCTGTCGGGCGAAGAGGTCCACACCGACCTGTTCTCGCTGAAGGACGAAACCGAGATCGGCCATATCCAGCTATCGCGCTCGGCCGATCTGGTGGTGGTGGCGCCGGCCACCGCCGATATCCTGGCCAAGATGGCCGGCGGCATCGCCGACGACCTGGCGACGACCCTGCTGCTGGCCACCGACAAGCGGGTGCTGGTGGCGCCGGCGATGAATGTCCGGATGTGGTTCCATCCCGCGACCCAACGCAATCTGCGCCAGCTGGCCGATGACGGCATCCTGATGGTCGGCCCGGACGAAGGCGACATGGCCTGCGGCGAGTTCGGTCCCGGCCGGATGAGCGAGCCGCCGGCGATCGTCGAGGCGATCATCCGGGCACTGGCACCGGAACCCGGCCAGCGGCTGATCACCGGCGGTCAGCGCCGGCTGGATGGCGACCCCGACATCCTCGATGCAGCACGGATCGACCAGCCGGGGCCGCTGTCGGGCCGCCACGCCATCGTCACCAGCGGCCCGACCCATGAGCCGATCGACCCGGTGCGCTATATCGCCAACCGGTCATCCGGCAAACAAGGCCATGCCATCGCCGCCAGTCTGGCGGCACTGGGCGCGCGGGTGACGCTGGTGTCGGGCCCCACCCGTCTGGCCGATCCGGCCGGTGTCACCACGGTGCATGTCGAGGCGGCGCGCGAGATGCTGGCGGCGGTGGAAGCGGCCCTGCCGGCCGATATCGCGGTCTGCGCGGCCGCGGTCGCCGACTGGCGCCCGGCGCTGGAAGCCGGGCAGAAGCTGAAGAAGCAGCAAGGCGGCGCCCTGCCGCCAGATATCCGGCTGATCGAGAACCCCGATATCCTGCGCCGGCTGTCGGAACCCGGCCCCACGCGCCCCGCCCTGGTGGTGGGTTTCGCGGCCGAGACCGAGTGCGTGCTCGACCATGCCGACGCCAAACGGCGGCGCAAGGGCTGCGACTGGATCCTGGCCAACGACGTCGCCACCGGCACCGGCACCTTCGGCGGCGACGACAATGCCGTGCATCTGCTGGACGATCGGGGCGTCGAGAGCTGGCCGGCCATGTCGAAACAGGCGGTCGCCGACCGGCTGGCTGCCCGCATCGTCGATCATTTCGCCGCCCCCGACCCGTCGGGACGCGGCCCCGGTTCAAGGCCCGACCAATGACCCAGCCCCTGTCCATCGCCGTCACCCGGCTGGATCACGGCCGCGATCTGCCCCTGCCGCGGCTGGAAACCCAGGCCGCGGCAGGGCTGGATCTTGCCGCCGCCGTGCCCGAGGCCGCGCCGCTGATCCTGGCGCCGGGCGCCCGCGCCCTGGTGCCGACGGGGCTGGCGATCGCCCTGCCCGACGGGTTCGAGGCGCAGATCCGGCCACGGTCGGGGCTGGCCTTCAAACATGGCGTCACCGTGCTCAACAGCCCCGGCACCATCGATGCGGATTACCGCGGCGAGGTGAAGGTGCTGCTGATCAATCACGGCGACGCGGCCTTCACCATCACCCGCGGCATGCGGATCGCCCAGATGGTGGTGGCGCCGGTGACGGCGCCGCTGCTGGCCGAGGTGGACGCCCTGCCCGCGACCGTGCGGGGGGCGGGTGGTTTCGGCTCCACCGGGGCCTGACCACCCGCACGCCGCCGCCGATCGGATGGCCGGATCTTCCACCGGCCGGCCGGCGTGGTTCACGAACAGGATCGAACGGACAACAAGCCCATGCTCAGGCTGTCGAAAAAACTGCTGTTCGCGTTGGAAGCCGTGGTCGACATCGCCCATAACGGCGGCGCCGAACCCGTGCAGAGCAAAGAGATCACCCGCCGCCAGGGCATCCCACAGCGTTATCTGGAACAGGTGATGCAGCAGTTGGTTCACGCCGAGATCCTGGAAGGCGTGCGCGGGCCGCGCGGCGGGTACCGCCTGGCGCGGGAGCGGCGCAAGATCACCATCGGCGACATCGCCCGCGTGGTGCGCGCCATGGAGAAGGCCGACGACCCGATGGCCGATCCCGCCGGTTCCGATCTTGGCCACATGGTGGTCCGGCCGGTCTGGCAGGAGGTCCAGGACGAATTGATGGCGCGGCTGGACGGCATCACCGTCGCCGATCTGTGTCAGCGCGCCGTGGAACAGGGCATCCGCAGCGAAGCGATGACCCGGATGGATTTCTCGATCTGAGCTGGCGCGCCGCACCCGCGCGCCATGCCGCGCCCGGGCCTTGAGACCGCGCCCCCCTGACAGGAGAGCCGATCATGACCGATACACCCGCCACCTGGCACCCCACGCCCACCCAGGGCCGCGGCCGGATCTATGACAATATCATCGACACCATCGGCGACACGCCGCTGGTGCGCCTGTCGCGCCTCGGCGCCGAGAAGCAGGTGAAGGGCGAGGTTCTGGCCAAGCTGGAATTCTTCAACCCCCTGGCCTCGGTGAAGGACCGCATCGCCGGCGCGATGATCGCCGCCGCCGAGGCGGAAGGCGCCATCGGCCCCGATACCGTGCTGGTCGAGCCGACATCGGGCAATACCGGCATCGCGCTGGCCTTCGTCTGCGCCGCCAAGGGCTATCGCCTGATCCTGGCCATGCCCGAGAGCATGTCGGTTGAACGGCGTAAGATGCTGAAGCTGCTGGGCGCCGAGCTGGACCTGACCCCGGCCAAGGCCGGCATGAAGGGCGCCATCGCCCGCGCGCAGGAGATTGTCGACAGCAATCCGAACGCGGTCATGCTGCAGCAGTTCCGCAACAAGGCCAACCCGGCCGTGCACCGGGTGACCACGGCCGAAGAGATCTGGGCGGATACCGCGGGCAAGGTCGATGTGGTGGTGGCCGGCGTCGGCACCGGCGGCACCATCACCGGCATCGGCCAGGTGCTGAAGCAGAAGAACCCGGCGATCCGCATGGTCGCGGTCGAACCGGAAGACAGCGCCGTGCTCTCGGGCGGCCTGCCCGGCCCGCACAAGATCCAGGGCATCGGCGCCGGCTTCGTGCCCGAGATCCTGGACCGGTCGGTGATCGACGAGGTACTGACCATCGCCAACGAAACCGCCTTCGACTATGCCCGCCTGTTGGCGCGCAGCGAAGGCATCCCGTCGGGCATCTCGTCGGGGGCCGCGGTCGCGGCCGCGGTGGAGATCGCCCAGCGGCCCGACATGGCCGGCAAGATCATCGTCGCGATCGTGCCGTCCTTCGCCGAACGCTATCTTTCGACCGACCTGTTCAACGGTCTGGACTGATCCGACGGACCCGGCGGGCGGGCGGCGGGCCATCCCGCCGCCCGCGACACCTCCACCAAGGCCGATATCACCGCCATGAGCGATGACGACGAGCTTACCGACGCGGAAATCGAGCGTTACAGCCGCCAGTTGGTCCTGCCGGAATTCTCGGAAGCGGCCCAACTGGCGCTGAAACGCGCCCGCGTGCTGCTGATCGGCGCCGGCGGGCTTGGCGCGCCGCTGGGCCTGTATCTGGCGGCGGCCGGGGTCGGCACCATCGGCATCGTCGATGGCGACCGGGTCGACCTCAGCAATCTTCAGCGCCAGATCATCCACCGCACCGATGATATCGGCGCGCCGAAGGTCGACAGCGCCGCCCGCGCCATCCGCGCGCTCAACCCGCTCACCCGGGTGGAGACCCATGACATGCCGATCAGCGCCGCCAATGCCGAAGCCCTGATCGGCAGCTATGATCTGGTGGCGGACGGTTCGGACAATTTCGACACCCGGTTTCTGGTGAACGACGCCTGTCATCTGCTGGGCCGGACGCTGGTGTCGGCGGCGATCCTGCGCTTCGACGGCCAGGTCTATACCTTCGCCTCGCATCGCCATCGCTTGGGCCCGACCGGCGGCCCCCGCCTGCCCTGCTATCGCTGCCTCTATCCGGCGCCGCCGCCGCCGGGGCTGATCCCCAGTTGTTCCAGCGGCGGCATCATCGGCGCGCTCGCCGGCATGGTGGGCTCGCTTCAGGCGCTGGAGGTGGTGAAGGAACTGACCGGCATCGGCGAGGGGCTGGCCGGGCGGATGCTGATCATCGATGCGCTGTCGAACCGCTTCCGCAGCGTGCGCCTGCCCGCCGATCCCGACTGCCCGCTCTGCGGCAGCCATCCGCGCATCACCCGGATCGGCCAGGAGGCGGGCTGATGCCGGATGGAGAGGTGACGCCAGCCGGCGGACCGGTCACCGGACTGATCCTGCAATCGGGTGCCGTCGACCGGGTGCATTACGGCTTGGCGATGGCTGCCGCGGCGCTGGCCCTGTCGACGCCGGTGGTGCTGTTCTTCACCAATGCCGCCCTGCTCAGCCTGCGCTCAGCCGGCACCGACGGCCGCCCCGGCTGGACCGATGCGCCGCTGGGCGCCGACCTGCTGGCGGCCGGCATCGCCACCGATGCGGCCGGGTATGACGCCGGCCTCACCAGCCGCGGCGCCGCCGGCATCGAGGATCTGATCGAGGCGGTGTCGGAACTGGGCGGCCGGTTCATGATCTGCGAGATGGGCCTGCGCGCCATCGGCCTGGACCGCACGGCGCTGCGCACCGATATCGGGTTCGAAGAGGGCGGTCTGGTCACCCTCTATCGCATCCTTGGCCCCGGCGGTCGGCTGGTGGTCATCTGATCCGGCCGGCGCACCGGTTATGCAAGGGCCGTCAGCGGCGCCCGTCCTGCACGCGGCGGCTTTCCTCGAAATCGCGCAGCGCCATGGGCTCGAACGGGCCGGCGCCGTTCTCGGCCTCGTTCGCCTCCCGGCGGCCGGCGGCCCGGCCGGACTTGAAGGTCTGCTCGTTGACGAAATCGATCAGCGCCGCGATCAGCCGGTCGCCCTGAGCCTTGTCGACGATGCCGGTGTCGCGCAGAGCCGCGCGCAGATATTCGTCGAAGCGGCGCTTCACCTCGGGCGTGCGCTGTGCCCAGTATTCGACCGAGCCGGTAAGATAGCCCAGCATGAACACCTGTTCGGCATGGACATTGCCGAAATCGGGATTGGCCAGCGCACGCGCCAGGGCCACCACCCGGCTGACCCGCAGCAGGACGTCATCGTTCTGGATGGTCGGCGGCCCCTCGGCCAGCTTCAACTGCCGGCTGGCCATCTCCGCCTGCGGGCGGGCCAGGGCATCACGGGCGGAGGTCAGCACCTCACGCCGGCGTTCGCGGGCATGGGGGGTTTTGGGCCGGGTCCAGAATTCCACCCGCTCGATCAGTTTGGCGAGGCTTTCCGACTTGATGATATAGTCGTCACCGCCGGCTTCCAGGCAGGCACGCACAGTTTCGCGCGTGTCGAGCGAGGACAGGAAAATGATCGGCACCGTGCTGCCCAGAATTTTGCGGATCCGGCCACAGGCCTCGATACCGTCCATGCCCGGCATCATGATGTCGAGTATGAGCAGCTTGGGCGTGTTCGATATGCACAGCTGTATGGCCTGTTCGCCGTTATTGGCGGTGAACACCGAGAATCCGTGCGCCTCCAGCACATCGCGATAGAGCTTTCGCAGACTGTCCTGGTCCTCGGCGAGGACGATGAGGCCGCGGCTGGTGACGGTCATGATCTGCCTGTACTGTCGCCGCCGCCTGCTTCCCGTGACAAGGAGACAGAACGCCGGCCGGGATCGAGGGCCGTTCGGATCAGGCGCCGGTACGCCGTCCGGTTCAGGACCGCCCGGATCGGGGCCCTCCGGATGGGGGCAATCCGGACCGGTGCCATCCGGATCGGGGACCGTTCGGCGGCGGCCTTGCCTGTGTGACAGGGTGCTGCAACCATCAAGTGTATTCTTGAGGGAGGCACCATCCACACACATCCGTGGCGGACCTTCATATATGATGTGAGCGTACACCGTGCGATGTTCGCGCACCAAGGAAATCCGCCGCTTCAGCCCTGTGCTGCGCGATTGACAGCACCGGTTCCACACCGGATACTCGCCCCTTTCCGTCGTGTCCGCCACAGTCCGTGTGCGGATATCCAGACGGATCCCCACACGAGGAGCGAGGGACGATGATCCCGGCCGTGATGCCGACCTATGCGCGGACAGATCTGACGTTCGACAAGGGCGAGGGCGCATATCTCTACACGGCGGACGGGCGACGATTCCTCGATTTCGCCAGCGGCATCGCCGTGAATGCTCTCGGGCATTCGCATCCGCATCTGGTGTCGGCGCTGACCGGCCAGGCGGCGAAGCTGTGGCACGTGTCGAACCTGTATCAGAGCCCCGGCCAGCAGCAGGCCGCCGAAAGGCTGGTCGCCGCCACCTTCGCCGATACCGTGTTCTTTTCCAATTCCGGCGCCGAGGCGATCGAATGCGGCATCAAGATGGTGCGGCGCTATTTCGACCTGTCCAACCAGCCTGGCCGTTACCGGATCATCACCGTTCAGGGCGCCTTCCACGGCCGCACGCTGGCGACGCTGGCGGCGGCGGGCAACCCGAAATATCTCGACGGCTATGATCCGGTGTTCGACGGCTTCGACCATGTGCCCTTCGGCGATCTGGACGCGGCCGCGGCCGCGGTCACGGCCGAGACCGCGGCGATCCTGATCGAGCCGGTTCAGGGCGAGGGCGGCATCCGGCCGGCGGCGCTCGACTATCTGCGCGGCCTGCGCAAGCTTGCCGACGACCATGGCCTGCTGCTGTTCCTCGACGAGGTCCAGTGCGGCTTCGGCCGGACGGGAAAGCTGTTCGCCCATGAATGGGCCGGCATCGCCCCCGATATCATGGCGGTGGCCAAGGGCATCGGCTCGGGCTTCCCGATGGGTGCGTGCCTTGCGACCGAAAAAGTCGCCAATGTCATGGGCCCCGGCAGCCATGGCTCCACCTTCGGCGGCGGACCGCTGGCGATGGCGGTGTGCAACGCCGTGCTGGACGTGATGCTGGAAGACGGCTTCCTCGATCAGGTGCGGCGCGCCTCCGACCGACTGTGGGGGGAGCTGTCGCAACTGGTGCCCAACTATCCGGGCGTGCTGACCGAGGTGCGCGGCGCCGGGCTGATGCTGGGCCTGAAATGCGCCGCCGCCAATGGCCGCATGGTCGATGCCTTCCGTGCCAACGGGCTGCTGACCGTGCCCGCCGGCGACAATGTCGTGCGTCTGCTGCCGCCGCTGATCATCGGTGATGCCGAGATCGACGAGGCGCTGGACGCCATCCGGCGCGCCTGTGACCAGGTTGCCGCCGAGATCGGAACAGAGGAGGCCGCGGGATGACGGCCGCTGAAACGACCACCCTGATCCGGCTGCGGCCGGCCGGGGCGCCACCGCGCCATTTCCTGGACCTGGACGCCATGGCGACCAGCGATCTGCGCGCGATGCTGGATTTCGCCCATGCGCTGAAGGCGCGGCGCAGGGCGGGCATACGCCCGCCGCTGCTGGCCGGGCGGACCCTGGCGATGATCTTCGAAAAGCCCTCGACCCGCACCCGGGTGTCGTTCGAGGTGGGGATGAACGAGCTGGGCGGCTCGGCCCTGATCATCAGCCCGCAGGACAGCCAGCTTGGCCGCGGCGAGACCATTGCCGACACCGCCCGCGTGCTGTCGCAATATGTCGACGCGATCATGATCCGCTGCCATGCGCATGAGACGCTGGAAGATCTGGCGGCCCATGCCACCGTGCCGGTGATCAACGGCCTGACCCGCCATTCGCATCCCTGCCAGCTGATGGCCGACCTGATGACCCTGGAGGAACGCTGGGGCGCCGGCGGACTGGCCGGGCGCCGGATCGCCTGGGTGGGTGACGGCAACAACATGTGCACCACCTTCATGCAGGCGGCGGTGCATTTCGGCTTCGAACTGACCGTGGCCTGCCCCGCCGCCTATCAGCCGGCGCCGTCGATCGCGGAAGCGGCCCGCGCCCGCGGCGCCCGTATCCGGGTCGGCACCGACATCGCCGATGCGGTGACCGGCGCCGATTGCGTGGTCACCGACACCTGGGTGTCGATGGACAGCAAGGATGCCGAGGCCCGCCAGCGGGATTTCCCCGCCTATCAGGTGAATGATGCGGTGATGGCGATGGCCGCGCCGGGTGCTGTGTTCATGCATTGCCTGCCGGCCCATCGCGGCGAGGAAGTCACCGATGCGGTGATGGACGGCCCGGCATCGGTCGTGTTCGAAGAGGCCGGAAACCGCCTGCACGCCCAGAAGGCGGTGCTGGCCTGGTGCCTGGACGTCATGGAGCCTGTCAATGACTGATCCCCGAACCCGCCCCGGCCCCGATGCGGGGCCGGCCGCGGGCGGCGAGGACGGCGAGACCGGCGAGCGGTCGACTTCGGTCGACCGCTCGTCTGCGTTCCGGCCGGATGTCGACATGTCGCAGCCCTTCCGGCTGGATGTCGACATGTCGCAGCCCTTCCGGCTGCCGTGGGCAGAGGCCCGGGGCCGTCTGGCGCGGATCGGGCCGGCGCTGGACGAGATCGTCACCCGCCATGCCTATCCGGCGGCGGTATCGATGGTGCTGGCCGAACTGGTGACGCTGGCCGCCATGGTCGCCCATTCGCTGAAGACCGAGGGCGTGTTCACGGTGCAGGTGCGCGGCGACGGGCCGGTGGCGCTGATGGTGGCCGATGCGACCGCGTCGGGCGCCTTGCGCGGCTATGCCCAGTTCGATGTCGATGCGGTGGCGGCACTGGATCAACCGGTGGCGGGGGTGCGCCACAGCGGCGCACCGTCGATGCCCCGGCTGTTCGGCCGCGCCTATCTGGCCCTGACGCTGGACCCCGGCCAGGGCATGGAACGCTATCAGGGCATCGTCGAACTGGATGGCGAGCGGCTGGCCGATGCGGTCCATGGCTATTTCCGGCTGTCGGAGCAGATCGAGAGCGCGGTGCGCTTCGCGGTCGCCCCGCCCGCCGATGGCACCACCACCGGCTGGCGCGCCGGCGGACTGCTGTTGCAACGCATGCCCGGCGAGGGCGGCATCGGTGCCGCCGGCGTCGAGGATGAGGAAGATGGCTGGCGGCGCGCGGTGCTGCTGGCCTCCAGCATCCGCGACGCCGAACTGACCGATCCGGCGCTGCCTCTGGATCAGGTGCTGCTGCGCTTATTCCACGAGGACGGCGTGGTGGTCTATGATCCACTGGCGCTGGCCTTCGCCTGCCGCTGTTCAACCGGCCGCGTGGAAGGGCTGATCCGCAGCCTGCCCGCCGATGATCTGGCCGATCTGACGGTGGAGGGCAAGGTCGACGTGGTCTGCGAGTTCTGCGGGACGTCTTACGTCTATGACGAGGGCGATATCGCGCGGCTGCGCGCCGGCGAGCATGATCACGACCACCCCTGACCCGCGCTGAGCACCCGGCCCGGCGACGCCGCCGGCCCGCCCAATGATGGCCCGCCCAATGATGGACATGCCGATGACAAGCCCCGTGTCCCCCCTGTCGCGCCGCCGCCTGCTGGGCCTGACCGCCGCCATTGCCGCCGGCGGGCTGGTGACGGCCTGTGCGTCCGAGCCGCTGCCCGAGGGGCCGAAGCCGATCCGCTTCGACGACAAGCCGAAATTCCGGATGAATGTCGCCCGCGTCCAGTTGCTGGACAATTACCAGCCACCGCGCGCGGCCCCCAATGTCGAGCATCTGTTCCCGACCTCACCCGCGCGCGCGGCCGGCGACTGGGCCCGCGACCGGTTGGAGGCCGCCGGCGTGTCGGGCACCGCGCGTTTCGTGATCCGGAACGCCAGCGTGGTCGAGGAACCGTTGCCGCAGACCGGCGGCATCCGCGGCACCTTCACCGACGAGCCGACCGACAAATACAACTGCACGCTGATCGTGGCACTGGAGATCCTGTCGGAGACCGGCGAGCGCCTGGCCTATGTCGAGGTCGAGGCGCGGTTGGCCCGGTCGATCGATGCCGCCGGATCGCCGCTGGCGCGGGAACTCGCCTTCAACCGTATGACTCGCGACCTGATGACGGCTCTCGACCAGAGGTTGGATGAAAACCTGCGCACGACCCTGAAGGACTATGTCCTCTGACGGTATGGCTGCAGGACGTCATGACTTTATCGTTGCCGAACACAAAACCTCTGGTGGTTTGACACCGGCGATCATATCCCATAGGTTCATTCCACCGTCGGCTGACCGGTCGTCACCGGCGGCCGAGGGTGTGGAGGACCGGGGCATGAGCCGGATGACGGGTATCGATGAGGGAACGCGCGTCAGGCGCGACAATGGCACAGCCGTGGCGGCGCCGATGGCCGCGGCCGGGCGCGCCGCACATGAGGGCGGGGCGGCCGCGGACACCCCGCCGCCCGCCACGCGCCGCACCGCCGATGCCGGCAATGTCCAGAGCGTGGCCCGCGCCGCCGCCATTTTGCGGGTGCTGGCCGGCCATGTCGGCGAAGGTGCGCGGCTGTCGGAAATCGCGATCTCGACCGGGCTGCACAAGGCCACCGCCCACCGGCTGCTGGCCGCGCTGAAGGAACAGGGGCTGGTCGACAAATCGGCCGATACCCACCGCTATCATCTGGGGCTGGAACTGTTCCTGCTGGGCTCGTCGGCATCCAACCGTTTCAGCATCCGCGACATTGCCCGGGCCTCGCTGCAACGGCTGGCCGAACAGACCGGCGACACGGTCTATCTGTTCGTGCGCAGCGGCATGGATGCGCTGTGCGTCGACCGGGTGGAGGGCCACTTCCCGATCCGCACGCTCAGCCTGGATATCGGCGGCCGCCGGCCGCTGGGGGTGTCGTCGGGCTCGCTCGCGCTGCTGGCGGCGCTGGGCGACGACGAGGTGGAACAGGTGCTGTCAGCCAACAGCGAGCGCTATGCCCGCTTCGGCTGCCGGCCTGAGGATGTGGCCCGGATGGTCAGCGCCACCCGCCGCGACGGCCACGCGATCAGCGACGGCATGGTGGTGCCGGGAATGTGCGCGGTGGCGGTGGCGGTGCGCGACCGGTCGGGCCTGCCGGTGGCGGCGATCACGGTGGGTGCGATCAGCCAGCGCATGGACGCCGCCCGCCGCGTGCAGATCGTCGCCCAGATGGCGGCCGAGGCCCGGCGGATCGAACAGGCCCTGCAACCCCTGGCAACCCCCCAGCGCAAACGCCGCGCCGCCCGCGCCACCTGAGCCGCCCGCTGCCTGCCCCCTCCGGCTACCGGCCTCACGGGAACCTGTCGGCGCCAGTGCTGCCGGGGCTTGACAGATGGCGGCCAGTGAGTCACAAGCCTGTCTTCGCGTGAAACCGGATGGCGTCGGCCGTTCGGGCCCGGCCATATGGCCTTGCGCGGATCGTCACGCCGGATGATTGTCGAGCGGGAGCCCTGGTGCCCCGGCATGGCGATCGGCCGGCGCTACGCCCGGTCGGGCGGTGGCGCCTTGAGGGAGCGATCCTTCACGGCTGACACCGGCCGCCGATGGGAGCATCGACAGGGTCACGATCCCCGTGGCCCCGGCTCCGAGCGAGACGGTGAGACAAAGAGATGTTCGAGAATCTGTCCGGCCGGCTTGGCGAGGTCTTCGATCGCCTGAAGCGCCGTGGTGCGCTGACCGAAGCCGATGTGACCGCCGCCTTGCGTGAAGTGCGCATCGCGCTGCTGGAAGCGGACGTCGCCCTTCCCGTCGTCAAAGATTTCATCAATGGTGTCCGCGAGCGTGCGGTCGGCCAGGAAGTTCTGCGTGGCATCAACCCCGCGCAGATGGTCATCAAGATCGTCCACGACCATCTGACCGAGATGCTGGGCGGCGACGCGGTCGAGATCGACCTGAACGCCGCTCCGCCGGTCGCGATCATGATGGTCGGGCTTCAGGGCTCGGGCAAGACCACCACCTCGGCCAAGCTCGCCCGCCGGCTGCGCCTGCGCGACAAGAAGCGCGTGCTGCTGGCCTCGCTCGACGTCTATCGCCCGGCGGCGCAGCAGCAGCTCGACGTGCTGTCGAAGCAGGCGGAGGTCGGCTGCCTGCCGATCGTGTTCGGCGAGAAGCCGGTGGCGATCGCCCAGCGGGCAATGAAGGTTGCGGCGCGCGAAGGCTATGACGTCGTCATCCTCGACACCGCCGGCCGCCTGCATATCGACGACGTGCTGATGGACGAGGTCGCCGCCGTCAAGGCCGCGACCCGCCCGCACGAAACCATTCTGGTCGCCGACGCCATGACCGGCCAGGACGCGGTGACCATCGCCCGCACCTTCCAGGACCGCGTCGGGCTGACCGGCATCGCCCTGACCCGGGTCGACGGCGATGCCCGCGGCGGTGCCGCACTTGCCATGCGCTCGGTCACCGGCCGGCCGATCAAGCTGCTGGGCGAAGGCGAGAAACTCGATCAGCTTGAGACCTTCCACCCCGAACGGATCGCCTCGCGCATCCTGGGCATGGGTGACGTGGTGTCGCTGGTCGAAAAAGCGGCCGAGACCATCGACCGCGACGAGGCCGAGAAGCTGGCCGCCAAGATCCAGAAGGGCACCGGCTTCGACCTCGACGATATGGCCAAACAGTTGCGCCAGCTACGCAAGATGGGCGGCATGAAGGGCATGCTCGGCATGCTGCCCGGCATCGGCAAGATGAAGGCGCAGTTGAACGACGCCAAGCTGGACGAAAAGCTTCTGGTGCGGCAGGAGGCGATCATCATGTCGATGACGCCCACCGAACGCCGGACCCCTGAGATCATCAAGGCATCGCGCAAGAAGCGCATCGCCGCCGGCTCGGGGACCAGCGTGCAGGACGTGAACCGCCTGCTGAAGCAGCACCAGGACATGAGCAAGATGATGAAACAGGTCGGCAAGCTCGGCAAGAAGGGCATGATGCGCGGCGGCCTGAGCAACCTTCTGCCGCGGATGTGATGTGCGGCGGCGCCCCGCGCGCCGCATCGCCCGCCGGCGATACCGACCCTGACCCCGATTTCCGAAACACCCAAGCAAGCCAGGACCAGAACCCCATGTCCGTGAAGATCCGCCTGACCCGCCTCGGCGCCAAGAAGAGCCCGGTCTATCGCATCGTGGTCGCCAATTCGCGCAACGCCCGCGACGGCGCCTATATCGAGAAGATCGGCATCTACAACCCGCTGGCCGCGAAGGAAGATCCGTCGCGCGTGGTGCTGAATGTCGAGCGCGCCCAGTACTGGGTTGCCTGCGGCGCCCAGCCGACCGATCGCGTCGCCCGCTTCCTGGCCGCCGCCGGCATCGTGACCAAGACCGAGCGCAACAATCCTAAGAAGGGCGCGCCCAAGGCGAAAGCTCAGGAGCGCCTGAAGGAAGCCGCCGCCGCCCGTGCCGCCGCCGAGGCCGCTGCCGCCGAATCGGCCGGCGCCGAGGCCTGATCCGTCTGACCGGCAGGGTTTCCGATGTCTCGCCCTCCCCGCAGCGGCCCACCATCGCGCACGGCTCAACCCGCCGCAGGTTCTGCCTCCGGTGATAGCGTGCCGGTCGATCCGGCCGAGCTGATCTGCGTCGCGGAATTCGCCGCCCCGCAAGGGGTGCGCGGGCAACTGCGGCTCAGACCGTTCACCGAGGATCCTGAGGCGGTGGCGGAATACGGGCCGCTCTATGACCGGACCGGCCGGCGCCAGTTCCGCATCCGCATCATCAGCCCCCACAAGGTGGGGCTGGTGGTGAAGGTGGACGGCGTCGACGACCGCGATGCGGCGGCCGCCCTGACCGGGCTGCAACTCCACGTCCCCCGCGCGGCGCTGCCGCCGATCGAGGATGACGAGGAGGCGTGGTATCACGCCGACCTGATCGGCCTGGACGTCACCGATACCGGTGGCGTCGCGGTCGGCCAGGTGCGGGCGGTGCATGATTTCGGCGCGGGCGACGTGCTGGAGATTGCCCGCCCCGGCGGCGCGGAACCGCTGATGCTGCCCTTCACCCGCGACTATGTGCCCGTGATCGATCTGGATCTGAAGCGGATGATGATCGATCCGCCCGAGGGTCTGGAATGACCGGAACCGCGCTGAGCGATACCGGCGCGCCCTGGACCGCGACCGTGCTGACGCTGTATCCGGAGATGTTTCCGGGGCCGCTCGGCACGTCGCTTGCCGGACGCGCGCTGGAGCGGGATCTGTGGCGGCTGGACGTGACGGCGCTGCGCGCGTACGGTCTGGGCCGGCATCGCGCGGTCGACGATACGCCGTCGGGCGGCGGTCCCGGCATGGTGATGCGGGCCGATGTGCTGGCGCCCGCGATCGATGCCGCGATCGAAAAATGTCCCGGTCAGGCCTTGATTTACTTGACTCCGCGCGGCCAACCGCTTACCCAATCGCGGATCAGACGTCTGGCCGCCGGGCCTGGCGTCGTTGTCCTGTGCGGCCGGTTCGAAGGCGTCGATCAGCGCCTTCTGGATGCCCGGCCGTTCGAGGAGGTCAGCCTCGGTGATTTCATCCTCTCCGGTGGGGAGCTTGCGGCGTTGGTCCTGATCGACGCCTGCGTGCGCCTGTTGCCGGGTGTCATGGGCGCGCATGCGTCGCAGGCAGAGGAAAGTTTCGAGGACGATCTGCTGGAATATCCGCACTATACCCGCCCGGACATCTGGGAGGGGCGCGCGGTGCCGGAGGTTCTGACCTCGGGCCACCACGAGCGGATCCGGTCCTGGCGACAGGAACGGGCGGAGGCAACGACCCGGGAACGACGGCCCGATCTGTGGGCGCGGCGTGAGGCGCGCCGCCGCAGGGACGGCGGCGAGACCTGACGCCGTGCGGCCTGGATGCACCGGTCATTCAACCGGCGCCACCGGGTTCCGGACGGAACAGAACCATGAAGACCTGGACGATCACTGAAAACTGGCATCAGGGCGGGTTGCCCTGGTGCCCATAACAATGCCGGAGGCAGGCGGCCGTCGCCGCCTCGCTGACGTCGAAAAAGGTAGGGTGCGATGAACATCATCCAGCAGCTCGAACAGGAGCAGATCGCGCAGCTGACCGCCGCCCGCCCCGTGCCGGATTTCGAGCCCGGCGACACGGTGCGCGTGAATCTGCGCGTGGTTGAAGGCAACCGCGAGCGCGTGCAGGCCTATGAGGGCGTGTGCATCGCCCGCAAGGGCGGTTCGCTGAACCAGTCGTTCACCGTCCGCAAGATCTCGTATGGCGAGGGCGTGGAGCGCGTGTTCCCGCTGTTCAGCCCGCTGATCGAGAGCATCGACGTGGTGCGCCGCGGCCGGGTGCGTCGCGCGAAGCTGTATTACCTGCGCGGCCGGACCGGCAAGTCGGCCCGTATCGCCGAGCGCCGCGACACCCGTCCGGCCAAGGTTGCGGCGAACTGATCTGGCCCGCGACCGCGCGATCACGACCGATCGCGGACGGAGCTCTGACACCGGAACCGCCGGCCACCTTGCACGAGGTGGCCGGCGGTTTTCGTATGGGCCGTGTGCGGGTGCAGGGGCGGCGTGATCGCGGCAGCCGGCGCCATTTGGCTGTTGCCGGAATGCCCAATTGGTATACCAAAATGGCGCCCCATCAGTTAAGTCTATGATTTAGAACGTTTCTTTCCGCTTCCCAAGTGGACGGCAACATATTATTCTTGCCCTCGACGCAGCCGATGTGAAGCAAAGTGTCGCGGTTCATCGCGACCGGCGTGGTCCCCGCGCTGCCCTGGCTGCCACCCGAGTGTGAACGAGGAACCGATGTCCGCCCCACGCACCCTGTATGACAAGATCTGGGACAGCCACATGGTCGAGAGCCGCGAGGACGGCTCGGCCCTGATCTATGTCGACCGCATGCTGATCCACGAGGTCACCAGCCCCCAGGCCTTCGAAGGCCTGCGCGCCGCCGGCCGCACGCCGCGCCGGCTCGACACGCTGCTGGCGGTGGCCGACCATAACGTGCCGACGATCAAGCGCGCCCAGGGCATCACCGACACGGTCTCGCGCACCCAGGTCGAGACGCTGGAGAGCAACTGCGCCGCCTTCGACGTGCCCTATTTCCCGATCATGGACGACCGTCAGGGCATCGTGCATGTGATCGGCCCCGAGCAGGGCTTCACCCTGCCCGGCACGGTCATCGTCTGCGGTGACAGCCACACCTCCACCCACGGCGCCTTCGGTGCCCTGGCCTTCGGCATCGGCACCTCCGAGGTCGAGCATGTGATGGCGACCCAGACCCTGGTGCAGTCGCCGTCGAAGACCATGCGGATCAATGTCGAGGGCACGCTGGCGCCGGGCGTCGGCCCCAAGGACATCGTGCTGGCGATCATCGGCCGCATCGGCACCGGCGGCGCCACCGGCCGGGTGGTGGAGTATGCGGGCTCGGCGATCCGCGGCCTGTCGATGGAAGGCCGGATGACGGTCTGCAACATGTCGATCGAGGCCGGCGCCCGCGCCGGGCTGATCGCCGTCGACGAGAAGACCATCGACTATCTGCGCGACCGGCCGATGTCGCCCAAGGGCGATCTGTTCGAACAGGCCGCCGCCTATTGGCGCGGTCTGGTGTCGGATGAGGGTGCTGTCTTCGACAGCGAGATCACCCTCGATGCCGCCGATATCGCGCCGCAGGTGACCTGGGGCACCAGCCCGCAGGACGTGGCGCCGATCACCGGTCAGGTGCCGAACCCGGCCGATATCGCCGACCCGATGCGCCGGGCCGCGATGGAACGGGCGCTGAAATATATGGGCCTGGAGCCAGGCACCGCCCTTGCCACCGTGCCGGTGCAGAAGGTGTTCATCGGCTCGTGCACCAATGGCCGGATCGAGGATCTGCGCGAGGCGGCGGCCGTTGCCCGCGGCCGCAAGGTCGCGGCCGGCGTGCAGGCGCTGGTGGTGCCGGGGTCGGGTCTGGTGAAGAAGCAGGCCGAGGCGGAAGGCCTCGACAAGGTGTTCGTCGCGGCCGGCTTTGAGTGGCGTGACGCCGGCTGCTCGATGTGTCTGGCGATGAACGCCGACCGTCTGGGCGAGGGCGAGCGCTGCGCCTCGACCTCGAACCGTAATTTCGAAGGGCGCCAGGGCCGTGGCGGCCGCACCCATCTGATGAGCCCGGGCATGGCGGCGGCGGCAGCCGTGGCCGGCACGCTCGCCGATGTCCGCAGCCTCTGATCCCGCACCGGGTCCGCCCTCTGGCTCAAGCCCTTCAGAAAGCCCGATCCCATGGACAAGTTCACCACCCTGACCGGCATCGCCGCGTCGTTCCCGCGGGTCAATATCGATACCGATCTGATCATCCCCAAGCAGTACCTGACCACCATCAAGCGCACCGGGCTGGGCGTCGGCCTGTTCTCGGATGTCCGCTATGACCGCGACGGCAACGAGACCGGCGATTTCGTGCTGAACCAGGCTCCCTGGCGCGACGCGAAGATCCTGCTGGCCGGCGACAATTTCGGCTGCGGCTCCAGCCGCGAGCATGCCCCCTGGGCGCTGCTCGATTTCGGCATCCGCTGCATCATCGCCCCCAGCTTCGCCGACATCTTCTATAACAACTGCTTCAAGAACGGCATCCTGCCGGTGAAACTGGACGAGGCCCAGGTCAACAGCCTGATGCCGGTGGCGGAAAACCCCGAGACGGCGGTGATGACGATCGATCTGGAGGCGCAGGAGATCCGCGCCGCCGGCCGCGATCCGATCCGCTTCGAGATCGACAGCTTCCGCCGCCACTGCCTGCTGGAAGGGCTGGACGATATCGGCCTGACCCTGAAGTCTGAAGGCCGTATCGGCGATTTCGAGGCCCGCCAGAAGGCCAGCCAGCCCTGGCTGTATGCCTCGTGACCCGCTGAACTGATCAACCAGCCGACCGACCGGCCGCTGGCCCCCGCCGCGGCCGGTTCCCTACCCCTGTAAGATCTGCTCTCCCCCTCTCAGAAAGACGGACGCGACATGGCCGCCAACAAGAAGCTGCTGATCCTGCCGGGCGACGGCATCGGCCCCGAAGTCATGGGCGAGGTGCGCCGCATCATCGGCTGGTTCGAGCGCGAGCGCGGGCTCGGCTTCGACATCGAGGAAGATCTGGTCGGCGGCTGCGCCATCGATGCCTATGGCGTGCCGCTCGCCGACAAGACCCTTGATCTTGCCATGGGCGCCGACGCGGTGCTGCTGGGCGCCGTCGGCGGCCCGAAATGGGAGCCGCTGCCCTTCGAGATCCGCCCCGAGCGCGGCCTGCTGAAGCTGCGCAAGGAAATGCAGCTCTATGCCAATCTGCGCCCGGCGATCGTGTTCGACGAGCTGGCCGATGCCTCGACCCTGAAGCATGAGGTGGTGGCCGGGCTCGACATCCTGATCATCCGCGAGCTGACCGGCGATCTGTATTTCGGCACCCCGCGCGGTGTGGAAACCCTGCCCGACGGCACCCGCCGTGGCGTCAACACCATGGTCTACACCTCGCCGGAAGTCCGCCGGGTGGCCAGGATCGCCTTCGATCTGGCCCGCAAGCGCGGCAGCAAGGTGTGCTCGGTCGACAAGGCCAATGTGGTTGAGACCACCGAGATGTGGCGCGAAGAGGTCATCAAGCTCCATGGCGAGGGCTATGAGGACATCCAGCTCAGCCATATGTATGTCGACAATGCCGCCATGCAGCTTGTCCGCAATCCCAAGCAGTTCGACGTGATCGTCACCGGCAACATCTTCGGCGACATTCTGTCGGATGAGGCCGCGATGCTGACCGGCTCGCTGGGCATGCTGCCTTCGGCCTCGCTGGGCGATCCGGATGAAAGCGGCCGCCGCCGCGCGCTGTATGAGCCGGTCCACGGCTCGGCCCCCGACATCACCGGCCAGGGCGTCGCCAATCCGCTGGCGACGGTGCTGTCCTTCGCGATGATGCTGCGCTATTCCTTCGACATGGACGCCGAGGCGGAGATGGTCGAGCAGGCGGTGCGCAACGTGCTGAAGAGCGGCCTGCGCACCGGCGACATCATGCAGCCGGGCATGGCCCAGGTGTCGACCACGGTGATGGGTGAGGCGATTATCCGCGAACTGGGCAAGCTCGGCTGACCCTCGCCGGATATCCAGACCGCAACGCACCATTCGTCGGCCGCTGATCGGGGCGCCCCTTCCCAAACCGGGGCGGGCCGCCCACATCAGACCCCGACCGACGCATCAGGCGCCCGCAGATCATGGCTTCGGCCGTGGCCTGCGGGCGCCGCCTATTTCGACGTCAAGTTCGACTTCAAGGATAACGTGATGACCGACGTGATCGCGGTGATCGGTGCCACCGGCGCCACCGGACGTGAAGTGCTCCAGGTTCTGGCGGCGCGGGGGCTGGGCACCGACCGGGTGCGGGCACTGGAAACCGAGGTGCAGCGGGGCGAGACGCTGACCTTCGGAGACGACGCCGAGATTTCCGTGACCAGGCTCGCCGATGCCGATTTCTCGACCATCACCATCGCGATCTTTGCCGGCCTGCCCGCCATCGCCAAGGTTCACGGGCCCCGGGTCTCGGCCGCCGGCGCGGTGGTCGTCGATCTGACCGGCGCCTATCGCGCCATCGACGGCGTGCCCCAGGCGCTGGTGCCGGTGAACCCGCGCGCGCTGCGTGCCTGGAGCCGGCATCGCGCCGTCGCCTGCCCGCCGGCGGCGGCGGTGATGATCGCCATGGTCCTGAAGCCACTGGACGATCTGGTGCCGGTGGCCTCGGTCACCGCCACGGTGCTGCAATCGGTGTCGGGTGTCGGACGCGCGGCGATGGACGAGCTGTTCACCCAGACCAAGGACGTCTTCATCGGCAATCGCCGCGATCCGGAACAGTTCACCAAGCAGATCGCCTTCAACGTGCTGGGCGCCGATGCCGAGGACGCCAGCGGCCGCACGCGCGAGGAGCACGAGATCGCCGGCGCCATCGGCGCCGTGGTCGGCCCGGCGATCGCCGCGCGCGTCGTGACCGCGCGGGTGCCGGTGTTCATCGGCGACACCATCGGCCTGTCGGTCACCTTCCGCGACAGCGTCGACGCCGCCGCCGCCTGGAACGCGCTGCATTCGGCGCCGGGTCTGGCGGTGACGGCGCCCGCCCCCGGCGCCGAGGCCGATGCCGACAGCCCCACCACCCCGATCGAGATCGTGGGCGAGTCTCCGGTCTATGTCGTGCGGCTGATGAGCGACCAGGCCGACCCGACCACCCTGGACCTGTGGCTGGTGGCCGACAACCTGCATCGCGGCCAGGCGTTGACCGCGGTGGAGATCGCCGAGGCGCTGCTGCGCGATCATCTGACCCCGCGCCTGAGCCACGGCCAGCCGGGTACGCCCCGGCCGGATGCATCCACCCCCGACGCCTGAACGGAACCGCAGATGGGGCCATCCTCGAACGACGCCACAATCCTCCCCCCTCCGGCCCCACCCTTGCGCGACGAAGCGGTCTATCCGGCCACCGGCCTGCGCCCGGCCGGGTTCGCCGCCCTCGACAACGTGCTGGATGCGGCCGACTGCGACGCGCTGATCCGGCTGTTCGAGGCGGAAGGCGGCCATAGCGCGGCACTGATCCGGGGGGTGCAGTCGGCCGGTATCCGCCGCTCGCGGGTGCTGTGGCTGGATGGCGACACCGGCGGCGAGCCGGCGCTGGTGGCACGCATCGACCGGCGGATGGCCGAGGTGGTGGCGGTGTTCAACCGCACCCGCTTCGGCTTCGTGCTCTACGGTTTCGACGAGGCCCTGCAGATCGCCCGCTATGACGGCGACGATGCCGGCGGCTATATCCGCCATGTCGATCGCGGCGAGGGCCCCCGCGCCCGGCGCCGCAAGCTGGGCGTGTCGATCCAACTATCGGCGCCCGAAGACTATGTCGGCGGCGATCTGGTGCTGGAACCGCAGGCGGTGCCGATCACCGGCCCCCGCCGTCGCGGCACCGCCATCGCCTTCCCGTCCTATGTCGTCCACGAGGTGACCCCGGTCACCCGGGGCCAGCGCTACAGCCTGGTCGCCTGGGTCCACGGCCCCGGCTTCGTCTGACGCCGGCGGCGACATGCCGCTTGAGCATCCCCACCTCTGTCTGGCAGAATAGGCGGCCCATGGTGACTTGAAATCATGGGTGACCGGCTGAGGGGGCCGCACGCGTCATGGACAACCGCGCCGGCGAGATGGAGATGTTCATCACGGCGGTCGATCAGGGCGGGTTCTCGGCCGCCGGCCGGCTGCTGGGCGTGTCGCCATCGGCGGTGAGCAAACTGGTGACGCGGCTGGAGGACCGGCTGGGCACGCGGCTGTTCGTGCGGTCCACCCGCGCCTTGCAACTGACCGCCGAGGGCGAGGTCTATCTGGCCCATGCCCGTCGCATCCTGGCCGATATCGCCGAGGCGGAACGCGCGGTGGCGGGCGGTGCCCGGCTGGCACCGCGCGGGCGGCTGTATGTCAGTGCGTCGGTCGCCTTCGGCGTCAGCCAGATCGTGCCGCTGGTGCCGCGGTTCATGGCGCGCTATCCGCAGGTGGAACTGGATCTGTCGCTGTCGGACGGCATCATCGATCTGGTCGATGCCCGCACCGATGTGGCGATCCGCTCAGGCCCGCTCGGCGACAGCAGCCTGAAGGCGCGCCGCATCCTCGACAGCCCGCGGATGATCGTGGCCGCCCCCGATTATCTGGCCCGCCACGGCACGCCGCAGACCCCGGCCGATCTGGACCGGCATAACTGCCTGCGGTTCAATTTCCGCCGCAGCACCGATGACTGGCCGTTCCGCGACCCGGCCACGGGTACGCTTTGGTCGCGGCCGGTCGGCGGCAATCTGCTGGTCAACAATGGCGCCACCATGCGCCGGCTGTGCCTGGACGGGGTGGGGCTGGCGCGGCTGGGCCGGTTTCATGTTCAGCCCGATATCGATGCCGGCCGGCTGGTGGTCGTGCTCGACGACCACAATCCCGGCGATATCGAGCCGATCCACGCGCTTTATGTGGGCCACGAGCATCTGGCGGCGCGGGTGCGGGCCTTCATCGATTTTCTGGTCGAAGCCCTGCCCGTCCTCCGCCCGTGATATCGCGGCGCCGGGCATGGCGATGGGCCAGCCATCCCAGCACCGACAGCACCAGCGGATAGATCAGCGATCCACCCTGGGCCAGCGCCAGCGCCACCACCAGCAGCACCGACAGCCCGGCCAGCAGGCGGCCCGCCCACAGGCCGATACCGCCGCCATCGGCCAGCCTCAACAGGGCGGCGGCGGCAACCCCGTACAGGATCAGGAAATTCTGGCCGGCAATCGCCAGCAGGGTTTCAACCCCGGTCAGCCCGGCGGCATCGGCGGCGATCACCGCCAGCAGCACCGTCACCAGCACCAGCGCCGCCCGCATCGGCTGGCCCTGGCGCAACCCCGCCAACCCGTGAGGCAGGGTGCGGTCGCGTGCCAGCGCGAAGATCATCCGCGACACACCCCAGATCGCGGCCGCCAGATTGGCCAGGATCATCACAACCACCACGGCGGCGACCGCCCGGCCGCCGATGGCGCCGAAGCGGCCGTCCATGATCGCGGCGAACGGGGTTTCGAACCGGCCGCCAAGGTCGCGGGTCTGGGCGATCCAGGCCATCACCAGATACAGCGCCACCGCCACCGCGAAGGACAGGAACATCGCGCGCGGGAAATCACGGCGCGGATCACTGAACTCCTCCGACAGGTTGGAGGCGATCTCCCAGCCGGTGAAGGCGAAGAAGATCATCATGAACGGCGCCAGCGCCAGCCCCCAGTCGATCGCCCGAAGCCCGCCTTCGGGCAGCAGCGGCAGGGCGGCCGGCGATGGCGGCACCAGCACGGCGCCGGTCACGGCGATGGCGCCCAGAAGCACCAGCAGCACCAGGGCCATGGCCTGATTGACCCGGGCCGCGCGTTCCGCCGACAGCAGGTTCAACAGCAGCCCGGCCACCACCAGCCCCGCCGCCCACAGATGCGGCGCGCCGCCAACGGCGCCAGCGGCATAATAGCCGCCGGTCAGGGCGATCGACGGCAGGCCGATCGCCACCGCCCCCAGCAGGATGAACGACACCGCCGGCGCCATCGCCGGGCCGAAGGCGCGGGCGGCGAAATGGCCGATGCCGCCGGCATCGGGGAACCGCCGCCCCAGGATGACGAACACCGCCAGCAGCGGCAGCGCCGCCAGCGCGCACAGGCCCCAGGCGATCAGGGCATGATCGCCCGCCCGGCGCACCGCCAGCCCGGGCAGGATCAGCAGCCCCGCGCCCAGCACGATGTTCAACATCACGGCGGCGCCCTTCACCGTGCCCAGGCTGCGGCGCAGGTCGGACGGCGCGGTTTCGGTCCTGGCAGTCATGGGGCCTCCCCTGGTCTGGTCATGCGGCGGCGGCCGGGTCCAGCGCCACGATGACCGGGGCGATCAGATATGTCACCCCGGCCGCCAGCGCCTCCGAGCCATGACGGGTGCCGGCCGGCAGGTGGATCACGTCTCCCGGACCGCAGAGCCGCTCGCCGCCGGTCCAATAGAACCGCAACCCGCCATCCAGAACGACAAGGGTCTCATCCGTCGGATGGGCGTGCCAGTCATGGCATTTGCCGGGCTGGTCATGCTGCACCTCCACACTGCCCTGCGCCGGCATCAGCCGGCGGATCAGGGCTGGCAGCGCCGGGGGTGTGATCTGGCTGGCATGAATGCGGACCATGGCTCACACCCCCTCCGACATCCTGGCCGACATCTTGGCCGACGCCCCGGCGCCGGCGCTATCCTGGCCCCGGAACGGGCAGGCGGGCGCCGGGCGGTTGGCGTCGTCGAGGAAATACTGCCGGTGCTCGCGGATTCCAGCCGCACCATAACGGCCCAGATCCGGCGAGGCCGGCAGCATGTCGAAGGCCGCCAGCCGACGGCGGACCTTGGCGAAGGCGACATCGGCGGCCGCGTCGGTGCCAAGGATGCGGTCGAACACCCAGCGCGGCTGAAAGGTCAGCATGAAGCTGCTCGCCCGCCGGCTCTGGCGCGCGACATGGGCCGGGGTGTTGCAGACCACGAAGACCGGCTCGCCGGCGAAGCAGAATTCCCACAAGGGATCATCGGGATCGCCCGGCACATCCGCGGGCCAGGGCTGGTCGTCGATCGCGGCCAGACCGTTCAGCACCGTCCACATCCGGCGGCGATAGTCTTCGATGTCGCCCGGCACGTCGGGGCGGAAGAAGGCCACCAGCGAGGTATTGGGCCCGATGCCGCGCGCCCGGGCGATGAAGGCCCGCAGCGCCTTGCCCAACTGGCGAACGCCATCGGGGCCGGCATCGTCGATGAACACATAGCGCAACTGGTCGGCAGCGAAACCGGCAACGCCGAACACACAAGGGAACGGGCGCTGCGGACTGGCGATGGTGGCGGCGAATTCATCGAACACCACGCGCTGCCAGGGCGCGCAGGCCTCGTCCACCCGGTCGGCCGCAATCTCGGCACGGCTCTGATATGGCATGGGGAACATGGGTCGCAGATCCTGCGATAAGCGGCCGGGCCGCGCCGATGTCGGGCGTGATCCGGTGCGTTTCAACCATTGGCTGCAATAGCCGTCTTAACGCCTTATTAACCGCCTGTGGTGATTCTGAACCAGACTCCGAATTGAACAGTCTGTACCATAATGAAAGCAAAGCGTTCTGAATGCACCCGAACTACGTCTATATTCCCCCGCCTTGTGCACCCGACAGATCATCCCATGCCCATGCCTGATCAGGACAAAGACGGCCCACCCCCGACGACATCCGGCCCGACCAATGCACCCGCGGCATCGGCGCGTGAACCGGTGCTGACCGACAGCGATCGTCACCTGTTGGACCTGCTGAAAGAAGACGCCCGCCGCAGCATCAGCACACTGGCCGCGATGACCGGCACCTCGCGGCCGTCGGTGAAGCGGCGTATGGACCGGCTTCAGGCGCGCGGCATCATCCGCCGCTACACGGTCGAAACAGCCCTTCCCAAACAGGGGCAGGCCGCCGGCGCCGCGCGCGGGGTTGACGCGCTGTTCACGCTGGTCGGCCGCTCGGGCCATTACGGCCCGCTGCTGGCGGCGCTGCGCCAGCGCCCGGAATGCCTCGCCGCCTGGGCGGTGACCGGCTCTCCCGACGTGTTCGTGCTGGTCCATTGCCTGTCGGTCACGGCGCTGGATGCCACCCGCGCCCATATGCTCCGTCACCCGGCGGTGAAATCGGTGTCCACCGCCATCATCCTGGATGGCTGGCGGCGGGAGGATGGCGGGTGATGGCGACCAGAAAGCCCCGGCCGCGTGCCGCCACCAGCGGCCCATACAAGAGTGACGCCTTCGCCGCGATCCACGAGATCATGGAAGCTCTGTACGACGCCGGGGCGATCGACCGCAAGACGATGCGCGATTTCGATACCGCCTGCCTCGCGCCCGTGCTGCCGATGTCTCCCGACGACATCCGGGCATTGCGTGAGCGCGAGCAGATGTCTCAGCCGGTGTTCGCCCGCCATCTGAATGTCAGCCGCAACCTGATATCCGATTGGGAACGCGGCGTGAAGAAGCCAGGCGGCCCGGCCCTGAAACTGCTGACGATCGTGCGGAAGAAAGGGGTTCAGGCGCTGGTGTGATCATCCGGACCACGATGGGCCTGCGACTTCATGACGTCGATGAACGCCCTGAGAGCTGCCGGCATATGCGGCTTGTTGAGATAATACAGATGCAGGCCAGGAAACGGTTTGCACCAGTCATCGAGCATACGGATCAGGCCACCGCGCCGAAGGTGCGGTGCCACGAGACTTTCCTCAAGATAGGCGATGCCCGCGCCCTGCACGGCGGCGGCAAGCAGCAGGTCGGTTTCGTTGGCGGAGACGATCGTGTCGACCTTTATGGTGACAGGGCCGTCGGCCCCCTCGAACTGCCAGCGCTGCAGGATGCCCGTCTCGCTCCACCGATAGGTGAGACAGGCGTGATGAACCAGATCATGGGGGGTCCGGATCGGCGGCCGCGCAACGGCATATGCGGGTGCCCCCACAACCGCCATGCGCAGATCGGGCGTGAGCCTGACCGCGATCATGTCCTGCTGGACCAGGCCGCCGGACCGTATGCCGGCATCGAAGCCATGCGCCACGATATCGGTGATGTCGTCGTCGATCACCAGGTCGAGCCGCACATCAGGATAGCGGCGCGTGAAGTCTGCCAGCATGGGCGCGATCAACAGACGGGCGGCGATGCGCGGCAGGTTCACCCGCACCACGCCCCGCGGCCGGCTCTGGTGGTCGCTGACGTCCTGCACGGCGGCACCGATCTCGTCCATGGCCGGGCGCAGGCGCGCGAACAATGACTGGCCGGCTTCCGTCAACGAGACACTGCGCGTTGTCCGATTGAGCAGCCGCGCGCCCAGACGCTCCTCCAGCGATCTAATCGTATGGCTGAGCGCCGATGGCGACATCGCCAGTCGCGCCGCAGCCCGTCTGAAGCTCCGCTCCTCGGCGACGCTCAGGAACGCCGTGAGTTCGACATAGTCTCCGCCCCGCATATTGATGCCTCTGGAACCAACAACCCATGCTGATTATAGCGGATTATTATCTATAATCGCCTGTGTCAGCGTGCTCTCCCGAAGATCAGTCAACCCGCTGCTCCCGCCAATCCGACAGGCGGGGGCGGTTCGCATTCGGAGAGCCTTATCATGAAGACAATGCTGCGTTGGGAGATCGACGCCATCGGCCGCGATCGGCTGGCCCTGAAGGAGGCCGCGATCCCGTCACCGGGGGATCATGATATCCTCGTGAAGGTGAAGGCCGTCGCCCTGAACTATCGCGACAAGATGGTGATCGAGAGCGGGCGGGGCCTGCCGATCAGCTTCCCCTTCACGCCGGGATCGGATCTGACCGGAGAGGTCTTGGCGATCGGCCGGAACGTCTCGCGGTTTGCCCCTGGCGACCGGGTCATCTCGACCTTCACGCCCGACTGGATCGACGGGCTTCGGCCCGGTGATGCGCGGACGCCGGCCTACCGCACGCTTGGCGGCTATTATCCGGGCGTGCTTGCGGAATATGTCGCCATGTCGGAAGACTGGTTCGTGCGCGCCCCGGCGACCCTGAACGACGTGGAAGCGGCCACCTTGCCATGCGCCGGCGTGACCGCCTGGTTCGCCTTGATGGAACGCGCAGGCGTGCGTGCCGGCGACACCGTGCTCATCCCGAGCACCGGCGGCGTGGCCTTGTTCGGCCTGCAGATCGCCAAGGCGAACGGTGCCGAGGTCATCGTCTCCGGCGCTCCGGAGAACGGCCAGCGCGCCCGGGCGCTCGGCGCCGATCATTATATCGACAAAACGCGGGAGGATTGGGTCGAGGCGGTTTACGCCGCCACCGGCGATCGCGGTGCCGACCATATCCTTGAGGTGATCGGCGGATCGCATCTGGCCCGGTCAGTGCAGGTGGCCGCCGTGGGCGGGCATATCTGCCAGATCGGCGCGCTCGACGGCTTCGACGTCAGCGCGCCGGCCATGCCGTTGATGCTGAAGGACGTCACCATTCACGGGATCGGCACGGGAAGTCGTCATGCCTTGACGCGTCTTGTCCGCGCGGTCGACCGGACCGGGATCAAGCCGGTGATCGATACCCGCTATCCGTTCGCGGAGCTGTCGGCAGCACTCGATCATCTCGATCGGGGCCCGTTCGGCAAGGTCGTGATCGAACTTCCCTGAGGCGGCCCGGCTGGAACGCGCCGATCCCGCCAGCCGCCGTCTACAACGGATGAACCGCCACCCCGTCGGGATCGGCGGTGACGATCAGATCCTGGGCGGCGACCAGCGCCAGTTCGGCGCCGCCCATGTTGCGGCTGGCCTCGACCACGGCATAGGTGGCGGCGACCGCGCGGCGGATGGCGCGGGCGAGGTCGCGATGGGCCAGAAGGTCGGCCAGCAGCACGGCCGAGAACATGTCGCCGGTGCCCGAGAAATGCGCCGGCACCAGCGGGGTTTCGATGCGGAAGCGGCCAGCCTGCCCCACCGCGATCACCTCGACCGAGCCGGGCGCGGTTTCAGCCACCCGGACCGAGGTCGCCACCGCCATCTCGGGCCCCATCGAGGCCAGCCGGTCCAGCGCCGCGATCACCTCGGCGCGGGTGGTGGTGCGGGCACCGGTCAGGTGGTCGAGTTCATAATGATTGGGCACCACCAGATCGGCGCGGGGCAGAAGCTCGTCGACCATCGCCTCGGCGACACCCGGCTGGACATAGCGGCCGGCGGGATAGTCGCCGATCACCGGATCGAACAGATAGAACGCCCCCGGCACCCGCCGGCGCACCCGGTCGACCGCCTCGGCCGCCACGGCCACCTGGGCGGCGCTGCCGAAATAACCGGTCAGCACCGCGCGCACGAAGCCCAGCCCGCCGCCGGCTTCATCCGGCAGGGCGTCCAGCCCCTCGATCAGCCCGCGCAGTTCCGCCGGGTCGGTGACGGTGCCCCGCCAGCCGGCATAGCGCGGATTGCTGCTGAAACGAACGGTATCCAGCGCACAGACATCCCGGCCCAGACGTTCGAGCGGCAGGGTCGCGGCGCTGTTGCCGACGTGACCGAAGCTCACCCGCGACTGGATGCTGAGGACAGTCATCGGCGGTACTCCTGAAGGGATGCATGATGTGCAGGCCGGTGGATGCTGGTACGGGTGGATGCTGGTACGGGTGGATGCTGGTACGGGTGGATGCTGACACGGGGACTGGTCCCGGTTCAACCCCGGCGCGCCACCATCGCATGGGCATGGCCCGCGCGGAATTTGCACGAGACATCAGCAACTTTATTGCGTCGCGGTAGGGTCCGGCGCAATGCTTTCGCGATGCCGCAAGCTGGTTTATAGTCCGCGCGAACCGTTCTGGTCGGGCGCGCGGCAATCCGCCTGCCCGGCCGCGGGTACCGTCTCACCTCAAGCTTCGGATGTCTCGTCATGGCCAAGACCAATCGCCCCCGCCGCAGCATGCTGTACATGCCGGGCGCCAACACCCGCGCGCTCGACAAGGCCCGCGGCCTGGCCGCCGACGCGCTGATCCTGGATCTTGAGGATAGCTGCGCCCCCGATGCCAAGGAAGCCGCGCGCGCCAATGTCGTCGCGGCGCTGGCCGAAGGCGGCTATGGCAATCGCGAGCTGATCATGCGGGTGAACGCGCTGACCACACCCTGGGGTCATGCCGATCTGGTCGCGGCCGCCAAAAGCGGCGCCGACGGCGTGCTGATCCCCAAGGTCGAGGGCGCCGAGGGCGTGCGACAGGCCGAAGCGGTGCTGCGCGATGCCGGCGCCCCCGACGATCTGAAGCTGTGGGTGATGATGGAAACCCCGCTCGCCATCCTGCGCGCCGAAGAGGTGGCCGGCGCCACCCCGCGCATGGCCGGGCTGGTGCTGGGCACGTCGGATCTGGCCAAGGATCTGCACTGCGCCCATACGCCGGAGCGGCTGCCGTTCCTGGCCAGCCTGTCGCTGTGCGTGCTGGCCGGCCGCGCCTTCGATCTGGCGATCATGGACGGCGTGCATCTGGACCTCGACGATGCCGAGGGCTTCGCCCGGGTCTGCCGCCAGGGCGCCGAGCTGGGTATGGACGGCAAGACCCTGATCCATCCCAAGCAGCTCGACGCCGCCAACGAGGCCTTCGGCCCCAGCGCCGACGATCTGGCCCAGGCCCACAAGATCATCGCTGCCTATGACGCCGCGATGGCCGAGGGCAAGGGCGTGGTCGTGGTCAACGGCAAGCTGGTCGAGAACCTGCACGTGGTCGGCGCCCGGCGCATGCTCGACATGGCCGAGCAGATCAAGGCTCTGGGTTGAGGACGGCGCCTGATGGCACAGAAAACCAATTCCGGCCGGTTCTTCGAGGATTTCACCCTCGGCGAGACCATCATCCATGCCACCCCGCGCACCGTCACCACCGGTGACCAGTCGCTGTATACCGCCCTCTACGGCACCCGCTTCGCGGTGAATTCCTCGGCGGAATTCGCCCGTGGCCTGGGGCTGGACCAGGCGCCAATCGACGATCTGCTGGTGTTCCACATCGTGTTCGGCAAGACCGTGCCCGATGTGTCGCTGAACGCGGTCGCCAATCTGGGCTATGCCGGCGGCCGCTTCGGCGTGCCGGTGTTTCCCGGCGACACGCTGGCCACCACCTCCACCGTCATCGGCCTGAAGCCCAATGCCAACGGCCAGACCGGTGTGGTCTGGGTGCGCTCCACCGGCACCAACCAGCACGGGCAGATGGTGCTGGATTACGTGCGCTGGGTGATGGTGCGCCGCCGCGCGCCCGGCACCGACATTGCAGCCACCCATAACTGCCCCCCCACCGACATCCCCGCCACCGTCGCCACCGCCGATCTGGCGGTGCCGCAGGGCCTGGACGCGCGCGGCTTCGATCTGGCGCTGTCGGGCGAGCCGCATTGTTTCGAGGACTACCAGCCCGGCGAGCGGATCGACCATGTCGACGGCATGACGATCGAGGAGGCCGAGCACATGCTGGCCACCCGGCTGTATCAGAACACCGCCAAGGTCCATTTCAACCAGCTTGAGGCCGGGCAGAACCGCTTCGGCCGGCGGTTGATCTATGGCGGCCACATCATCAGCATGGCGCGGGCGCTGAGCTTCAACGGTCTGGCCAATGTGGTCCGGATCGCCGCGATCAATGCCGGCAGCCATGCCAACCCCACCTTCGCCGGCGACACCATCCATGCCTGGTCGGAGGTGCTGTCGGCCGAGCCGATGCCCGGGCGTGGTGATCTGGGCGCATTGAGATTGCGTCTTATTGCCGTCAAGAACCGGGCGGCCGCCGACTGGCCGCTGAAAGATTCCGACGGAAAATATCTGTCCGATGTGGTTCTTGATCTAGATTACACCGTGCTGATGCCACGCCGTGGCTGAGACGGCGGGCCGCCCGTGTCCACAATCGGCGGGGCGGCGACCGGCATCGGGGGATATGCCCCGGCCGGCGCCGCTTTTGCCGGGCTTTCGTTGACTTGAGCGGCGGCTGGGCCTATTCAGTACGGCGTGACGAAAGGCGTGCGTTTTCAAGCCATAAACGTTGAGCCACCTGGCCGGCGGCCCCGCCGGACCGGGATGAGCCCCTGGAGTGCAGGTTCTAGAAGCCCATGGCCAAGACCGACAACCGACCTCTTTCGCCGCATCTGCAGGTCTATCGCCTGCCTATGACGGCGCTCATGTCGATCTCGCACCGCGCAACCGGCGTGGTGTTGAGTGTCGGCACCCTGTTGCTCGCCTGGTGGCTGATTGCCGCCGCGACCAGCGCCGGCGCCTTTGAAACCGCGCAGGGCTTTTTCGGCTCGTGGTTCGGCATGCTGGTGATGTTCGGCTGGACGCTGTGCCTGTTCTATCACCTGGCGAACGGCATCCGGCATCTGGTCTGGGATACCGGCCACGGCTTCGACATCAAGACGGCGGAGAAGATGGGCCGTATCGTGCTGGTCGCCGCCGTCGCGCTGACGCTGATCGCCTGGATCATCGGTCTCGCGGTCTGACCGCACGAGGTTCGCGACACGCCGGACCCCGCGGATGACGGGCATGGCTGCCGGGTGACAAAAGACTGCAGATACTGCGGCTGGTTTGAGGACGATCAAGATGAGCTTGCGCAATCCGCTTGCCCGCGCCCGCGGGCTGGGTTCGGCGAAAGAAGGTGTTCATCACTGGTGGATGCAGCGGCTGACCGCCGCCGCCATGGTGCCGCTGACCTTGTGGTTCGTGATTTCGATCATCGCCCATCTCGGCGCCGGACGGCTGGAGATCGTGGGCTGGCTGTCGTCGCCGGTGTCGGCCGCGCTGATGATCGCCTTCCTGGTGGCGCTGTTCTGGCATGCCAAGCTGGGGCTTCAGGTCGTGATCGAGGATTACGTGCACAACGAGGCGGTCAAGGTCGCGTCGCTGACAGCCATGACCTTCGCGGTCATCATCGTCGGCCTCGCCTGCGTCGTCTCCGTGCTCAAGCTTGCCTTCGGAGGCTGAACGCAATGACCATGGCTTACAAGATCATCGACCATGAATACGACATCGTGGTCGTCGGCGCCGGCGGCGCCGGCCTGCGCGCCACCATGGGGATGGCCGCCAAGGGGCTGAAGACCGCCTGCATCACCAAGGTGTTCCCCACCCGCAGCCACACGGTCGCGGCCCAGGGCGGCATCTCGGCGGCGCTTGGCAATATGGGCGAGGACGACTGGCGCTGGCACATGTACGACACCGTCAAGGGGTCGGACTGGCTGGGCGATCAGGACGCCATCGAATACATGTGCCGCGAGGCGATCCCGGCGATCATCGAGCTTGAGCATTTCGGCGTGCCGTTCTCGCGCACCGACGAAGGCAAGATCTATCAGCGCCCGTTCGGCGGCATGACCACCCGCTTCGGCGAGGGCCGCGCCCAGCGCACCTGCGCCGCCGCCGACCGCACCGGCCACGCCATCCTGCACACCCTGTATCAGCAGGCGCTGAAGAACGACGCCGAGTTCTTCATCGAGCATTTCGCGCTCGACCTGATCATGGACGACGAAGGCGTCTGCCGCGGCGTGATGAGCTGGGATCTGGCGACCGGCATCCTGCACCGCTTCCGCTCGCATCTGGTGGTCATCGCCACCGGCGGCTATGGCCGGGCCTATTTCTCGTGCACCTCGGCCCACACCTGCACCGGCGACGGCAACGCCATGGTGCTGCGCGCCGGCCTGCCTTTGCAGGACATGGAGTTCGTGCAGTTCCACCCCACCGGCATCTATGGCGCCGGCTGCCTGATCACCGAGGGTGTGCGCGGCGAGGGTGGCTATCTCACCAATTCCAACGGTGAGCGCTTCATGGAGCGTTATGCGCCGTCGGCCAAGGATCTGGCCTCGCGCGACGTCGTCAGCCGCGCCATGACCATCGAGATCCGCGAGGGCCGTGGCGTCGGCAAGCGCAACGACCATATCCATCTGCATCTGGAACATCTGGATCCCGACATCATCCACCAGCGCCTGCCGGGCATCGCCGAGACCGCCAAGGTGTTCTCAGGGGTGGACGTGACGCGTGAACCCATTCCGGTGCTGCCGACCGTGCATTACAACATGGGCGGCATTCCGACCAATTTCCGCACCGAGGTGGTCCGCCCCGACGGCGACAATCCCGACGCGGTGGTGCCCGGTCTGATGGCGATCGGCGAGGCGGCCTGCGTGTCGGTGCATGGCGCCAACCGCCTGGGCTCGAACTCGCTGCTCGATCTGGTGGTGTTCGGTCGCGCGGCCGCGATCCGCGCCGCCGAGATCGTCACCCCCGGCCAGAGCCACAAGGCGCTTGGCCCCAGCGCGTCCGAGCGTGCGATCGCCCGCTTCGACAAGCTGCGCCACGCCAACGGCACCGTCTCGACCGCCGAGCTGCGCGACGAGATGCAGCGCACCATGCAGAACAACTGCGCGGTGTTCCGCACCGGCGAGGTGCTGGATGGCGGCCTGGCCGAGATGCACAAGATCTATGACCAGCGCGACAACATCCGGGTCACCGACCGCTCGCTGATCTGGAACTCGGATCTGGTCGAGACGCTGGAACTGGACAATCTTCTGGGGCAGGCGCTGGTCACCATCGCCGGTGCCGCCAACCGGCCGGAAAGCCGTGGCGCCCATGCCCGCGAGGATTATCCCGACCGCGACGACAAGGACTGGATGAAGCACACGGTCGCCTGTTGCACCGATGCCGGCGAGGTCTCGTTCGACTATCGCCCGGTGCATATGACGACGCTGACCAACGAGGTCGAGGTGTTCCCGCCGAAGGCGCGCGTCTACTGACGCGCAGTCATTCATCGACCCACCGCGACTGAGGACGAGACGAGCGATGGCTGAATTCCGCCTTCCCAAGAATTCGCAGATCCGCCAGGGCAAGACCTACAAGGCGGACGGCGCCCAGAACATCAAGGTGTTCAAGATCTATCGCTGGAACCCCGACAGCGGCGAGACGCCGTCGGTGGACACCTATGAGGTGGATCTGGATCACTGCGGACCGATGGTTCTGGATGCGCTGATCAAGATCAAGAACGAGGTCGACCCCACGCTGACCTTCCGCCGGTCATGCCGTGAAGGCATCTGCGGCTCGTGCGCGATGAACATCGACGGCACGAACACGCTGGCCTGCCTGAAGCCGATGGAAGACGTGAAGGCCGAGGTCAAGGTCTACCCCCTGCCCCATATGCAGGTGGTGAAGGATCTTGTCCCCGACATGAGCAACTTCTATGCGCAGTATGCGTCGATCAAGCCCTGGCTGCGCAGCCAGAGCCCGGCGCCGGCACGTGAGCGGCTTCAGACCCCGGAAGAGCGCGAAGCGCTCGACGGGCTGTATGAGTGCATTCTGTGCGCCTGCTGCTCCACAAGCTGCCCCAGCTATTGGTGGAACCCGGAACGCTATCTGGGCCCCGCCATTCTGCTGCAGGCTTATCGCTGGCTGGCCGACAGCCGCGACGAGGATGCCGGCGACCGGCTCGACAACCTGGAAGACCCCTTCCGGCTGTATCGCTGCCACACGATCATGAACTGCACCAAGACCTGCCCCAAGGGCCTGAACCCGGCGAAGGCGATCGCCGAGATCAAGAAGATGATGGTTGCCCGCCGCTGAGGCGGGACGGATGGTTGCCCGCCGCTGAGGCGGGACGACATCCCCCACAGGAAAACGGCCGGCCCCGGGAACAGGGTCGGCCGTTTTTTTTGCACGATGTTGGCGTTGTCTGGCCCGACGTCGCGGCCGGTCAGCCGGAACCAGTCGAGGCCCGCCACAGGTCACGATAGCGCCCCGGCACCGCCAGAAGTGCGTCATGGCGCCCCCGCTGCACCACCCGGCCCGCCTCCAGCACCAGGATCTGGTCGGCACCGGCGATGGTCGACAGACGATGGGCGATGACGATGACCGTGCGGTCGCGCAGCAGCGCGTCGATCGCCGCCTGAACCGCCACCTCGCTTTCGGTGTCGAGCGCCGCGGTCGGCTCGTCCAGGATCACGATCGGTGCGTCCTTGAGCAGCGCGCGGGCGATGGCGATGCGCTGGCGCTCTCCGCCCGACAACCGGGCGCCGCCCTCGCCAAGCCGGGTCTGCCAGCCGGCGGGCAGGCGGTCGATGAAGCCGTCGCACTGGGCGGCGCGGGCCGCGGCCAGCACCGCCGCGTCATCGGCCCCGGGCCGGCCCATGCGGATATTGGCCAGCACGGTGTCGTCGAACAGATAGACCGTCTGGAACACCACCGACACCAGGCTGTCGAGATGATCGGGCGCGATGTCGCGAACGTCGACACCGCCGATCGCGACCCGCCCGGCCGTCACTTCGCCATGGCGCTGGATCAGCCGCGCCATACTGGTCTTGCCGGCCCCCGATGGCCCGACCAGAGCGGTCAGGCTGCGTTCGGGCAGATGCGCACAGACGGCACGCAACGCGGGTGCATGCGTGCGGTCGCCTTGGGTGCCGCCATTATAGGCAAAGGTGACGGCATCGAAGCCGACATCGAACCGCGCTGGCCGCAATGGCCGCTCCGGTACCGGCAGCGGCGGCACCGCCATCAGCGCCTCGATCCGGACCAGAGCCGCCTCGATCAGATCGATCACCACTGTATAGGCGGTGACGGTGGCGAGCGGTTCGGCGAAGCGCACGGTCACCACCAGCACCGCCGCCAGAACCGCCGGGTCGAGCAGCCCGGCCGTCACCCGCCAGATGCCGAGGCCGGCAACGGCGAGCAGGGCCAGTTCGACCGCGGTCGCGACCGTCAGGTTCGGTCCCGTGGCGCGGCGATGATCCGCCACCTGCACCGCTTCCAGCCGGGTGAACCCGTCATCGAGCGCCGCCGCCCGCACGCCCGCCCGGCCCGCAGCCCGCAGCACCGCCAGCCCCTGAAGATATTCCACGATATCGGCGGCGGTGCGGACATGGGCCCGGGCCAGACGGTCCATCTGGGAGCCCTGGCCCGGCCGCCGCCAGCGGGTCAGGGCCAGGATCAGCGGAAACACCGCCGCCAGCGCCAACGCCACCGGCCAGTCGGCAAAGGCAAGGCCCGCCGCCGCCACGATCGGCGTCACCACCGCCTGGGCCAGCAGATTCGCCACCGTCAGCACATGATGCAGGGTCTCGTCGACATTGCCGAGCAGGGCGGCGTTCACCTCGCCCGACCGCCGGTCCTGCAGCCGGTCGAGCGGCATCCGACGCAACTGGTCGCCAAGGCGGCTGCGCAGATCATGAGTGGCACGGGCCATGTCGCCGCCATAATCGAAGCCCTGGGCCCGCCAGCGGAGCACGGCGGCAAGCGCCGCCAGCCCGCAGAACCCGGCGAACCAGGGTGCCGCCGCAACGGTCCCGCCATCGCCCAGCGCCGCCTGCAGCAGAGGTGCCAGCAGGGCGAGCGCCGCCCCCTGAACCGCCGCCGCAGCCACCAGCCCGGCCAGCGCCCGGCGCAGGGCCGGGGCATGCGGCCCAATCGCCGCGAACAGCCGGCCGAGCGTGTGCCGCAGCGGCACCACATCGCCACCGATCCCGTTCGATCCGGAAGATCTGGTCATGCCGGTTCTCCGTGGTGGTGTCCGCCGATGGTCCAGCCTCGCGCCCGTTCATGGGCGCGCCACAGCCGGGCATAGAGGCCGTTCTCGTCCAGCAGGGCTGCATGGCTGCCGGCCTCGACCAGCCGGCCACGATCGAGCACCAGGATGCGGTCGGCATCCCGGATGGTCGACAGGCGGTGAGCCACCACGATCACCGTGCGGCCGCTCATCAGCGCCGCCAGCCCCGCCATCAGCGCCGCCTCGTTTCCGGCATCGGCGAAGGCGGTGGCCTCGTCCAGCACCAGGATCGGCCGGTCGAGCAGCAGGGCGCGGGCGATGGTGATCCGTTGCCGCTCCCCCCCTGACAGGAACACGCCGCGATCGCCCGCCGGCGTGTCATATCCTTGCGGCAACCGCCGGATGAAATCGTCGGCGCGGGCGGCGCGGGCCGCATCGATCACCGCCGCCATCGGCGCATCGGGCCGGCCCAGGCGGATGTTGTCGGCGATGCTGCCGGCAAACAGAAAGCTGTCCTGAAACACGAAGCCGACCAGTTCCGCCAGCCGCTCGGGCGGCAGGTCGCGCAGATCGACGCCGCCGATGGTGATCCGGCCGGCGGTGACGTCGTGGAAGCGACAGAGCAGTGCCGCGATCGTGCTCTTGCCAGCCCCCGACGGGCCGACCAGGGCGGTGACGCTGCCGGCGGGGATGGTGACGCTCAGATCCTCGATCACCGGCGGTTCGTCGGGGGCATGGCGGAAGCCCACATCCTGGAAGCACAGGTCCAGCCCCCGCGGCACCGCCTGGCCGGCAGGGCCGGGTTCGGGGACGGCCATGGGCGGCTCGGCCACAATTTCGGCGATGCGGGCGGCGGCGAGGCCGGCACGGGCGACCATGTCGCGCAGCGCCATGGCCGGCATCATCGCCTCGGCCATGCCGGTGCCGGTCAGCAGGGCCGCGAGCCACGGCCCCTGATCGTCGCCCGCCCCCGTCCACAAGCCAACCGCCAGCAGGACGGCAAGCGTCGGCAGCGGCGCCAGGATGGCGAGCGAGGCCCGTGCCGCCAGCCCCGAGCGGCGGTACCACAGCACCAGCATCGCGAGATAGGCATCCAGCGCCCGCTGATAGCGGCCGAAACTGTCATGGC
The DNA here is from genome assembly GCF_039630945.1 of Tistrella arctica. Taxonomy (NCBI): domain Bacteria; kingdom Pseudomonadati; phylum Pseudomonadota; class Alphaproteobacteria; order Geminicoccales; family Geminicoccaceae; genus Tistrella; species Tistrella arctica. Next base: position 343,380 of record NZ_JBBKTV010000003.1, read on the forward strand.
CGGCATCGAAGGTGCGCACCACCGGCATCGCCTGCACGAACTCGATCACCGCCGCCGACACCCGCTCACGTGCGGCATGATAGGCGCGGATCAACACGCCGCCGTCGCGCATGGCGACCGCCATCACCACGATGCCGGCAGCCGCCACCGCCAGCGCCGCCGCGGCGAAACGCCAGTCGAGCACGACCAGCGCCACCGCCGTCGCCGCCGGCATCACCACCGCGCGGGCATAAAGCGGTGTCGCGTCGGCGACGAAGACATGCAGCGCCTTCACATCGTCCTGCATCACCTTGGCGATGGCGGCCGGGCCGATCTGCTGCACCCGGCCCATGGGCAGGGTGGCGACATGGGCGGCCAGCCGCCGGCGCAGCAGCAGTTCCAGCCGGAAGGCCGCCCGATGCGACTGCCCGAAGGCCGCGAGCCTGAGGCCGATGGCGGCCAGTGTGCACAAGGCGCCCAGTGTGCAGAAGGCGACAGGGCCGTCCAGCGACCATGGCACGTCGGCGCCCGGCACTGGCATGCCCGGCACCAGCAGCCGCGCCACGGCGGCGGCGATCAGCACCAGCGTCGCCAGCGCCATCACCGCCGACAGGCCCGACAGCGCCATGGCCACGGCGATGCGGCGACGCACCGGCGCCAGGATCGGCCAGGGAGCGGCACTCATCGCCCGCTCTCCGCCGTCGGGCGGAACAGCAGGCTTACCGCCAGCGCCAGCGCCCCGGCGGCCACCGCCACCCACAGCGTGGTCGCCGGCCCGGTCGCCGCCGCGATCGCCGCCCCCGCGGAGACCGAGCCCATGCCCATCCCCGCATGCAGCGCCGACTGAACGCTGTAATCGGTGGCCGGGCGCGCCACCGAGGCGCGGTCCATCATCACCATCGCCATCACCGTGGCCCCTGGGTTATAGGCCAGAAAATAGAGGCAGACCGCCACCGCCGCCGGCCCGACCCAGGCGCCGTCCAGCACCGGCAGCGCCACGGCCGCGATCCCGGCAAGCTGGACCATGGCCGCCGCGATCAGCGCCCGCCGCCGCCCCATGCGGATGGCGATCCGGCCGGCAAGCAGCGCGCCGGCGATACCGGCGACCGGCCCCGCCACATTCACCACCAGCCCAATCCGGTCCAGCGGCCAGCCGGCCGCGACCAGCGCCGGCATGATCAGGGCATAGGCCATCCCCGCCCCCACCGGCCAGATCAGCAGCAGCACCGCCCAGCCGATCGCGCGCCGGCGGCCGAGACCGGCCAGCCGTGCCCGCCACGACGGCCCCGCGACCACCGCCGCCACGGTGTCGGGCTCGCGGTACAGCGCCAGTTGAACCAGACTGACGGCGGTAATCCCGCCAAGCAGGGCCATTGCCCCCACCCAGCCCAGATACGGATAGAGCACCAGCACACCGCCCGCGCCGAGCATGGTGCCGAGCAGCCCGCCGGAAATCTGCAGCGCATTGCCGGGGCCGCGCGCGCCCGGCGGCAGCAGCCGGCAGGCCAGCCCATCGACCGCGACATCCTGTGTGGCCGAGAGCAGCGCGAGTGCCAGGCACAAGCCATAGACCACGGCGAAATCGGCCAGCGGATCGAACGCGGCCATCACCACCAGCACCGCGACCATGCCCGTCTGTGAGACCATCGCCCAGCCGCGGTAATGCCCGACGCGCCCCAGTCGCCAGCGGTCGATCACCGGCGCCCAGAGCAGTTTGAGCGGCCAGACCAGCCCCAGCATATAGACCAGGGTCAGCCGGTCGGCATTGGCGCCGCCATCAGCCAGGATGGCGATCAGCGCCGCCACGAAGAACATCAGCGCCAGCGTCTGGGTGGTGTAGAGGCTGGCGAGCAGCAGCCGCACGCGCCCGCCGAGACGATCGGCGGGCGCGGCGGCGGCATTGGCGGAGTGATGATGTCGGGTCATGTCCGCCTCAGAACTGCCACGCCATGCCGACGCCGACCGTGCGGCCTCGGGCCGGCGCGCCATAGGCGGTGGCGGGCGCCGAGAAATAGCCATAGAGGTCGCGGGTCTCGTCGAGCAGGTTGTCACCCCACAGATAGACCTCGGCCCCGCCGCTCATCACACCCAGATGCAGATCGATCTCGTCATAGGCGGCAAGGTCGAAACTGTTCTGTGGATCGGCGGTGCGCGCGCCGACATGGGTATAATCGGCACGAACATTCAGCGCCGGCTGCGGCAGGTTGCCGAACCGGACCGGCAGATCGTGGATCCAGGCGACCGAGAACCGGCCCGCCCAGCGCGGCACGTCGGGCACCCGGTTGCCGGCCCGGACATCGCCCGCCCCAGGGCCGATCAGATTGGTGCGGATCTCGGTGTCGATGAGGGTGAGCCCGCCCGACAGGGTCAACTCCCCGCCGATCCGCCAGCTTGCCTCGATCTCGGCCCCCTGGCTGCGGGTGTCGGCATTGACCGCGTTGGTCACATAGGTGGCGGGGTCATAGCTCAGCAGATGGTTGTTCTTCACGTCGTTGAAGAACAGGGCGGCCGAGGCCTGGAACCGGCGGTCGGCGGTCTCGGTCTTCACCCCCGCCTCGATGCTGCGGTTGACCGCCGGCTTGTAGGGCACGCTGTCGGCGGGCTGGGTGGAATAATCGCTGAAGCCGCCGGGATTGTAGCCGCGCGAGGCCAGGGCATAGATCGTGGTCTCGGGCGTCACCGCGTAAGACAGGCCAAGCCGCCCGGTGGTATAGGCGTCGCTGAGGTCGCGCGCATCGCTCACCGCGGTGCCGCCGCCATGATAGGTGGCGTCATAGGTCTTCTCCTCCCACGCCTGACGCAGCCCGGCGGTCAGCTTCAGGCGCGGCGCCACCGGCACCGTCGCCTCGCCATAGACGGCATAGCGGCGGGTGGTGAAATCGCGTTCGGTGGCACTGCCGGTGCCATAGGTGTTGCGCGGCGTGTCATAGGACCGGTCGGCATGGTGCAGATTGACGCCGGCCACCCAGAAAATGTCGGCATCCGGCAGCGACGACAGCCGGATATCCTGCGACAACACGGTTTCCTCGGAGGTGTCGACGATCCAGTATTCGCCACCCCGGCCCATTGCCGCCTGAATCAGCCGGTCATAGGCGACCAGCCCGGTGAAATCGGCGCGGGCGACCGAGGTGGTGGCGGTGAGCCGGGCGCCCTGGAAATCATGGGCAATCTCCAGCGCATAGCGCTCCATGGTCTTCTCGTTGTCGTCGAACAGCCCCGGGGTCAGATCATTGACCGGCGGATCGCGATAGGGCATCAGCACCAGAAGATTGGTCAAATTCTCGACCCGCTGGCGCTCGGCGGTGGCAAGCACGCTGGTGCCGTCGAAATCCTCCCACAGCAGGCTGCCGCGAAAGGCCAGATCGGTGGGCTCGCTCAACGGGTCGCCGGTCTGCAGATTGTCCGCCCACAGATCCGATCCGGAATGGCGCAGGGCAACGCGGCCGCTCAGGTTCTCGGCCAGCGCCCCGCCGACGGCGCCTTCGATCAGGCGCTGGTTCTCCTGGCCGTATTCGCCGCGCAGATAGCCTTCAAGGTGCCGGGTCGGGCGGCGGGTGGTGATGTTGATCGCGCCGGCCTCGCCATTGCCGCCGAACAGCGTGCCCTGCGGGCCTTTCAGCACCTCGACCCGTTCGACATCCAGCGTGCCCAGCCCGGAATAATGCGGGGTCAGTGCGGTGCCGTCGATGTTCAGCACCACCGAGGCATCGTCCATGCTCATCTGATAGAGCGCGCCGACGCCACGGATCGACAGGTTGTAAAGATTGGGCCCACCCGAGGAATTGACCGACACGCCCGGTGTCGCCCGCAACACATCCTCGATCGTGTTCAGGCGGCGCGTCTCGATGTCGTCACCCGAGATCACCGTCAGGCCGAAAGGCACGTCCCTGGCGCCCTCCTCGGCCCGGCGTGCGGTCACGGTCATCGGCGCCAGTTCGGTCGTCGCGGCGGCGGCATCTTTCGCGGCGGCCTCGTCGGCGCGGCCGGCCGACGGGACAGTCGCGACCGCGAGGGCGGCGACGGCGGCAAGAACCGCAAGAGGCATGGCGGTGGAAGCCGGCCCCGCCCCCCGGGGCGGACGCGGCGGCAGATCAGTCATCATGGAATACGTCCCGGCATTGGCGGCTTGCGGCCGCATGCATGCGGCGGTGTCGATTGCACCACGTTGTGTTTCGTGATGATAATGCGTTGCAATCGCATTTCCGCCCGGATCCGGTCCATTTCCACCCGAATCGAACGCCCATGGCCACCAGACACCCGCTCCCCGCCACGACCGCCCCGTCCGGCGCCCCACCCGGCGAAATCCCGGTGTCGCGGCTGATTGCCGGCAGCGGCCCGGCGCCCGGGCCGGCCGACTGGCAGGTCACCCGGCTGGTGCTGGAAGACGGGGTGGAGGCGGTACACTGGTTCGGTCATTTCGACCGCGAGACCTGTTTCGCACTGCGCGACGACAGCAACCGGGTGCATTTCAGCTTCACCGGCCGGCTCGACGGCGCCGCGCGCTGCTGCTTCCACGACGGCCATGGGCGGAGGGACCACGACATCCGTGCCGATGCCGGCTGCATCAGCTTCGGCCGTGGCCATCACGGCAGCTATCATCAACGGGGCACGCTTGAGAATGTCACCGTGATGGTCCGCCCCGACATTCTGCGCGGCTGGGACGGCATGCTCGATCCGGCACTCGACCGGGCGCTCACGGCCGAACGCTGTTTCCTGGATGGTCACCGTGGCCGCGATCTCGCCGACACCGCCCATGGCCTGGGCCGGGCCTTGCGGGCCGCCGGCGATGCGGCACTCGGTACCGGGACACCGGCCCTGCCATCGGCAACCCGCCATCCGCTATGGTTCCGCGCCCAGGGGCTGGCGCTGGTCGGGCTGTTTCTGGATGCCCGCCGCGCGGTTCCGGCCGCCCTGCCCGCGTCACCAGGCGACCGGCTGCGCCTGCGCCGGGCCCGGGATCTGCTGCTGGCCGATCTGTCGGAGCCACCGGGGCTGCCGGCGCTCGCCCGCGCGACCGGGATGAGCGTGACCCGGCTGGAACGGGGCTTCCGCCAGCTTTTCGGCACCAGCGTCTATGGCCTGTTCCAGCAGGAACGCATGGCAGATGCCCATCGCCGCCTGCTCGATGGCGGCGAGAGCGTCACCCGGATCGCGGTCGATCTTGGATATACCAACACCAGCCATTTCGCTGTCGCCTTCCGCAAGCAGTACGGCGTGAATCCCTCGGCCCTCAAGCGTCGTGGCTGACGGCCACGGCCCGGATGCAGACGGTGCTTGCGCCATCATGACATCTCGGCTAATGTCCGCGCCGTCCCGAGCGGAGAGGTGCCAGAGTGGTCGATCGGGACGGTCTCGAAAACCGTTGTGCGTGCAAGCGTACCGTGGGTTCGAATCCCACCCTCTCCGCCATTCGCCTGAGACCTCACCCAATGTGCTTGCCACAGCCGGTGTAACAGGCGACGAGCACGACTTCGAACGGCCCGATGCCTTACGGTATCGGGCCGTTTTCGTGTGCGGCGGGCGGATGACTGCGGCGGGCGGGCGACTGCGGCGGCGGATGGCAGCCCCCGATCTTGACCAGGGTCAATGCCCCCGGCCGGTCCGGGCCATAGTGTGTGGCACAAGACCATGCTGCACAAAGATCGGCTGCACGATGCGGGCTATCAGATACGCACTCTGGGGGGCATTGATCACGCTGACGATGCTGTGGTTGCTGGCGCAGCCGCAGATCTTTCAGCCGGCGGGGTTCTTCGCGCGCCGCGCCAGCCTGGTTCAGTATACCGGCGTGATGGCGATGGCTGCGATGAGCCTGGCGATGCTTCTGGCCTTGCGGCCGCGCTGGCCCGAAGGCCGGCTGGGCGGGCTGGACAAGATGTATCGGCTGCACAAATGGCTGGGCATCGCCGCGCTGGTCGCGGCGATCATCCACTGGCTGTGGAGCAAGGGCCCGAAATGGGCGGTCGGCTGGGGCCTGATCGGGCGGCCGGCACGCGGCGAGAGACCGCCGCTGGAAAACCCGGTCGAACAGGTGTTCATGTCCTTGCGCGGCACCGCTGAAGGTGTCGGCGAATGGGCCTTCTATGCCGCGGTGCTGCTGATCGCGCTGGCGCTGATCAAGGCCGTCCCCTACCGGCTGTTCTACAAGACCCATCGCCTGCTCGCCGTCGTCTATCTGCTGCTGGTGTTCCACGCGGTCGTGCTGATGACCTTCGACGACTGGATATCGTCCGTGGGGCTGGTGATGGCGGGTCTCCTCGCCGGCGGCGGCCATGCGGCGGTGATCGTGCTGCTGGGGCGCGTCGGCGCCGGACGTCGGGTTCAGGGCCGGATTGCAGCGCTTCAATATTATCCCGGCGTGACGTCGCTCGACATCGAGATCGCGGTGCCACAGGGCTGGCCCGGCCACCGGCCCGGCCAGTTCGCCTTCGCCACCTCTGACCCGGCCGAGGGCGCGCACCCCTATACCATCGCCTCGGCCTGGAACGATCAGGAGCGACCTGATCAGGGCCGGCACATCCGCTTCATCGCCAAGGAACTGGGCGACCACACCAGCCGCTTGCGCGATAAGCTGCGGGTCGGGCAGTCGGTGACGATCGAGGGGCCCTATGGCTGCTTCGACCTTGCGGGCGGTCATCCCCGGCAGATCTGGATCGGCGGCGGTATCGGCATCACGCCGTTCATCGCCGGGATGAAGGCGATCGCGCTGCAACGTGCGGCGGCGCCGGAGGGAGCCCGGCCGGTGATCGACCTGTTCCACTCGACCGCCGACCATGACGCCGAGGCCATCGGCAAGCTGACCGCCGATGCCGAGGCCGCAGGCATCCGGCTGCATGTCTCGATCGACAGCCGCGACGGCCGGCTGACCGGAGAGCGCATCCGGGCGGCGGTGCCCAACTGGCGCGCGGCGGAGATCTGGTTCTGCGGCCCTGCGGCGTTTGGCGAGGCGCTGCGACGGGATTTCAAGGCCCAGGGCTTCCCCGTGGCCCGGCGGTTCCATCAGGAACTGTTCGAGATGAGATAAGCGGGCGCGGCTTTCCAAAGGTCGGCCGGCCGGGGGCATCAGCCTCGAACCAGAGCCAGCAGCGGCTCGAATGCATAGAGCGCAGACCTGCGGCCGGCCGCGGGTTCGATGGTTTTCAGCAACCCTGCGTCCAAAAGGCTCCTGGTGAATTTATGCGCCGTCTGCGCTGGGATTCCAGACCGGCGGGTGAAAGTGCTGTTCAAAAAAGCCGGGCGGGTGAAGATGAAATCAAGCGCGGTGATCGTCCACTTGGACGCCAATGCATCCTGAAACCGCCCCTTCATGTCTTCATATAGCGCACGGATCTGTTCCGCCTTCTCAAGATTCTGCCTCGCCTGGGTCTCCAGGGCCGACAGAAAGGACAAAATCCAAGCCTCCCATGCATCGGAGGCTGAGACATCCCGCATTCGATCGATATATTCATCCTTGTTTTTCTTGAAGAACTCACTGATATAAAAATGCGGCTCCGATATAAAATCGGCCTTCCAGAGTATGAGCGGAATGATCATACGGCCGTTTCGCCCATTCCCATCTTTGAATGTATGTAATTCTTCGAATTCAAGATAGGCGATCGCGGTCCTCATATGGATGTCGCAAGCATCTTCATTAACGAAAGCAAAAATCGCTCAAGTCCCTTATCCAAAAATTCCGGCCGGATAGGAACGAATATGATCTTTCGTCTGTCTTGGTCCGCCAGATAATTCTACTCGATCTTAAATACACCTGGCGAGAGATGGGCTCCCCGGCCAAAGTTGAGCAAGATTTGGTGTGATGAGCGGATCAGCCAGTTCGACAGCGGCACCCCATCCTTCATCTGCGCCTGCGCCTGCTTCATGGCCCGACTGTAGAGCCAGACCTCAATGGCCTCACTACGGGCCTTCGCATGGGTAACATCACCATCCCCCTCGTCTTCCTGCTCGGCCTCCAACCGCAAGACTTCGTCAAGTGTGCTGATGGTGCCTTCCATGCGCGATGAGATCACGGCTTCCTGGCTGCGCATCGGGGCGAGAAGAATCTCGCTGCTGCGCATGCCCTTCAACATCTGATCATACCGGGCCAAAGCCGCCGACGCCTGGGCGATCGGCTTATTCAACACCCCATAATCCCTGATCGTCGGCGGGAATCGGTCATAGTGATAGTCGACAGCATCGCTCAGGTCGTAACCGGCGGGGGATCGTGGGTCATCCATGTTGTGTATCATTTTTCCGGAAATCTGAGATACAACGCCATTTGTTGGTACTGTGTGAGAGACAACCCCCGCGCGGCCCCCGCATTCGATGGCAAGGCTGTCACAACGCGCGGCTTGCACAATCGTCGTCACGCGCATAGTCTCGGCGTCCCTCAATTCTGATTAACCCTTTGATTTCAATGAAATCACATGGTTGACAGCGGCATATCGCCGGGGGATGGCCGGTATTCGCGGGAGACGGAGCATGCAACAGCGCGCGGGCGACGTTCTGGGGCTCGATTTCGGCACCACCAACAGCGTGGTGGCACGGGCCGGCGCGCCGGGGACGTCGGCGCTGGTCGATTTCCGCGGCGACAAGGCCACGGGCGCCGTCTTCCGCTCGGCGCTGTGCTTCTGGCATGACGACGAGGTCAAGGGCGGGCTGGCGCATGAGGCCGGGCCCTGGGCGATCGCCGAATATCTCGATTTCCCGCAGGACAGCCGCTTCATCCAGTCGTTCAAGACGGTGGCCGCCAGCCATCTGTTCGAACATGCCACCGTCTTCGACAAGCGCTATCGCTTCGAGGATCTGGGCGCCATGTTCCTGGCGCGGATGGCCGCCCATGCCGACGGTGGCCTCGGCGGCGATGCGGATGGTGGCACGCCCGCGCGGATCGTGGTGGGGGTGCCGGTGGAATTCGCCGGCTTCCGGCCCGATCCGGCGCTGGCGCGCGCACGCTATGACCGGATGTTCCAGACCGTCGGCACCGAGATCCATTATGTCTACGAACCGCTGGGCGCCGCCTTCAGCTATGCATCACGGCTGACCGAGCCCGCGACCATACTGGTGGCCGATTTCGGCGGCGGCACCAGCGATTTCTCGATCGTGCGGGTGGCGGAGCCGGGCGCCGCGCGGCGCTGCACTCCCCTGGGCTCGGCCGGTGTCGGCATCGCCGGCGACCGGTTCGACTATCGTATCCTCGACAATCTGGTGCTGCCGATGCTGGGTAAGGGCGGCCGCTACCGGTCGTTCGACAAGGTGCTCGATATTCCGCTGAGCTTCTTTTCCGATTTCGGCGACTGGTCGCGGCTGGCGCTGATGCGCAATGCCCGCACCATGGATGCCCTGCACCGCCTGAAGGCGGCCGCACTCGACCCCGACGCGGTCGGCCGGATGATCGCGGTGATCGAGGGCGAGCTTGGCTATCCGCTCTATGACGCGGTCGGCCGGTTGAAGCGGCAGCTATCGACCGATCCCGCCGCCCATTTCCACTTCAAGGCCCCGGGCCTCACCATCGATGCCGATGTCGCCCGCGCCGATTTCGAGACCTGGATCGCCCCCGACATCGCCCGGATCGAGGACACCGTCGACACGGCCCTCGCCCGCGCCGGCACCACGCCCGACCAGATCGACCGGGTGTTCCTGACCGGCGGTTCATCGCTGATCCCGGCGATCCGCCGCATCTTCGCCAGCCGCTTCGGCCCCGAGCGCATCGCCACCGGCGGCGAGCTTACCTCCATCGCCCACGGCCTGGCCCTGATCGGCCAGGAACCGCGCATCGAGGACTGGGTGGCGGCGCTGTAGCGACCTCAGCCCAATAGCGGCGCCAGCGCGGTGATACCCTGATCGATGCGATCCAGGCCCATCGGCCGGGTCAGGCGCCAGATCGGCAGGCGGGCGGCGATCAGGAAGCAGATCGTGCGGGTGGCGGCGGTGCCGATCATGGCATGGGTCAGGCCGGGGCGATAAAGCGCCAGTTGCACCGCGCGGATCGCCTCGATACCGGTCAGACGGTCGAGCCGCGCGGGGCTGTCCGGCGCCCCTGGCACCAGCACCACCAGTGCCGCCAGTTGGCCCGGCACCCGGTCGGGTGCGCCGCGGCCGGGCAGCGGCAGGGCGGTTTCGCTCTTGTCGCGGCCCTCCACCGGCTGCCAGGGGGCATCGTCCAGGCCGAAGGCGGTGATCGCCGGCACCGACAGCCGCAGCCGGGGCACGCCGGCATGGCCGGTCAGCGGGCCGCCGCTGCCAAGCCGGTCAGGGCGCGCGCCATCGACCAGTTGCAGCAGGTCATCGGCCAGCAGCCGGTGGCCCCGCGACAGAAGCGCGCCGGCCAGAGTGGATTTTCCGGCACCCGACTGGCCGGTGATGGCAAGCAGGCCGTGGGGGGTGCGGATCGACGCCACATGCAATGGCAGGGTGCCGCGTTGCAGCAGCAGACCTGAGAACACCGTGCCATAGAGCCAGGTCAGCAGGCGCTCTGGCCGCTCCGCCACCGCCGGCCCGGCCTCGACCAGCACCTCGCGGCCGCCGGTGACCAGGAAACGCGCGATCCCGGGGATGGTGATCAGCACGCGCGGGCCGCTGGCGCCGTCTCCCCCCACCTGCCACAGCTCGCGGGCAGCCACCGCATCGGGCAGGATCTCAGGCACCGCGCCGGAGCGGATGAGGACGTCACAGTCGCCCTCGCCGATGGCGGCCGCGTCACTGATCAGATCTGGAAGGGGCAGGGCCGAGCCAATGACCATCGTGCCATGGCGGTATCGATACATCTGTCCTCACGCATTGCCGGCACCGGTCGCCTGAAGGCTTAACATGTGCGACCATGGCTGTCGACGCGCAGGCGGCACCTATCCGGCAGATGACGAGGCGGCATGACCGGCAGCACCACCCCCTTCACCCATCTCGTGGCATCCCGCGAGGGGATGTATGTCGCCCGTCAGGATGGGTACCAGCGCGTGATGGACGGCATCTTCTTCGGTGCCACCATCCGCGACGGTATGGTCTGGCTGTTCGAGGCGCAAGACAGCGATCTGCACGCCCCCACCTGTCGCGGCCGCATCCTGCGGCTGGCGATCGACCCGGTCAGCGCCGCCTGCGGGCCGGTCGAGGTGGTGGCCGACGGGCTGGACAATGGCTGCCATCAGATCGATTTCGTGCGCGGCTGTCTGGTGGTGGTGGATACCTATCGTCAGGCGCTGATCGTGTTCCCGCCCGATTTCAGCACCCGCGCGGTCCATCACCCGGCCGGCATCGCCATGGCCGATACCGGCGATCCGGCCTATGTCCATATGAACGGCATCGGCGGCGATGGCCGCGACCTTCTGGTCATGCTCAGCCATGCCGGCACCAGGCCCGGCCGGCCGTCGGAGGTTCTGCGCCTCGACAGCGGGTTCCAGCCGGTGGAGCGGTTCGGCCTGCCGGGGGTGATGTGCCATGATCTGGTGGTGCTGGAAGATGGTCGGCTGATCGCCAACGGTTCGATGGGCGGCTTTCTGATCGATCGCCAGGGCATCATCGTCCAGGTCGACAGCCTGATCACCCGCGGCCTGTCGATCGGTGCCGACGAGGTGGTGATCGGCAGCTCCACCTTCGGCGATCGGGACCGGCGGATCGCGGCGACCGGCCGGCTGACCTTCGCCGGCCGCGACCTCACCCTGCGCGCCCGCTACGACCTGCCGGCCGCCCCCACCCAGATCCGCCGTCTGGACGGGCACGATCTGTCGCTGTTCGATTACCGCGCCACGCTGCCGGCGACGCTGCGGCCGGTTTCGGAACCAGCCTTAGAACCAGCCCCAGGCGTCGAGGCGTAGCACCCGGCCCTCGACGGCGCTGTGCAGCCGCCGGGGCACGCGCCCCGCGCCGGCGCCGGCGGCCACCATCAGCGGCATCAGATGTTCGTCGGTCGGGTGGTTGCAGGCGGCATGCGGGGCCAGACGCCACCAGTCGGCCAGGGCGGTCAGATCGCTGCCCGCCCCCTCGTCGCCATCCGCCAGCACGCCATCCACCCAGCCGGCAAAGGCCGTGACATAACCGGCTTCCGCGCCCCCGGCCCCCCGCTGGGCGAAGAAACCGCGCAGGTCATGGGTCAGGCTGCCGCTGGCCAGGATCAGCACGCCATCATCGGACAAGGGCGCCAGCGCCCGGCCGATGGTCAGATGCGCCGCAGCATCGCCCGGCACCAGCGACAGCGCCGCCACCGGCAGATCGGCCGCGGGCCAGGCCAGCATCAGCGGCGTCCAGGCACCATGGTCGAGACCGCGCCCGGCATCCTCGGCCACCGCAAGGCCGGCGCCCAGCAGCAGATCGCGGGCACGGGCCGCCAGGGCGGGGGCCCCCGGCGCCTTATAGCGCAGCCGGTACAGCGCCTCGGGAAAGCCATAGAAGTCGTGAATCGTGGCCGGTGCCGTGGCAGTGGCGACAGTTGCCACCGACGCCCGCCAATGCGCCGAGATCACCAGCACCGCCCGTGGCGGGGCCGGCAGCAGGCCGGCCAGCCCCGACAGGAAATCGCGGGTCGCGCCGGATCGCAGCACCATGTCCGGCGCCCCGTGCGACACGAACAGAACCGGCTGGCGGCTGACGGACCGGGCGGAGGGGGCGGACGGGGCGGAGGGGGCGGACGGGATCATGGGCGGGGGCTCCGGCTGGATGTTTGTGTGAACGGACAAGGCGGATGGTCAGGCGCGGACCACAGCACCGCGCGCGAACAGCCGGCCATACAGCCGCGGGCCGATGGCGGCCGCGCCGTCACCCAGCAGCGCCTGAACCACCAGGGCGGCGATCCAGATCACCGGGAATTCCCAGCCGCCATTCGGGCTGGAGAACACCCAGCCATTGCCGGCATGGACCAGGGCGGCGCCGATCAGCACCGGGATCTGGCCCAGCGCCACCAGCCGGGTGCCGATACCGGCGATCAGCAGCAGACCGCCGCCCACTTCGGCCAGCACGGTCAGATAGGCAAAGATGCCGGGATAGCCGATGCTTTCGAAGTACTGCACCGTGCCCGGCAGGGTGAAGACGAAGACCTTCATCAGCCCGTGGGCCAGGGCGGCGATGCCAAGGGTGAGGCGCAGGATCAGCGCGGCCAGGGCCGCATTGGAACCGGTGAGCAGAGACATGACGAACCTCCAGGGATCGATCTGGCGCGGCGGGAACAGCCCCCGGCGCCCGGGGTGTGACCTGAAGCTGCCATCGGCTGCCCCATAACTCAAATCACCCTCTTGAACGATTGATATTGCCGGTGGGAATATCGTGGCATCAGCCACAGCGGAGGCAGGCCCATGGATGCCGGCGATCCCGACCGGATGGACCTTAATCTGCTGAAGGTGTTCGCGGCGGTGATGACCGAACGCCAGGTGGGCCGGGCGGCCGAACGGCTGGGCATCACCCAGGCCGGGGCGTCGAACGCGCTGCGCCGGCTGCGCCTGTTGTTCGATGACGAGTTGTTCCTGCGCACCCCGCGCGGGGTGGAGCCAACCGCGCGGGCGATCGAGGTCTGGCCGGCCATCTCGTCGGCCCTTGGCCAGATGCGCGCGGCGCTGACCCCGGCCGCACCCTTCGATCCCCGCACGGTCACCGCCGAGGTCGGCATCGGGGTGACCGAGATCGCCGAACTGGTGCTGGGGCCGGCGATCGTGCGCCATCTGGCGCGCGCAGCACCCGGTCTGGCGCCGCGCTTCCACCATATCGACCGGCGCGATGCCGCAACCGCCCTCGATGACGGCACGATCTGGCTGGCGCTGGGCATGCTGCCCGAACCGCCGCCACGGATCACCCGGATCTATCTGCGGCGCGACCCGCTGCTGACCCTGGTGCCGGCCGGACTGACGATCGAGACCCTGGCCGATGACGGCGACGCCCTGCCGGTCATCACGCTCGACGGCTATGCCGAAGCCGATCACGTGCTGGTTTCGGCCACCGGCAGCGCCGAGGGGGTGATGGATCTGGCGCTGGCCGAACATGGCCGCAAGCGCCGCCTGCTGGCCGTGGCGTCGACCCTGCTGGGGGCTGCGGAAATGGCCGCCTGTGCCGGCGCCCTGCTGACGGTGGTTGGCCCCACCGCGCGGGCCATCGCCCATCGCGGCGGCTTCACCATCCACCGGCCGCCGCTGGAACTGGCGCCCCAGCCGGCGCGGCTGGGGCTGATGTTCCATCGCCGCGACGAGGGTCTGCCCGCGCATCGCTGGCTGCGGGCCGAAATCACCCGTCTGGCGCGGACGATCTGACGGCCGCAATCAGCCGCCGGCCGGGTTCCCCCGGCTCAGGTCCGGCTCAGGTCAGGCGCAACAGGTCGTCTTCCGACAGGTTGCCGGGCACGATGGTCAGCGGCACGTGCAGATCGCCGGCCAACTGGCTGGCCAGCCAGCGCACCAGCTTGCCCGGACCTTCCGCCGGCGGGCGGGCGGCCAGCACGACCATGCCGATATCGGCGTCCTCGCGCATCTGACGCATGATTTCATCGCCGATCGGGCCCACCCGCACCAGCAATTCGGGGAGCAGCCCGGCAAAGGCGTTCACTTCGGCAGCGATTTCCTGCAGCACCTGTTCGGCCTGATCGCGCAGTTCCTGCGCCATCAGATTGCCCACCGACATCCAGTGCTGGTTGTCGGCCGGCTCGATCACGGTCAGCAGGGTGACGCGGCCACCACGGGCGCGGGCGCGGCGGCAGGCATAGCGCACCGCCACGCGGCTGTGGGCGCTGCCATCCACACAGACCAGAAACTTGACCGGCGCGCGCCGGGGCGGCGCGGCAGATGGTGGTGGCCCGGCATCGGGGCCGCCATTCGACGGATCGTCAGACATCGGATCAGGGGCCTCCTTCAGAAGCGGCGGAAGGCGAAGCCGGCGGCCCAGCCGGCGCCGAGCGCGATCAACACGGCCGCGACGCCATAGCCAAAGGGCTGTTCATGGGCCAGCCGCGCAATGTTGTCGCCAAGCCCGTCCTTGCGCACGAACAGGGGGGTGGTCTGGGCTGAAACCACCCGGCCATCATGGACCAGGAAGATCTCGGCCCGATAGGCGCCGGTCGGCACATTCGACGGGAACGACACCGTCACCCGGAACAGCCGGTCGCCCAGGCGCGAGATCGGCTGGATCGAGGGTACGAACACGCCGGCCTGCTGGCGGTTGCGGATCAGCGCGTCGCGAAAGGTGATGCGCTCCTCGGGTGTGATGTCGCCACCGCCAGGGAAATCCAGCCGGTTCAGGCCGATGCGATGCCGGCTCAGCATCTGGTCGTTGGTGAACTGGTCCAGCGGCGCGCTGGCCCCCACCCAATAGAAGGCCGGCACCTGCGCGAACCGCACGCTCTGGGCGTTGATCCACATCCCAAGGATACGGTCCTTGCGGCGGATGTCGACCGTCTCGGCAGGCCCGCGGATCACCACGATCACCTCGCCCGGCCCGTCGGTGGCGCCGAACAGCAGCAATTCGGTGCCGGTGAAGCTGGAGGTGATCGAGATCAGATGGCTGGACAGATCGGCCACCAGCGGCTGGGCGCGGGCGCGCAAGGGGCCGATCAGGGCCACGGCCAGAGCGGCCGCCAGTGCCAGCACGAAGGCCAGGATCGCGGGCAGGCGGGCGAAGCGGTCCGATGCCGGCATCATCCGGGGCCCACCACCACGGCCGAGAACAGCTCGTCGGGCCGGATCACCAGATCCGCGCCGATCTTGATCGCGGTCAGCACCACCACCGCCGCCAGCAGCCCGCGCAGATGTTCGCCGCGCAGGCGCGTGGTCAGGCGCGAACCGACCTGCGCGCCGATCACACTGCCCACCACCAATATCGCCGCCAGCACCAGATCCACGGCTTCGGTCGTCACCGCATGCATAATGGTGACGTTCATGGTGACGAACATGATCTGGAACAGCGAGGTTCCCACCACCACCAGCGTCGGCATGCCCAGGATATAGATCATCGCCGGGATCATCACGAAGCCGCCGCCCACGCCGAGAATGGCGGTGAGAATACCGACCCCGAAGCCCAAGGACAGCGGCAGAAGCGCCGAGATATACAGCTTCGACTTGCGGAAGCGGAGCTTGAATGGCAGCCCGTGCATCCAGTTGTGCTGGTGCCGCTTCTTGGCCGGCTGATTGCGCATCAGCAGGCTGCGGACCGACTCGATCCCCATCAGCACGCCGATCGTGCCCAGAAACAGCACATAGGACACGCCGATGACCAGATCGATCTGACCGATCGCTTGCAGCCACTGAAAGATGAAAATACCGATGCCCGACCCGACCAGGCCGCCGGCGAGCAGCACCCCGCCCATCCGGACATCCACCGTCCCGCGCCGCCAATGCGCCAGCAGCCCCGAGACCGAGGCCGCAACCACCTGATTGGCGCCGGTCGCCACCGCCACCGGCGGCGGTACGCCCACGAACATCAGCAGCGGCGTCATCAGAAATCCGCCGCCAACGCCGACGAGCCCCGAGAGGAATCCCACGCCCAGCCCCATCAACAGGATCGCGATCGCATCGATCGACAGCTCGGCGATGGGAAGATAGATCTGCATCGGGGTCCGTCAGCGGAAGAGGCCGGCATCATATGCCGCCGGCCCGGACCATTGTGATCCGGGCCGGTGACGGTTTCAACCCGCAGCCGGCGGCAAGACAGCGGTTCGGCACGATCAGGACGCCAGGATGGTCAGGGCGCCGGGATGGTCAGGACGCCGGGGTGGTCAGGACGCCGGGGTGGTCAGGGCCTGAGCAGCCCCATGGTCTGACGGACCTCGTCGAGCACCGGATCGGCGATCGCGCGCGCCCGCTCGGCGCCCCGCGCCAGGATGCGGTCGATCTCGGCCGGTTCAGCCATCAGCTGCTTCATCCGTTCGGCGATCGGTCCCAGCTTTTCGACCGCGAGATCGGTCAGCTTCGCCTTCACATCGGTGAAGGGGGCATCGGCATATTCCGCCACCACCGCATCGGTGGTCCGGCCGTCGAGTGCCGCATAGATCCGGATCAGATTGGCGACCTCGGGCCGGCGCTCGGGCTCATAGGTCACGCCGGGCTCGCTGTCGGTGCGGGCCTTGCGCAGCTTCTGGGCGATGGTGTCGCGGTCGTCGGTCAGGTTGATGCGCGAATAATCCGACGGATCGGACTTGCTCATCTTCTTGGTGCCATCGCGCAGCGACATCACCCGGGTGGCTGCCCCCAGGATCATCGGTTCGGGCAGCGGCAGCACGTCGCGGCCATAGAGCTGGTTGAAGCGCTGGGCGATGTCGCGGGTCAGTTCCAGATGCTGCTTCTGGTCCTCGCCCACCGGCACGTGGGTGGCCTTGTAGGCCAGGATGTCGGCGGCCATCAGCACCGGATAGGCATAAAGGCCCAGGCTCGCCTTCTCGCGGTCCTTGCCGGCCTTTTCCTTGAACTGGGTCATCCGGTTCAGCCAGCCGATCGGGGTCAGGCAGTTCAGCAGCCAGGCCAGTTCCGCATGGGCCGTCACCGCCGACTGGTTGAAGATCACGCAGCGCTCAGGATCGATGCCGGCGGCGATATAGGCGGCGGTCAGTTCGCGGGTCTGGCGGGTCAGCGCCACCGGATCCTGCCAGACGGTGATCGCATGCAGGTCGACGATGCAGAAGACCGACTGATAACTGTCCTGAAGCCCGACCCAGTTGCGGATCGCGCCCAGATAATTGCCGAGATGCAGGTTGCCGGTCGGCTGTGCGCCGGAAAAGATCCTCGCCATCTGGTCCTCGCCTTTGGCCTGTGCGGTCGCCGTCCGGGGGTGGAGTACCGGCACGGGTGATCGATCCGCCATGGGCCGTTCATGGGGAAACGCGCCTATATCGCGCGCGGCATTCATCGGGAAGCGCGCCTATATCGCGCGCGGGCCGCCGGCTGGTCAAGCGTCGTGACCCGGATGATTTTTCACCCGAAATCACAGATCCCCCGCCACTCAGCCGCGGCTGGTGGTGGCAAGCACGCCGCCGATGCCCACGAAGGCCGCCCCGGTCACCCGGTTGAACCAGCGGCCATTGCGGCCAAGCCAGGGGGCGATGCGCTGGGCGGTGCCGGCCAGCACCAGTTCATACAGGAATTCCACCACCGCGAAGGTGCCGCCCAGCACCAGGAAATGGGTCACCAGCGACACCCCCGGCACCATGAATTGCGGCAGGAAGGCGGCAAAGAAGATCAGCGCCTTGGGGTTCGACACCGCGACCAGAAAGCCCTGGCCGAACAGCCGGGCCGATCCGGCGGCGCGGGCGGCGCCCGCGTCCTGGATGGCGGCCGTGATCGTCGCCGCCGGAGCCGGTGCCCGCCAGGTGCGGATGCCCAGCCAGACCAGATAGCCGGCGCCGACCCATTTGGCGATGGTGAAGGCCTGTTCCGACGCCGCCAGCAGCGCGCCCAGCCCGGCCAGAGAGGCGGCGACCAGCACCATGAAACCGCACACGCCCCCGGCGGCGGTGGCAGCCGTCCGGCGCAGGCCGAAGCGCACGCCGTGGTTCAGGGCCAGCAGGCCGTTCGGCCCCGGGGTCAGCGACAGGCCGATGGCGGCCGCGGCATAGATCAGCCAGATGTCCAGGCTCATGAGACGGCACCGCCATTGCGAATGGTGACTTCGGGGCTTCGGGGTTTCGGGGCTTCGGGTCGGCGTCAGCCGCGACGCCGGCGCAGCAGGGCCCGGAAATCGGCCAGACGCGCGGCGCCCGTCAACAGCGCCAGACCAATATACACCGGAAGTGTCGCCGCAATCAGCAAGGCAAGCCAGAAGGCGCGCGCGGCATGGGGCATGTCGGCGAAGGCCGGCAGGGCATGGAGCGCACCCAGAATGGCGCCGGCGAACAGCAGATTGGCCAGGATCAGCCGTGGCAGAGTGCGGCGCATGCGGGCATCGGCCACCAGCAGCCGGTCGCGGTTCAGCCGCCGGGCCAGCAGGAAGACGTTGATCCAGGCCGACAGCGCGGTCGCCAGCGCGATGCCCATATGGGCCAGCGGCTGCATGAAGGCCAGGTTCAGCACCACATTGGCGACCAGCGCCACCACCGCATAACGCGTGGGGGTGGCGGTGTCCTCGCGGGCATAAAAGCCGGGGCTGAGCACCTTGGCCAGCACGAAGGCCGGCAGGCCCAGCGACAGCAGGGTCATCACCTCGACCGTGCGGATGGTGGCGGTATTGGTGAAGGCGCCGCGTTCGAACAGGGTCGCCACGATCGGCAGGCCCAGCGTCGCCAGCCCGACCAGCGCCGGCAGGCTGACCAGCAACGTGATCTCGATCGCCCGGTTCATGTGGCTGCGGGCATCATCCAGCGCGCCTTCCCTGATCCGCCGCGACAGCAGCGGCAGCAGTGCCGTGCCGACCGCGATGCCGACCACACCCAGCGGCAGTTGGACCAGCCGGTCGGCATAATACAGCGCCGACACCGTGCCCTCGGCCAGCAGCGAGGCGATCATGGTGTCGACCAGCACGTTCACCTGATAGACCCCGGCGCCCAGCGCCGCCGGTGCCGCCACCTTCAGCAGCCGGCTGACCTGCGGGGTTATCCGTGGCAGGCGGAAGCGCAGAACCGCACCGGCGCGATGGGCCGCCACCAGCATGGCGCCAAGCTGCACCATGCCCGACAGCAGCAGCGCCCAGGCCTGGACCACGGCGGCACCGGCATCGCTCCAGCCCTGCAACGACACGATGCAGCCGCCGATCAGGCACAGATTGAACAGCACCGGGGCGGCGGCGAAGGCGCTGAACCGCCCCAGCGAGTTCAGCACCCCGCCGACCAGCGCCACGGCCGAAATGAACACCACATAGGGAAACACGATCCGGGCCAGATCCACCGCCAGCCCGAAGGTTGCGGGATCGTCGGCGAAGCCGGGCGCGAAGACCGTCACCACCGCCGGCATCGCCGCTTCCGCCAGCACCAGAATCAGCACCAGCGAGGTCACCAGCACCGCCAGCGCCTGCTCGGCGAAATGATGGGCGGCCGCCGCCCCCTGCTCCACCCGGATGCGGTTATAGATCGGCACGAAGGCGGCGCTGAACGCGCCTTCGGCGAACATCCGCCGCAACAGGTTGGGGATCTTCTGGGCCACGAAGAACGCGTCCGCCGACGCGCCCGCCCCCAGCAGGCCGGCAACGAGAACGTCGCGTGCAAATCCCAGCACGCGCGACATCATGGTCAGGCCACCCACAGTGGCCGCGGCGCGGATCAGGCTCATGGATGGCGGGTGTATCCGAAACCGGGCCGCGCGGAAAGCATCATCCGCGGCGCGCCGGTCGATGGCTCATTCAGCGGCTTCGCCGTGCGCGCCACCCTCATCGCTGCCCGCCCCCTCCTTGTCGTCGCGCGCACCCTCCTCATCGTCGCGCGCACCATTGATCAGCGAGCTTCGCAGGCTGCCGTCGCTTTCGATCACCGGTCCGGCCGCGTCCAGCGCGGCCAGAAGATCCTCGCGGATCCGCGTGAGCTTGCCCTGATGGGTGATCTTCAGCCCGAAGACATCCTTGACATAGAAGGTGTCGACCGCCCGCTCGCCATAGGTCGCGACATGGGCCGACGAAATGGTCAGCGCCAGATCCGACAGCACCCGGGTGATGGCGAACAGCAGACCCGACCGGTCCCGGGCGGTGACCTCGATCACCGTCTGGGTGTTGCTGGCACGGTTGTCGATCAGCACCCGTGGCGTCACCTGGAACACATCGGTGCGCTTCGGCCCGTCGCGGCGCTCGGCCAGCGCCTTGGCCGGGCGCAACTCGCCCGACAGGGTGCGGCCGACCAGATCGCGCATCCGCGCCACCCGCACCTCGTCGTCATAGGCCGTCCGCTCGGCGTCCTGCACCCAGAAGGTGTCCAGAGCCATACCGTCGGTGGTGGTGACGATGCGGGCGTCGACGATGTTGCCGCCGGCCAAGGCCATGGCGCCGGCGACGCCGGCGAACAGGCCGTGATGGTCGGGGGCATAGACCGTGATCGCCGCCACCGACCGGAAGTGATCGGGGGCGACATCGATCACCAGCGGCGCCGGCCCCTGGCGGTCGGCCCGCGCCACCAGCCGGGCATGGCGTTCCAGCACCTCGGCATCATGGGCCAGCCAATAGGAGCCGGGCATCCGCTCGACATATGCCCGGAAGGCGGGCTCGGCCCAATCGGCCAGCCGATCGCGCAGCTTGTCCTGCACGGCGGTGATCCGGCCGGCGCGGTTCAGCCCCTCGACATGGCCGCCCGACAGCCGTTCGGCCGCGCGATAATACAACTCGCGGATCAGCGTCCCCTTCCAGCCGTTCCAGACATTGGGCCCGACCGCACGGATATCGGCCACGGTCAGCACGGTCAGCAGCCGCAGACGCTCGATCGACTGCACCTGATCGGCGAAATCGAGCACGGTCTTGGGGTCTTCGATGTCGCGCTTGAAGGCCACGGCACTCATCAGCAGGTGCCAGCGCACCAGCCAGGCCACGGTTTCGGTTTCCTCAGGGGTCAACCCGACGCGCGGGCACAGCTTGCGCGCCACCTCTTCACCCAGCACCGAATGGTCGCCGCCCCGGCCCTTGGCGATGTCGTGCAGCAGCACCGCCATATACAGCACCCGCCGCGACAGCACGTCGTGGACGATGCGGGTGGCCAGCGGCAGATCCTCGCCGAAGGCGCCCTTCTCGATGCCCGACAGGATGCCGATCGCCCGGATGGTGTGCTCGTCGACCGTATAGACATGATACATGTCATGCTGGGTCTGGGCGACCACCCGGCCGAAATCGGGGACGAAGCGGCCGAACACGCCGGCCTCGTTCATATGGCGCAGGGTCGCTTCCGGATCCTTGGGCGAGGTCAGGATATCGAGGAACACCTGATTGGCCGCCGGATCGGCGCGAATGTCGTCGTCGATATATTTCAGGTTCTGGGTGATCCAGCGCAGGATCTGCGGATGCACGTCCATCTCGCGGCTCTGCGCCACCCGGAACAGCCGCAGCATGCGGATCGGCTGCTCGGCCAGTTCATGGCGGTTGGCCAGGGTCAGCCGGCCACCCTCGATCCGGAAGCCGTCGATTTCACGGCGCATCAGGATGCTGGGCAGGCGGATCTTGGGCTGGCGCTGATTGGCGCTTTCCAGCGCCGCGCACAGGATGCGGGTCAGGTCGCCCACATCCTTGGCGACCAGATAGTAGTGCTTCATGAACCGCTCGACGCCGCGCGCCCCCGGCCGGTCGGCATAGCCCATCAGCCGGCCGATCTCGGTCTGGACATCGAAGGTCAGGCGGTCTTCCGGACGGCCGGCCAGGAAATGCAGATGGCAGCGCACCGTCCACAGGAAGTTCTGGGCCTTGGCGAAGCGGCGATATTCACCGGCGGTGAACACCTTCTGCTCCACGAGGTCCGACAGGTTCTGGACCCGATAGGTGTATTTGGCGATCCAGAACAGGGTGTGGAGGTCACGCAAGCCGCCCTTGCCCTCTTTCACATTCGGCTCCAGCACATAACGGCTGTCGCCCATGCGGCGGTGACGCTCGTCCCGCTCGCCCAGCTTGGCGTCGATGAACTCGCTGGCGGTGCCGACCATGATATCGGCGGCGAACCGCCGGCGCAGATCCTCGTAGAGCACCATCTCGCCGCAGAGCTGGCGGCTTTCCAGCAGGCTGGTGCGGATGGTCATGTCGGCGCGGGCGCGGGCGATGCAGTCATCCACCGACCGCACCGCATGGCCCACCTTCAGCCCCAGATCCCACAGCAGATACAGAATGTATTCCGCCACCTGCTCGCCGCGCGGGGTCTGCTTATAGGGCATCAGGAACAGCAGATCGACGTCGGAATGGGGTGCCAGCTCGCCACGACCATAGCCGCCGATCGCCACCAGACACAGCCGGTCGGCCGATGTCGGGTTGGCCACCGGATAGACATGGATATAGGCCAGCTCGAACAGGGTGCGCACGATCTGGTCGACCAGATAGCAGTTCTCGCGCACGACATGGGCACCGTCGGCCCCCTCGTCGAACCGGCGCCGGATCTCGGCGCGGCCGCGGGCCAGATGGTCCTTCAGCAAGGCCAGGATCTCGCGGCGCAGGCCATCCACCGGCCGGCCGGTCGCTTCCACCTGCCGCTCGATCTCGGCCATCAGGGCACGCCGGTGAATGATCTGGCGCTTGTTGCGGATCGCGGTCATCAGGAACGAGGCCTCGGGCTTTGGGGTGCACGGGCCGGCGGTCGGGGGAAACACCGGAACCGGTCCAGCCTACCCCACAACATGGGCATGATGCGAGACGTCGTCAGCCCCCTGCCGCCACGAGCTTTGCCGCCGCATCCGCAACCCCGGCCCGGTCCGGCCCGTCCCCCCGGTCCGCACCGTCACCCTGGCCGGCCAGCATGCCGCCGGCAAAGGCCGCGACCAGGATCGCCAGCCCCAGCACCGCCGCCAGAAGCCGCCGGCGCAGATCATCATCGGACCCTGAACGGGCAACACCCGCCTCTGCCTGGAACCGGAACATCGCGCCTCGCATCCTCCGCCGCACATTTTAATTTTACACATAATTTACGCTATATGAACATCGATAGCGTAATTCCACAAGGTCATTTGCGTCGATGATGAAATTCACGCGCATGATAGTCAATAGATCATATTATACATTGCATACCTGCTATTATTGCACCCATGACGCCCAGCATGAATGCCTGGCCTCTGACGGACCAGCACGGCCCCGGTCCGCGCCCGCTCGACTCCCAATCAGCGGGCGCTCGATTCCCAATGAGCGGGCGCTTGACTCCCAATCAGCCGGCGCTGACAGTCCCAATCAGCCGGAGCCGGAGGGGCAAATGTACGAGCGGTTTGTGAAGCGACGGGCGGAGGAAGCCCTTTCGGATACGCCGGCGGTCCTGATCGTGGGGCCGCGCCGCGCCGGCAAAACCACCCTTGTCCGACAGATGGAGACAGCCGGGCGCAGCTATATCACGCTTGATGACCAGACAGTGCTCGCTGCAGCCAGATCCGATCCGGTCGGTTTCATCCGGGGGCTGGACAACGCCATTATCGACGAGATCCAGCGCGCACCTGATCTGCTGTTGTCCATCAAGAAGGCCATCGACGACGACTATCGTCCCGGCCGGTTCCTGCTCACAGGCTCGGCAAATGTGCAGACCCTGCCGCGCGTTGCCGACAGTCTGGCGGGGCGGATGGAAACGATCAGGATGCTGCCACTGGCGCGGGCCGAAATCGCCGGCCGGACGCCGGATTTTCTGGAAGGCCTGTTTGAGGGGACGCTGCGGAGGAGACCGGCGGCAACGCTCGGTGATGATCTGGTCCGACTGGTTCTGCTCGGGGGATTTCCAGAAGTCGTCAGCCGCGACAGCGAACGGCGGCGGCAGGACTGGGCACGGTCTTATCTCACATCGATCCTGACACGCGATCTGCGCGATATCGCCGCTGTGGAAAAACTGACCGAACTTCCAGTGTTCGTGCGACTTCTGGCCGAGCATTCCGGCCAGCTCGTCAATTATTCGCAGATGGGCGCCAGCATCAATGTCACCCACAAGACAAGCCAACGTTATATCGGGCTGCTCGAACAGATCTTTCTGATGACGACAGTGCCCCCTTGGTACACCAGCGCGCTGAAGCGGATCGTCAAGACACCGAAGCTGCACTTCCTTGATTCCGGCCTGCTTGCCGCTGCGCGTGGATTGACGTTCGAGCGGATCACGAGAGATCGCAGGACATTCGGTGCCCTGTTGGAAAGCTTTGTCTTCTCAGAAGTCTTGAAGCTCATGACGGCCTCGGACCTGCGGCTGACGGCATATCATTTCCGGGATCGCAACTTTCGTGAGGTCGATATCGTGCTGGAACGTGACGACGGCATGATCGCGGGCATCGAGGTGAAGGCAAGCGCGTCGGTCAACGCAGACGATTTCTCGGGCTTGAATGCGCTGGCAGACGCCTGCGGAGACCGCTTCGCCTACGGCGTGGTTCTCTATGACAGCGCCAATGTCGTCCCATTTGGCGACAGGCTGGCGGCCGCGCCATTGTCATGTCTGTGGTGACCTGGTCTGTGGTGACTTGGCCTCCCGGTCACCCTCACCACGCCGGCACGCCCCTCACCACGCCGGCATGAAGGCGCCTTCGAACCGCGCGTCCAGGAAGGCCGAGACCTCGGGGGACTGGAAACTGTCGAGCAGAATGCGGGTTTCGGGGCGGTTCTCGTCGGCGCGGCGCACCACCAGGATATTGCCGTAAGGGTTGCTGCGCCGGTTCTCGATCGCGATCGTGTCGGTGCGCGGGTCGAAGCCGGCGGCCTGGGCGTAGTTGCCGTTGATCGCGGCGGCGTCCAGCCGGTCCAGCGCCGCCGGCAGATCCTCGGCCGGCATCTCGATGAACTGGAACTTGCGGGTGTTGATCATCACGTCCTGGGGTCGGGGCGTCAGCCGCGCGCCCGGTGACAGGCCGATCATCGCCCGTTCGGCCAGCAGGCGCAGCGCGCGGCCGCCATTGCTGCGGTCGGACGGAATGCCGATCCGCGCACCGGTGGGCAGCGCGCGCAGGGTCTTCAAGGTGCGGGAATAGATGCCCATCGGCTGCACGATGGTATAGCCCACCGACACCAGGTCATAGCCATGGGCGGCGCTGTCGGCCTCCAGGAACGGCCGGTGCTGAAAGGCGTTGGCATCCAGCTCGCCCTTGGCCAGCGCCGCGTTCGGCTCGTTATACTCTTTGAACGTGACGATCTCGACCGTCAGACCCTTTTCGGCCGCAACGATCTTCACCACCTCGGCGATCTCGACCTCGGGGCCGTCGATCACCCCCAGCCGGACCGTATCGGTACGCTGGGGGGCATCGGTCGCCCGCGAGCCGGTCGTCACGCACAGGCTTGCGATCAGAACCGCGAACAGCGCCGTGATCATCGGCAACGCGGCGCGGGCGCCGCGACGGCGCATGGTGGCGGAACGAAACATGGTGTCAGCTCTCGGTCCCTGGGCCGGTCGGAGGGCAGGCCGTGATACAGGACGCCGGGCCGCATGCCGGACGCCGGAGCGGCCGTCGCCGGCTCGCGGGCCGCCGATCGCTCCAGCGCCAAACGATGTGGGCTCACCCCCTTCACCGTCAACAGAATTCCAGAGAAGCGGTTCAGCAATGTGAACCACTCCCCCCGCTCTGCCACATACCGGCAGACGGCTGTTATATAGCCCCCTGCTCCGGCGCGATCTGGTTCAGCAACCGCAGCACGTCTTGCGATGCGACCTCCATCCGGCCGATCGCCGCCATGGCCTCTCGCGGCCGGCCAGCGGCCATCAGCCGGGCGGCCTCGCGGCCATGATCGTGGACGGCGGCATGCGGCGCCTCCAGTGCCCGGAAAGCCGCGTCGCCGCGCCATGCCGCCGACTGGTCGCCATAATACCAACGGCCCAGCCGGCAGGAATGATGGTCGGTCAATTCGCGGTCGGCGAGCTTGGCCCGGCCGGTCGCCATCGCGGCCAGCCGCTTTTTCCACAGCGCATGATCGGCCTTGGCCAGACGCACCACCTGATCGTTCTGGCGGCGCCCGGCCAGCGCCTGAAGCGCCGGGGCGATGCGGCCCTCCAGCCGGTCCAGCGCGTCGGCCACGGTTTCGATGCCATTGCGGTTGTCGGCCCCCAGCCCCGCGACCGCGGCGATATCACCCGCCAGTCGATCCGACGCCACGCCCTGAGCATCGATTTCCGTGGCCACCAGGGTCATGCGCCCCGACACATCGGCAATCCGGCCGCCCAGGGCCTCGATCTCGCGACCCAGCCCGTCGATGGCGGCGCGGCCTTCGGCAGCACCACGCGCGCCATCGCCCATCGCGGTGACGATCGCCGCCATCTCGGCCCGCAGGGCGTTGATCCGGTCGCGGATATCGTCGGTGGCCGCCGCCGTCTGCTGGGCCAGGGCCTTCACCTCGCCCGCGACCACGGCGAAGCCACGGCCGGCCTCGCCGGCACGGGCCGCTTCGATGGTCGCGTTCAGCGCCAGCAACCGGGTCTGGCGGGCCACAGCCTCGATCGAACCGACAATGGTATCGATCTGCTGCGATGCCGCCGCCAGCGCATCGACACGGCCCGCCGCGGTGGTGACGCCATCGGTCAGGGTCGCCACGGTCCGGGCCACCTCGCGCAGCCGGCGCACGCCGGTTTCGGCGGCCTCGTTCGCCTCGCGTGCCACCTCGGCCGCAGCACGGCTGGCCTCGCGGATGCGGCCGCCGCTGGCGGCAAGCTCGCCGATCGCCGACGCGGCACCCGACGTCCGATCCTCAAGATCGCGGGCGGCGGCCACGGCATGCACCACGCCCACCCCGGCCTCGGCGGCCTCGATACAGGCGCCGACGATCCGGTCGGTGTCACCACGGGCGGTCTCGGCCAGATGCCCGGCAAGACGGGCCAGCGCCCGCGACAGCGGGTCGTCGCCCGATGGCGGCGGCGCGTCGTGATGGCCGGCGATCAATGCCTCGACAAAGGCCAGATGGCCGGCGCTGTCGGGTACGGCCGACGCAGGGGCGGGTGCGGGGACGTGGGACGGCGACATCCTGGAGAACCTCACGCGGAGCGGATGGCAGGAACGAGTGACGCATAATGATACGACCTGATCACGCCTGGCAATCCTTCCCGCGTGGCTGATCAGACCCGCAGCGCCGCCTTCAACGCGTCCACCGATCGCGCCACCGCGTCACGGGCCTGATCCAGCGCGCCGGCGGTGTTGATGAAACCGTGCAGCATGCCCGGATAGACCCGGTGCTCAACCGCGACACCGGCCGCGCGCAGCGCCGCCGCATAGGCGTGGCCTTCGTCGGCCAGCGGGTCGCAGCCGGCGGTGACGATCAGCGCCGGCGGCAGGCCGCGATGGTCGGGTGCGTGCAGCGGCGAGGCCCGCCAGTCACGGGCCAGGGCCGGGTCCGGCAGATACTGGGCCAGGAACCAGGTGATGGTGGCATCGTCCAGCAGATAGCCCTCGGCGAAGACATCGCGTGAGGGGTGGCGCACCGCCAGATCGGTCGCCGGATAGATCAGCCATTGCAGGCGAGGCATCGCCAGCCCGGCATCGCGCGCCGCCAGTGCCGCCACGGCCGACAGATTGCCGCCGGCACTGTCGCCGCCGATCGCCACCCGCTCAGGATCGATGCCGAAATCACCCGCCGCCCGCAGCAGCGCGCCCCAGGCCGCGATCGCATCCTCGGCCGCCGCCGGGAAGGGATGCTCCGGCGCCAGCCGGTAATCCAGCGACACCACGGCGATGCCGGCCGCCGCCGCCACATGCCGGCACAGCCGGTCATAGGCATCGAGGCTGCCGATCGTCCAGCCGCCGCCATGGATGAACAGCAGCGCCGGCAGCGGCGCCGCCTCAAGGGTCAGCGGCTCGGGCCGGTACAGCCGCACCGCCATGTCGCCCGCCGGGCCGGGCAGCGCCAGATCGCGCACCACGGCCAACTCGGCACGCGGCAGGTCGAGCAGAACCACCACCTCGTCGAACATCCGGCGGGCATCGGCCGGGGTCATGCGGTGATAGGGATCGCGGCCCGACGCCTTCACCAGATCCAGGATCCAGGCGGCCTGCGGATCGGGGGTCGTGTGGCGCTCAGGAACAGGGCTCATCTCATGGCTCCACTTGCTCGGCAGGTCGGCGGATCGGGGATCAGGACCAGAGTGTCGCCGCGAGGGCGGCCGAAATCAATGGCCGCATCCGTGGCCGCCACCGCCGTTCAGCGGCCGTCCATCTGCGCCAGAACCAGATCCGCCAGACGGTCGTAGTCGCCATCGAAATGATGGCCGCCGGGAATGCCCAGCACGGTGGCGCGGTCGCCGATCCGCGGGCAGGCCGAGATATCGGCCTCGTCCAGCCCATAGACGCAGAGCAATGGCGGCCGCGCCAGCGCGCGGGCGGCGGCGACCACATCGGTCGCGCCATCCTCGGGCGTGTCGTGCAGCCAGTTGGTCGGGTGGATTTCCCAGTTGGCCCAGGTGTTGGAGGTCAGCATCACCCCCAGCACCGCGCGGTCGAGCAGCGCCGGCGGCAGGTCGGCCGCGATGGCCGGCAGCACCGCCGCGCCGAAGGAGAAGCCGATCAGCACCAGTCGGTCGCGGTGCCAGCGCGCCATGCGGTCGGCGATCGGCCCGGCCAGATCCCGGGCCGCGTCGGCGGCGCTGCGCCGGGTCCAGAAGTAATGCAGCGCATCCACCCCCAGCACCGCCACGCCGCGCGCCTGAAGCCGGGCGCCCATGTCGCGGTCCAGATCGGCCCAGCCGCCATCGCCCGAGATGATCACCGCCAGATCGCGGCCATGGACCCCGCCGGCGCCATCGGCCCCGCCGGCGCCACCGGCCGGCAGATCGACCAGCCAGTCGGCATGCGCCGCCGCCGGATCGTCGATGGCACCGGTCATGGCCGCGGCGGTCTCGGCCGCCGTCAACCCGACCCCGCCATCGCCCACGGCCAGCGCCACCGTCAGCACCACCGCCAGCATCCGCGCCACCCGCATGGCGGCGACCCGCAGGCTCCGTCTCATCGCCCGATGACCCCTTTGATGCCCCCTGAGATCAGCGCCACCAGATCGAGCCCCACCTGCGGCAGGGCGGCGCCACCGGGGGCCGCCAGGAACCGCGGCCGCCAGTCGGGCAGGAATTTCTGCTTGAAGCGGCGCAGCCCCTGGAAGTTGTAAAGGCCCTCGCCACGCTGATAGATGAAGGTGCCGATCCGGCTCCAGGCCGGCGCCAGCGGGTTGTCGGGCAGGCCTGCCAGCGGCGCCATACCCAGCGAGAACCGCTGCCAGCCGGCGTCGCGGGCATGCAGCATGGTCTCGACCAGCAGGTAATCCATGATGCCATAGCCGGCATCGGGCACATGGCGCATCAGGTCCAGGGTCAGTTCCGCCCGGTCGGCCGATGGCCACAGATTGGCGAAGGCCACGATCCGGTCACCCACCCGCGCCACCGCGATCGGGCAGCGGTTCAGATAGTCGGGATCGAACCGGCCCAGCGAGAACCGCTTCTCGCGCGCCTGGCGTTCCTCCATCCAGGCCTCCGACACCTCGCGGAGCTGCGGCATGATCCGCGCGGCCGCCCCCGGTGCCAGCAGTTCGAAGCTGGCGCCATCCTTGATCGCACGGCGATGGGCATAGCGCAGCTCGGCGCGGGGCTTGCCTTCAAGATTGAAGCCCGCGAGCGGCACCACCGCCTCTTCGCCCAGCTTCACCAGCCGCAGCCCCAGATCCAGATACAGCGGCAGCGCCTCGGCCGAGACCTGATAGAACACCGGCAGCGCGCCATGGGTGTCGCAGAGTTCCCGGAACATCCATGCGACATTGGCCCAGGCATGGCGCGGCCCGATCGGATCGCCCATCGCCACCAGCGACCGGCCCGAGGCCGCATACATCACGAAGGCGTCGCCGCATTCCGAGAAGATGAAGCTCTTGTCGCCGGTAAAGGCCAACTGCGCCATGCTGGATGACGACTGTCCGGAAATCCGCGCCGCCTGCTCCAGTTCGGCCGCATCCGCCGGACGCGGCCGGGGCAGTGCCGGCGCGAAGAACCGGGTGGCCAGCAGCACCACGCCCAGAACCACCACCGCCACGATCGCGCGCAGCGCCCGCGACGCCTCGGCATCCAGCCCCACGGTCCACAGCGCGTCCGACAGGCCGGTGCCAAGGGCGACGCCCTCGGCCATCAGCGCGCCACCGCGGAACGAAAACCACATCAGCCAGGTCGAGCCCAGCACGGCGATCGCCACCGCCGCCACCCAGCCCGGCGTCATCGGCTGGCGGAGCAGCGATCCATGACGGTGAAAGGCCGGACGTGCCAGCACCAGCAGCCCGGCGACCAGCGCCAGCAGGCAGGCTTCCTCCCAGTCCCAGCCCTTCAGCAGCGACAGGACCGAGCCCGTCACCGTCAGCACCACGGCGGCCGCCCAGGCCGCATCCACCCGCCGCGACAGCCCTCGGGCGATCACCAGCAGCAACAGCCCGGTGATGCCGCTGGCCAGATGCGAGGTCTCCAGAACCGCCAGCGGCAGAATCTGCCCCAGTTGCGCCAGCCGGCCATCGGCGGCGGGGGTCGCGGCCGAGATCAGCAGGGCCGCGCCACAGGCCATGGCCAGCATGGCGAAGGCGATCGGCGCCACCTGGGCCGCACCGGCACCGGCGCGCGCCACGCCGGCGCCCGCCCGGCGCACGGCCGGCGCCACCCGCCCTGCCGCGCGCGCGGCCTCGGCCACGGCGATCAGCGCCGCCGCCAGGATCAGCGGCAGCAGGTTATAGATGATCCGATAGACCACCAGCGCGCCCAGCACCTCTGGCGCCGGCACGCCGGGCAGAAACAGCAGCACGATGCCTTCGAACACCCCCAGCCCGCCGGGGACATGGGCGATCACCCCGGCCACGATCGCCACCGCATACAGCCCCAGAAAGGCCGCAAACGACAACGGCAGGTCGGCGGGCAGCAGCATCCACAGCACGGCACAGGCAAAGACCAGATCGGCCACCGCCAGCGCGGTCTGGCCCAGGGTCATCGACAAGCGCGGCAGCGACAGCCGCCAGGTGCGGAAACTGATCGCCAGCCCGCGCGCCGAGGCGACCATATAGGCCGCCAGCACCGCCAGGATCGCCACGCCCAGCGCCTGCACCGCCATGACCGGCAGGCCGGTGGCCACGGCCACGCGCCGGCCTTCCAGCACCGCCGCGACGCCGCCGGTCAGCGCCGATCCCAGCGCGAAGGCGGTGGCGCCGAACACCATCAGCCGCGCCACCACCGCCGGCGACACCCCGGCATTGCCATAGACCCTGAGCCGCACCGAGGTGCCGGTGACGGCGGCAAAGCCGGCGGTATGGGCGATCGCCTGGGCGCAGAAGGCGGCGAAGGCGACCCGTGCGGCCGGCAGCCGCACCCCCGCATCCCGCAGGGCCAGCGCATCGAAGCCGATCAGCGCCACGAAGGACAGGGCGGTAAACACCCCCGCCCACACCACATCGCCGATGCCGACCGCGGCGATCGCCGCCCGGATGTCGGCGAAGGACATGCTGCGGGTTTCATACTGGATGACCCACAAGGCCAGCCCGAACACCGCCAGCATCCCGATCGCCGCCACCGGCCGCAGGATGCGCGGCGACAGCCATCGCGCCATTCGGCCTTGTCCGTCCATCTCGTCCCTCATCGCAAGCCGCCAGCCGGTATCGGCATCGGCCCCGGATACCGGCGCCCGCATGGGGGGCGGGGCCGGTATCCGGGGCCGCACTATCCGGCTGTCGGCGCAGAGGTACAAGCGACAAGCGAGCCGGCGGCCCGCAGGGGAGCCATCACCTCGCTTCAGATAATACGGGTCTGATTAAGAAATCGTCTGTCGGCGGGTCATGATCCGGCGGCGGCGGCTTTGCCCACAAAGGGGCAGCCGCCTTCCGACATCGGGCGGATGATCTCGTCGGCGGGCATCTGGGCCAGCACCTTGTAATAATCCCACGGGCCGGTCGAGTCCGCCGGCGATTTCACCTCCACCAGGAACATGTCCTTCATCAGCCGGCCATCCTCGCGGATGCGCGAGTTCTCGCCATAGAAGTCGTCGACCGGCAGTTGCTTCATCCTGGCCGAGACCGCCATCGCCTCGTCGGTGCCGGCGGCCTCGATCGCGCGCAGATAGGCCAGCACCGCGCTGTAGACGCCGGCCTGCGGATGGGTGGGCGCGCGGTCGGTATTCATGGCCTCGCGCCAGCGCCGGGTGAATTCGCGCGACGCATCGTTGCGATCCCAGTAGAACGGCGTCACGACCTGCAAACCCTGTGCCGCCTCCAGGCCCAGGCCGTGGACGTTCAGAATGTAGAACGTGGTGCCGGCCAGTTTCTGCCCGGCATCGACCAGCCCGAACTCGGCCGCCTGCTTGATGGTGTTGGTGGTGTCCTCGCCCGCGTTCAGCACCGCCACCATTTTAGCGCCCGAGGCCTGGGCCTGAAGCAGAAACGAGCTGAAATCGGTGTTGCCGACCGGGTGGCGGACATGGCCCAGCACCTTGCCGCCGGCCTTCTCGATCACCGTGGTCAACTGCTTTTCCATCGCATGGCCGAAGGCATAATCGGCGGTGATGAAGTACCAGCTCTCGCCGCCAGCCTCGACCGCCGATTTGCCGATCGCGTTGGCGATCGCCGTGGTGTCATAATTCCACAGAAAGCCGGTGGGCGAGCACTTGGCCCCGAACAGCGCATCCGACGCCGAGGCGACATGGATCGCCACCCGCTTGCCCTGGGTCAGATCCTGCACCGCCAGCGACACCGCCGAATTGCCGAAATCGACCATCATGTCGACGCCGTCGGTGTCCATCCACCGCCGCGCCAGCCCGATGCCGACATCCGGCTTGTTCTGGTGATCGCCTGAGATCAGATCGATCGGATGGCCAAGCACCGTCGGCCCGAAATCGGCGATCGCCAGCCTGGCCGCGACCACCGAACCCTCGCCATTGAAGTCGGAATAGGGGCCGGAGCGATCGTTGATCACCGCGATCCGCACCACATCGTCCGAGACGGCACCGGCATTCGAGGCGGCACTGGCATTCGAGGCGGCACTGGCATTCGAGGCGGCACCCGCCATCACCGGCAACAGCAGAGCCGCGGCACAGGCGACCCCCTTCAGACATCTCATGATTGATCCTCCACTGTAATTGGCCTGATCCGGCGTTGTTCTGGTATCGCCGGTTGCGATGCGGGCATGCGTCATCGGCCACCGGCCATGCTCTCCGGCCGGTCGCCGTGCCGCATGCCATGGCGGACACCCATATCTGTTGTTAGGGTATTTACTCACGGGTAAGCTATCTGCTAGTGAGTTCAGTCGTCAAGTCCCCCTTGGCACCCTGGAAAGATGTTCCGAGAGAAGACATCATCCCTGTTGAAATACATGCTGATCATTCCGGACGAGACAGGCCGGATTGATTGCGCACCGCAACATATCTGACTTGCATCGCGGCAGAATTCGGGTGCACTGCGGAATATTTCGGGCCGTTTCGCGGCGCCCGAGACAAATGATGACCGGGGAGACGCCCCGGCAATAAAGGGAGGTTCACGTGTACGGACTGATGCAGGACAGATCACTGCTGATCTCGTCGATCATCGAGCATGCGGCCCGCTGTCATGGCGGCACCGAAATCATCACGCGCACGATCGAGGGGCCGATCCACCGCAGCAGCTATGGCGAGATCAACCGGCGGGCGAAACGGCTGGCGAATGCGCTGGCGGCGCTGGGCGTTCATGTCGGCGACCGGGTGGCGACCCTGGCCTGGAACACCCATCGCCATTACGAGCTGTATTTCGGCGTCTCAGGGTCGGGCGCCGTGCTGCACACGGTCAATCCCCGGCTGTTCCGCGACCAGATCGCCTATATCATGAACCATGCCGACGACCGGGTGGTGTTCGTCGATCCCAATCTGGTCCAGGTCGCGGAAAGCGTCGCCGCCGATCTGCCCGGCGTCACCACCTGGGTGATCCTGGCCGACGCCGATCAGATGCCGGAAACCACCCTCCCCGGCGCGCTCTGCTATGAAACGCTGATCGCGGCACAGCCTGAAGACTATGTCTGGCCGGATCTGGACGAGAACACCGCCGCCACGCTCTGCTACACATCGGGCACCACCGGCAACCCCAAGGGCGTGCTCTACAGCCACCGCTCGACCGTGCTGCATGGGCTGATCAGCCTCTCGGTCGACAGCACGATCGCCGCGTCGGCCGCCGATACCATTCTGGTGCTGGTGCCACTGTTTCACGCCAATGCCTGGGGCGTGCCCTATGCCGCGGCCATGGCCGGGGCGAAACTGGTCTTCCCCGGCTCCCGGCTCGACGCGCCCAGCATGGTGGCGCTGATCAATGGCGAGGGGGTGACGGTCAGCGGCGGCGTGCCGACGATATGGTTCAGCTATCTTCAGCATCTGGACCAGAACCCCGGCGACCGCCCCACCACACTGAAGCGCATCTTCGTCGGCGGCAGCGCCCTGCCGCGCACGCTGATGGAACGGTTCGACAGCGAGCTGGGCGTGACCATGATCCACGCCTGGGGCATGACCGAAACCAGCCCGATCGTCACCGTCGCCCTGCCGCTGGCCCGCCATGCCGGGCTGCCGGCCGACGCGATGCGCACGCTGCGCCTGACCCAGGGCCGGCCGGTGTTCGGCACCGAGGTGCGGATCGTGGGCGAGGATGGCGGCATCATCGCCCATGACGGCCGCACCCCCGGCCATGTCCAGGTGCGCGGCCCCTGGATCGTGAAGGGCTATTTCGGCCGCGACGAGCCGGCGGTCGATGCGGAAAGCTGGTTCCCCACCGGCGATGTCGGCACCATCGACGCCGACAGCTTTCTGCGGCTGACCGATCGCACCAAGGACGTGATCAAATCGGGCGGCGAGTGGATCAGCTCGATCGAGATCGAGAACGAGGCCGTATCATATCCAGGCGTGCTGGAGGCGGCGGTGATCGGCGTGTCCCATCCGCGCTGGCAGGAACGGCCGCTGCTGATCGTCACCCGTCGCGCCGATGCCGAGTTCACGCCCCAGGACGTGCTCGACCATCTGAAGCCGCGCATCGCAAGCTGGTGGATGCCCGATGACGTGGTGGTGCTGGACGAACTGCCCCACACCGCCACCGGCAAGATCTGGAAGCTGAAGCTGCGCGAGACGTTCAAGGACTACAAGCTGCCGACGGCCTGAGGACCGTGTACCAGGACCGCGCGCCGGAACCGCGCCCCGTTCAGCCGCCCGCGTCGCGCAGCAGATCATACAGCAGGTCGAGCGCGGCGCGGGGCGTGAGGTCGTCGGGGTCGATGGCGGCGAGCCGGGCCTTCAGGGCCAGCGCCGCCACGGCCTCGGTGTCCGGCTCCGGGTCTGGTTGCGCGGCCGCCGGCGCGTCGGGCAGGCGCAGGCTCGCGAACAGCGGCAGGTCGTCTGCCAGCTTCGCCGCCGGCGAGCCGGCCTCGCCACGCTCGATCTGACCCAGAACCGCCTCCGCCCGCCGGATCACCCGTTTGGGCAGGCCCGCCAGCCGGGCGACATGAATGCCATAGGACCGGTCGGCGGCGCCGGCCGCCACCTCGTGCAGGAACACCACATCGCCCTGCCATTCCTTGATCCGCATGGTGTGGCACGACAACCGGTCGAGCCGCGCCGCCAGCGCGGTCAACTCGTGATAATGGGTGGCGAACAGCCCCCGGCAACGGTTCACGTCATGCAGATGCTCCACCACCGCCCAGGCGATCGACAAGCCATCCCAGGTGGACGTGCCACGGCCGATTTCGTCCAGAATCACCAGCGCGCGCGGGCCGGCATGGTTCAGGATGGTCGCGGTCTCGACCATCTCGACCATGAAGGTCGACCGGCCGCGCGCCAGATCGTCGGCCGCACCCACCCGGCTGAACAGCCGGTCGACCACCCCGATCCGCGCACGGGCCGCCGGCACGAAGCTGCCGGCCTGCGCCATCACCGCGATCAGCGCGTTCTGGCGCAGAAAGGTGCTCTTGCCGGCCATGTTCGGGCCGGTCAGCAGCCACAGGCCGGGTCCGCCGCCCGCGACCCGCGCCGCGCCGGGCATGACGGCCGCGCCGGGAGCATCGCCATCACCGCCCGGATCGCCGTTCCCGCCCAGATCACAGTCATTGGCAACGAAGCGCGTGCCGCCATTGGCCTCGACGAAGGCCTCGACCACCGGGTGGCGCCCGCCCTCGATCGCGAAATTCAGGCTGTCGTCGATCTGCGGGCGGACATAATTGCGGCCGCGCGCCAGCTCGGCCAGCGCCGCCGATACGTCCAGCACCGCCAGCGATCCGGCACAGGCGGCGATGCCGTCGGCCGCCGCCATCACCTCGGCGATCAGCCCCTCGAACGCCTCAAGCTCGGCAGCCAGCGCCTGATCGGCGGCGCGGGTCAGCCGGGTTTCCAGCTCGCCCAGTTCCACGGTGGTGAAGCGCACCGCATTGGCCAGGGTCTGGCGATGGATGAAGCGGGTGTCCTGCACCAGCTTGTCGCCATGGGCCGGCGTCACCTCGATGAAGAAGCCCAGCACATTGTTGTGGCGCACCTTCAGCGAGGAAATGCCGGTGTCGCGACGATGGGCGCCTTCCAGCGCCGCGATATGGCGCCGGCCTTCGGTTGCCAGCGACTTCACCTCGTCCAGCGCCACATCGAAATGGCGGGCGATGAAGCCGCCATCGCGGGCCAGCAGCGGCGGCTCGGCCACCAGCGCCGTGCGCAGCCGGTGGGCCAGGGCGCCGTGATGGCCCAGCGCCGGCAGGCCATCGGCCAGTTCCGCCGGCAGGATGCCGTCGCCCAGCGGCGCCGGGTCCGAGGCCCCCAGCCGGGTCAGCCGGTCGCGGATCAACCCCGCCTGATGCAGCCCGTCACCGATCGCCCGCAGGTCGCGCGGCCCGCCGCGGTTCAGCGACAGCCGTTGCAGGGCGCGTTCCAGATCGGGCATGCCATCCAGCAGCCGGCGCAGATCCGCGCACAGATCCTCGTCGGCCAGAAGATGATCCACCGCGTCCAGCCGGCGGCCGATCGCCGCCGGATCGGTCAGCGGCGCGCCCAGCCGGCGCGCCAGCAACCGGGCGCCGGCGCCGGTGACGGTCAGATCCATCAATCCCAGCAGGCTGCCGCGGCGTTCGCCGGCCATGGTCTGCACCAGTTCCAGGCTGCGGCGGGTGGCGGGGTCGATCGCCATCACCGTATCGGCCGCCTGACGGTGGGGCGCCGCCAGATGCGGCACCCGGCCCTTCTGGGTCAGCGAGACATAATCGATCAGCGCACCGCAGGCCGCCGCCTCGGCCCGGCTTTCGATGCCGAAGGCATCGAGCGCACCGACACCGTAATGCTCCATCACCCGCCGGCCGGCGGCGGCGGGGTCGAACAGCGCCGCCGGCTGCGGGGTCAGCGCGGGGCCAAGCTCGCCCAGCAGGGGGCCGAATTCGGGGCGCGCCAGCAGCCGGTCCGACACCACCAGTTCGCACGGGTCCAGCCGCGCCAGTTCCGCCGCCAGCGCCGACGCATCGACCCCGGTCACCGCGAATTCGCCGGTCGAGATATCCACCCAGGCCAGAGCGAGCCGGCCATCGGCGCGGGCCAGCGCCGCCAGATTGTTCGACCGGCGGGCATCGAGCAGCGTGTCCTCGACGATGGTGCCGGGCGTCACCACCCGCACCACCTCGCGCCGGACCAGCGCCTTGTAGCCGCGCTGGCGCCGCGCCTCGGTCGGGTCTTCCACCTGTTCGCAGATCGCGACCCGATGGCCGGCGCGGATCAGCCGCGACAGGTAATGCTCGGCCGCATGCACCGGCACGCCGGCCATGGGGATGTCCTCGCCCTTGTGCTGGCCGCGACGGGTGAGGGTGATGTCCAGCGTCCGCGCGGCGAGCACCGCATCGTCGAAGAACATTTCATAGAAGTCGCCCATCCGATAGAACAGCAGACAGCCTGGATGATCGCGCTTCACCGCCAGATACTGGGCCATCATCGGCGTGGCGCCGGCGATGGCGGCATCGGTGGCGGCAGAAGCGGCATCGGCGGTGCTCGCAGCGTCATCGTCTGGCCGGTCGTCGCGGCCGCGCGCGCGGGCTCTGGTCATCGGGCGGCTCTGCCTTTCGGTGAGGGTCTTGTCCTTGAGACGGGCGCCGCCGACCCTAACGCGACCAGCCGCCCGGCGACAAGCCGCACGGATGGGCGCGCCTGTGCGGCGACAAGCCGCACGGATGGGTGTACCTGTGCGGCGACCCGGCCGCCCTAAAGGCGCCCCCATGTTTCAGCCGTCGACAGGCGAACCGCGTTCGGCTATAAAAAATCCGACTGTCGCCTCAAATTGGAATAATAAGACCGGAAGCAGATGATTTATATAACAGTATGACCCATCTGAGGATGCCCGCCAGCCGATGACGGCAGATCCGGCATCCAGACCCCGGCCGCGCGGATGCACCGCATCCGGCCCCAATCATGTCGCGCGACGGCTTCGTGAAATTTCGTTACATTAACGGCCTTTTCGTAACCCGCGTCAGGCGCGCAATCCGCGTCCGGGTTACGGTCGACGGTCGGGCCGTCACATCACCACCAGAAGAATGATCACCCGAAGGGCAAGCCGGATGGATGGCGAGAAGTACTATGTGACCGAGCAGGAGGCCCTGGAATTCCACCAGGGAGATCGGCCGGGCAAGCTGTCGATCACGCCCACCAAGGCGCTGATGACCCAGCGTGACCTGTCGCTCGCCTACAGCCCCGGCGTTGCCTGGCCATGCCTGCACATCAACAAGGATCCGAACAAGGCCTACGACTATACGTCGAAGGGCAATATGGTCGCCGTCATCTCGAACGGCACCGCGGTTCTGGGTCTGGGCAATCTGGGGGCGCTGGCCTCGAAGCCGGTGATGGAGGGCAAGGCGGTCCTGTTCAAGAAGTTCGCCGATATCGACGCGGTGGACATCGAGGTCTCGACCGAGGACGTGGATGAGTTCGTCAACTGCGTCCGCTTCCTGGGCCCCACCTGGGGCGGCATCAATCTTGAAGACATCCGCGCGCCGGAATGCTTCATCATCGAACAGCGGCTGCGCGAGCTGCTGGACGTGCCGGTGTTCCACGACGACCAGCACGGCACCGCGATCATCTCGGCCGCCGGCCTGATCAACGCGCTGGAGATCACCGGCAAGTCGATCCGCGACGTGCGCATGGTGGTCAACGGCGCCGGCTCCGCCGGCATCGCCTGCCTGGAACTGGTCAAGGCCATGGGCCTGCCGCACGAGAACGCCATCCTCTGCGACAGCCAGGGCGTGATCTATCAGGGCCGCGAGAAGGGCATGAACCAGTGGAAGTCGGCGCATGCGGTGGAAACCGATGCCCGCACCCTGGCCGATGCCCTGAAGGGCGCCGATGTGGTGTTCGGCCTGTCGGTGAAGGGTGCGTTCACGCCTGAGATGCTGGCCTCGATGGCGCCGCAGCCGATCATCTTCGCCATGGCCAATCCCGACCCGGAAATCACGCCCGAAGAGGTGGCCAAGGTGCGCAGCGACGCCATCGTCGCCACCGGCCGGTCGGATTATCCCAATCAGGTCAACAACGTTCTGGGCTTCCCCTATATCTTCCGCGGCGCGCTGGATGTGCGGGCCACGGAAATCAACGAGCAGATGAAGATCGCCGCCGCCTATGCGATCGCCGGGCTGGCGCGGGAAGACGTGCCCGACGAGGTGGCGCGCGCCTATGGCAACCGCCGCATGCAGTATGGCCGCGACTACATCATTCCGGCGCCGTTCGATCCGCGCCTGATGACCACCGTGCCGCTGGCCGTCGCCAAGGCCGCCACCGAGACCGGCGTCGCCCGCAAGCCGCTGGTCGATCGCGGCCGTTATGTCCGCGCGCTGCGCGCCCGGCTCGACCCCACGGCCGACAGCCTGGAGCGGATCATCGAGCGGGTGCACGAGAACCCCAAGCGCGTGGTCTTCGCCGAGGGCGAGGAAGAGCAGACCATCCGCGCCGCCACCCAGTGGGCCAAATCCGGCCTGGGCAAGCCGGTGCTGATCGGGCGCGAAGAGCACATCAAGGCCAGCATGCTGAGGCTGGGCCTGGGTGACGGCTCCGACCTCGAGATCGACATCCACAACGCCCGGCTGTCGGACAAGAACAAGGCCTATACCGACTTCCTCTATGCCCGCCTGCAACGGCGCGGCTATCTGTATCGCGACGTCCAGCGGCTGGTGAACCAGGACCGCAACGTCTTCGGCGCCTGCATGGTCGCCTGCGGCGACGGCGACGCGCTGATCACCGGCCTGACCCGCAATTACTGGGTGGCGCTGGAAAACGTGCAGCTTGTCATCGATCCCGAGCCGGACCAGCGCCTGATCGGCCTGTCGGTGATGGTCAGCCGCGGCCGCACGATCATGATCGCCGACACCACGGTCAACGAACTGCCGGAAGCCGAGGCGCTGGCCGACATCGCCATCCAGGCCGCCGCGTCGGCGAAGCGCTTCGGGCTGGAGCCGCGGGTGGCCATGCTGTCCTACAGCAATTTCGGCAACCCGCACCGCGAGAAGGCCGACCGGATCCGTGCCGCCTGCCGCATCCTGGAAAGCCGCGGCGTCGACTTCGAATTCGACGGCGAGATGTCGGCGGATGTGGCGCTGGACCATGAACTGATGCAGCGCTATTACCCGTTCTGCAAGCTGACCGGCCCGGCCAATGTGCTGATCATGCCCGGCCTGCACAGCGCCAATATTTCGGCGATGCTGTTGCAGAACCTGGGTGGCGCGGTCCAGATCGGGCCGCTGCTGCGCGGCATGTCGAAGCCGGTGCAGATCGTGCAGATGGGCGCGACCGTGGCCGAAATGGTCAATATCGCCGCTGTCGCCGCCCATGACGCTCTGGTCGACGGGCAGGAGAAGGCGCACCGCTGATCCACGCGGACGCCCATCCAGGCCATGCCCGGCCAAGCACGACGCGCGCAAGCCCCCGGCGGGTTTGCGCGCGTCGTCGTGTCGGGGCAGGCTTGTCTCCCGTCGAGTTACGCGAAACTTTCATCCCGCGACAGTTGACCGGCGCCGTGGCTCGGGCAGTCTGTCGGGTCGCGCCGGTCACGGGGGGCCGGGCGCTGGCGGAGACAAGGCATGGCTGGTTTCGACCGCAGCGAGATTACACGACTTCTGGGGGCGACTGCGGCGATCGCCGCACCATCGGCCGGCACGCTGGCGGGGCTGGGCCTGGTCGGCGCCCTGTCGTGGTGGTGGGCGGTGGCCGGCATGCTGGTGGCGCTGGCAGGCTCGGTGGCGGTGGCGCAGCTACTGCTGGGCGGCTTTCATGCCCTGCGCGATTTCGCCGAGGCGCTGGCCCAGGGCGAGGAACGCCCCGCCCCCCCGCCCGGCGGCCGGATCGTGCAGGACATCGCCCGCGCCATGCTGCGGCTGTGGCTGAAGGAACGCCGGCGCACCGAGCGTCTGGCGATCCAGGCCAGCGATTTCGCCCAGGTTCTGGACCGGCTGCCATTGCTGGTGCTGACGGTGGACGAACGCATCCGCATCCGCTCGGCCAATCGCGCCGCCGAAGAGGCGATGGGTGAAGGGCTTGTGGGCCGCGAACTGGTGGCGGTTCTGCGCCATCCGGCGCTGCTGGATGCGGTGGATCAGGCACTGGTGCGCGGCGATTTCGCCGATGT
Organism: Tistrella arctica; assembly: GCF_039630945.1. Lineage (NCBI taxonomy): Bacteria > Pseudomonadati > Pseudomonadota > Alphaproteobacteria > Geminicoccales > Geminicoccaceae > Tistrella > Tistrella arctica. The sequence goes on from NZ_JBBKTV010000003.1 coordinate 385,383, forward strand.
GGTGTTTTCCACCGCAGCCCCCGACCGGCGGGAATACAAGGCCCATGTCGAGACCCTGCGCGCCGGCGACGATCCGGGCGATGCCCGCCGCGCGGTGATCGCGCTGCACGACCTGACCCAGATCCGCAAGCTGGAACAGATGCGCGCCGATTTCGTCGCCAATGCCAGCCACGAGATCCGCACGCCGCTCGCCACCCTGATCGGCTTCATCGAAACCCTGCGCGGCCCCGCCAAGGACGACCCGGAGGCGGCCGAGCATTTCCTGTCGATCATGGACGATCAGGCGCGGCGCATGTCGCGACTGGTCAACGACCTGCTGTCCCTGTCGCGTATCGAGATGAACGAACACATGCCGCCCGCCCAGGCGGTCGATCTGGTCGATGTGGTCGACGATGTCATCTCAGGGCTGGAATTCAAGGCCCGCGCCCGCGGCATCGAGATCGAGGTCGGCGCCGAACCCGGCCTGCCCTCGGCGCTGGGCGATGCCGACGAACTGGCCCAGGTGGCGCAGAACCTGATCGACAACGCGATCAAATATGGCCGCAATGACAGCCGGATCACGGTCAGGCTGTTCCGCACCACCCAGGCACCGCGCCCGGTGGGGCTGGCGGCAGTGATGGACGCGGTGGCGTTCTCGGTGACCGACCAGGGCGACGGCATCCCGCGCGAGCACCTGCCCCGGCTGACCGAGCGCTTCTATCGGGTCGACAGCGCCCGGTCGCGTCAGGTCGGCTCCACCGGTCTTGGCCTTGCCATCGTCAAGCACATCATCAACCGCCATCGCGGCCACCTCGCCATCGACAGCAAGCCCGGCGAGGGCAGCAGCTTTACCATTTTCCTGCCGGTGGCCGGGTCGGCGGACGGCGCCAGGCCGGTCAGGTCATCCGCAGCCGCACCTCGCTGATCGTGTGATCGGCCGCCTTGCGCAGCACCAGATCGGCGCGCTTGCGGGTCGGCAGGATGTTGTCGTGCAGGTTCACCCGGTTGATCGTCTGCCAGATGCCGCGCGCGGTTTCCACGGCCGCATCGTGGCTGAGGTCACGGTAATGGTGGAAATAGGAGGATGGATTCTGGAAGGCGGTTTTCTGCAACAGCAGGAAACGCTGCACATACCAGGCGGCGACATCGGCCTCGTCGGCATCCAGATACATCGAGATGTCGCAGAAATCCGAGACCACCACGCTGCTGGTGGGGTTCACCTGCAACAGGTTCAGCCCTTCCAGGATCAGGATGTCGGGCTGGCGGACGCTCTGGCCGGCATCGGGCACGATGTCATAGCTCAGATGCGAATAGACCGGCGCCTCCACCATTGGTTCTCCGGCCTTCACCGCAGCCAGAAAGCGGATCATCGCCGCCGTGTCATAGCTTTCGGGGAAGCCCTTGCGGGTCATCAGCCCGCGCTCCTTCAGCACCCGGGTGGGATACAGGAAGCCATCGGTGGTGACCAGATCGACCCGGGGATGATCGGGCCAGCGCGCCAGCAGCGCCCGCAGCACGCGCGCGAAGGTGCTCTTGCCCACAGCGACACTGCCCACCACCGCGATCACATAAGGTGGCCGCTTGACCGGCCGGCCAAGGAAGGCATCCTTCACCTGGCCAAGCTGGCGCGCCGCAGCCACATGCAGGTTCAGCAGCCGCGACAGCGGCAGGAACACCTCTTCGACATCGGCGATGCCGATCGGATCCTGGAGGCCGCGCAGCGCCGCCAGATCGTCTTCAGCCAGGGTCATCGGGGTGTTGGCGCGCAAGGCCGCCCAGCCCGGCCGGTCGAAGGTCATGTATCCCGGCCATTCCGCCGGCGCCACGTGACCATCCGCCGCCCGCGCGCCACCCGGCTTGCTGTCTTCGTCCGACATCGGTTGCTCCGTCTCCATCGTGATGAACCCGATCCCGCACAGACTATGGCAGATCAGCCGGTCACCGCGCCCCGGAATCATGCTATGAGCACCGGAGCAACCAGTTGCCAGGCAACAGCCAGAAGACCACCGGGGAAATGCCATGTCGGATGTGATCCGCAGAAACACCATCAACGACGCCGTGCGCCGCTCCGCCGCCAAGTTCCGTGACCAGACCGCGCTGATCCATGGCGAGCGGCGCTGGAGCTTCGCGCAGATCAACCGCGCCGCCGATGCCATCGGCCGGCGGCTGCTGGATCTGGGCTTCGTGAAGGGCGACCGGCTGGCGGTCTATGCCCGCAATTCCGATGCCTATCTGCTGGCCTGGCTGGGCGCGTTGCGCGCCGGTCTGGTGCATGTGCCGATCAACTATGCCCTCACCGAGCCCGAGCTGCATTACATCGTCGACCAGTCGGGCGCCCGCGGCCTGATCCACGATCCCGATCTGGCCCAGACCGCGCTGGCGGTGGCCGGCCGGGTGGATCTGCTGCTGTCGACGCCGATGACGGGCGGTGCCGATGTCGACCCGCTGGCGATCGCGCTGGCGGCCGACGACGCGGCGCCACTGGATGCGGGTGTCGCCGACGAGGATCTCGCCCAGATCCTGTACACCTCGGGCACCACGGCGGCCCCCAAGGGCGCGATGATGACCCATCGCGCGCTGCTGGCCGAATATGCAAGCTGCATCGTCGAGCTGAACCTGAAGGGCAGCGACCGGGCGCTGGCGGCCCTGCCGCTGTATCATTCAGCGCAGATGCATTGCTTCACCATGCCGCAGATCCTGGTCGGCGCCACATCCATCCTGATCCAGACCCCGGTGCCGGCGCTGTGCCTGGAGTTGATCGAGCGCGAGGCGATCACCTCGTTCTTCGCGCCGCCGACGGTGTGGATCAGCCTGCTGCGTCACGAGGATTTCGACCGCCGCAACCTCGCCACGCTGATGAATGTCTATTACGGCGCCTCGATCATGCCGGTGCCGGTGCTTGAGGAACTGCGCCGGCGGCTGCCCGGCGCCCGGCCCTATAACTGCTATGGCCAGAGCGAGATCGGGCCGCTCGCCACCGTGCTCGGCCCCGATGAGCACACCGACCGCCCGGCCTCGGCCGGCCGGCCGGTGATGAATGTGGAAACCCGCATCGTCGACGCGCAGATGAACGACATGGCGCCGGGCGAACAGGGCGAGATCGTCCACCGCTCGCCGCAACTGCTGATCGGCTATTGGAACAAGCCCGACGAGACCGAAGAGGCCTTCTCGGGCGACTGGTTCCATTCCGGCGATGTCGGCTATTTTGACGAGGGCGGGTTCCTTTTCGTCGTCGACCGGGTCAAGGATGTGATCAAGACCGGCGGCGTGATCGTGGCCAGCCGTGAGGTCGAGGACGCGCTGTTCACCCATCCGGCGGTGTCGGAGGTGGCGGTGATCGCCCTGCCCGATCCGAAATGGATCGAGGCGGTGACCGCGATGGTGGTGCTGCGCCCCGGCCATGAGGTCGATGCCGAAACCCTGATCGCCCATGCCCGCGAGCGTCTGGCCGCCTATAAGGTGCCGAAGACCGTCCACTTCATCGACGCCCTGCCGCGCAACACCGCCGGCAAGATCCTGAAGCGCACGCTGCGCCAGGATTTCGCCGAGGGCTGATCCGCCGCCGCCCCACAGCCGATCAGACGCGCGGGCTCAGTCCGGCCCGCGCGTCTCAAGCTCCGGTATCTGCGGCGCGTCGAGCGCGCCGCAGATCGCGCTGATCAGATTGTCGAGCGCATAAGGCTTGCCCCACAGGCCGCCGCCCGACGGATCCGCCTCGAAAGCGGCCTCGCGCGCCGCCAGACTGCTGTTCATGAACAGGGCCATGAAGGCCAGACGCTGGCTGACCACCGGTGCCGGCAGATGCGCCAGCAACCGACGCAGATGGTCGATGCAACGCATATAGCTCGACACCCAGCGATCACCGACCGCGTCCAGGAACAGGGCGCGATGGTTGACCTGCACCGCCATCACGAAGCGCATATGGCCGAAGCCGATCGGCAGGCCCTTGACCTCGTCGGGGTCGCCGGTGCCGATGGTTTCCACCTCGATCATCAGCCGCACCACGTCGCTTAAGCGCCGCGGGCCGCCGGCCGCTTCCATCGCATCCAGCCTGAGATTGCGGGCGCGGTCGCTGCGCATTGCCGCTTCCACCACCAGTTCGCGCACCAGCGCGTCCTTGGCGCCGAAATAATAGTGCAGCGAGGCGCCGTTGCGCATGCCGGCCTCGGTGACGATGTTGCGCACCGACACCGCATCGATGCCATGCCGCGAGAACAGCCGCCGGGCCGCCGCCTTCAGGCGGTCGCGGGTCGCATCCTCGGCCGCGGCGGCGGGCATGCCGCCATCGCCGCGGTCGGGCAACCGGTCCTGGGCCATCGGGGTCTCCGTTGTGAGCCGTTTTTGTGGAAAAGCCTGGGGATATCACCGGGAGATCCAGGGGAAAACCAGGGAAAAACCGGTGGAAATCTGGTGGGAAAGCGGGTGGAAAACGACGGAAAAACCTGGGGACAGAGTGTGGACAAGCCGGGAAAGGCCGACGCTGCCGGCCGATCATACGCCCGGTCACATGCCCTGTCTTACAGGCACCGGTAGGCGGCATCCACCAGCGACTGGCCGCGGGGGTTCAGCAGCAACCCCGGCCCCATGCGGGTCATGGCATAGCCGAAGGCCAGCCCGCGATCGGGGTCGGCGAAGCCCACCGATCCACCCGCGCCGACATGGCCGAACGCCGCCCGGCCGACGATCAGGCTGTCGGGATTGCCCGGCCGGCCGCGATTGTCCATCCGCAGCATGAATCCGGGACCGAAACAGGTCGGTTGCAGCAGCGTGGCATCCATCTGGGTGGCGCCCATCGGGTCGGCGAAGCGGGCGATGCGGCCGGCGCCAATCCCCAGCGGGTCGCCCGCCGGCGCCAGCAAGGCCGCATACATCCCGGCCAGACCACGGGCATTGGTCACACCGCTGGCGGCACCGATCACCGCGGCGCGCCCGGCGCGGGTGTTCACGCCGCGCGCCGACCAGTCACCATGATTGAACACGAACAGGTTCTGGATGCTGCCGGCCTCGCGCGCCGCCATCAGGAACGGGCTTGGCGGCACATCACGCACCGGGCGGTGGACGATCACCGGCGCCACCCGTGGCTCCCGCGCCTCTGGCAGCCCGATCCAGAAATCCAGGCCGAGCGGCCCGGCGATCTCGTCGGCGAAGAATTCCCCGAGGCCGCGGCCGTCGACCCGCCGGATCAGCTCGCCAGCCAGAAAGCCCATGGTCAGAGGATGATAGCCGGTACGGGTGCCGGGTTCCCAGAACGGGGTCTCGTCGGCCAGATGCGCCACCATGTAATCCGGGTCAGTCAGACAATCGACCTTCAGCCGGGCGCGGATGACCGGCAGGCCGATGCTGTGGTCCAGGATCATGCGCGCAGTCGCGCGGCCTTTGCCATGGGCGGCGAAATCCGGCCAGACATCGGCGATCGGCGCATCCAGATCCAACTGCCCGCGCGCCGCCAGCAGATGCAGGCACAGCGCCGTCGCGCCCTTGGTGGCCGAGAACACCACCACCACCGTGTCAGGCGCCCAGGCCCGGCCCGTGGCGGGGTCGGCGATGCCGCCCCACAGATCCACCACCACCCGGCCGTCATGCACCACGCTCACCGAGGCGCCGGCCTCGTTATGGGTGGTGAAATTATCGGCGAAGGCATCGGCCACCGCCGTGAAGCGCGGATGGCAGATACCGTCCACGCGGATCTCACTGTCCCCGACCATCGCCAGGGCACGCCGGTAAGGCTCGGCCGCGGCATGCGCCATGGTCATGCGGTTGTCCTCTCTGTTCGTCACCCGTCGGTGCAGCCCTGACCCGGTGCCGCCGTTGCAGATTTAAGTCGATCATATAAATCTATCGACTAAAGCAATCGGCTTAATTACCGTAAACCAAGGCCCGACATGCGTCAACAGGCGGGGGTGAACCCCGCAGATGGGGTGAGGAAACCTTCAGCATGACCATTCAGACGCCCGTCCCCGGCATCACGCCGCCGTCCGACGAGGCCCGCGCGGCCCCGGATAAGGCCTTTGCGGCGGCGATCCGCATCGCCAACATCCCCACCCTGCTGATGGTGCTGGTGCAGTTGACCGGCGATCCGTCGTGGCTGGACGCGCCATATCGGCCGCGCCGGGGCCGGGGGCTCGACGACAACGACGATGGCGGCCTGGCCCACGACATCCAGGCCCGTATCCGCGATGCGGCGCTCGCGGCGGTTCTGGCCTGGCGCGATGGCCGGCCGGTGGCGATCCCGGCGCCATCCGACGACCTGCTGGTGCGGATGTTGAGCGTGGCGATGGCCGAGCCGGTGCCGGCCGCCTATGGCGAAATCATCGCATCCGGCCTTGGGCTGAAGCCGCACCGGCTGGACACGGTCATAGACGACACCGCCCCGTCCGCTGTCCCGGCAGGCTTTCATGCGGTGATCATCGGCGCCGGCGTGTCGGGGATCTGCGCCGCCATCCGGCTGCGTGCGCGCGGCATCCGGGTAACGATTGTGGAAAAGGGCCATGATTTCGGCGGCACCTGGCGCGAGAACCGCTATCCCGGTGCCGGGGTCGATACCCCCAACCATATCTATTCCTTCTCGTTCGCCCAGCACGACTGGCCGCAGTATTTCGCGCTTCAGGGCGAGCTGTTCGCCTATTTCAAAGGCGTGGCCGAGCGCTTCGCGCTGCGGACCTGCGCCCGCTTCGACACCACCGTTCAGGCCGCACGCTGGGATGCGGCCGCCTGCCGGTGGGCGGTCACGACCCGGGGCGATGACGGCCGCACCGACATACTGGCCGCCGATATCGTGATCAGCGCCGTGGGCGTGCTGAACACCCCGCTGGTGCCGGCCATCCCCGGCCTCGATGGCTTCAGCGGCCCGTGCTTTCACACCGCCCGCTGGCCCGAGGGGCTGGATCTTGCGGGACAGCGCGTGGCCATCGTCGGCAATGGCGCATCGGCGATGCAGGTGGCACCGGCGATCGCCGGTCAGGTGGCGCATCTGACCATTCTGGCGCGATCGAAGCAGTGGGCAGCCCCCTTCCCGCAATTCAGGAAGCCCGTGCCCGATCCGGTCCGCTTCCTGCTGCGCAGCCTGCCGCTGTATCAGGCCTGGTATCGCCAGCGTCTGGCCTGGACCTTCAACGACCGCATCCACGGCTCGCTGCAGAAGGATCCCGACTGGCCACATCCTGAACGGGCACTGAATGCTGTGAATGACGGCCATCGCCGCGCTTTCACCGCCTATATCCGCGACGAACTGGCCGAGCGCCCCGATCTGGTCGACAAGGTGCTGCCCGATTACCCGCCCTTCGGCAAGCGCATGCTGCTGGACAATGGCTGGTATCGCACCATCGCCCGCGACAATGTCTCGCTGGTGACGGAGCGGCTGGCGGAGGTGCGCGGCAGCACCCTGATTGCCGGCGATGGCAGCCGCCATCAGGCCGACGTGCTGGTGATGGCCACCGGCTTCAGGGCGTCGGAATTCCTGGCGTCGTTCGAGGTCTTCGGCCGTGATGGCCGTCGGCTGGCCGAGGTCTGGGATGGCGACGACGCCCGCGCCTATCTGGGCACCACCATTCCGGGCTTCCCCAATCTCTTCACCCTGCTGGGGCCGAATGTCGGACTGGGCCATGGCGGCAGCATCATCGCCGCCGTGGAACTCCAGACCGATTACCTGATCAGCGCGCTGGAGCGGATGTTCGCCTGCAAGGCCCGCACCATCGAGGTCCGCGCCGGTGTCCATGATCGCTATAACCAGCAGGTCGATGTCCACCACGACCGCATGATCTGGACCCATCAGGGCACCGACAACTGGTATCGGAACAGTCGGGGACGGGTGGTGGCGATCACCCCCTGGCGCAATGACGACTTCTGGCGCATGACCCGCGCGGTCGACCCGGCCGATTACCTGTTCGGCGGCTGACACCGGCAGGTTTCGTCACACCCACAGGCTGAACAGGGGTAACAGGGCTGTCATGATCATCGGGCGGCGGGGCTGTCCCCGCCGCGATTTTATGTAAGGAGACCAAGTGCTTCCGTGACAGGCTGCCGGTTTGCTAGACAACCGCCGGGGCATGGTCCGCATGGTCGAAAACCACTGTCAGTCCTGGATTAAGCCAATGAAACAGCTTGATTTAGCGGGAGGCCGCCATGCATGGCGGCCATGGCTTCTCGTCATAATTCTGTCATCGAACTGTGATATTCCCGTCTCTGAGCAGGATTAGACCATGGGGTGCGCAGGCCGAGACGGACATACATCCGCCGCCGCCGCGTTCGAGATCGGCACCGGTCGGCGCACGGCCACCGGACAGCACACAAGTTTACATCCAACAGGAGTTGGAACCGTGTTCAAGAAAGCCGCGCTTCTGTCGGCGGTTGCGATCGTTGCGATCAGCACCCCGGCCCTCGCCCGCGACCAGATCCGCATCGTCGGCTCGTCGACCGTCTATCCGTTCGCGACCGCGGTCGCCGAGGAATTCGGCAAGACTTCCAGCTTCCCGACACCGGTCATCGAGAGCACCGGTTCCGGCGGCGGTCTGAAGCTGTTCTGCGCCGGCGTCGGCACCCAGTTTCCCGACATCACCAATTCCTCGCGCCGGATCAAGAAGTCCGAGGTCGAGGAATGCGCCAAGAACGGTGCCACCGAGGTCACCGAGGTGAAGATCGGCTTCGACGGCATCGTGCTGGCCAACAACATCAATGGTCCGACGATGGACATCAGCCGCGCCCAGATCTGGCAGGCGCTGGCGAAGCAGGTTCCGGTCGACGGCAAGCTGGTCGACAATCCGTACAAGAGCTGGAACGAGATCGACTCGTCGCTGCCGAACGAGGCGATCGAGGTTCTGGGCCCCCCCCCGACCTCGGGCACCCGTGACGCCTTCGTCGAGCTGGTCATGGAACATGGCTGCGAAGAGTTCGATGCCGTGAAGGCCATCGAAGACAAGAAGATGCGCGGCGCGATCTGCAAGTCGATGCGCGAAGACGGCGCGTTCATCGAAGCCGGCGAGAACGACAACCTGATCGTGCAGAAGCTGGTCTCGACCCCGACCGCCTTCGGCATCTTCGGTTACAGCTTCCTGGAAGAGAACGGCGACAAGGTGAAGGCCGCCACCGTCGAAGGTATCGCGCCGGAATATGACGCCATCTCCAGCGGCGAATACCCCGTCTCGCGCTCGATGTATTTCTACGTCAAGAACGCCCATGTCGGCACCGTGCCGGGCATCAAGGAATATGTCGCCGAGTTCACCTCGGAAGACGCGTTCAGCCCGGTCGGCTATCTGGCCCAGCGCGGCCTGATCGCCCTGCCGGACGCGGAGCGCGCCGAGGTTGCCAAGACCGCGCAGTCGCTGACTCCGATGAAGATGTGACCGACGGCATATCCATGGGCGGTCATCATCCCATGATCCCCGTGAATGCCTGACGTGACGACAGCGGCGGCTTCGCCCGGCACCGATATTGCCAGCGAAGCCGCCGTTATCCTGACCGGGCCGGGATGCCGGAGACTGACGGCACCCGCGACGGCCCGATGCCTGAAGGCAGAGGCGGCGCATGACGGTAAGCTCATTCGTGCTGATCGTGCTGATCCTGAGCGCGATCGCATTTTTCCTGGGACGCAGACGGTCGATGTCGCTTGCCGGCGGCAAGATGTCGACGCTGCATTCGCGTCCGGGATATTACGGCTGGTATGTCGCGCTGTGGTGCGGCCTGCCCGCGATCCTGATGGCGCTGACCTGGATCGTGCTGCGCACGCCGCTGATCAACGGCGCCGTGTCGGATGTCATCCCGCCCGACGTGGTCGCCGCCGGCAGCGGCCCGGTCAATCTGTTCATGGCCGATGCCTACAACCTCGCCACCGGCAACATCGTCTCACGGGAACCGACCCCGGCGGTGCAGGAAGCGGCCTCGATCATCCTCGGCCTGACCCGCACGGTGAACCTCGCCTTCGCCGGTATCGGTATGGCACTGGCGCTGGCCGGCCTCACCTTCGCCTATCGGCGGATCACCCCCGATTTCCGCTCCCGCAACCGGGTTGAGCGGATCCTGCGCATCCTGCTGATCATCGCCTCGACACTCTCGATCTTCACCACCATCGGCATCGTGCTGTCGGTGCTGTTCGAATCGATCCGCTTCTTCCAGCGCATCCCGATCTTCGACTTCCTGTTCGGCCTGCACTGGAGCCCGCAGATCGCGATCCGCGCCGATCAGGTCGCGGCGGAAGGCTCGTTCGGCATCATCCCGCTGTTCGCGGGCACCCTGCTGATCACCTTCATCGCCCTGCTGGTCGCCATCCCGATCGGCCTGCTGGCCGCCATCTACATGTCGGAATATGCCGGCCGCCGCACCCGCGCGGTCGCCAAGCCGCTGCTTGAGATCCTGGCCGGCATCCCGACCGTGGTCTATGGCTTCTTCGCCGCCCTGACCGTGGCACCGCTGGTGCGCGGCTTCGGGGAAGGGCTGGGCATCGATGCCGCGTCGGAATCGGCGCTGGCCGCCGGTCTGGTGATGGGCATCATGATCATCCCCTTCGTGTCCTCGCTGACCGACGACGTGATCAATGCCGTGCCCCAGACCATGCGTGACGGCTCGCTGGGCCTTGGCGCCACGACGTCGGAGACCATCAAGCTGGTCATCCTGCCGGCCGCCCTGCCGGGCATCGCCGCCGCCTGCCTGCTCGCCTTCTCCCGCGCGATCGGCGAGACGATGATCGTGGTGATGGCCGCCGGCCTCGCCGCCAACCTGACCGCCAACCCCTTCGAGGCGGTGACCACGGTGACCGTGCAGATCGTGACGCTGCTGGTCGGCGACCAGGAATTCGACAGCGCCAAGACACTGGCCGCCTTCGCCCTGGGCCTGGTGCTGTTCGTGATGACGCTGGCGCTGAACGTGGTCGCCCTGCACATCGTCCGCAAATACCGCCAGGCATATGACTGAGCGACGGGAGCCACAGGTCATGACCGACAGCACCATGGACCAGACCAACGCCCCCGCCATCCGCCGGGAAAGCCCCCATGCCGGGGCGGCCGCCGCCACCCGGCTGAAGGCCCGTCGCCGCTCGGAACGCCGCTTCAAGGCCTATGGCCTCGGCGCCGTGCTGCTCGCCATCACCATGCTGGTCGTGCTGCTCAGCACCCTGGCCGGCCAGGGTCTGGGTGCCTTCACCCAGACCCAGATCGCGGTCGAGGTCAATCTCGACCCCGCTTTGCTCGACCCTGAAGGCAATCGCGACCTGCGGGTTATCGGCGATGCCAACTACACCGGCCTGATGACCAACATCGTCCGCGACAATTTCGGCGCCACCCAGCGCCGGGATATCCTGAAGTCGCTGGGCGTCTTCAGCCGCGATGCCCGGTTCGAGCTGCGCGACTTCGTGCTTGAGAACCCCGAGCTGATCGGCACCACCCAGACCATCTGGCTGACCGCCTCAGGCGATATCGACATGCTGGACAAGGGCTGGATCGATCGCGATCTGCCGGAGGACCAGCGCCGGGTCGATGACCGTGTGCTCGGCTGGTATGACGCGCTGGACGCCAAGGATGCCGTCGACCGTGCCTTCAACACCCGCTTCTTCACCGGCGCCGACAGCCGGTCGCCCGAGCTGGCCGGCATCTGGGGCGCCACGGTGGGCTCGGCCCTGACGCTGTTCATCTGCTTCATGCTGTCCTTCCCGATCGGTGTCACCACCGCCATCTATCTGGAAGAGTTCGCGCCCCAGAACCGCTGGACCGATCTGATCGAGGTCAACATCAACAACCTCGCGGCGGTGCCCTCGATCGTGTTCGGTCTGCTGGGTCTGGCGGTGTTCATCGGCTTCTTCGGCATGCCACGATCGGCACCGGTGGTTGGCGGCTTCACCCTGGCGCTGATGACCCTGCCGACCATCATCATCGCCACCCGCGCCGCCCTGAAGGCGGTTCCGCCCTCGATCCGTCAGGCCGCCCAGGGGCTGGGCGCCAGCCCGGTGCAGGTGGTGTTCCACCACGTGCTGCCGCTGGCCATGCCCGGCGTGCTGACCGGCACCATTCTTGGCATGGCGCAGGCGCTGGGTGAAACCGCCCCGCTGCTGATGATCGGCATGGTCGCCTTCATCGCCGACACGCCCGGGGGCTTCTCGTCGCCCGCGACCGTGCTGCCGGTTCAGATCTTCCTGTGGGCCGACAGCCCGGAACGCGCCTTCGTCGAAAAGACCGCGGCCGCCATTCTGGTGCTGCTGAGCTTCCTGATCCTGATGAACGCGATCGCGATCGTGCTGCGCCGGCGGTTCGAGCGCCGCTGGTGAGCCCCGCTCTCTGATCCAAGCCCCTTGATCCCGCGCGCCCGACAGCAAGATCCGGGCCGCGGGCCGGACCCTTCAGCGGAGACTCCGCCCGATGAACAGCAGCTCCATCCCCTCGGGCGCCGTGCCCAAGATGACCGCGCGCAAGCTCAACCTGTTCTATGGTGAGAAGCAGGCGCTGTTCGATGTCGACCTCGACATCTTCGCCAACAGCGTCACCGCGCTGATCGGTCCCTCGGGTTGCGGCAAGTCGACCTTCCTGCGCTGCCTGAACCGCATGAACGACACCATCGCCGGCGTGAAGATCGACGGCAAGGTGAAGCTTGAGACGACCGACATCTATGACCGCATGGTCGATGTGGTGCAGTTGCGGGCGCGGGTCGGCATGGTGTTCCAGAAGCCCAACCCCTTCCCGAAGACGATCTACGAGAACGTGGCCTACGGGCCCCGCATCCATGGCCTGGCCGACAGTCGCGCCGAGCTCGACGATATCGTCGAGCGGTCGCTGAAGCGCGCCGGCCTGTTCGAGGAAGTGAAGAACCGCCTTCAGGAAGGCGGCACCGGCCTGTCGGGCGGCCAGCAGCAGCGGCTGTGCATCGCCCGCGCCATCGCGGTCGACCCGGAAGTGATTCTGATGGACGAGCCCTGCTCGGCGCTGGACCCGATCGCCACCGCGCGCATCGAGGAACTGATCGACGAGCTGCGCGAGAACTACACCATTGCCATCGTCACCCATTCGATGCAGCAGGCGGCCCGCGTGTCGCAGCGCACCGCCTTCTTCCATCTGGGCCAGCTGGTCGAGTATGGCGACACCGAGCAGGTGTTCACCAACCCGCGTGAAACCCGCACCCAGGACTACATCACCGGCCGGTTCGGCTGACCGGAAGCCTTGAGGGGGAGACCATACCCATGCCCATCACCGGCCAGCACATCGTGAAATCCTTCGACGAGGAAATCGCGCGTCTGGGCAACGACATCGTCCGCATGGGCGGACAGGTCGAGACCCAGATCGATCTGGCGATGCGCTCGATCGCCACCCGCGACAGCGAGCTTGCAAGCGAAGTCGTCGCCGGCGACAGCAAGGTCGACGGCCTGGAAGACATGATCGAGGAACAGGTGGTCCGCCTGTTCGCCCTGCGCTCTCCCGTCGCCAACGATCTGCGGCTGGCCTTCGCCGCGATGCGGATCGCGGCCGAGCTGGAGCGGATGGGCGATCTGGCCAAGAATGCCGCCAAGCGCGCGATCATTCTGAACCAGGCGGCACCGGTACGCCCGGTGCATGTGCTGCCGCGGATGGCGGCTGTCGTGCAGCGGATGCTGAAGGACGTGCTCGACGCCTTCGTCGAGCGCGATGCCGAGCGCGCCCGCGCGGTCTGGCGCCATGATGCCGAGGTCGACGAGCTGCACAACAGCCTGTTCCGCGAACTTCTGACCTACATGATGGAAGACCCGCGCCACATCACCGCATGCACCCATATGCTGTTCATCGCCAAGAACATCGAACGCATGGGCGACCACACCACCAACATCGCCGAGCAGGTGATCTTCGTGGTCGAGGGCAGCAAGCCCCACACCCTGCGCCCCAAGGCCGAGACCGTGATCAACCGGTCGGGCGAGGCCGCGGTCGACGACTGACCGCCCGGCGGAACCGGCTCTCAAGGCCGGTTCCGCGCGCGGCCTCTCTCCTCATCCAAACCCGGCACCGCCCCCGCGCCGCGCCCATCTTCAAACATCCGACCCGGCAGGCCGCGACCCTGATGCCGCCGCCGCGTAACGCCCATGGAGGACACCCGAGCGATGCGTCCGAAGATCATGGTCGTCGAAGACGAAACCGCGATCGTCACCATTCTGCGCTACAATCTGGAACGGGCCGGCTTCGCCGTCGAGGAAGCGAATGATGGCGAGGAAGCGCTGTGGCGCATCCGCGAGGTGAAACCCGACGTCCTGCTGCTGGACTGGATGCTGCCCAAGCTCTCGGGGCTGGAACTCTGCCGCCAGTTGCGTCGCGACCCCGAGACCCGCAATCTGCCGATCATCATGCTGACCGCGCGGGGCGAGGAAACCGACCGCGTGCGCGGGCTCGACAGCGGCGCCGATGATTACGTGCCGAAGCCGTTCTCGCCGCAGGAGGTGATCGCCCGCATCCGTGCCGTGCTGCGCCGGATCCGGCCGGCCTTTTCGGAAGAGGTGCTGGCCTATGCCGACCTGCAGATGGACCTGGCCGCCCACAAGGTGACCCGGTCGGCCGAGCCGGTGCATCTGGGCCCGACCGAGTTCCGCCTGCTGCGTTTCCTGATGGAGCATCCCGGCCGGGTGTTTTCCCGCGAACAGTTGCTGGACGGCGTGTGGGGGCAGGACATTTATGTCGAGCCGCGCACGGTCGACGTTCATATCCGCCGCTTGCGCAAGGCGCTGAACGGCGAGAACCTGCCCGACCTGATCCGCACCGTCCGCTCGGCCGGCTATGCGCTGGACGTGCAGGGCACGGCCGCCTGAGCCGCTGCCCGCGCGGCCCTGGCCGGTATCACGCCGGATCTTTCATTCCGGTGTCACCAGCCTGTCATGACCTCCGGTTAATTTCACCGCAACACGGCCGTCGGCGCACGCGACCGGCGGCCTTTTGCGTGAATGAGGATGTCGGATCATGACCGAGATGGCTCCGCGGGGCGACCGGCTGCTGCGTTACGATGAAGACGATGCCAATCCCACCAACAAGACCGTGGCCGGCCCGTCGATCGGCGAGATCATCGATCGTCGTTTCAGCCGCCGCACGGCGCTGAAGGGCCTGTTCGGCGGTACCGCCGCGGTCGTCGCCGGTGGCGCGCTGACCTCGGGGCTGCTCGGCACCACCGGTCTCGCCGGTGCGGCACATGCGGCCGATGCCGCCGTCACCACGCTGGGCTTCACCGAGGTGCCGGTGGGCTATACCACCGCCGACGCCGTCGCACCCGGCTATTCGGCCGACGTGCTGATCCGCTGGGGCGATAAGGTTCTGGCCGATGCGCCGGCCTTCGATCCCGCCGCCCAGACCGCCGAAGGGCAGCGCCGCCAGTTCGGCTATAACAACGACTTCATCGGCTACCTGCCGCTGCCGGCCGGGTCGGATGCATCCGATCATGGCCTGCTGGTTGTGAACCATGAATACACCAGCGCCGACATGATGTTCGCGGGCGTGACGGCCGACACCCAGCTCAGCGAGGCGCAGGTCGCGGTCGAGATCGCGGCCCATGGCCAGTCGGTGATCGAGGTGAAACGCAGCAACGGCAAATGGGCCGTGGTCGAGGGCAGCCGCTATGCGCGCCGCATCGACACCGGCACCACGCCGATGGTGCTGACCGGCCCCGCCGCCGGCCATGATCGCCTGAAGACCAAGGCCGACGCGACCGGTACCAAGGTTGTCGGCACCATCAACAACTGCGCCGGCGGCGTGACGCCCTGGGGCACGGTTCTGGTGGCGGAAGAGAACTTCCACGGCTATTTCGCCGGCACCCCGGCCGGCGCCGAGGAAGCCAACCACAAGCGCTATGGCATCACCGACAAGCCCTGGTATCAGTGGCACCGCTTCGATGCCCGCTTCGACATCGCCGCCAACCCCACCGAGCCCAACCGCTTCGGCTGGATCGTCGAGATCGACCCCTATGATCCGGCCTCGATGCCGAAGAAGCGCACCGCCCTTGGCCGCATGAAGCACGAAGCCGCCAATGTCCATGTCGGCGATGACGGCACGGTCGTGGTCTATATGGGCGATGACGAGCGGTTCGAATATCTCTACCGCTTCATCGCCACGGCAAAGCTCGACCGCGCCAACCCGGCCGCCGCCCGCGACATCCTGGATGACGGCCGGCTGTCGGTCGCGAAATTCTCCGACGACGGCGCCCTGGAATGGCTGCCGCTCGATTGGGGCCAGGGTCCGCTGACGGCGGCCAACGGCTTCAATTCGGCCGCCGACCTGCTGATCGAAACCCGCCGCGCCGCCGACCTGCTGGGCGCCACCCGCATGGACCGGCCCGAAGACGTCGAGCCGAACCCGGTGACGGGCAAGATCTATGTCATGCTGACCAACAACAACAAGCGCACCGCCGACCAGCTCGACGCCGCCAATCCGCGCGCCAAGAACGAGTCCGGCCAGGTGATCGAGCTGACCGCCCCCGATGGCGACCACACCGCCGGCCGCTTCACCTGGGACATGTTCCTGATGGCCGGCAACGCCGAAGACGGCGCGGTCTATGGTGCCGGCACCACCGAGGCCGGCCAGCTCTATTGCCCCGACAACTGCGCCTTCGACAACAAGGGCCGGTTGTGGATCACCACCGATCAGGGCTCGGCCGCCGGCAAGCGCCAGATCGCCGACGGCGTCTATGCCACCGACACCACCGGCGCCGGCCGCGCGGTGCCGCGGCATTTCTATCGCGTGCCCACCGGCGCCGAGATGTGCGGCCCCTGCTTCACCCCCGACAACACCACCCTGTTCGTGGCGGTGCAGCATCCGGGCGAGGACAAGGGGTCGAGCTTCGACACCCCCTCGACCCGCTGGCCCGATTTCAAGGACGGTGTGCCGCCGCGCCCGTCGGTCGTGGCGATCACCAAGGCCGATGGCGGTGTGATCGGCGGCTGACCGGCTGTCTGACCAGCGTTTCGACATCGTGACGGAATGCCCCCGCCACCATGCCCCCGCATGGCATGCGGGGGCATTCTTTTTGCTGCATCTCCACCCTGCACACGCTGCGCCGCAGCAAGATCTGCATCATGCCGACGTCTTCGAAACGTCATCATGTAAACGTTTACCCACGGCCATTTCCGCCGCATTCTGTGGCCAGCCCGCCCCCAGCCGTAGACGGAGCCGCCCCCGATGCCCGCCACCATTCGTGATGTCGCCAACCGCGCCGGCGTGTCGGTCGCCACCGTGTCGCGGCTGCTGAACGGCACCGGCCGGGTGGGCCCGGACGCGGCGGCACGGGTGCAGGCCGCGATCGCC
Organism: Tistrella arctica; assembly: GCF_039630945.1. Classification (NCBI taxonomy): domain Bacteria; kingdom Pseudomonadati; phylum Pseudomonadota; class Alphaproteobacteria; order Geminicoccales; family Geminicoccaceae; genus Tistrella; species Tistrella arctica. The sequence continues at coordinate 402,581 of NZ_JBBKTV010000003.1, forward strand.
GCGCTGGGCTTCCGGCCCAACGGCATGGGTCGCAGTCTGAAATCGCGGCGCAGCCGGTTGATCGGGGTGATGATCCCGTCGCTGGGCAATCCGGTCTTCGCCGATGCCGTCGCCGGTATCGAGGCCGAGGCCCGCGCCGCCGGCTTCACGCTGCTGTTCGGCGTGTCGAATTACGATGCCGCCGAGGAACGGCGCGCGGTCGAGGCGCTGCTCGCCTATCGGGTCGACGGCATGATCCTGACGGTCGCCGCCCCCGCAACCAGCCCGGCGCTGGACAGCCTGGATCAGGCCGGGCTGCCCCATGTGCTGATCTACAACCAGCCGGCCCCGACCCGCGCCGTGCCGACGGTGACGGTCGACAATGTCGCCGCCGGCCGGGCGGTGGCGCTGCATATGGTGGCGCTGGGCCATCGGCGGCTGGGCATGATCACCGGCGCGCTGGGCGGGTCGGACCGGGCGGCTGCGCGTCTGGCCGGCTTCCTCGACGGTGCCCGCGCCTCGGGGCTTGCCCGCCCGTGTGTGCATGAGGTGGATTTCGAGGCGCCCGACCCGGATGCGGCGCTCAAAGCCTTCGCCAGCGGCCCCGACGGCCCGCCGACGGCGCTGTTCTGTTCCAATGACTGGCTGGCAATCGCCACCATCGGCGCGCTGACCCGGCGGGGCCTGTCGGTGCCGGGCGATGTCAGTGTCTTCGGCTTCGACGGCATCGCGCTGGGCGCCCATCTGAACCCGCCGCTGGCCACCGTGGTTCAGCCGTCACGGGCGATGGGGGGCATCGCCGCCCGCCATCTGATCGCGCTGATGTCGGCCGATGGCGACCGGCCTGCCCCTGGCAGTGTGCCGGGCCATCACCTGCTGCCCTTCACCCTCAGGCCCGCCGGCTCCACCGGTCCGGTCTGTTTCACCCGACCCTCGCCAATCGTGGCACCGGTCGAGACGACGGGGAACGCCGCCAAGCAAGCCCCCGCCGCCTCTCCGGTCGCCGACCTGGACCTGTCGACAAGGACAAGCTGACCCATGATCGGAACCGCTCTGAAATCGATGACCGTCGCGGCCGGGCTGATCCTAGCCGCCGCCGCGACCCCGGCGCAAGACGCCGCCGCCGCCGATGCCATCTGCTATAACTGCCCGCCGGAATGGGCCGACTGGGCCAGCCAGCTTCAGGCGATCAAGGCTGAACTGGGCCTGGACGTGCCCCATGACAACAAGAATTCCGGCCAGACCGTGGCACAGTTGACCGCCGAGCGCGCCAATCCGGTCGCCGACGTCGCCTATTACGGCGTGTCCTTCGGCATCCAGGCCGCCGAACAGGGGCTGGTGGAACCCTATCGCCCGGCGGGCTTCGACGACATCGCCGAGGGTCTGAAGGATCCCGATGGCCGCTGGTTCACCATCCATTCCGGCACCATCGGCCTGTTCGTGAATGTCGAGGCCCTGGGCGGCGCGCCGGTGCCGCAGCGTTGGGAAGACCTGCTCGACCCGGCCTATGAGGGCATGGTCGGCTATCTCGACCCGACCAGCGCCTTTGTCGGCTATGCCGGCGCCGTTGCCATCAACCGCGCCATGGGCGGCGATTTCACCAACTGGCAGCCGGGCATCGATTTCTTCGCCAAGCTGGCCAAGAACGACCCGATCGTGCCCAAGCAGACCTCATATGCGCGGGTGCTGTCGGGCGAGATCCCGATCATGATCGATTACGATTTCAACGCCTATCGCGCCAAGTACAAGGACAAGGGCGACATCGCCTTCGTCATCCCGGCCGAGGGCTCGCTCGTCGTGCCCTATGTGATGAGCCTGGTGAAAGGCGCGCCCCACGCCGATAACGGCCGCAAGATCCTGGACTTCGTGCTGTCCGACAAGGGCCAGTCGGTCTGGGCCAATGCCTATCTGCGCCCGGCGCGTGACGTGGCGCTGCCCGAAGAGGTCGCGGCCCGCTTCCTGCCCGCCGCCGATTATGCCCGCGCCACCCCGGTCGATTACGCCGCCATGGCCGCCAACCAGAAGGCCTTCGCCGACAAGTATCTGGCCGAGGTTCGCTGAGCCTGAACAGACACGTGACCGTATGGTGCCATCGCGCCATGCGGTCACGGCCGTTGCCGCCTCACTCTGATTGATCGCCCTGCCCCCATGTCCATCTCTGTCCAGGGCTGGCGCCAGCCCCGCCTGCTGCTGCTGATGCTGCCGGCCGGCATCGTGCTCACCGCGTTTCTGCTGGTGCCGCTGGTGCAGCTTGCCATCGCCGGCGCCCAGGGCCCCGACGGCGCCGCCGCCTATCTGTCGATCCTGACCAATCCGCGCCATCTGTCGGTGACCATCGCCACCCTGGCGCTGGCCATCACCGTCACCGCCACGGCGCTCGCCATCTCGACCGTGGCCGGGCTGTTTCTGGCCCGGCACAGTTTTGCGGGGCGGTCGGTGCTGATCGCCATGCTCACCTTCCCGCTCGCCTTTCCAGGCGTTGTGGTGGGGTTTCTGGTGATCATGCTGGGCGGGCGCCAGGGACTGGTCGCCACGATCAGCAAGGCGCTGACCGGCGACAAGCTGGTCTTTGCCTATTCGGCGGCCGGGCTGTTCATCGGCTATCTGTATTTCTCGATTCCGCGGGTGATCCTGACGGTGATGGCCGCGGCCGAAACCCTGGATCCGGCGCTGGCCGAAGCCGCGCGATCGCTGGGGGCCCGGCCGTTGCGGGTGCTGCGCGACGTTGTGCTGCCCGCCCTCACCCCCGGTCTGATCGCCAGCGGCGCCATCTGTTTCGCCACCGCCATGGGCGCCTTCGGCACCGCCTTCGCACTGGCAACCGATATCGATGTGCTGGCCATGACCATCTATACCGAGTTCACCCTTCAGGCGAACATCGCCGGGGCCGCGGCACTGTCGCTGGTGCTGGGCCTGATCACCTGGGTCAGCCTGTTCGCGGCCCGCAGCCTGGGCGGCCGCGCCAGCGCCGCCGGAGGGGGCTGAGCCCATGACCATTGCTCACAACCCGCCCCCGTCGCCCGGCCATGCCCCATCCCGGCGCCGCCCGCCACGCGGCCCCGGCTTCTGGGCCGGTCTCGGTTTCACGCTTCTGGTCTGCGCCTTCATGGTGGTCCCGGTGGTGATGTCGGCGCTGGCCGGGGTGACGGTCAATTTCTTCCGCGGCCTGTCGAGCGGCCTCACCCTCGACTGGGTGGCCGAGGTCTGGCGGCTGTATGCCGACACCATCTGGCGATCGATCTGGCTGGCCCTGGCCAGCCTTGGCATCACCGCGGTCATCGGCGTGCCGGCGGCTTATGTGCTCGCCCGCAATCCCGGCCCCATCGCCCGCGCGATCGAGGAAACCGTGGCGCTGCCGATCGCCATACCGGGCCTGGCGCTGGCGCTGGCGCTGATCCTCACCTGGGGCGGTGCCGGCAGCTTCCGCACCTCAAGCAGCTTCGTGCTGGCCGGCCACGTCATCTATACCCTGCCCTTCATGCTCCGCTCGGTGATCGCGGTGATGGTGGCGATCGACATGAAGACGCTGGAGGAAGGCGCCGCCAGCCTGGGAGCCGGCTTCACCCGCCGCTTCCTGACCGTCGTCGTGCCCAATGCTCTGCCCGGCGTGCTCGCGGGCGGGCTGATGGTGGTGACGCTGTCGATCGGCGAATTCAACCTCACCTGGATGCTGCACACGCCCCTGACCAAGACCCTGCCGGTCGGGCTTGCCGACAGCTATGCCTCGATGCGGCTGGAGATCGCCAGCGCCTATACCCTCGTCTTCTTCGTGATGATCGTGCCGCTGCTGGTCGCGATGCAGGTCGCGGGACGCCGATCGAAACGGACCACGTCATGACAGCCACCTCGCCCTCCACAATCCGCGCCCGCGCCACCACGTCCAGCCGGGCAACCGCCATCAGCCTGCGCGGCTGCGCGCGCACCTGGCCCGACGGCACCCGCGCGCTCACCCCCATCGACCTCGACATTCCGGCCGGGCGCACCGTCGTGCTGCTCGGCCCCTCGGGCTGCGGCAAGACCACCCTGCTGCGGATCATCGCCGGCCTCGACCAGCCCGATCCGGGCGGCCGGGTGCTGTTCGACGGCGAGGACGTCACCCGCCGGCCGATCGAGGCGCGCGATGTCGGCATGGTGTTCCAATCCTATGCCCTGTTCCCGAACATGACCGTGCGCCAGAACATCGCCTATGGGCTGAAGGTCCGGCGCATGGACCGGACCGCCATCGCCGCCCGCGTCGACGAGATGCTGGCGCTGGTCCGGATCGAGGCCCTGGCCGACCGCCGGATCGATCAGCTTTCGGGCGGGCAGCGCCAGCGGACGGCACTCGCCCGTGCCATCGCGGTGCGCCCCCGGCTGCTGCTGCTCGACGAACCGCTGACCGCGCTCGACGCCGCCTTGCGTGAGCATCTGCGCACGGAAATCGACGGGTTGCTGCGGACGCTGGGCATCACCGCGGTCTATGTCACCCATGATCAGGCCGAAGCGATGGTGCTGGGCGACGAGATCATCGTGATGAATGCCGGCCGCATCGCGCAGGCCGGGTCGCCACGCGACATCTATCACCATCCGGCCGACGATTTCGTGGCCGGCTTCATCGGCACCATGAACCGCGCCACCGCCCCCGACGGCACGGCGATCCTGTTCCGCCCGGAAGATGCCCGGATCGTGCCGGCCGGGTCCGCCCTGCTCACCGCAACCGTCGCCGCGGTGCATTTTCTGGGTGATCGCTGCCGGGTGAAGCTTGACGGCCCGGCGGGCGAGACCTGGATGCTCGACCTGTCGCCGCGTGACGGCCTGGCCCTGGGTCAGACCATTGGCATCGACGTTCCCGACATGGCACGTATCGCGCTGACCGGCACGTCCGGCGCCGCGCCGGACAACAAGGCCGCCTCATGCTGATCGCACAACTGACCGACACCCATCTGAAGCCCGGCGGCCGCCCCGCCTATGGCCGGGTCGACACCGCCGGCCTGCTGGTGGCGGCGATCGACCATGTCAACGCGCTGACGCCGGCGGTGGATGCGGTGATCCTGTCCGGTGACCTGACAGACACTGGAACCGCTGCCGAATACGCCGTGCTGCGGCCGCTGCTGAACCGGCTGCGCATGCCCTGGTACGCGGTGCCCGGCAATCACGACCGCGCCGACGCCCTGAAGGCGGCCTTCGGCGATGTGGTGCCGTTCGCGCCGGCGGTCGATTTCGCGGCCTGTGTGGTCGAGGATTTCCCCCTGCGGCTGATCGGCCTCGACAGTTCGGTCGATGGCGTGCCCTGGGGGATGATCGGTACGGCGCAGCTTGCCTGGCTGGACGCCACACTGGCCGCGCGCCCCGACGCCCCCACCCTGGTCTTCGTTCACCATCCGCCATTCGAGACCGGCATCGGCCATATGGACGTGCAGAATCTCAGCGACGGCGAGGCGTTGATCGCGGTGCTGCGCCGCCACCCGCAGCTTCGCCATCTTGCCTGCGGCCATGTCCACCGCGCGATCGACACCATGATCGACGGCGTGCCGGTCTCCATCGCCCCCAACGCCGCCCATGCGGTGACGCTGGACCTCAGCCCGGTGGCGCCCTCGACCTTCACCATGGAACCGCCGGCCATCCGCCTGTTCCACCTCAACCCCGCGGGCCGGCTGATCAGCCACCTGACCTATCCCGGCCGCTTCGACGGGCCGCATCCGTTCTTCGACAAGGCCGGCGGATTGATCGACTGATCGACTGAGACGACGCCCATGGTCCGGGGCGCCTATGGCAGACGCGCCGTCCGCCGCACCGATTGCGGCGGGTGGCCGAATGCCCGGACAAAGGCGCGCCGCATGCGTTCGGCATCGCCGAAGCCGGTGGTCTCGGCCACCCGCTCGATCGACTGGCCGGAGGACTGCACCCGCTCACGCGCGACTTCCAACCGCAGGCGCTCGATCGCCTTCGATGGCGTGGAGCCGGTTTCGGCGGTGAAGGTTCGGGCGAAATGGCGCGGGCTGAGGCCGGCGCGCTCGGCCAGACACTCCACCGTCAGCGTCTTATCCAGATTCTCGCGCATCCATGACAGCAACGGACCGAAGCGCCCGTTCGGTGTCTTCAGTTCCAGCAGCGACGAAAACTGCGACTGCCCGCCGCCGCGACGGTGATAGAGAACCAGTTGCCGCGCGATGTCCTTGGCAACCGCGTCGCCATGATCCTCGGCCGTGATCGCGAGCGCCAGATCGATCCCGGCAGTGATGCCGGCGGATGTCCAGATCGTTCCGTCGCGCAGAAAGATCCGGTCGGGATCCAGCCTGACCTCGGGATAGCGCGCGACGAAATCCTGGGTGCGGCACCAATGCGTGGTCGCCTTGCGGCCGTTCAGCAGGCCGGCGGCGGCGAGGACATAGGCGCCGGAACACACGCTGGCGATCCGCACCCCCCGTTTCGCCAGCCGGCGCACGAAACCCAGCGTCTTCGGGCAACCGACGGCCTCGTCAACGCCGAAGCCACCCGCCACGACCAGTGTGGTGATGGCATTGGCCGATCTCAACCCCGACGACAGGATCTCGACCCCCGACGAACTGCGCACCGTGCCGGCGCGCACCGCGATCATCCGCGCCGTCGGGGCTGTCGGCACGATGCGTTGCGCGATCTCGAAGACCGTGGCCGGGCCTGCCGCGTCCAGCAACTGAAAATCGGGAAAGATCAGGATGCCGATCATTGGCCCATCCAATCAAAACCTCGTCCGTAAACGAGGGAACTATGGCATTTCGGATTAATTCCGCGCATGGCACCGTAGCCTCGTCAAGCTGTTTCGAGGTGCCACAATGTCCAGACCCCTGCAATTCGGCCTGCTGGTCTTTCCGAACATCACACAACTGGATATGACCGGTCCGCTCCAGGTCTTCTCGTCCCTGCCCGGAGCCGAGGTTCATCTTCTCTGGAAGAACACCGCACCGGTGCAGAGCGATGGCGTGCTGTCGATAACGCCCACGACCACTTTTGCCGACTGTCCGCAACTCGACGTGATCTGCGTGCCGGGCGGCTATGGCACCGACGCGCTGATGAGCGACACCGAGACGCTGGATTTCCTGCGCCGTCAGGCCGAAGGCGCCCAGTATGTCACCTCGGTGTGCACCGGCTCTCTGGTGCTGGCGGCGGCCGGGCTGCTCGACGGCTATCGGGCAGCCACCCATTGGAGCGCGGTCGAGGCGCTGGCCCTGTTTGACGTGACCGTGTCGCGCGAGCGGGTCTGTATCGATCGCAACCGCATGACCGGTGGCGGTGTCACCGCCGGCATCGACCTGGGACTGACCGTCGTGTCCCGGCTTGTGGATCGGCAGGCCGCCGAGGCCATCCAGTTGCGGATAGAATACAACCCGGCGCCGCCCTTCAATGCCGGGTCTCCGGACACGGCACCGGCAGAGGTCGTGGCCCTCGCGGAAGACAAGTTCAGGGCCAGCCGAGAACGCCGGGTGGATCTGGTGCGGCAGATCCTGGCCGGAGGCGCCGCCAGCCCCGATTGACGTTGGCCTGATTGGCGTCGGCCTGATTGACGCTGGCCGACAGTCATGAAAGCCCGGGCCGCGGCAAGATCCGCGCGCCCGGGCTTTCATGATCCGTCCGGCTTTCCTAATCCGAATTGCCGGTAAGGCCGGCTGCTATTTGCCGGCCGCCGCCGCCAGGCTGCAATCGCTTTCGCTGAGAGGACTGTAGGCGTCGGCGGCGGCGATCGTCTCGACGACATTGTAATAGGCCCAAGGCGTCTCAAGCTCGGCCGGCTTCTTGACCTGGACGAGATAGAAATCGTGGACGAGCTTGTTGTCTGCCCGCAGCGTGGCGCCGGGCGCATAGAAATCGTCGACCGGTGCCGCCCGCATTTCGGCAACGACAGAGCTGGTCTCGTCCGTCCCGGTGGCCGCCACCGCTTTCAGATAGTGCAGCACCGACGAATAGACCGAGGCTTGGGGCGCTGTGGGCATGGCGCCATGCAGATCGAAGAAGCGCTTGGCGAAGGCCCGGGTCTCGTCATTCAGATCCCAGTACCAGGCGGTAACCCCGGTCAGGCCCTGTGCGGTTTCCAGCCCCATGCCGTGGATGTCGGTCAGGAACATGAGTTCCGCCACCGCCCGCTGCGGTCCGCTATTCATGCCGAACTCGTTCCACTGCTTCATCGAGGTGACGAGCTGTGACCCGGCATTGGCGAAGGCAACGACATCGGCGCCCGAGCTTTGCGCCTGAAGAAGAAACGACGCGTAGTCGGTGTTGCCCAGCGGATGGAAAACCGCGCCCACCGAGGTGCCGCCCGCCGCCGCGAGCGCGCTTTGCGACTCCTTGACCATGTTCTGCCCGAACGCATAGTCGGCGGCGATGAAGAACCACTTGTCCTGGCCCTGCGCCACCAGTTTGCGGATCGGCCCGCTGACCAGATTGTAATTGTCGTGCAGCCATGCGAGGCCGGTCGGGGAGCACTGGCTGCCGGTGATGTCGGTGGTGCCGACCGCGGCATAGATGACCAGCTTCTTCTGATCGCGGGCGATGGACTGCACCGCCAGGGCGACCGCCGAATTGCCGACATCCACCACCATGTCGACGCCGTCGGCCTCGTACCACCGGCGCACCACCTCGACGCCGATATCGGCCTTGTTCTGGTGGTCGGCCGACACGACCTGAACATTGAGCGACGGCGTCATCGCCTTGAAGTCTTCGAGCGCCAGCCTGGCCGCCACCACCGATCCCGGGCCGGCCAGATCCGACAACGGCCCCGACTGATCGTTGACGATGCCGATCTTGACGACATCTCCCGATATCTGCGCGGCCGCCGGCGCGGCCGTCAGCCCCACCGCCGAAACAGTCATCGCGGCGGCGGCAAACAACCGGCAGGTCAGATCGCGTCTTTTCGACGCGGAACCGCCGTCCTTCTGCATTTTCATGTCGTGGTCCCCCTGTGTCGTTCCGTCTTCGCAGTCTTCCCCTGCGGTATAAGCTCGCCGGCAAGTTGACCTTGCGTATTGATATCAGACGATCTTACAGGAACGAGGCTACGGGGGCGGTATCATGTCCACAAGGGCGGATTTCCGTCGTTTTCTGCCATCGACGGACATGGCGTTGCGTTTTTTCTTCGCCCATTTGAACTGGACGACGTCAGCCGAAGATTTCCGCCGCGTGCATAAGGTCGGTGTATTCCTTCACCCGGGCGACCTTGCCGTCGCGGAGTGTGAAGAGCATGTGGTAATCATTCTCATAGACCTGACCGGTCCTGGTCACGGCATGGGAGCGGATTTCCGCCGCCACGCGATCGCCCTCGGCGATCATGTCGAGGACGTTCATGTGCAACCCGCCATTGAGCGCGGCATAGAGGCCGGGCCAGATCACCGCCATCTCGGCCCTGGTCCTGGTTCCTGAACCGGCGAACAGATGCGGCTTGCCGTTGACCCACCATGTGGCGTCGTCGGTCATCATGCCCAGCGCCTCGTCGATGGCGGATCGCCCGAAGAGATCGCAGAAGTCCCGAACCACAGCCTTATTCTGCTCTGTGCTCATATCCCGGCCTTTCGAAGGGTGTGTCGGACTCTTTCCCACCGGTCCGGCGGCGTCGGTGGCGTCGGTCTGGCCAGACGCCATGCCGATGTTTTCAGCGATCCCTGACGATCAGCTTCCTGCCGCTATGCGTGCCGTCGAACAGGCTCATCAATGCCGCGGGCAGGGCATCGAACCCGTCGATGAACTCTTCGCCATATCGGATCCGGCCGTCGCGGACCAGGGGCGCCATCTCGGCCAGGAATTCGGGGAAGCTGTCCAAGACATAGGGAATTGCGAACGCCTTGATGCTGACGAACCTGTAGTGGATCAGGGTGATCAGCCTCGGCAGATAATTCGTGCCGGTCGGCAGCTCGGTCTCGCTATAGTCGGCGATCGTGCCGCAGAGGGTCATCTTCGCGTCGGTGTTGAAATATTCCATCAGCACCGGGAAGATCGGCCCGCCGACATTCTCGAAGAACGCATCGATCCCATCCGGCAGGGCGCGCCTGACCTGATCCTCGAAATCCGCGGCCTTGTAGTCGATGGCCGCGTCCAGGCCGAGTTCGTCGGTGAGCCGGGCGGCCTTGGCGGGTCCACCGGCGACACCCACCACCCGAAGCCCGCGCAGTTTTCCCAGTTGAGCCGCGGTGGAGCCGACAGCGCCGGCCGCGCCGGTGACGACCAGCGTACCGCCGGGCTTGAATGCGTGAAGCTTGGTCATCCCGTACCAGGCCGTGAAGCCGGTCAGGCCGAGCGGACCCAGCGCGGTCGACAGCGGTGCCGCGTCGGCATCGAGCTTGCGGATGTCCGAGCCATCGGACAGTGCATATCGCTGCCAGCCGGACCAGGACTGGACGTGATCGCCGACCGCGAAATCCGGGTGTCTGCTCTGTTCGACCACGCCAACCGTCGGCCCCCCCATCGGGTCGCCGATGTCGATGGCCGGCCATTCGGACGAGCCGTTGCCCATCAGGTTGCGCTGATAGGGATCGACCGAGAACAGCCGGTTGCGAAACAGAACCTCGCCGTCTTTGGGCGAGGGTATGTCCGTGTCCACGGCTTTGAAATCGCTCAATCGGGCCATGCCATCTGGGCGGGCCGCCAGGACGATCTGTCGGTTCGACATGTGTTTCATGGGGATAATATCCTTCAGGAACCCGGAATGATCCGTGGTCGGCCGGCCCCGCGACGGGCACTGCCCAGCCCGCCGGCGCCTTGGCATTTATTATGTATCGTTCAGCACAAAAATAACTAAACGCCACGCCCGATGGAGTCAACGGCTTTATGTAATGATCGATGCAGAAATTATGGTGGGCAGGGACGAGGCATCGGCCGCCGATCGATCTGGCCCATGCCCGCCTGCTGATGGCGCGCTACAGGCTGATCACCACCGCAAGGAGGCAGGGAAGGAATGTAACGGTCACGATCATGGCCGCTTATTGATGGGGAAAAGAAAAAATTTTCTAGGGAGAAAATCATCTTGAAATAGGAGACGTCGTTTTATTTTATAAATAATATTCTCAAAATATCACATTCTATGTTTATCATTTTGACCATTCCATAAATATCTTCAATCATTAAGAAATCGGATGCCATATCTGAATTATATGCACAAGATATCGATTTTATATCAAGGCCACATTTCCCGGAGGGATCTATACAGACATCCATCCGGTCAATAGAAGTATAATAGTGATCATCTATATTATAGAATCGACAAAATCCATTGAAATTTATCTGTTTTTGTTATCGATACAGCTAACAATATATATAAACAATTCAGATTTAATAATCGGCCTCTCAGGCTTATCATAAATTTTTGATCACCCGTCGACCCTATATTGCAGAAAATTTTCTTCATACACAAAAATATATCAATACGATGCATAATAAAAGCCCCTCACCCCAACGGCAACACCCGTGAATACTTCACCTGCCCCAGCGCGAAGCTCGATTCGATCGAGCCCACGCCGTCCAGCTTGGTCAGGCGGTCGCGGAGGAAGGCTTCATAGGCGGCGAGGTCGGCGCAGACCACGCGGAGCAGGAAATCGCGGGCGCCGGTCATCAGATAGCACTCCATCACCTCGGGCCAGGCGGTGATCGCGCGGGCGAAGGCGTCGAGTTCGGGGGCGCGCTGGCGTTCCAGCTTGATCGAGATGAACACCGAGACCGGCAGGCCGACGCTGTTCTGGTTGACCAGCGCCGCATAGCCGGTGATCACCCCCGCCTCTTCCAGCAGGCGGATGCGGCGCAGGCAGGGCGAGGGCGACAGGCCGACGCGTTCGGCAAGGGCCTGGGCGGTCATCCGGCCGTCTTCCTGCAGGGCCTTCAGGATGCGGCGGTCGATCGGGTCCAGATCCGGTTTGGTGGATATCGCCATACCGATGCCCTTTCCTGGCAGATAACTGCGTGCAGCATGGGTACGGGGCCGAAAATAGGCAAGAACCGGCGCGCAACCGGGCGCAGAATAAGGCTTCCGGACGATGACGGGAGAGACCGCATGACCAGGATCGCTGCCCGGATGGCGGGCGAGACGCGCGACGACACCCATCTGGCGATGCTCGATGCGCTCAGCCGCAAGGCGTTGTGGCTGTCGAACTGGATGATCCACCACGCGAACCACATCCGGCCGAATGCGTCGGGGGTGAAGGTGGGCGGGCATCAGTCGTCCTCGGCCTCGATGACCGCGATCATGGCGGCGCTCTATTTCGATGTGCTGCGCCCGGAAGACCGGGTGGCGGTGAAGCCCCATGCCGCGCCGGTGTTTCATGCCATCCAGTATCTGTTCGGCCGCCAGACGCTCGACAAGCTGAAGGCGTTCCGGGGCCTTGGTGGCGCGCAATCCTATCCGTCGCGCACCAAGGACACCGATGATGTCGACATCTCGACCGGATCGGTCGGGCTGGGTGTGGCCTTCACCGCCTTCGCGTCGATCGTGCAGGATTATATCCGCGCCAAATCCTGGGCGCGGCCCGACATGCCCGAAGGCCGCATGATCGCCCTGGTCGGCGATGCCGAGCTGGACGAGGGCAATGTCTATGAATGCCTGCTGGAAGGCTGGAAACAGGGCCTGCGCAACACCTGGTGGGTGATCGACTATAACCGCCAGAGCCTGGACGGCGTGGTCCGCGAGGGGCTGTACGACCGGATCGCCGCGATCTTCAAGGCCTTCGACTGGCGGGTGGTGACGATCAAATACGGCGCCCGCCAGCGCGCCGCCTTTGCCGAGCCGGGCGGCGAGCGGCTGCGGGCCTGGATCGATGCCTGCCCCAACGGCCTGTATTCGGCGCTGATGTATCAGGGCGGTGCGGCGTGGCGCGCGCGCCTGCAGGATGATCTGGGCGACCAGGGCGATGTCAGTGCGCTGATCGCGCGTCGCGACGATGCCGAACTGGCCGATCTGATGGCCAATCTGGGCGGCCACTGCCTGGACAGCCTGCTCGATGCCTTCCACGGCATCGACGACGACCGGCCGACCGTGTTCATCGCCTATACCGTCAAGGGCTGGGGCACGCCGCTGGCCGGCCACAAGGACAACCATTCCGGCCAGATGACCGAGGCGCAGATCCATGCGCTGCGCGATGCCATGGGCGTGCGCCCCGGCCATGAATGGGCACCGTTCGAGGGGCTCGGCATCGACGAGGCGGCGCTGCGCGATTTCCTCGACCGGGTGCCGTTCAACACCGGCGCCAGCCGGCGCCTGACCGCGGCGCCGGTGCCGGCGATCGGGCCGCAGGCGACCGGCGCCACCGCCACACCGGCCACGACCTCCACCCAGACCGCCTTCGGGCGGATCATGGACACGATCGCCAGGACCGACACCGATCTGGCCCGGCGCATCGTCACCACCTCGCCCGATGTCACGGTCTCGACCAATCTGGGCGGCTGGGTGAACCGCCGCGCGCTGTTCGCCGCCGACGAGATCGCCGACATCTTCCAGCGCCAGCGCATTCCCAGCGCCCAGAAATGGCATTTCTCGCCCCAGGGCCAGCATATCGAGCTGGGCATCGCCGAGATGAACCTGTTCCTGCTGCTGGGCGCCGCCGGCCTGGCCCACGAGTTGTTCGGCGAGCGCCTGCTGCCGGTGGGCACGCTGTACGATCCGTTCATCTCACGCGGGCTGGATGCGCTGAATTACGCCTGCTATCAGGATGCCCGCTTCATGGTGGTCGCCACACCGTCTGGTGTGTCGCTGGCCGGCGAGGGCGGCGCGCATCAGTCGATCGCCCAGCCGCTGATCGGCATGAGCCAGGACGGGCTCGCCTCGTTCGAACCGGCCTTCGCCGACGAGTTGGCGGTGATCATCGACTGGGGCTTCAACCATATGCAGCGCAGCGGCCCCAAGACCCCCGACCCGGTCAGCTTCCTGGCCGACGCCGCCGGCGGCGCCGTCTATCTGCGCCTGTCGACCCGCCCGGTCGACCAGCCGCGCCGCGAGATGACATCCGAGCTTGCCGAGGCCATCATTACCGGCGGCTACTGGCTGAAGGCACCGGAGCCGGGATGCGAGGTGGTCATCGCCTGCCAGGGCGTGGCGATCACCGAGGCGGTGGCGGCGGCCGGGCTGATCGGCGGCGCCCGGCGCAATGTCGCGGTGCTGGCCGTCACCTCGGCCGACCGGCTGCATGCCGGCTGGCATGCGGCGGAAAAGGCCCGGGCGGAGGGGGCCATGGACGCCGTCTCGCCGGTTGAACGCCTGCTCGACCAGGTGCCCGACCATGCAGGCATCGTCACCGTCATCGACGGCCATCCGGCGACGCTGGCCTGGCTGGGCGGGGTCAACGGCCACCGGGTGGCGGCGCTGGGTGTCGACCATTTCGGCCAGACCGGCACGGTCGAGGATCTTTATGCCCATTACGGCATCGACGCCCAGGGCATCGCCGCGGCGGCGCGACGTTTCACCCGGGGCCGGCGGCGGCGCGGCTGAGGCCAGCGCCGCTCGGCAGTCCCCGGCTCAGGCCGGATCGATGTCGACCATCACCGGTGCATGGTCGGATGGCTGGGTCCAGCCACGGGCGTCTTTCAGCACGCTGGCGCCACGCACGCGTGGCGCCAGCACGCCATCGGTCCAGATATGATCCAGCCGGCGGCCGCGATCGGCCGCCGCCCAGTCGCGGGCGCGATAGGACCACCAGGAATACAGCTTGATGTCGGGGCTGATCACCTGGCGCACGACGTCGGTCCAGGCGCCGGCCGCCTGAACACGGGCCAGCTTCTCGACCTCGACCGGCGTGTGGCTGACCACCTTCAGCAACTGCTTGTGGCTCCAGACATCGGTTTCCAGCGGCGCGATGTTCAGGTCGCCCACCATCACCCGCGGCGTGGTGTCGCCGGCAACCGTGGCGCCCCACGCGGTCAGATCGTCCAGGAAGCGCAGCTTGTGGGCGAATTTCACGTTCAGCGCCGGATCGGGGATGTCGCCGCCCGCCGGCACATAGAAATTGTGCACCACCATGCCGTCGGCGAGCCGCGCCGAGATGTGGCGGGCATCCTCCACCCCACCCCAGAAACGATGGCCGGCGGGCTCGATCGGCCGCTTCGACAGGATCGCGACACCGTTATAGCCCTTGTCGCCCCGATAGAGCACATGCTCGAAGCCCAGCGCCCGCACCGCCTCCATCGGGAAATTGGCGTCGTCGACCTTGGTTTCCTGAAGGCAGACCACGTCGGCGCGCGTCTCCTCGACCACGCGGCCGAGCAGGGCCATGCGCAGGCGCAGCGAATTGATGTTCCAGGTGACGAGGCGCAGACGGTCGGTCATCGGGGGCACATCCTCTCAAAGATCATCCAGCGGCCGGGCCGCGATCTTCGCGGGCGCGGCTGCTTGAGACAAGAGAAAGCGTCAGCGCGCGGCCATCACCGCCCGATTGCGGAAGGCCAGCGGGGCACGGCCGGTCATCGCCTTGAAGGCGCGGGTGAAGGCGCTGGTTTCGCTATAGCCCAGATGCAGGGCGATCAGGGTCACCGGCATGGCGGTTTCGGTCAGCATCACCACAGCCAGCCGCCGACGCACGGTGTTGCGCAGATCGGCGAAACTCACCCCGCACTGATCCAGCCGGCGTTGCAGGGTGCGGGCGCTCATACCCAGATCGGCGGCGACATGCTCAAGCTCGATCGGGGCGGCACGGCACATCGCCTCGGTGATCCAGGCCTCGATGCCGCCGGTGAAATCGATCCGCGCGGTGCGGGTCGCCAGATCGTCGGCCAGCCGCGCGGTCACCTGATGGCAGGCGCGCGGATCGGCCGTCGCAATGGGGGTCTCCAGCCAGCGCGCCGGAAACACCAGCGCATTGCCGCCGGCGCCGAAGCGCACCGGGCAGCCGAAATGGTGCCGATAATCGGCCGCGTCACCATCGGGCTGGTGGCGGAATTCCACCCAACTGGCGGAAAACCGGGGCCCCAGCAGCCATTTCAGCACGTCATGCTTCAGCGCCAGGGTGAAATTGGCATCCTGGACCCGCTCATGCACGGTCGGATCCTCGATCTCATAGCTGACCCGCGCCAGATCGCCCGACACGGCGCAGACCGCCCGGCTGTTGTCCTGGGCGGTGGGCAGATAGCGGCAGAATTTCTCCAGGGCCGCACCCACGGTCTGGTCGCAATGAAACACCTCGCCGATGCCACCCAGCCGGCGGATGTCGAAGGCCCGGCCGAAATCGAGCCCGAAGGTGGAACTGCCGACCTCGGACGCCGCCGCCTCCAGGGTGGCCGTGAAGCTCGCCAGCGGCAGAACCGGTTGCACCCCGCAATCGGGATCGCCCGACAGGCCGATGCGCGCGAACACATCTTCCGG
This sequence comes from Tistrella arctica, assembly GCF_039630945.1. Classification (NCBI taxonomy): domain Bacteria; kingdom Pseudomonadati; phylum Pseudomonadota; class Alphaproteobacteria; order Geminicoccales; family Geminicoccaceae; genus Tistrella; species Tistrella arctica. The sequence continues at coordinate 418,839 of NZ_JBBKTV010000003.1, forward strand.
ACGACCGCCCTTCGACTTGATAACCGCATGCAGGCCGTAAATGGCACCGGTGGTGATGGTGCCGAATTGATGGGATGAGATCATGACCCGGACCCTTGTCAGAACGGAATTTTTCTTGGCCGTTCTTGTTCAGGATGCGGATCACAAGGCAAATTTTGTGCCAATACTTGAGGCCCGTAAAGCCGCCGGTCTGCGGCCGATCGCCTCGGATGACATGCATATATTTTATGCAGATATCACCATAGCGGCATATATGCACTCAAAACAGGCATATTTCCGCAAGCAGCGGCGCCGGGATCAGCAGCGTCGCGGCGCCGATCGCGGCGATGGCGACACCCAGCCCCATGCGCAGATGGCCGGCACGCAATCCACCCCTGCGCGGATGCCCCGCCCCCTGGCCATGCCCGGCCAGCGCCGCAATGCCATAGGCGCTGCCGGCCACCGCCGGCATGGTGCCGAGCGCGAACCCGGCCATGACCAGCGCCCCTCCGACGGTGCTGCCCGACAGCAGGGCGGTCAGCAGCGCCGCATAGACCATGCCGCAGGGCATCAATCCCCAGATCGCGCCCATGGCGAAGCCGCCGGCACCCCGGCCTTGGGGCCGCCTATATTGTCCGGTGAGCTGGCCGGTCTGCCGGCCGATCGCCCGCGCCCAGCCATCGAACAGCCGCGGCCCCGCGCCGATGCCGGCCAGCGCCGCCCCCACCCATAACAGGTTGGCGGCGGCCAGCACCCGCAGCAGTTGATTGGCGCCGGCCAGATCCAGCAGCCCGGCCAGGGCGCCCGATCCGGCACCGACCGCGCCACCGGCCAGGGTGTAGGTGGTGGCGCGGCCAAGCTGGATCTGCATCAGCGCCCCGGCGCGGGTGCCGGCGGTGCCGCGGGGTTCGGCGGCGAGCAATGTGGCGGAGGCGATGCCGCCGCAGATCCCGGCGCAATGCAGGCTGCCGGCCAAACCCAGCAGCAGCCCGCCCATGAAGGTCGGCATGGTCGACATCGGCGCCCCTCCCGGCCTGGTTCACCGCCCCCTGCCCGCCGTCTCAACCGGCGGCGTTGGCGCAGCAACTCGCGGCATTCACCTCCGGCGGCAGGTCCAGGCACGGGTTGCCGTTGAAGAACCCGGCCGGCATCAGCTTGAAGCCGGTCATCACGCAGGGCTGGACGGGGAAATCCTCCACCCGCACCGGATGGTGCAGGCCGAAGACATGCCACAGCACGATGTCGGTGTTCTCGACCGGCCGGTCCTGGGCCACGAAATCGACGATGCCGCCGGCGCCGGTGGAATGGTTCATGTACTCGCCGGCCGGATAGCGTTCTTCCGGGTCATAGGCAGTGACCCAGACATGGTTCTGCACGAAGCCGGCACGCTGGCCCGATGGCGAATTCGGCCGCACGAAGGATGTCACGCAATTCGGCGCGTCCAGCTTGTAGGCAACCGGCGTGCCGGCATGATTGGTCTTGCCGGGGTTGATGATCTTCCAATAGCGATGGCTGGCCGGGTTGGCGCGACGGCAGGCTTCAAGCTCGGTGCGCAGCACGGTTTCCGCCTCGTAGAAGCCGTTGCCATACGGGTTGTCGGGGCCTTCTTCGCAGGCATAGGTGTTGCACTCGACAATGCTGTTGGCATCGCCGTCCACCGCCATGTCCAGCCGCGCGCAGAAGATGTGCTGGTGGATGTGGCCGACCACGCCCGGCGCCACCTCGCGGCCATATTTCGGCGGCTGACCGGGGATGCAGGCGGCGGTGTTGATGATCCCGGTCGCCTTCATCTCGAATTCGATCGTGCCGTCGATGTGCAGATACCAGTAGAGCGCGTATTCGTAATTGCCGACCGTGCAGATGCACGACACCACCAGCTTGCGGGCGCGGCGCACCTCGGCGCGGTTGGTGCGGAAATCCCAGTGCTTCCACAGCAGGCCGCTGTCTTCCTCGTGGATGCAGATCGCCTTCTCGATGGTCATGACCTCGCCGGTCATGGTGTTCAGATGCGCGTCCAGATATTCGATCGCGCCCAGGCAGTCGCAGCCCAGCTTCAGCGAATTGGCCAGCTTGCCGATGCCATATTCGCCGATATCGAACACGTTCTTGCGGAAATGGCCGTTATCCGGGCTGCCATAGGGCACCACCATCTCGACCAGCGAGGCGCGATGCACGATCGGCCGGCCGTCATACGAGATGTCGTGCAGGGTCAGCCCCTCGCGGGCATTGAAGCCCACCACCAGCGACCACTTGTCCCAGACCAGCCGCGACCCGTTCAGGGTGAAGCTCACCCCCTCGGGCTGCACGACATTGATCGGCTTCAGCCCGGTGCGGAAGCTGTCGCGGAACTCGGTCTCGTAATTGTGCTCGGTCATCGGCACCGGCACCACGCCGTAATCATCGACCCGGATCACCGCGCTGGTCTTCAGATCGACGACCGCGTTTACGCCCTCGATCGGATGGGCATAGAAATTCTCGTTCTCGCGCAGCCGCAACCACGCGAAGGTGTGGCAGAGATGGCGCCCCTCCTCGCCCGGCACCGAAAAATTGCCCGCCGACCACGGGTCGACGCAGACCATGGCCATGTCGGTGATGCCGCGTTTCGCACAGGCCGCGATGAAATCGGGGCTGGCCTTCACGATGTCCTCGATCGCCATGAACTGTTCGAGCTGGATCATCGGCCGGGCATCGGGCAGCTCGACCACCGAGCTCAGCGCGCCTGCATCGAGATCCACCACCACCCGCACCACGCCGATCCGTTCCGGATGAAACAGATTGGCCCGCGCCTCGCGCGGCACCGCCACACCCGCGCGCAGGCTGGCTTTGTCGGGCTCCTTCAGCTCGATGGTCTCGAAGAACAGCCCGGCCAGCCGCGCCTCGCCGCGGATCGCCGCGACCGCCTTCAGGATCTCGGCCGGCGACAGTGGCGCCAGCGGATGGGTGATGACCGGCGCCGTCGCGGCGGGGGCGTCAGCGTGACAGCAATCCATGGACGGAAACTCCTTCGGGTAACGGAAACGGAGGGCGGGGGCGGGGGCCGGCGGGGGGATGGGAGCAGGCGGGAGGTATGGGCAGGGGAAGGTCAGGCGACCTCCTCGAAGGCCCGGCCGATGCGCTGATAGATGGCGGGGCGGCGGTGGCGCAGGCGGAGCGCGATGCCGGCGCCCGCCAGACCGATGGCGGCGATGATCAGCGGGAAGCCGGCCACGATCATCGAATCCGAGCCGCTGACCAGCTCGACATTGCTGATCACCAGGATAAGACAGATGCCCAGGCCCAGCATCGCCAGCGCCGGCGCAATCAGCCGGTGCCAGATGCCGACGCCATGGCTGTCGGCGCGGAAGAAGCCCAGCACCGCCAGCGACACCAGGATCTGGATCACCAGAATGCCGATGCTGGCGAAGGTGCTCATCCAGGCAAAGACGATCGCGAAGGGGTCGAGGCCGGCCAGCGCGAACAGCGCCACCGCCCCCAGCGCCAGCCCGGTCTGCACCATCCCCGCCACATGAGGAGACTGGTGATCACGATGGGTGGCGGCAAGCCCCGTCCAGGCCAGCCCCTCGCGGCCGATGGCGAAGAAATAGCGGTTGATGGTGTTGTGGAACGACAGCGCGCAGGCGAACAGGCTGGTGATCAGCAGCACGTTCATGACCAGGGTCATCGAAGGCCCGAGCAGCGCGTCCGACGCGTCGAAGAACAGGGTGGCGGTGTGCTCGGTGGCAATGGCGGCGATCGCCGACGGGCCGTAATACTGGGTGATTGCCCAGGTCGAGAAGGCATAGAAGCAGGCGACCACGATCACCGCCACATAGGTGGCGACGGGAATGGTGCGCTTGGGATTGCGGGCTTCCTCGCCGAAGATCACCGTTGCCTCGAAGCCGATGAACGAGGCGACCACGAACACCAGCCCGACACCCAGCCCGTCCGACAGGATCGCCGAAGGCGTGAACGGCACAATGGTCAACCCCTCGGGCACCGCGCCGCCCGCCACACCGCCGCCACCGATGCCGGCGGCCACGATCGCCAGATCCAGCACCAGCAGAATGGCGATTTCCGCCAGCATGCAGATGCCGAGCAGCTTGCCGCTGAATTCGATCTTGCGCACCCCGCAGACATAGACCGCAAGGCCCAGCGCACCCGCGAACGCCCACCACGGCACGGCGATGCCCGACTGGGCGGCGATATCGGCCATGAAGAAACCGAACAGCCCATAGACCGCGATGTCGATGGCGTTATAGGTGGCGAGCGCGATCAGCGCGCCGCCAACGCCCACCGGCTTGCCCAGGCCATGGGCGATGAACGGATAGAAGCCGCCCGCCGAGCCCACGAAGCGGTTCATGGTGGTGAAGCCGACGCTGAACAGCAGATACAGCGCACCCACCAGCAGATAGGTGCCGGCGACGCCGGCGCCGTTGCCGAAGGCGAAGGCCGCGGGCGAGGCGCCGACCACGGCGGTCAGCGGGGCGGCGGCGGCCAGCACGAAGAACACGATATGCGGCACGCCGACGGCATCGCGGCGCAGGCCGCCGCCCGGTGCCGCAACGGCGCTGACATCCGGTGTGCCGGCACCGCCGGTTTCGGTTGCGATGGACATAAGACCCCCTTGTCGTCCGGAACGCGGCCTCCGGCTCCCCGGCGGCTTGGCGACCATGCGTGGGTCGTTATGCGACGGGGGCGGGCGGCAGGCTCCCCAGCCTGCACCCGGCCGCTGTCCCGACCCTTATGACGACAAGCTTCCCCCCTATGCCGCGCCGCAACTTGACCCTGGACGACAATCGGGAATCCAGGACGACATCTGGCCGATCCACGGTTTGTAACCATCCGCACTGCAATATCGGCGGGCGGTCTTCACAATGCGCTCCGTCCCGATATCCGCCCCCCAACTTTGGTCGCGCGACGTCAAACCGCATTTGAAGTGGCTTTACAAAGCCTCATGGTATGCCCAAATGCCGCGCAGGCGCGTGCCGCCGCGCCCGCACGCCCCGGCCCCGCCCACCATTCACCTTGTTCTGGAGACCCCGGATATGTCGCCCGTCACCACCGAGCCCGCGAAGTCTGCCCAGCCCGGCAGCCCTGCCCGTCCCGCCACCCACGATGTGGTGCTGATCGAGGGCGACGGCATCGGTCCCGAGATTTCGGCGGCGGTGCGGCTGATCTTCGACGCGGCGGCGGCCCCCGTCGCCTGGCAGCCGGCGATGGCGGGCGGGCGGGCCTTCGCGGCCGGTATCGGCACCGGCGTGCCGGCCGACACCGTGGCCCTGATCGAACAGACCCGGCTGGTGCTGAAGGCGCCGCTGGAAACCCCGGTCGGCCATGGCGGCAAAAGCGCCAACGTGACGCTGCGCAAGCTGTTCGAGATGTATGCCAATATCCGGCCGGTGAAGGAACTGCCGGGGGTGACCACGCCATTTTCGGGGCGCGGCATCGATCTGGTGATCGTGCGTGAGAATGTGGAAGACCTGTATGCCGGCATCGAGCATATGCAGACCCCCGACACCGCCCAGGCGCTGAAGCTGATCACCCGGCGCGGATCGGCCAAAATCGCCCGCGCGGCCTTTGAACTGGCCCGACGCGAGGGGCGCGGCCGGGTGACCGCCGTGCACAAGGCCAATATCCTGAAGCTGACCGAAGGGCTGTTCAAGCGCACGGTCGAGGCGGTGGCGCGGGATTACCCCGACATCAACGCCGACGACATGATCGTCGATGCCTGCGCCCACAAGCTGGTGGTGGCGCCGGAACAGATCGACGTCGCGGTGATGACCAACATGAACGGCGACATCCTGTCGGATCTGGCCGCCGGGCTGGTCGGCGGGCTGGGTCTGGCCGCCAGCGCCAATATCGGCGACCATGCCGCGATGTTCGAGGCGGTCCATGGCTCGGCCCCCGACATCGCCGGCCGCGGCCTCGCCAATCCCACCGCCTTCCTGCAGGCGGCGCTGATGCTGCTGCGCCATCTGGGCGAGACCATGGCCGCCACCCGGATCGAGGCGGCGCTGGCCCTGACCCTGACCGAGGGCCGGGTGCTGACCGGCGATCTTGCCCGCGGCCGCGGCGTCGCCCCGTCGTCCACCATGGCCTTCGCCGAGGCGGTGGCCGCCAATCTGGCGCGTATCGATCTGTCGGATCTGCCGGTTCCAGGCCCGGCCGCCACCGCCGATGCCCCCATCCCCGGCGCCCTGCCCGACCGCATCGTGGTCGACACCCGCGCCGATACCGGCTTCGACCTGTTCTTCGAGGTCGAGGACGGCGACCCGGCGGCCCTTGGCGCCGAATTGACCGCGCTGGCCGGGGAGACGCCGTTCCGGCTGAAGCATCTGTCCAATCGCGGCACCGCCGTCTGGCCGGGCGATGCCGCGCGCACCGAGCTGACCCCGCATTGGCGGGCGCGCTTCCTGTGCCGTGATGATGCGGCGGCCGGCGAGACGATGGGTGGCGGGACGACCGGTTTCGACGATGCGGCGGCACTGGCGCTGATCGGCCGCATCGGCCAGCGTCATCGCTGGATGCATGTCGAGAAGCTGGCGGCCTTCAACGGCGCCGACGCCTTCAGCCGCGACCAGGGCGAGGCCTGACCGGCGCGCCTCTGGCCGGTCCAGACTCTGGCCGATCCAGACTCTGGCCGATCCAGACAAAAACACCCCGCCAGGATGGCCCTGGCGGGGTGATTTCATAGGAAACTGGAGCGGGCGATCGGGATCGAACCGACGACATTCAGCTTGGGAAGCTGACGTTCTACCGCTGAACTACGCCCGCGATGGCCCGAAGATAGCCGGGCGCCGCGCGGTGATCAAGCGCGCAGATCAGCCGGAACCCTCGCCCCTGCCCGCCGGTTTCGTTTTTCTTGACCCGCGCCGCCGACTGCGTCGTGTATGGACCGGATCACATCTCCGACCCTTGCGCCCCATGACCGGGAGATCCGCCGCCGATGCCGTCACCGACCATGTTCGCGCGCCGCTTTGGCGCCTGTCTGCTGGCCCTGGGCCTTGCCGCCTGTGCCGGCGGGCCGGATGGCGATGGCGCGGGCCTCACCCCTGCCGCCGACATCGCGCCGCTGACCACACCGGTGCGCCTGACGGCGCCGGGCAGCAGCGGACCCGCAACCGACGTCACCCTCGATTGCCTGATCGACCTGGACGTGACCACCCACCCGCAGATCGGCCGCTCGGTTGCCATCGATCGGGCGCCGATGGGTGTGGCCTATCATCCCCGACCCGATGGCGGCGTCGCGTTGGCCGTGTCGCTGAACGACCAGACCGCCACCGCGATGATCCAGCCCGATCAAGGCCGGGTGACGGTGCTGACACCGGCCGATGCGGTCTCGGCCAGGCCGCGCATCAGCCCGGCGGTGATGCCGGCCACCCATCTGGCGTTTCTGGGCGGCGACGGCGTCTATGGCCGCGCGCTCGATGCCGGACAGCGGATGGCGATGACCGAACCGCCGCTGCTGATCGCCCTGCTTGACCGGATCTTCACCGCCGCCCCCGAGGCCTCCCGGCGCGGGCCCGACGCGGCCGACAGCCACCGCAGCGTCATCGGCCGGGTGGATGTCGACGGCCATGCCGGCGTGCTGGTCCGCGGCAGCTATCGCCAGCGCACCGAGGGCGCCCCGGGCCTCGCCCGGCCCGCCGCCCTCGACAGTCATGACGATCTGGACAGCCGCGCCATCGCCGACAATGTCTATGACATCGCAACCGGCCTGCCGCTGCGCCAGGATCTCGACATCACTGTCGAGGCACGGCGCGGCACCAGCCGTGAGCTGATGTTGCGCTATGTGGCAAGCCTGACCTGCGCCCGGCCGGCCTGAGACCGTCGCGGCACCGGCACCGGCAAGACGCTCGGTATCTGACAGCACCCCGTTCTGTCGACATCCGGGCCGGGACTTGACGTGACACTGCACGCAGCTTCGCCCCGATTGGCCGCTCCCGCAGATATGGGATGCATCACCTCGCCTCTCTTCCAGACCAGAGCGCGGAATGCGGTTTCTATTCATGAAACCGACTTGTTGCGGTTGCACAATATGCCCTATCGTTGACCTGGGTATGGGTCGAAGCAGGGGTGTGTGATGGATTGGTTGATCGGCTGGCTGTTCGGCGGGCTGCTTCTCTACCTCGTCTGCGCGGCGGTGGTTCTGGCGATCCGGCATCGCATGACCGACAGCGACGGCGACAAACCGCATGAAACCCTGTCTCTCGGAGCCTATCTGCCGGTCTTCCTGCGCACCTACCGGGTCCGCCTGATCGTCTCCCTCCTCCTGTCCCTGGCCATGCCGCTGCTCGGCATCCTGGCATTGCTCACGATCTTCTTCTCAAAGTCCAACAAGGGCGGGAAGATGGTCTACAAGAGCGAGAAGCAGTTGAAGCGGGACGAGATCGAGGCGAACCAGGCCTGGCTGGCGGCGCTCGGCCCCGATCACGACAGCCGGACGGCTCGGATCGAGGCGATGTTCGCCGAGCGCACCGAAACGCTCGAAGCGGTGAAGTTCCTGACCTGGGACACATGGTCCGGCCCGGAGAAAACGACCCATTACGTCGGCTTCAGCGTGAAACGCAATCTGGCGGTGATGGACAACCGCGAACGTGAATACCTCCAGATCGTCGAACTGCTCAACAGCGCCGCCGACGGCCAGGAAGACCTGTACCGTCTCTGGCGCACGGCACTGATATGGGGCGACGGCAAGGGTGAAGGCGGCCGCAGCCAGTATCAGAACGTCGATACCGGGCGGCCGGTCGCCATTGCCATCGAACACAAGGGGGGCAGCGTCGACCGGGTGGTGTCGGCGATCAACAATCATCTGACCGAGAAGCGCCGGGTTGGCGCATTGCCCGCGGCCCTCGGCCAGGTGGTGGCAGACGCCTCGGATCGTCTGGCGCCGGGCGGTCAGGGCTGGCTGAAACCCGAGCAGGTGGCCGAGACCATCTTCGCGCCCCAGTCGCCGCATGCGCTGCATATCGGCAGCTTCCCCACCGGCCAGCCGCTGACCTATTCCGGTGAAGGCTCGATCATCACCATCGCCCCGCCGCGCTCGGGCAAGACCCAATGCCACGTCTTCCCGAACCTGCTGACCTGGACGGGGCCGGCCGTGGTGCTCGACATCTCGGGCGACATCTACGAGACCACCAGCCGGTGGCGGGCCGAGAATGTCGGCCCGGTGTGGAAATTCAGCCCGCTCGAACCCGAGAGCAGCCACTGCTACAATCCGCTCAGTTTCGTGCGCAGCCAGCCCGATTATATCTGGGAGGATTCAAAGCTCCTCGCCGAGATGATGATCGTGCCGTCGAATGCGAACGATCTCTTCTGGGAGAACGAGGCGCGGACCGTGCTGACCGCGGCCATCGCCCATATCTGCTATGCCAACCCGCCCGAGAACCGGCCGATGCATGCGGTGCTCGACATCGTCTATGGCGGCGAGGCCTGGCAGAACATGCTGATGGGCCTGCGCATGGCGGTCGACGTGCGGGTGATGATGCAGCACGCCAACGCCTTCGAGGGTATGAACGAGAAGACGCTGTCGAGCGTGCTGCAGACCGCGCGCTCCAGTCTGGGCGCCTGGACGGGCGAGCGGATCTCGCGGGTGACCGCGCGTTCGGACTGGAGCCCGCTCGACCTGCGCGGCGGCGGCAATCCGACGATCTATATCTATATGCGCCCCAATGAGGTCGACGCCTATCTGTCGCTGCTGCGGGTCTTCATCGGCCAGCACATCCGCATGCTCACCGCCGGTGCCGTGCCGCCGCGCGGCTCGCCACCGATCCTGTTCATGCTCGACGAACTGCCGCGGCTGCGCACCATGCCGCCGGTCGACGAAGCGCTGAACATCGGCGCCAAATACGGGCTCAGGCTGTGGATGTTCGCCCAGAGCGTCGGCCAGATGCAGGAAGCCTATAAGAACGCCGACGGCATGATGAGCGCCTGCGCGGTGCGCGCCTATATGAACCCGACCGGCGCCGACGGCCTTGCCGAGCGCCTGTCGGAAGAGATCGGCTATACCGACAGCCTGGTCGACGGCCAGCGCCGCCGGGTGGTCGAGGCGGCGGAACTGGCCGGTCCCGCCTTCCGCGAGCAGATGGTGGTTTTCGGCCTGGGCAGCCGCCCCGCCCGGATACGAAAGGATTTCGCCTGGAAGGACGAGATCCTGCGTGACCGCGTGGGCGCCGCCCCCTTCGTGCCGGCGTCGTCGTCGGGCGAAACAGTGATCTGAAGGCCGGATCTGAACGGACCGGATCGCAACCCACCGGCGACGAGGAGAAGGGCATGTCCTGGGATCCCGGATATCGTGACGTCTGGCAGGCTCATCAGGAAAAACTTGCCGAGGCCGGCCGCGCGGCCCAGGCGCTTCGCGAGGCCGAGATGGCACGCGATCTGGCGCAGGACGAGGCGGCGCGCGCGGACAAGACCGCCGAGGTCGACCGGCTGCGCGACGAGAAAGTCGCCGCCGAGACCGCGGTCACCGCGCTGGAGATGGAGGTTGCCCAGACCGACCCGCAGCGGGCAGCCTGGCTGGACGAACGGATCCCTCCGGCCGACGGACCAGCACGGGAGGCGGATCCGCTTGCCATGCTTGGGCATGAGACGCTGTCGACCGTGATCGAGCAGGCCGCACATCTGGATGGCGCCGCGATGCAGGTGGTTGCAACCACGATCGAGGCCCTGCCCACCCCTGGCGAGGTGGCGCTCTGGGCCGAGTCGACGTCGACCGCGAAACTGATCGAGACCGCCGAAACGCTGGGCCACGCGCCAGGCGCGCTGCCGCCCGAGGTTCTGGCCGCGAATGCGCGGCTGGTGGAACGCCTCGACACCTTCGAGCAGAACCGCGACGACATTCTGGCCCGCCCGGAGACGCCACCCCCAACGCCCGAGCTTGACGAACGTCACGCGCGGCAGCAGGAGGCGCTGGACCGCAAGCTCGACGAGATGCGGGCGATGCAGGAGGCGCGCATCGATCGGGGCGACGTGCGCGACCCGGATGCGCTGCGCGCGGCAATGGACGCGGCGGCCGAGCGCGAGCGGCAGATGCTGGAGCAGCGCCACGAGGCCGAACGCCAGAGGGCGGCCATGGAACAGGCCGAGCGCGCGGCGATGGCCCGTCGCGAAGCGGAGATGCTCGCCGCACGGCAGCGCTGACCGCCCGGATTCCGCGCCCCGGCCATCGTAAGCGTCCCGACCACTGCAGCCCCCGGAAGACACCGCTCAAGCCTTCGTGATTTGCCGCAGACGCCCGGTTCCGGCTTATGGTGGTGGCGATCGGACAGACCAGCGGCCAGGGAGCGGGCATGATGACGGCAGGCGTGGCGAAAACGGGTGGATGGCTGCTGTCGGCGGCGGCGGCGCTGCTGATCGGGTTGATGGTGCATCAACCCGTGGCGCGGGCGGCGGACGCGGATGCGCCGGCCGGCGCGCCCGCCGGTGACCCGGCGGCCTGGGATGCCGTGCTCGCCGAGGCGCGCGGCCAGACCGTGCGCTTCAACGCCTGGGGTGGCGACCCCAAGATCAATGCCTTCATCGCCGATATCGGCCGGCAACTGGCCGATTGCTGCGCGATCACGCTTGAACAGGTGAAGCTTGCCGATACCGCCGAGGCGGTGGGCCGGATCCGCGCCGAGGCGGCGGCCGGGCGGCTTCAGGATGGCGGATCGGTCGATCTGCTGTGGGTGAATGGCGAGAATTTCGTGGCGCTGCGGCAGGCCGACCTGCTGTATGGCCCGTTTCTGGACCGGCTGCCCGATGCGCGGGCGATCAACCTTGGCGCCAATCCGGCGCTGACCTCCGACGGCCATATCCCGGTCGACGGCTATGAGGTGCCCTGGGGCCTGTCGCAATTCGCGCTGGTCTATGACAGCGCGGTGACCCCGCGGCCGCCGCGCGGCCCAAAGGCGCTGGCCGGCTGGATCGGCGCCCATCCCGGCCGCTTCACCTATCCGGCGCCGCCGGATTTCATCGGCACCACCTTTCTGAAGCAGATGCTGATGATGCTGCTGGACGATGCCGGCCGCGCCGCGCTCGCGGCACCGGTCGACCCCGCCCGCGCGCCTCTGATCACGGCACCTTTGTGGGACTGGCTCGATCGGGTGCGGCCGTCATTGTGGCGAGCCGGTCAGGCCTATCCGCCAAGCGGCCCGGCGCATGAACAACTGCTGATCGACCGGGCGGTCGATCTGGGCTTCGCCTTCCATCCGGGACAGGCGGCATCGGCGATCGCCGCCGGGCTGATGGCCGACACCGCCCGGGTTGCCGGCTGGTCGGGCGGCGGCATCGCCAATGCCCATTTCGTGGCGATCCCGCGCAATGCCCCGGCCAAGGCGGCGGCGATGGTTGCCGCCAACCATCTGATTTCACCGGCAGCCCAGGCCGCCAAGCTGGACCCGGCGGTGTGGGGCGACATGACCGTGCTGGCGGCGGACCGGTTGAGCGATGACGGCCGCGCCCGCTTTGCCGCCATCGATCTGGGTCCGGCATGGCCGTCGGATGACGAACTGGGCCCGGCCCTGCCCGAACCGCATCCCGACTGGACCGGCTGGCTGGAAGCCGAATGGGCGCGGCGTTATCTGGGCGGTTGAGATGCAGACCCCGAACCCGGCCGGGCCGGCCGCCTTCCGCCCGGCGGCGGTGATCCGCCCGTCATGGCCGCTGATGGTGGCACCGGGCGCGGTGATCCTGCTGCTGGCCGTGCCGCTGCTGGGCGGACTGGCGGCAACCGGGCTGGCCGCCGCCGATGGCGCCGCATGGCAGGTGCTGGTGACTGAGCCGGGCCTGCTGCGGTCGGCCCTGCTCAGCCTGTGGACGGCGCTGGCCGCCACCCTGCTGTCGGTGCTGCTGGCCGGCGGCATGGCCGCGGGGCTGGCCGCCCTGCCCGGTTTCGGCCGCATGGCCGAACGCGCCGCCCTGGTGATGGTGGCGGCCCCCCATGCGGCGGTGGCGGTGGGGCTGGCACTGCTGATCGCCCCCACCGGGCTGATCTTCCGCGCCATCAGCGGCGGTGGCGGCGCCCTGCCGCCGGACCTGGCCGTCCCCGGCGACCGGTTCGGGCTGGCGCTGATCGTGGGGCTGGTGCTCAAGGAAACCCCGTTCCTGCTGGCGCTGCTGCTGGCGGCACAGGCGCGGCTGGGTGCCGGCGCGGTGCTGGCCCGCGCGCGCTGCCTGGGCTGGCGCCCGGCCAGCGCGTGGTGGCGGGTGGTGGCGCCACAGATCTGGCCGGTGCTGCGCTGGCCGGTGGTGGCGGTGCTGGTCTATGGCATCGGCACGGTCGATATGGCCGTGGTGCTGGGGCCGAGCCTGCCGCCGAGCTTCGCCGTGCGCAGCCTGTCGCTGCTGTTCGATGCCGACCCCGCCCGTGCCGCCGCCGGCCATGCCGCCGCCCTGGCGCAACTGGCGCTGGCAGCGGTGGCGGTGGGCATCTGGTGGCTGGGCGCGCGGCTGGCGCGGTTCTGGCTGGCGGGCGGTCGCGGCGATCATCCGGCCCGCATCGATCCACCGCTGGTGCGACGGCCACCCCAGCCCGTGGCGCCGGCGCTGTCGGGCCTGTCGGGGCTGGTCGGCGGTCTGGCGCTGCTGCTGGCAGCCGCCAGCCTTGCCACCCTGGTGATCTGGGCGCTGGCGGCAAGCTGGCGGTTCCCCGATCTGCTGCCCATGCGCTGGGCGCCGGACCGGCTGGCCGATACCGTGGCGCTGCTCGGCAATGTCATCGCCCGCACGGTCTGGCTGGGGCTGCTGCCGGTGGCCATCGCCCTGCCGCTGGCGGTGCTGGTGCTGGAACGCGAGGCTTTGGGTGCCGACGGCGGAACCGGGGCCGGCCGCTCGCTGTCGCAGGCGGCGGAGGCGCTGGTCTATCTGCCGCTGCTGCTGCCGCCGGCGGCGTTCCTGGCCGGCATCCGCGCGCTGGCGCTGCGTCTGGGGCTGGACGGCACGGTGGCGGCGGTGGTGTGGTGCCATCTGCTCTATGTGTTCCCCTATCTGTTTCTGGCGCTGCGCGAAAGCTATCGCCGCACCGATCCCCGGCCGCGGCTGCTGGCGCGCAGCCTGGGGCGAGGGGCGGGGGGCGCCTGGGTGGCGGTGATGCTGCCGCTGACCGCGCGGCCGATGGCGATTGCCACAGCGATCGGCTTCGCGGTTGGTGTGGCGCAATATCTGCCGGCGCTGATGATCGGCGGCGGCCGGCTGCCGGTGCTGGCCACCGAAGCCGTCGCCGCCGCATCGGGCATCGACCGGCGGGCGGCATCGACGGCCGCCCTGCTGATGACCGTCCTGCCCGCCATCGGCTTCCTTCTGGCCAGCTTGATCCGCGCGCCGGCCCGGGCGGTACGGCAATGACCGCCGGGCTGGTGCTTGACCGGCTGGCCCTGCGCATCCATGGCCGGCCGCTGATCGGCCCGCTGAATCTGGCGGTGCCGGCAGGCGTGATCGGCGCCGTGGTCGGCCCGTCGGGCGTGGGCAAATCCACCCTGCTGGCGGTGATCGCCGGCATCGCCGGGCCGGGGGTGACCATGGCCGGCCGGGTGTGGCTGGACGGCACCGCCATCGACACTCTGCCGCCCGAGGCGCGGCATGTGGGGTTGATGATGCAGGATGACCTGCTGTTCCCGCATCTGACGGTTGCCGCCAATATCGGCTTCGGCCTGCCTGCCGGGCTGCCACGGACCACGCGCCGGGCCTTGATCGACGCGGCACTGGCCGAGGCGGGGCTTGCCGGGCTGGGTGGCCGCGACCCGCTGACCCTGTCGGGGGGGCAGCGGGCACGGGTGGCGCTGATGCGGATGCTGGCGGCACGCCCGCGCATGGTTCTGATGGACGAACCCTTCGCACGGCTGGACCGGCCGCTGGCCCAGAGGCTGCGCACGGCCGTGTTCGCCCGCATCCGCGCCGAGGCGGTGCCGGCGCTGATCGTGACCCATGATCCCGACGAGGCGGCGGCGGCCGGCGGGCCGGTGCTGGATCTACAGGCCGCGGATGGGTGAAAGATACTGATATCTTCAGGACTTGACCCCCGGTCGCGGCCGGGCGTATCGTGGCGCCCTGATGTCGCGGGGCACGTGTGGCTTGTGCCGGCGCATCCGTGGGGATTTGGGCCGGCCGGCTTGCGGACCACGTAAATCTCGCTGCTAAAAGGTCGGGAGCGGGCGCAGAACGGATTGTGCGTCGACCCGGCCAGAGGCCGGGTTTTTTTATGCGGACATGTGACCATGCGGGAAGACGGGGGCCGGAACGGCGTCGAGGACGAATGTGCGGCCGATGACGGGCTGTGGGAGAGCGATCGGGGCGGCAGCGACAGGACGGCGGCCGGCGCCGGCCGCCGTCAGGCGACGCTGGCGGTGCGCGGCGGGCTGGACCGCAGCCCCCATGGCGAGACATCGGAAGCGCTGTTCCTGAATTCGGGCTATGTCTATGACAGCCCGGCCAGGGCCGAGGCACGGTTCAAAGGCGAGGAGCCCGGCTTCGTCTACAGCCGCTATGGCAACCCGACGGTGCGCACCTTCGAGACCCGCCTGGCGGCGCTGGAGGGCGCCGAGGCCTGCCGGGCCACGGCATCGGGCATGTCGGCGGTATGGACCGCCCTGGTCTGCCAGCTCCGCCAGGGCGATCATGTGGTCGCGGCCGAAGCACTGTTCGGATCGTGCCAGTACATCCTGACGGAATTGCTGCCCCGGTTCGGTATCGAGACCAGCTTCGTGCGCGGCGACGATATCGCGGCGTGGTCGGCGGCGGTGCGGCCGAACACCAAGGTGTTCTTTCTGGAAACCCCGTCGAACCCGCAGCTTGAACTGATCGACCTTCAGGCGGTGGCGGCGGTGGCGCGCGATTGCGGCGCCAGACTGGTGGTCGACAACGTGTTCGCCACACCGATCCTGCAGAAGCCGCTGCAACTGGGCGCCCATGTCGTGGTCTATTCCGCCACCAAGCATATCGACGGCCAGGGCCGGGTGCTGGGCGGCGCGATCCTGTCGGACGAAGCCTTCTGCGATGGCGAGCTGCGCAATTTCCTGCGCCATACCGGCCCGACCTTGAGCGCCTTCAACGCCTGGGTGCTGCTGAAGGGGTTGGAAACCCTGCCGCTGCGGGTGCGGGAACAGACCCGGGCCGCCACCGCGCTGGCCCGGCGGCTTGAAAATCATCCGGCGTTGACGCGGCTGATCTATCCGGGCCTCGCCTCGCATCCCCAGCATGCCCTGGCACGCCGGCAGATGCAGGGCGGCGGCACGGTGCTGGCGCTGGATTTCACCGGCGGCAAGGATGCGGCCTTCCGCTTCCTTGAGCGTCTGGAGGTGGCCGACATCTCGAACAACCTGGGTGACAGCAAGACCTTGGCCACCCACCCGGCCACCACCACCCATCAGCGCCTGACCGCCGATCAGCGGACCGCCGTGGGCATCACCGAAGGGCTGGTGCGGGTGTCGGTGGGGCTTGAGGATGTGGACGATCTGGCGGCCGATCTGGGGGCCGCACTCGACGCCGCATAACCGCCCGCGACACCGGCCTGCCGATTAGGGCTTGCGCTCGGCACTGGAAATCCGCTGCATTGGTCGCAATATTGGCTTCGCAGACCCTTCGAGGCCGGCATGCGGGCGGGTTTGCCGGGGTGGCGGCATCGGTAGGGTGTCGCCATGATGCGACGATTGAGCAGGTGGGGATGATGGCGGCGGAACATGAATACAGCGCGACAACCCGCTCGATCATGGTGGCGGTACGTCCGTTCTATGTCGACGACCAGTCATCGCCGGAAGACGGGCAGTTTGTCTTCGCCTATCACATCCGGATCGAGAATCACGGCGCCGACACGGTCCAGTTGCGCAGCCGCCATTGGCGGATCATCGATGCGCTGGGCCGGCTTCAGGAGGTGCGCGGGCCGGGCGTGGTGGGTGAGCAGCCGGTGCTGGCACCGGGGGAGAGCTTCGAATACACCAGCGGCGCACCGCTGACCACGCCGTCGGGCATCATGGGCGGCAGCTATCAGATGGAGAGCGCGGCCGGCGAGACGTTCGAGGTCGAAATCCCGAGTTTCTCGCTCGACAGCCCCCATGCCGCCCAGACGATAAACTGACCGCCGGCCCCCGGTCGCAACCGGATGAGGGGCCTGCCTCTGGCAATCCGCGCAGAATGGACTAGATCAGGTCTGAGCCCCTTTGGGGCGCGCGCGCAGGGACTGCCGGCACCGGGCGCTGCTTCGCCGTCCGCGATTTTCGCCGTGGACGGGCTTGCAGGGGTAGCTGGCAAAACCTATAGTAGAAGTTCCATCAGGCAGGTGCAGGGCGATCTCTGGTTGCATCGCCCCATCCTGCCGCCGGTTCGCGGACCGGAAGGCCGCCGTATCGCGGCCAACTGTTCCGCGTGATCACGAAAGCCGTCAGGGCATGTCCGCACCGGCGATCCGGCAGGCGGGTGCCCACGTAACCCGACCGCTTTCGTACTATCGGCCCGCCGCCCGACACGACGCTCCGCGCAAGCTTTCAGCCGGAGCGACGTGTCCAGCCGGCCGCACCCTGGGAGTTGCTTGAGCGATGACACGCGAAAACGTGCTGGCGGTGAAACTTGACGGCCAGGTGAAGACCCCGGACGCGACCTCTGCGGCGCGGCCCGACCGCGCCGAAGCCGAAGCCGCCGTGCGGACCCTGATCCGCTGGGCCGGCGACGATCCCGACCGCGAAGGCCTGCTGTCCACGCCCGATCGCGTGGTCCGATCTTATGAGGAATTCTTCGCGGGCTATGCGCAGGATCCGGTCGAGATCCTGCAGCGGACCTTCGAGGAAACCGACGGCTATGACGAGGTCGTGGCGCTGCGCGGCATCCGAATCGAAAGCTATTGCGAGCACCACATGGTGCCGATCATCGGCGTCGCCCATGTCGCCTATCTGCCGCGCAGCCGCGTGGTCGGCATCTCGAAGCTCGCCCGCGTGGTCGAGGCGTTTTCGAAGCGCCTGCAGATTCAGGAGAAGCTGACCTCGCAGATCGCCAATGCGATCGAAGAGGTGCTGAAGCCCAAGGGTGTGGGCGTGGTGATCGAGGCCGAGCACCAGTGCATGAGCACCCGCGGCGTTCACAAGCCCGGCGTCAGCATGGTCACCAGCCGGATGCTGGGCGAATTCCGCCACAACCCGACGCTGCGTCGCGAATTTCTGACCCTGATCGGCAACCCGGCCGGGTTCTGATCGGGGCGGCGATACACACTGAAGCATGAATAAAGGCCCCGCCGGCAATGCCGGCGGGGCCTTCTTCTGTCTGACAGTGTCGTGGCTGGCAGGATCCGTACCTGGCAGGATCAGTGGGTCGAGGCGTCGAACGGCACCACGACCACACGGGTGGCCACTGTGCCAGCGGCGGTGGATGTTGCGATGACATCCTGGGTGGCGGCATCGACGCTGAGCGTATAGGCGCTGCCGGTGCCGAGAGGGACCAGCACCAGCGTGGCGCTGACCTCGGACTTCAGCACCAGTGCCGTGTGCTGATAGCTGAGCCCCAAAGAGCTGACGATGATCACGCCTCGGAATCCGGCCGGCAGCGCCGCATTCTCGACCACGACCGCGGGCGTGCCATTGGTCAGGTTCAGGCGGTGGTTGATGAAACGGTTGTCGATCGTTCCGTCGAAGCGGGTGGCGCCCTGAAACAGTTGATCGCCAAGCTCGACAAGCGGCCCGTCCAGTGCCTGAAGATCCGCGGTCTTCATGACATTGAGGGTCCGGTCGAAGCGGCCACGGATCACCTTCTGGGTATCACGCATCACCAGTTCGAAGCGATTGCGCGCCTGGACATTGTCGATGTCATCCTCCTCATAATCATAGATCGCGGTAACCGGTGCCGCCAACGAACTTGCCCGCCGGATCGCCGCGCGGATATCCAGCCCGGTCGGCTTCGCATGCGGCAGGTGCTTCACCAGAAACCCGCCGTGCTCACCCACCTCAAGTTCGACGTCCAGCGTGACATTGAAGATGCCACCGGTCCCGTTCGCTGTATTGAACGGATAGCTCATCACCGGTGTCAGCACGGCACCGCTGCCGCTGGACGACACCACCGTCAGGGTCGGCGGGCGCTGATAGCCCTTGCCGGTATCCAGGGTCTTACCGTCCGGTCCATCGGCGTAGAATGCCGTGGGTTCCATTACCGCTTCGGTAATGACGCCGCCGACGATTGTCAGCGTCACGGCCCGGTCGTTGCTCGGGCCGCCGCCGATCAGATCATGGTGATAGTCGACCGTGTCGGTGTCGGCATAGCCGCTGCCGCCATTGGTGACCGTGATGCTGCTGATACGTGCATCCTGCTGCGTGAAGGTGGTGTTCCACAGATGGTTCAGTTTGGCGACGTAGCCCTGGATGCGGATATGGCTGTTGCGCGCCGTGCCGCGGATCAGATCGCTGCCGCCGGTGCCGGTCACGCCGGTGATGTTGTCGTTCGAGATCCGGATGTCGGCATGGACATTGTTCGCATTATACAGGGTCAGCACGCCACCGATGCGCCGGGGATCGTCGGCGAAGTCCCCATAGGTCGTCCCGTCCGGGATCTCGGCCTCATAAGCGGCATTGCCGACATTGTGCAGCCAGATGTTCTTCAGATCGCAGGACGACTCCATCTGGCTCGCCGTGCCCTGGATGATGAAGCCGTATTTGCAGTTCTTGGCGATAAGAGTGTCCACCACCACCTGGCGCAGTTCACGGTCATTCGACGCCGTGCCTTCGATGGTCGCGACATAGTCGCAATCGTCGACCAGAATGTTGCGCAGGATCACCTCGCTCTGACCAAGCTGAAGAGTGATCGCCTTGCCGCCGCCGCCCTGGAAACTGTCGAGCAGGCCCACGGTGTTTGACAGCAGGTTGTTGCGGCAGCCACGGATGCGCACATCCTGAACGATGATCCGCCCGCCATGGCTGATTGCATTGGCCGAGGGGGCGGAGATGCCAAGTGCGTTGCAGCCGGCGCGGATGACGATGTTGTTGGCGTCCAGCGTGCCACCGTACCAGTGAACGTTCTGGGCATGACGGATGCTGACCAGCCCGCCCAGATGCCCGGTCCCGCTGTCGCTGGTGTTGGTTCGGGCATCCCAGTAGCCGCGATCCCAGTCGATGAACGGGTCGACCTCGTTCACCGGCAGCGCCTTGATGATTGCGCCATGAGCCAGGACGATGGTGTTGGAGCGGACCGACAGCGCCTTGCGGACCCGATAAGTGCCCGGCGGCAGCAGCACCACTTTCCAGGCATCCGCAAAGGTCTCGGGCAGGCCGGCGCCTGTACCGATGTTGATATCCGCCGAGGTCTTGCCCCAGCCGACAAGGTCCAGCCGTGCATCAAACAGCGTCCGCAGGGCATCGGTATCGTCGCTGATGCCGTCGCCGGTGGCGCCGAAGTCGCGGGCATCGAGATACTGCGCATTCAGCTTCTCGGCCAGCGTCCGCGCCTCGGTGTGCAGGTTGTATTCGCCAGGGGGGCTGCCGCCCTGATCAGGTTCCGGATCGACACCCGTGGGAAGAAGCCCATTGACCCTGCTGCAATAGGTCGCCACGGCGATCTCGGTTTCCGGATATTGATAAATCACGTCCGATGCATCCGTGCTCATCATCTCTGTCCCATATCGTGAAACGCCACCGGCCGCTGCCGGGGCCTCTTCACCTGAACCCGTCAGGCCGTTTGGCACCAGCAAGCTGGTGTTGCCGCGTTGCGGCAGCACCAGCCCCATGGACAGCGGCGGCGGTTTCCCCGATCATCGCCGGCGGTGCCGCGCCCGAACCCGGGCCCGCGGCCGCATTGTGTTGCATTGCAGCATCGGGAGCCCGCCACTGTGATCGACATCAAGCCGGTGCTGTTCATCATCGGCGTGCTGCTGGCGCTGCTGGGCGCGGCCATGCTGTTGCCGGCCGCCTTCGACGCGCTGGCCGGCCATGCCGACTGGGCGGTGTTCGTGGTGTCGTCGCTGGTGACGGTGTTCGCGGGCGTCAGCCTGGTGCTCACCACCCGCACCGCGCACCCCACCTCGCTGGGGCTGCGTCACGCCTTTCTCACCACCACGATGTCGTGGACCGGGGTGGCGGCCTTCGCAGCCCTGCCGTTGATGTTCGCATCCCCCGACATCACCTATGCCGGCGCCTTTTTCGAGGCGATGTCCGGGCTGACCACCACCGGATCGACCGTGTTGAGCGGGCTCGACACGGCCCCGCCCGGCATTCTGGTCTGGCGCGGCATGCTGCACTGGCTGGGCGGTATCGGCATCATCGTCACCTCGGTCGCGATCATGCCCATGCTGCGGATCGGCGGTATGCAGTTGTTCCGCACCGAAAGCTCGGACAATTCGGAAAAGATCGTGCCGCGCGCAGCCCAACTGGCCTCGGCCTTCGGCCGGATCTATCTGGTGATGACCATCGCCTGCATGGTGCTGCTGTGGTCGGCCGGCATGACCGGGTTCGAGGCGCTGGTGCATGCGATGTCCACCGTCTCCACCGGCGGCTTCTCCACCTCCGACGCCTCGATCGGCCATTTCGACAGCCCGCTGATCGAGATGATCGTCGTGGTGTTCATGATCGGCGGTGCCCTGCCCTTCGCACTCTATATCCGGGCGCTGACCCAGAACCACGACGCGCTGTGGCGTGACGCCCAGGTGCGGGCCTTTCTGGCCGGCATCGCCATCTGGACGGCGGCGCTCAGCCTGTGGCTGGTGCTGGGCCAGGATGTGGAACCGCTGCAGGCGGTGCGGATGTCGCTGTTCAACGTGGTATCGGTGATCACCACCACCGGCTTCGCCACCGCCGACTACAATCTGTGGGGCACCTTCCCGTTCGCCGTGTTCTTCTGGCTGATTCTGGTCGGCGGCTGCACCGGTTCCACGGCGGGCGGGATCAAGATCTTCCGCTTCGTCATTCTGGTCACCACCGCGCGCCGCCATCTGCACCAGTTGATCCACCCCAATGCGGTGATCGTGCCGACCTATAACCGCCGGCCGGTGCCCGAAGCCATTCTGCTGTCGGTTCTGAGCTTCGTGACCGTGTTCTTCGCGGTGTTCGTGATCCTGTCGATCGTGGTGGCGTCGCTGGGGGTCGATTTCATCACCGCCGCCACCGCGGTCTCGCAGGCGCTGGCCAATGTCGGCCCCGGGCTCGGGCCGATCATCGGCCCGGCGGGCAATTACTCGACCATGAGCGACCCGGTGCTGGCGGTGCTGGCCTTCGCCATGCTGCTGGGCCGGCTGGAGCTGTTCACGGTGCTGGTCCTGTTCACGCGCGCCTATTGGCGCGCGTGAACCCCTTGGGTGAGATAAGACTGGCGCGCGTGACCCGGCGTCACACCGCCGCCACCGCCCCGTCCGAGCGCGGGTCGCTGGCCCCCTCGATCACACCGGAGGGGTGCACCGACACGGCGCCGGCATGGCCCATCAGGTCGTCCCAGGCATCCACCATCTCCACCGCATGGCCGGCGGCGGCAAGCTGGTCGGCCAGGATCGGATCGATCCGGCTTTCAAGCTTCAGCGATGTGGTGCCGGCGCCCCAGGTCCGGCCCAGCAGCCAGCGCGGCGCGGTGATCGCCGCCTGAATGTCCTGCCCGAAGCGGACATGGCGGGTGAACACCGCCGCCTGGGTCTGGGGTTGGCCCTCGCCGCCCATGGTGCCATAGGCGATCAGCCGGCCATCATCCAGCCGGGCCATGGCCGGGTTCAGGGTGTGGAAGGGCAGCCGCCCCGGCGCCAGCCGGTTGGCGCCGGCAGCGGCCCCAAGGCCGAAGCCGCTGCCCCGGTTCTGCCACAGCACGCCGGTTTCGGGCACCACCACGCCGCTGCCGAATTCCCAGTAGATGCTCTGGATATAGCTGACCACCCGGCCGGTGGCGTCGGCGGCCCCCAGCCAGACGGTATCCCCGGCGCGTGCCGGCTGCGGCCATGGCGCGGCCCTCTGACGGTCGATATGCGCCGCCTCGGCCGCCAGCGCCTCGGGCGTCAGCCAGGATTGCGGATCGGCCGTCATCGCCCCGGGGTCGCCGATATGGGCGTTGCGCAGCAGGAAGGCGCGCTTTGTGGCCTCGACCAGCCCGTGGACATGATCGAACCCCTCGGCCACCGTCACCCCCAGCCGGTCGAAGATCCCGAGAATCGCCAGCGACGCCGCCCCTTGCGTCGGTGGCGGCTGGTTCCACACCGTGGCGCCGGGGATGCGCAGGGTCAGCGGCGCCACCACCGCCGGATGCCAGGCCTCCATATCGGCCAATGACAACGGACTGCCGGTGGCTTCGAGCCCGGCGGCATTGGCGCGGGCGATGTCCCCGCGATAGAAATCATCCAGCCCGGCCTCGGCCAGCCGTTGAAAGGTCGCGGCCAGCGCCGGCTGTTTCAGGATCTGGTGCAGCGCCGGCGGGTGGCCATCAGGGGCGTAGACCGTGGCAAAGCCAGGCTGGCCCGCCAGTTCCCCCAGCTTCTGCGCGGTCAGGGCCGCCTGCGAGCTGGTCACCGGCACGCCGTCGCGGCCATGGCGGATGGCGTCGTCCAGCAAGCGCGACAGCGGCAGCGCGGGCCGACTGCCGCGCCAGTCCTCGGCCACCCTCAGCGCCGCCGCCCAGCCGCCGACGGCACCGGCCACGGTCAGCGCGGCCAGCGGGCCACGGGTCGGCAGGCTGCCGGTGTGGCCGGCCTCGGCATAGAAGCCCTCGGTGGCGCGCGCGGCGGCGGCGCCGCAGGCGCGGATCGCCACCGGCGCCTGCCCGGGCTCGGCGATCAGCCAGAAGCCATCGCCGCCGATCGCGTTCATATGCGGGTAGACCACAGCGATGGCGGCCGCCGCGGCGACCATGGCTTCGACGGCATTGCCACCCTCGGCCAGAACGCTGCGGCCGGCCTCGGCTGCCAGATGATGGGGGGCGGTGACCATGCCGCCAAGGGCGGTGCGGGCGCGGATCATCGGTCGGGCGTCCTCAGCTGAGCGAATAGAACATGCGGGCGGCGGTCAGGAACAGGAACAGCGCGAAGGCGCGCCTGAGCCAGACCGGCGAGATGGTATGCGCCAGCCGGGCGCCGAGCGGCGCCGTCAGCATGGTTGCCGGCACGATCAGCGCGAAGCCCAGCAGATTGGCATAGCCCAGGCTCGCCGGCGGCAGGTCGGGCCGGCCGTATCCGGCCAGGATGAAGGCGATGGCGCCGGGCAGGCCGATCACCAGCCCCAACGCCGATGCGGTGCCGACCGCGCGTCGGATCGGATAGTTGAACGCGGTCAGGATCGGCACCGACAAGGTGCCGCCGCCGATGCCCATCACCACCGAGAACCCGCCGATCACCAGCCCGATCAGATGGCGGAGGATGCCGCCGGGCAGGCTCGCCCCCAAGGTCATGCCCTCGGGCCGCAGCGCCATATTGGCGGCCACCAGCAGCGCCACCACCCCGAAGATCAGGGTCAGCACCTCGCCCTTGGCGCCGCTGCCCAGCCAACTGCCGATCAGCACCCCCACCAGCACCGCCGGCATCAGCCGTCGGAACAGGGCGGTATCCAGCCCGCCCCGCCGGTAATGCGCCCGCGCCGAGATGATCGAGGTCGGGATGATGGTGGCAAGCGAGGTGCCCACCGCCACATGCATCCGCACCTCTTCAGGAATGCCGATCAGCGGGAACAGATTGAACAGCACCGGCACGATGACGATGCCGCCAC
This sequence comes from Tistrella arctica, assembly GCF_039630945.1. Lineage (NCBI taxonomy): Bacteria > Pseudomonadati > Pseudomonadota > Alphaproteobacteria > Geminicoccales > Geminicoccaceae > Tistrella > Tistrella arctica. The sequence continues at coordinate 443,408 of NZ_JBBKTV010000003.1, forward strand.
CAACGCCCAGCAGGCCGGCAAGCGTGCCGGCGACGGCGCCGGTTGCCAGCAGCGCCGCGGCGAAGGCGGCCAGGAAGAACGGATCGGCATGAAGCAGCGCATCTAGGGTCAAGGTCGGATCTCCGGGTGCGGGGGGTCACCGGTTGTGAGGGTGGATATCGGGGTTGAGAGGGTTGAGGGGAAGGATCGGCGCGGTCGCTACCAGCCGATCGCGCGCGGCAGCCAGGTGGCCATGGCCGGCATCAGGAACAACGCCACCAGCGCCAGCGCCTGCAGGCCGATGAAAGGCAGCACGCCGCGATAGATGTCCATGCTGGTCACACCGGGCGGCGCCACCCCCTTCAGAAAGAACAGCGCCCAGCCGAAGGGCGGGGTCAGGAAGCTGGTCTGCAGGTTCATCGCCACCAGGATCGCCAGCCACACCATATCGATATCGGTGTTGGCGAAGACCGGCAGGAACAGCGGCAGGGCGATATAGGAAATCTCGATCCATTCCAGGAAGAAGCCCAGCACGAACAGCAGCGCCATCAGGAACAGCAGCTCGGCATAGAGCCCGCCGGGGATCAGGTCGAACATCCGGTGCACCAGCCCCTCGCCGCCCAGGCCCCGGAAGGCCAGGCCGAAGGGTTGCGAGCAGATCAGGATGAAGAACACCATGGTGGTGGTGATCAGCGTGGTCTTCAGCGTGTCGGTGAACACCGGCCAGCTCAGCCGCCGGGTGCCGGCCGCCAGCAGCAGCGCGCCCAGCGCCCCCATCGACGCGGCCTCGGTGGGGGCGGCGATCCCGCCGACGATCGAGCCCAGCACCACGAACACCAGCGCCAGCGGCGGCGCCACCACCTTCAGCAGCTTGGCCCGCAGCACCGCCGGCGACATGCCGGCCCGTTCATCGGCCGGGATCGCCGGCACCAGCTTCGGCCGCAGGATGCCCAGAACGATCAGATACCCCGCCAGCAGCGCCGCCAGCACCAGGCCGGGGATCAGGGCGGCGGCAAACAGCGTGCCCACCGACAGTCCCATGATATCGGCCAGCAGGATCAGCACCAGAGAGGGCGGGATGATCTGGCCGAGCGTGCCGGAGGCGCAGATCACCCCCGCCGCCACGCCCTTGTCGTATCCGCGCGCGATCAGCGGCTTCAAGGCCAGCAGCCCCACCGTCACCACGGTGGCGCCGACCACACCCGAGGATGCCCCCATCAGCACGCCGACCAGCACGATCGCCAGCCCCATGCCGCCGGTCAGCCGGCCCATGGCGTGGCCGATGACGTCGATCAACTCTTCAGCGAGTTTGGATTTCTCAAGCATCACCCCCATGAAGATGAACAGGGGCAGGGCCAGCAGGGTGTAGTTGGTGACGACGCCGTAGACCCTGGACGGGATCAGTTGCAGCAGCAGCGGCCCGAAGCCGGCGAAGCCGAAGCCCAGCCCCGACACGGCCAGCGCGATGCCGACCGGGATGCCGGCGACCAGCAGCCCGAAGAACGCGGCCACCATGGCGATGGCCAGCCATTCATTGCCAGTCATGGCCGACCTCCCGCCGACGCGGCGGCCGCCAGGGCCGCCCGGCACTGGCGCGCCGACATCATCGCCTGAGCCAGCGCCTGCAACACCAGAATGGCGAAGCCCAGCGGGATGAACGCCTTCAACGCGAAGCGCCAGGGCAGCCCGCCGGGGTCGGGCGAGCCCTCCATCATGCCGATGGATTGCTGCACATAGGGCAGCGACAACAGGATCATCGCCACCGCCATCGCCCCCATCAGGATCGCGGCCACGGTGTCGATCGCCGCCTGCGTTGCCGGCCCCAGCCGATCATACAGCACGTCGACCCGGACATGGGCGCCATGGCGCATGCCATAGGACATGCCGAGCAGCGCGATCGGCGAGATCAGGTGCCATTCCAGTTCCTGAAAGCCGACACTGCCGGTGCCCAGCACATAGCGCAGCAGCACATTGCCGCCCACCACCAGCACCAGCGCGAACCCGCACACCGCCGCCACCGCCCCGGCACCGTCGATGACGGCGCCGAGGATGCGGTCGAGCGGGCTGGCAGGACCGATGGCCCCGGTCATGGCTCAAGCCCCCTCCATGGCTCAGGCCTCCGCCATGGCTCTCGCCCCTTCATGGCTCAGGCCTCCTTGCCGGCATCGGCGATGATGGTCTCATAAGGCCGTTCGCTGACCGCCGCCCAGGATGCGTGTTTGGCGCGGAAGGCCATGAAGCTGTCATGGACCTTCTTCGTGGTCGCGTCTTTGGCCGCTTCCGCCGCCAGCACCTCGTCGGTCACCGCCTTCAGCCGGTCGACCACCGGCACCGGCAGTTGCCGGGCGATGACGCCCTCGTTCTCGACCAGATCCTTCAGCGCATCGGCGTTCACCGCCTCCGACCAGGCGAAGCTGTCGAGGTTGCAGGCCTGCGCCGCCGATTTCACGATCGCCTGCAGATCCTTGGGCAGGCTGTCCCAGGCCTTGGCGCCGATCAGCAGCTCGGTGACGTTCGACGGCTCATGCCAGCCGGTGGTGTAATAATTCTTGGCGGCCTTGTGCAGCCCCATGCGCCGGTCCTGATAGGGGCCGACGAATTCGGCGGCGTCGATCACGCCGCGCTCCAGCGCCGGGAAGATCTCGCCCCCGGGCAGCAGCTTCACTTCCACGCCCAGTTGCTGGTAAACCTTGCCGGCAAGGCCCGGAATCCGCATCTTCAGGCCGTTGAAATCCTCGATGCCGTTGATCGGCTCGCGGAACCAGCCGGTCATCTGCACCCCGGTATTGCCCATCGGAAACGCGATCAGCCCCAGCGGCTTATAGATCTCGTGCCACAGCTCCAGGCCGCCCGCATGGTACAGCCAGGCATTCATGCCCTGAAAATTCAGCCCGAAGGGCACGGTGGTGAAATACTGGGCAGCGAACAGTTTGCCGGCCCAGAAATAGGCGTTGGCGGCGTTCATCTCCACAATGCCGGCGCGAACCGCGTCGAAGCCCTCCAGTGCCGGGATCAACTCGCCGGCAGCGAAATGCTGGATGGTCAGCCGCCCACCCGACATCTCCTTCACCCGCTCGCAGAAATCGGTCGGGCTGCCCGGCCCGGTGACATAGAACGGCGATCCCGGGCCATAGGCATTGGTCATCTTCCAGCTGAACCGTTCCTGCGCCCGCACGATCGCGGGGGCGGCGAACACCCCTGCCACCGTCCCGGCCGCACCGGCCTTCAGAAATCCGCGGCGCCTCACATCCGTCATGGCCCTGGAGCCTCCCCTCGAAACAGGCAACATCGATCGTGTATACACGAGCAATCCTTGTGCCGAATCATAAGGATCAACGGGTTGAACGGTATGCCCTGGCATGTTTTCTGATTTTTCTGCCCAATTTATGTACAGATTTTCACGAATGATTATTTTTTAGGCGAAATAATTCCAGCCATCGCCAGCTTGGCGGAATTATCTCGAAATCCCGCCCTTATCGGACCATAACAGCTTTGACACCGTGTATGCACGGAGAGAAGGAGGCCCGGAATGGGCAGGCAGATCGGCGGTGGCCACGAGGATGAAGTGACGGCGGCCCTGCTGTGCCACCGCCTGGAGGACGACATCGTCGGCGGCCGCATCCTTCCGGGCGCCCGGCTGGAGGAACTGGCGCTGGCCCGGCGGTTCGGCGTCTCGCGCACGCCGATCCGCGAGGCACTGCAATTGCTGGCGGCGACCGAGCTGGTCGAGAAACGCCCCAATCGCGGGGTCTATGTCACCCTGCCCGCCCCCGAGCGGCTGACCTCGATGTTCGAGGCGATGGCCGAGCTGGAGGCGACCTGCGGCCGTCTGGCGGCGGAACGGATGACCCCGGCCGAGCGCGGGCAGTTGGACCAGACCCATCGCGCGCTGGGCGTGGCGATGCGCGATGGCGAGGCCGGCGATTATGAGGCCGGCAATCGCCGGTTCCACGACCAGATCTATGCCGGCGCCCGCAGCGACGTGCTGGTCGAGCTGACCGCCGCGGTCCGCCGGCGGGTGGCGCCGTTCCGGCGGGTGCAGTTCAACCATCTGGCCCGGCTGGGCGCATCGCATCACGAACATCAGGCGGTGGTCGATGCCATTCTGCGCGGCGACGGCCGCGCCGCCGAGGCGGCCTTGCACCGCCACATCATGGCCGCCCACGAGGTCGCGCAGGATTTTCTGGCCAGCCTGACCCTCGCCGCCCGCCGCCAGGGGTGAGGCGCGGGCCTGCTCCCCGATCCGGGGTGAGGAACCATGATCCGGTTGAAGGGTTGATCCGGGCGGCCGCATGTCGCGGCCCCGGATCAACGCCGGAGATCACTGCTATGGCCGACATGACCATGAAAGACCTGTCGCGCAAGATGCGCGAGATCGACTTCGCGATGCTGGTCACCCGCACATCGAACGGTGCCCTTGCCGGCCGGCCGATGAGCAACAACCGCGATGTCGATTACACTGGTGACAGCTATTACTTCGCCAATGACCAGACCCGCACCGTGTCGGACATTGAGGCCGATCCGAATGTGTCGCTGAGCTTCCAGGGCAGCAGCGGCGTGCTGGGTCAGCGGCCGCTGTTCGTTTCAGTTGAAGGCACCGCCGAACTGATCCGCGACAAGGCCCAGTTCAAGGCCCATTGGACATCGGATCTGGACCGCTGGTTCCCGAATGGCGTCGATACCCCGGGCGTGGTGATGATCCGGGTCCGCGCCACCCGCATGCATTACTGGAACGGCATGGACGAGGGCGAGGTGACGCTGGGCTGAGCCAGACAAGCCAGCACCACGCCTCAGACCATGCCTCAGATGTCGTCGAAACGCGGCGGCCGTTTTTCCTTCAGCGCGGCATAGCCCTCGCGGGCCTCGGGCGAGGTGAAGCTGGCGCCGATCTCGGCCGCGGCGGCGGCGCGATCCAGACGGCCTGCGGCGATGTCGTCGAGCAGGCGCTTGAAGCCGCGCACGGTGCGTGGCGCCAGCTCGGCGATGCGCATGGCATGGTCGTCGACCGCGGTGCCAAGCCCGTCTTCCGCCACCATCTGGTCCAGAAAGCCGATGCGAAGCAACTCGTCGGCGGCCATCGGCTCGGCCATCACCAGCAGCCGTTTGGCTGCCGATGGCCCCAGCTTGCGCACAAAACGTTCAAGACCGGTCACGTGATACATCACGCCGATCCGGGCCGGCGGCAGAACCGCCCGGGTGGCGGGCGTGCCGATGCGCATGTCGCAGGCCAGGGCCAGATCGGCGCCACCACCATACACGCCGCCATTCATGGCGCAGATCGTCGGCACCTGCACCCGCGCCACCCGCTCACACAGTTTTTCCAGCGGATTTTCGGTCCAGTCGACCCCCGACAGATCGTCGAAGGCCACCCCGGAACAGAAGGTGCCGCCCTCGCCGGTCAGCACCAGCAGCCGCACGCCGCGCGTGGCCTCGACCCGGTCGATCAACCCGATCACAGCCGGGATCTCGCGCATCAGCAGGGCATTGCGCTTGGCCGGCCGGGTCAGGGTCAGGGTGGCGCGCGGCCCGGCGATCTCCAGGCGGGCGGTCTCGATCATCGGGACGATCCTTCAGCGACGACGCCAGCAGGTTGGCTGGCCGGTTTTCATCGACGCATGGTTGATCGAAATCGCCGACACATCAAGTGACAGGGCTGCCAGTCTACCTTGGGGCCCGGTCTACCTTGGGGCCCGGTCTACCTTGGGGCCCGGTCTACCTTAGGGATCTGGCGGACTCAGGCCCGATTCGCCCGCCAGCGCGCTGAATGTCTGTCCGGCCGAAGTCGTTTCCCACAAAAAGCAGAGGGCAGCCACATTGCTTTGCAAGATCATATGCAAAGCAATCGGCAAAATTCAGGGCAGCAGGATGGATCCCCTTGCCCCAGATATCATAGACATCCGCCACGCGACGCGCCGTCGCCGGGGTGACGCTGACGACGTCGACGTTCAGCCCGTCGATCAGCCGGACCATGTCGTCACCGACATTGCGACGGCTTGCCACAATCAGCGCCTCGGCAAGCGTGGCCGAGGACATCAGCAGATTGTTTTCCGAAATCAGAACAGCAATGCAGGCATCCTGCCTCCGGCTCATCAAGGATGATCGCCATCAACGCCGAAGTATCCACCACGATCATCCGGGCAGGCCGTTCTCGTCATAAAGAAAATCCTGGCTGCGCGCGGCTGGCGCGCCAGACGTTGCCTTCGCGGCCCCCGAGGCCCGCACCGATTCCAGCAATAGCCTGCGCGCTGTCCGATCCGGTACAGGTTTGATCGGAACGAGGCGCACGGCCGGGTGACCGTGTTCGGTCAGAACAACGTCGTCACCAGCTTCGGCTCGGCGGATCAGATCAGCCAACTGTTCCTTGGCGTCCGTGACGGAGATGTGCATGGGGCACTCCTACCTGGGCCTTGTTCACATATAATGTCGGCTGCTTCATGGCCCAGATCAACACCCCGCGACGGCGCCGCGTGTCATCACCCGTCCGCTTTCATCCGATAGCGGCGGCGCATGGCCTTGGCGAGCGATTCCAGGCGCCGTTCCACCACCTCGCCCATCAGGTCGCGACCATCGGGGCGGGCATGCAGGGTCAGGGTGCCGGGCGTCGGTTCGATCCGCGCCCGGTCGAGCAGGGCCGAGGCGCAGCCCGAGAAGGTATCCGCCAGCCTGAGCGCCAGACCGATCAGCCGCGCGCGGGCCTGCGACGGCTGGTCCAGCAGATCGCGCGCCGGCTTGGCATGCAGACCGGTGATGTTGCCGGCATAGCGCGCATAGATCGCCAGCGCCAGAAAGGCGCGCTCGGCATGGCGCAGCGGCAGGAACGGCAGCGACAGGATCTCGCTTACCGCATGCTCGGCCCGGCGGTCGGGATGGGCGGCGATGGCGATTTCCGACAGCAGACAGGCGGCGTGGCGCAGGCGCTGGTCGTTCGGGCTTTCGTCCGGAAACAGCGGCTTGATCCACTCATGGACATGGTCGCCGTAATCGGCGAAGCCGGCATGCTGATCGACCAGATCCCGGCAGGCCGCCATCAAGGGGTCGGCGGCACGCAGGCTGGCCGGCAGGTTTTCATACAGCACGCCTTCACGCAAACCATAGGCCGAGAACACGATCTCGCGCGGGCGCACCCGGCGCACCAGCCCGGCCAGCGCTGCCGCTGCATGGGGCAGGGTGGCGACACGGCGCGAGGGCGCCGCCTTCAGCCGGGCAAGCTCGGCCGGTTTCATCGCCATCACCCGGTCGGCCAGCGCCAGGGCGGCGGCCGTGTCCAGGGTATAGCGATGGATGGCCGCGATCGGGTGACGGACCTCGGCGATATGCACCCGGGCCAGTGCCCGCCAGCCGCCGCCCACCAGATACAGGCCCCGGCCCTCGGCCTCGGCGGCCCAGGGGGCATCGTCGAGCGCGCGCTCGACCGCCTCGGTCCAACTGCGGTTGTCGGTGCCCTTGGCGGCCAGGCGGAGCGCGCCCACCGGCAGGGTGATCTGGCGGCCGACAGCGCCCGCTTCCACCCGCACCAGTTCCAGCGATCCGCCGCCCAGATCGGCGACCAGCCCGTCGGCCTCGGGTTCGGCCGACAACACGCCCAGCGCCGACAGGGTCGCTTCCTCGACACCGGTGATGGTGCGCACCGACATGCCGCAGTCGCGCTCCACCCGCTGGATGAAGGCGGGCCCGTCCTCGGCATCGCGGACCGCGGCCGTGGCCACCGCGATCAGCCAGTTGTCGGCAAGCTCCCGGCCGATGGCGGAAAACCGCTTCAGCGCGGTGATCGCCACCTCGACCCGTTCCGGATCAAGCCGGCCGGTTTCGGCGACACCCGATCCCAGCGCGCACAGCGCCTTTTCATTGAAGATCGGCTGGGGCATCCGCTTCAGGCCGTCGAAGATCACCAGCCTGAGAGAATTCGATCCGATATCGACCACGCCCAGTCGGCGCGGCCCGTTGCCGGGAAGCCTGTGGTCCGGCGCCATATCGGTGCCGGCCGTGGTGGGGAAGGCGCGATCGCTCATTCACTCCATCCAATTGGTTGCCTTCCGGCAACACGACCCGGCCCGCCAGGGTTCCCGCCGATCGGTGCCGCGCCGGATATGCCCTGCCGGCAGTGTCGGTCAGGTCAGCGACAGATGCGGCACCTCACCACGCTTGCGCAGTGCCTTGCCCCGACCCGACAGGCTGGGGTTGGTCATGAAATAGGTATGGGCCGAAAAGCCCTCCCCAACCGGTGCCATGCGCTTATACACGCCGTCGGGACCGAGCGTCCAGCTTTGCAGGGTGTCCTTCAGGTTCGCCACCATGATCTGGTCCAACACCTGCTGCTGCACGGTCGGGTTCTCGATCGGCACCAGGGTTTCGACCCGGCGGTCGAAATTGCGCGGCATCCAGTCGGCCGACGAGATGAATACCTTGGCCTGTGGCGAGGGCAGAGCCTGGCCGTTGCCGAAGCATATGATCCGGCTGTGTTCCAGGAAGCGACCGACGATGCTCTTCACCCGGATCCGCTCCGACAGCCCCGGCACGCCGGGCCGGAGACAGCAGATGCCGCGGATGATCAGCTCCACCTCAACACCGGCCTGCGATGCCCGGTACAGCGCATCGATGGTCAGCGGGTCGACCAGACTGTTCAGCTTGACCCAGATCGCCGCCGGCAGACCGGCCTGGGCATTGGCGATCTCGGCATCGATCAGCTCCAGCAGCCGCAACCGCACGCCGCGCGGGCTGATCGCCAGCTTCTCGAAATGGGTGGGTTCGGCATAGCCGGTCAGATAGTTGAACAGATAGGCGGCGTCGCGGCAGACATCGGGGTTGTCGGTGAAATAGGACAGGTCGGTATAGACCTTGGCGGTGATCGGGTGATAATTGCCGGTGCCGAAATGGACATAGGTATTCAGGCCCTCGCCTTCGCGGCGCACCACCAGGCTGACCTTGGCATGGGTCTTCAGCGCAATGAAGCCATAGACCACCTGCACGCCGGCGCGTTCCAGATCGCGCGCCCAGCGGATATTCGCCTCCTCGTCGAACCGCGCCTTCAGCTCGACGAGCGCGGTCACGGTCTTGCCGGCCTCGGCGGCGGCGACCAGCGCCTTCACGATCGGGCTGTCATTGCTGGTGCGGTACAGGGTCTGCTTGATCGCCACCACCGCCGGATCGGCCGCCGCCTGGCGCAGAAACTGCACCACCACGTCGAAGCTCTCGTAAGGGTGATGGACGATCATGTCCTTCTGGCGGATGGCCGCGAAGCAGTCGCCGCCATGCTCGCGGATCCGTTCGGGGAAGCGGCTGTTATAGCTTGAGAATTTCAGATCCGGCCGGTCATCGATGATCAACTGGCGGATATCGGCCATGCCCGGCATGGCCGTCACCACCACCATGTCGGGGCTTTTCACGCCCAGTTGACCCGAGACGAAATTGCGCAGGCCTTCGGGCATCTCGTCATCGATTTCAAGGTGGATCACACTGCCGCGGCGGCGGCGCTTCAGCGCGCTTTCGAACAGGCGCACCAGATCCTCGGCCTCTTCCTCGATTTCCAGGTCGCTGTCGCGCAGCACCCGGAATTCGCCGGAGGCGATCACGTCATAGCCGGGGAACAGCCCGTCGATCAGCAGCAGGATCGTGTCCTCGATGCCGATCACCCGCACCTCGTCGGTCTCGGGCAGGCGCACGAAACGGCCGACCTGGGTCGGCAGGCGCACCAGCGCGTTCATCAGCGTGCCATCGGCCTTGCGGCGCAGATCCAGCACCAGCGCCAGCCCGCCATTGGGGATGAACGGGAAGGGGTGGGCAGGGTCAACGGCCAGTGGTGTCAGCACCGGAAAGATCTGGTTGCGGAAATGCGCATCCAGCCACACCCGTTCCTTCTTGGTCAGTTCCGACGGGCTGACCACCCGGATGCCCTGTTCCTTCAGGTCGCGGCGCAGCGCCCGCACCGATCGCTGCTGTTCACGCATCGTCTCATGGGTGCGCTGGCGGATCTGGCGCAGTTGCTGGGCCGGCGACAGCCCGTCCTGGCCGATCAGCTCGATGCCCATCTCCACCTGGCTCCACAGGCCCGCCACGCGCACCATATAGAACTCGTCGAGATTGTTGGCCGAGATCGACAGGAAGCGCACCCGTTCCAGCAGCGGATGGCGGGTGTTCCAGCTCTCCTCCAGCACCCGGTTGTTGAAGGCCAGCCACGACAGCTCGCGATTGATGAAGCGCTGCGGCGAATTGATGTCGATCCGGCGCTGACCACGCTGCGGCCGCGCGGCCGGTGCCGGCGGTGGCGGCAGCGGGTCGGCGGCGCGGGTGGCGGCGGCAACCGCGCGCGCCTCGACCTCGGCGGCGGTCTCGGTGGTCACCGGCACCGGCTGTTCGGTCACCAGCGGCTCGACCAGCGCCTGCGCCGTGCCGATATCCGGATCGGCCGGGACTGCCCGCTCAGACGCCGTGGCCGCAGTCCGCTCAAGGGGCATGGCCGCATCGGTTGCGTCGTGTTCGGCTGGCGTGGCCACGGCGTCGGACTTCGCGGTGCGCGGCTCGGTCGACAAGGCAACTCTCCTGGGCATGGGCTCCACCGTCATCGGCAGGGTGTTCCTGAGAACAGCGGGCGGGGGCGGCATTCAGTGCATTTCGGGTCGTCGCTGCCGACAATCGCCCTCACGGGACACGTCGACACAAAAATCCTACTCAGGATAGCTGATGATTGTTGCGAGCGCATGAAGGTGGTGCCATGTGATTCATGACGGCAATGTTGTTCTTCACGTCTCCGCGCCACGCCCTCTGTCGACGGATGCCCCGCATGAAGCGACTTGTTCTGCTCCGCCACGCCAAATCGGCGTGGGATAATCCGGCCCTGGCCGATCACGACCGGCCGCTGAACCCGCGTGGCCGTGCCGCCGCCCTGGCCATGGCACGCGCGGTCTCCGAGCTGGCGCCCGATCTGGTGCTGTGCTCGGATGCCGCCCGCACCCGCGAAACCGCAAGCCTGCTGGTCGAGGCCGGCGCCATCGACGAGGCCCGCATCATCTATGACGCCGGCCTGTATCTGGCTGAGCCGGAGATGATCCTGGCGCGGCTGAACGCGCTTGCCGGCGACGCCGCGACGGTGATGATCGTCGGTCATAATCCCGGCCTTCAGGCACTGGCCACCCATCTGATCCGCAGCGGCGACCCCGCCGGCCGCGCCACCCTGGCCGAGAAATTTCCCACCGCCGGTCTGGCGGTGATCGATTTCGACAGCGCCGCCTGGCCCGGCACCGCCGATCCGGTCAGCGTGGCCGAGGCCGGCCGCCTCAGCCGCTTCGTCACCCCACGCGCACTGGCGATGGCGGGATAGGGCCGCCACCCGCTGCCGTCGATGGTGCCCCCTTGCGGCGCCGGGCATTGCGCCAGCGGCGCAGGGCCACCGGCAGCAGCGGGGTCGGCAGGGGTGCGCCGAACAGGCGGTCCGGCGCATCCACGATCGCCGCATCGGCCCCGGCGGTGAAGCGCCGGTTCAGCCGGCGGTGGCTGCCGCTGCCATAAAGCAGGATCATCGGCGCCGTGCCGGTGGCGGCGACCGCCGCCGCCCGCATGGCGCGGATCCGCGCCGGTCCGAAGCGACAGGCGTTCAGCACCAGCACATCGCCATCCGCGATGCAGGCAGCCATGCCGGCACGGCCGATATCGCCCGGCCGGCGCAGCACCGGCCCGCGCGGCACCTGTGGCAGCAGCCGCGCGGCGGCGGCCAGAACCTCGGGTGCGGCGCTGGTCAGGATGATCCGTCGCTGCGGCATGCCGGCGCCGGCCAGCGCCCCGGCCACCGCGCCGACCAGCCGTGCTGCGGCGGTGGCGGTGGCGGTCGTCGTGCCATGCGCGTCGAGCTTCAGATCCAGATCGATGCCCAGGCCGATGCGTGCCGCCAGACCCAAGGCCCGCGCCAGGGTTGGCGGCGGCTCTCGCGATGCCAGGGCATCGGCGGTGCCGAACCAGGCGCCGGCATCCAGCACCGCCACCTGTGCTGCGGTCAGCGCGGATACCCGGCCCGCGGCATCGGTGGTGGCACGGATATCGGCATCATGCATCAGCACCGGCGTGCCGCAAGCGGTCAGCCGGATATCGATTTCCGCCCAGTCCGTGCCCAGCATCGCGGCGCCGGCCAATGCCTGCAGGGTATTTTCCGGCGCATGGGCGGCACCGCCGCGATGGGCGATCAGCCGGCCGCGCGGCAGATCCACCGGCAACTTCCGGCGCGGGCCGGTGGCGGGCGACGCCATCACGTCAGCCGGGTTTCGCGGCAGCCGGCGCCGGCCGGGGTGGGGGAGCAGGCGGCACCAGATCCAGCACCACTTCCACCACATCGTCTTCCAGACTTTCGCGCACGGTGAAGCCCAGGGTCACCATCAGCTTGCGCATCGGCCGGTTGTCGCGCAGCACCTGACCGACGATCCGGTGAATGCCACGGCTGCGGCAATAGGCGATCACCTTGTTCATCAGCCGGATGCCCAGCCCCCGGCCTTTCAGATCGGACCGCACCACCACCGCGAATTCGGCGTCGACACCATCGGGATCGAACACCACCCGCACCACGCCCAGGGTCTCGGCCCCGGTCTCGTCGGGCAGCCGGCCGGGGCGGGTTTCGGGAATGTCGCCGCCATCGAAGCGGGCGCGGGCGATGAACGCCATCTCGCGGTCGTAATCGATCTGGGTGAAGCGGGCCATCTCGGTGTGGCTGAATTCGCGCACCACGCCGAAGAACCGATAGCGGATGTCCTCAGGCGTCAGATGGCGGACGAAATCCTGATGGCCGGGCTCATCCTCGGGGCGGATCGGCCGCAGCACCGCGCGCCTGCCATCGGCCAGCGTCACCGTCTCCACCAGATCCAGCGGATAGGGGCGGATCGCCAGCGGCCCGCGGGTGCGGTTGTCCTCGAACACCTCGACATGGGCATCGATCACCAGCACGCCGTTTTCATCGGCGACCAGCGGGTTGATGTCCAGGCTGCGCATATCCGGCAGATCGACCACCATCTGCGAGATCCGGATCAGCAGCCCCGACAACTCATCCAGATCCGCCGCCGGCCGGTCGCGATAGCCCTGCAACAGCTTGTGCACCCTGGTACGGCCCATCATCTCGCGCGCCAGAACCGTGTTCAGCGGCGGCAGGGCCAGCGCGCGATCCTCGATCAACTCCACCGCCGTGCCACCCTGGCCGAAGGCGATCACCGGGCCGAAGACCGGGTCGTGGACCACCGCCACCAGCAGTTCATGAGCGCGCGGGCGGCGGATCATCCGCTGCACCAGAAAACCGTCCAGCACCGCATCGGGTGCCCGGCGCGCCATGCGTTCGGTCAATGTGGCGATGCTGCGGCGAACCTCGTCGGCATTCTCAAGATCCAGTGCCACCCCGGCGACCGCGCTTTTGTGCTCAATGGATGGCGAGGCGATCTTGACCACCGCCGGAAAACCCAGGGCGCCGGCGGCGGTCACCGCCTCCTCGGCATCGCGGGCGAAGCGGGTCTCGATGGTGGTGATGCCATAGGCGCCAAGGATGCGCCCGGCCTCGATCTCGGTCAGTCGGGTGCGCCCCTCGGTCCTGGCGCCGGCGATCACCGCCTTCGCCGCCGGAATATCGGGGGTGAAGGTTTCCGGCACCGATGGCGGGGTCTGCATCAGCATGTCCTGAATGCGGCGATAGCCCACCCGGTGCATGAAGCCGCGCACGGCATTGTTGGGCGTGTCATAGGTGGCGATGCCGGCATCGTTCAGAATCCGCCGCGCGGGGGCGGCACCGGGTCCGCCCAGCCAGCTTGTCAGCAGCGGCCGGCGGGTGCGTTCGGCGGCCTTGGCCACGATCCGGGCCACCTCGGCGCCATCGGTCACCGCCGTCGGCGCGTGCAGCACCAGCACCGCGTCGCAGCCCTTGTCCTCCAGCAGGATATCCAGCGCCTCGGCATAGCGTTCGGTGCCGCTGTCGCCGCCGATATCGACCGGGTTGCCACCCGACCACACGCCCGGCAGCACGCCATCCAGCCGGGCCACGGTCTCGGGCGCCAGATCCGCCAGCCGGCCGCCGCCCGCGATCAGGCTGTCGACCGCCATCACCCCCGGGCCTCCGCCATTCGACAGGATCGCCAGCCGGTCGCCGCGCGGCGGCTGCAAGCGCGCCAGGGTTTCCACCGCATCGAACAATTCGTCGATCTCGCCCACCCGCAGAATGCCGGCGCGGCGCAGGGCGGCATCGTAGACGGCATCCTCGCCCATCAGCGCGCCGGAATGGGTGGCGGCGGCACGGGCGGCATCGGGGCCGCGGCCGGATTTGATCGCCAGCACCGGCTTGTTGCGCGCCGCCGCCCGCACAGCCGACAGAAACCGCCGCGCGCCGCCCACCGCCTCGATATACAGCAGGATCGCGCGGGTCGATGGATCGCCGGCCAGATAGTCGATGACGTCGGCGAAATCGATGTCGCGGCAGTCGCCCAGGCTGACCATGGCCGAAAAGCCGACGCCCTGCGCCACCGCATGGTCCATCACCGCGGTGCCGATGGCGCCCGACTGGGTCAGGAAGGCGATGCGGCCCTTGGGCACACGCGCGGGCGCGAAACTGGCGTTCAGCCCCACCCGCGGCACCACCAGCCCCAGCGTGTTGGGGCCAAGCAGGCGCAGGCCCGAGGGCCTGGCGGCATCCACCGCCGCCTGAGCCAGAGACGCGCCACCGCTGGTATAGGTGCGCCCAAGTCCGGCGCCGATCAGCACAGCCACCCGCGCGCCCCGCTTGCCCAATTGGGCGACCATCTCGGGCACCTGTTCGGGCGGTGTGCAGATCAGCGCCAGATCGGGCGTCACCGGCAGATCGGCGATGGCGCGATAGGCAAGCACCCCTTCCACCGAATTGTAGCGCGGGTTGACCGGCATGATCGGTCCGGCGAAGCCGCCATCCAGCAGGTTGCGCATCACCATGCGCCCGACGCTGCCGGGGCGGGTGCTGGCGCCGATCACGGCCACCGCCTTGGGATTGAACAGGGCGTCGAGATGTCGGATGGTCATCGGTCTGGCCGCTCCGGTTCGGTCGCCACGGATGTGATGCCGATCACCTTATATCAGGATGGCTTCAATCGCGAGACGGCGTGACGCCGATGGGCGCGAGACGGCGTGACGCCGATGGGCGCGAGACGCCGTGACGCCGATGGGCGCGAGACGCCGTGACGCCGATGGGCGCGAGACGCCGTGACGCCGATGGGCGCGAGACGCCGTGACGCCGAGGCGCGCGCGACGGTGTCACGCCCCGCCCCACGGTCAGCGCCCCCAGATGAAGGCCGGCAGCATCGCCGTGGGCGCGAAACCTTCCTCGGCGCAGACCCGCGCCGCGATGTCGGGGTCGGGCATGGCGCCATGCGACAGGCCCAGCTTCTCGGCCAGGATGCCGCCGGCGATGAAATAACCGGGGATGCCGTAATCGGTGGCGCCCTGGATATCGGTGTGCGGGCCGTCGCCGACCGCCGCCACCCGGTCGCGCGGCAGATCCAGAATGCCCAGGCAGCGGTCATAGACCGAGGCGAAGGGCTTGCCGAAGGCGATCACCCGTCCGCCCAGGTTCTCGTAAGCCTGCGCCATCAGCCCGGCGCAGGGAAAGCGCGAGCCATCCAGCCGCACGATCACCATATCCGGATTGGCGCAGATCATCGGCAAGCCGCGCGCCGCCGCCGCCTGAAGCGCCGGCATCAGCGGCTCCAGGCGCGGGTCCTCGTCGTCGAAGCCGGTGTTGAGCACCAGATCGGCGCCCTCGGCATCGGCCGCTTCCGTGAAATCGAGCCCGTCGAGCAGCCCCGCGTCGCGCGGCGGCCCCAGATGCAGCACCCGCCGGCCGATCTCGCCCGCGGCCAGCAGCCCGGCCGCGGCATCGCGCGCGGTTTCCCCCGACGACACCACGCCGTCATACAGCCCGCGATCGACGCCGAACCGGTCGAGCTGTTCGATCACCCGCGCGGCGCGGCGTGGGGCATTGGTCAGGAACACGATCCGCCGGCCACCGTCGCGCAGCCGGGTCAGGCAGTCGACCGCACCGGGATAGAGTTCGCGGCCGTCATGGATCACCCCCCACAGATCAAGGATGAAACCGTCATGGGCGGGGGCAATGGCGGCGACGCCGTCATACACGGTCATGGACATCAGGGCTGCAGATCCGTTCTGTCAGAAAAGATGGGGGCGGAAGACGGACAAGCGTCGGAGCTGCCTATCCAAGCCGCCTCGGCTCGCCGAACAGATAGCCGGCACCGTATTCGATGCCAAGGTCCAACAGGTCGATCAGCCGCTGGTCGTTGTCGATCTGGTCGACGACGGTTCGGATGCCACGGGCGCGCAATTCGCGCAGCAGGTCGCGGAACGAGGCCTGATCCTCGGGCGTGCGCGCCGCCGCCAGCACCGCATGCGCCGGCATCTTCACATAAGACAGCAACCGGCGGCGTGACAGATTTTCGGTGTTCAACCGCTTCGGGTCGAGCCCCGTGGCCATGAACCGGCAGCCCAGCCGGGTCAGCCGCTGCAACGCCGCCGCATCGCCCTCGTTCAGGGCCAGGATCGCCGTCGCCGGGGCGGCGATGATCACCGAGGCCGGCACGCCGGCATCCTCGGCCAGATAATCGGCCAGATCCTCGCGCACCAGCGGGTCGGCCAGGGCATGGGCGGTCACATGGGCCACCACCGGCAGGTTCGGCTCCCCCGCCCGTGGCCGGCGCCCCACCTTCAACGCCCGCAGCAGCAGGTGATTATCCAGCCGCTGGGCCAGACCCGGCACCCGGGCGCGATCTTCCACCACATCCAGGCCGATCCGCCGGCCATCGGGGCCGTGCACCTCGGCGCGGGCCTCGACCAGCGCCGCGCGGCGGCTGGGCAGGCGCACGATCTGGGTGACCATCACATCGATCGCCCCCGATCCGATCGCCGCATCCAGAATCGCTTCCGGGTCCATCGGCGGTGGCGGCGGCATCGGCGGCAGGCCGGCCCGCACCTCGAACACATCCGAGGGTGCCGGCGGCGGCGGGGTGCCCGCCTTGTCGCGCCGGCCGCGCGCCAGATCGGGCAGCATCCGTTGCAGGCTGCGCAGCTCATCGACCAGTTCGTCCGATCGCGCGGCCTGTTCCAGCCGGTCCACCCGATCGGTCAGCGCCTGCAGATCGACCGACATCCGCACCCGTTCGCGCCGCTCCACCGCCAGTCGCGACAACAGCGCCACCACCAGATGGCCAAGGGTCAGCGCGCCGGCGGCGCCAGTCCAGACCAGCAGCCGGAACAGCACGCCCTCGGCCGGAAGCAGGGCCGCCGGCAGCAGGCCGAACACGGCATAGCCCGCGATCAGCAGCCGGTCGCGCCGGCCCAGGGCGAACGGATCTTCGGGCGGCGGCACCCGTCTGCCGGTGACGTCGACGGCATCGACATCGCCAAGGATGTCGTCCTCGACGCCCTCGGGCATGGCGATGCGTGGTTCACGCCGCCGTGCCGACGATCTCCCCAACATCCCGCACCCCTTCGGCGATCATCCGGCCATTGAGCCCGTCCACGATCCGCGCCACCAACCCCGGCCCCTCATAGACCAGCGCCGAATACAGTTGCAGCAAACCGGCGCCGGCGGCCATCCGGTCCCAGGCATCCCTGGCGCTTTCGATGCCGCCGACACCCACGATCGGCATGGCGCCGCCGGTGGCGCGATACACCTCGCGGGTCAGCGCCAGTGCCCGCGCCTTCAGCGGCCGGCCCGACAAGCCGCCGGCCTCGGCCCGGTTGCGGCCTTGCAGGCTGTCGGGCCGGGCCAGGGTGGTGTTGGCCACCACCATGCCGTCGATCGCCGCATCCCGGGCGGCATCGACCACATCGGCCAGCCCCGCGTCATCCAGGTCGGGCGCGATCTTGACCAGGATCGGCGGGCGGGCCTCGCCGGCGATGCCGCCATCGCGGGCGGCCATCAGCCCTGAAAGCAGCCCGGTCAGCAGGGCGCGGCCTTGAAGATCGCGCAGGCCCGGCGTGTTGGGCGACGACACGTTCACCACCACCACATCGACCAGCGACCCAAGCCTGGCCAGACCGGCGGTGTAATCGGCGAGCGCGTCCTCGCTGGTCTTGTTCTTGCCCAGATTGGCGAAGACCGGGCGCCGGCGCCCCACGGGGGCGCCCGCCAGCCGGCGGCGGCGGGCGGCCAGACGCGCCGCCACCATGTCCAGCCCGTCATTGTTGAAGCCCATGCGGTTGATCACCGCCCGGTCAGGGGCCAGCCGGAACAGCCGCGGCCGGTCGTTGCCCGGCTGCGGCCGGGGCGTCACGCCGCCGATTTCGACAAAGGCGAAGCCGTAATCGAACAGCGGGTCGATGGCGACGGCGTTCTTGTCGTATCCGGCGGCAAGCCCCAGTGGATGGGCGAAATCCAGCCCCCACAGCCGCCGCGCCAGCCCCGGCGGCGGCGGCACCCGCCGCGGCGGCATCACCAGCATCGCCATGCGTGTGCGCAGCGCCCACAGCGACAGCGCATGGGCGCGCTCGGCCTCCAGTCGGAAAACCAATGGCCGCAGGGTCGGCCACCTGTCCCGGCTCCGCCCTCCGGTCATGGGCCGACGCCGGTATGGGCCGGAAACAGGTGGTGGCCCGCCGCGTCCAGCGGCAGCGGATCGGCACGCACCACCGCCACCGACGGCAGCGGACCATAGATATGCGGAAACAACTGCCCCCCGCGGGATCGCTCCCAGCGCAGCAGCGGCCCCAGCCGGCGGATGTCGATGGTGATCAGCAGCAGATCGTCGCGCCCGGCCAGATGCAGCCGCGCGGTCTCGACCAGTTGGGCCGCCGTCGAACAATGAATGAAGCCGTCGGTCTCGCACAGCTTGCCGCCGCGATAGGCGCCGGGTGTGGCGGCGGCCCAGCGCGCCGCCTCGGCGAAATGAAAGATCCAGCCGCTGTCGTCGCCGGCGGCGGCGGGCCGCGCCTCGGCTGTGTGATCGGTCTTGTGGTCGGTCATCGCTGTCTCCCGGTCACGGCGGCGGGCGCACTGATACGGCTCAGATCCAGGCGGCGGTCGAGCCCGTCGACCAGCCAGTCATCCAGCCGGTTCAGAAAGGCGAGGCACTGGTCCAGTTGCTCGCGGGCCACGAATTCATCCGCCCGGTGTGCCTGATCGATGCTGCCGGGACCGCACACCACCGTCGGCACGCCGGCCTGCTGGAAGATACCGGCCTCGGTGGCGAAGGCAACCACATGGGTGCTGTTGGCGCCGGTCAGCGCCAGGGCCAGACGCTCGGCCTCGCTGTCGGGAATGGGGGTCAGCGGATCGACATTGACCGACACCGTGGTGACGACGCCGGCATCGGCCGCGACCGCGCGCATCCGCGGCAGAACCTCGGCCTGAACCCGAAGATCCAGCCGGTCGACGATATCGTCGATGCTGTCGCCGGGCATCAGCCGCGCCGACCAGCCCAGTATCGCCTCACGCGGGATGATGTTGGGCGCCGTGCCGCCATTGATCGTCACCGCCGTGACGGTGGTATGGGGTGGCTCGAAACCGCTGTCGGCGCCGGCGACGGCCGCGTATTCGGCCTCCAGCTCATCCAGGAAACCGGTGATCCGGGCGGCGGCGATGATGGCGTTGGCGCCCATATGGGGCTGCGAGCTGTGGGCCTCGGCGCCGGTCACCCGGGTGGTGCACAGGCAGACACCCTTATGCGCCGTCACCACCCGCATCGAGGTCGGCTCGCCCACCACCGCCAGCCTGGGCCGCCAGGGCTTGGCGGCGATGTGGCGGGCGAGTTCGGGCGCGCCCATGCAGGCGACTTCCTCGTCATAGGTGAAGGCCATGTGCACCGGATCGGCCAGCGGCAGCGCCGCCCAGTCGGGCAGCTTGGCCAGCACGCAGGCCAGATAGCCCTTCATGTCGCAGGTGCCGCGACCATGGATCAGCCCGCCGCGCTCAACGATCCGGAAGGGGTCGGAGGTCCAGGGCTGGCCGTCGACCGGCACGACATCGGTATGGCCGGCCAGCATCACGCCGCCACGCCCCTCGGGGCCGATGGTGGCATAGAGATTGGCCTTCACGCCGTCGGCCGAGGGCAGACGTTCCACCCTGGCGCCGAAGCGGCGAAGCCAGGCCTCGACGAAATCGATCAGCGGCAGATTGCTCAACCGGCTGGTGGTGTCGAAGGCGATCAGCCGCGCCATCAGCGCGTCACGACGATGGGCGGCATCAGGCATTGCCGCGATCAGGTCGACGGCCTCGCGATCGGGGGTCGCGATATCGGCGGCGGGACCGATCCGGCCGGCGAGGTCAATGGTGGCATCCATGGAACGGCGGCAGCCTTGGGTGGACGGGTGGGAGGGGACGGGCGGGGACGGGGCCCGGTGGCGGTGCGTGTCTCCCAAACGGTAAACAGGTCCGAGGCGCCGCGCAACGCGGCGCTGCGATCGATGAACCGTCCCGTCGGTTTGCCGTGGCCGCCGATGGCGCGTAGTGTGCGGCGATCATACCCGATCCGCATCATGGATGACCGGCCCCGTGATAAAGAGATATCTGCTGATCCTGTTCAACACCTTCATCGTCATCTGCCTGATCGATGGGGTTCTCGACATCGGTGCCGGTATCGCGCAACGGGTGAGGCCGGCCATCGCCGCCGTCGTCGCCCCGGGCAAGGCTGACGATGCCGAGGTGATCAGACAGAGGATCGTCAGCGACCGGATGGCGATCATGCGTGGGATGCCCGTGAGCTATGTGCCGGGCGTGGGGGAGGTGCTGGAGCCGGCGACCGCGCCCGGCGTGACCATTGGCCCCGGCGGCGAACGGCTGCATGGCGGCCAGGCCGCGACCGACGACGACAGGCGCCAGATCCTGCTCCTGGGCGCATCTCAGGCATTCGGGTTCCTGAACGCCGACGAGAACACCCTCGCGGCGAGACTGGAACACCAGATGCCGGGGGTGACGGTGCGCAACTTTGCAGGCCCCGGCCAGCGCCTCGCCGCATCGGTGATGGTCCTGAGACAACGGATCGCCGCCGGGGATCGTATCGATCGGGCGGTCCTGATCGGCGGCGCCATCGATGCCCTTGCCCTTTGCTCGCCCAGAAGCACACAGGCAGCACCCCTCCTGCGCCCGTTTCTGCTGGATGTCGCCCGACGCCTGCGGGACGTCTTTTCCGCACGCCCGGCGTCGGCGCCATATGCCTGCGCGACACCGGACGCGCAGCGCGATATGGCCGACCGTGTCATCTATGACATTGAAAACGTGCTGGCCTTCGCCGATCGTCACCATATCCGGCTGACGATCATCATGCCGCCCACGCCGCATGACGCGGATGGCGACGACAGCGGGGTCGTCGATCAGGATGAATGGCAACGTCTCAGCCAACGCGTCGGGCCAGCCATCCGCACCCTGCGCGATCGCATCGCCACCCTGAACCTGCCGGGGGTGGTCGATCTGGGCGATGCCTTCGACGACCACGCCAATGGCTTCCTCGACCCGACCGGTCACTTCACCGACGAGGGCAACGAGATCCTGGCCCGCGCCATCGCCGCCATCCCGGACATCGCGACCATGCGGACAGGGCCGGCGATCGCCGCGCCCCGGCCCGACTGACGAGGTTCAGTTCCGATCCGGATCAGATCATCAGCCGATAGCCGCCGGGCTCGGTCACCAGCAGCCGGGCGTTGCCGGGGTCAGGCTCGATCTTCTGGCGCAGGCGGTAGATATGGGTTTCCAGCGTATGGGTGGCGACGCCGGCATTATAGCCCCAAACCTCATCCAGCAGCCGTTCCCGCGTGACCGGCTTGTCACCGGCCCGATAGAGGAATTTCAGGATCTGGGTTTCCTTGTCGGTCAGACGCAGCTTGCGCCGGCCGTCCTCGGTCACCAGCATCTTGGCGGCAGGCCGGAACTGATAGGGGCCGATCGCGAACACCGCATCGTCCGATTGTTCATGCTGGCGCAGATGCGCCCGCACCCGTGCCAGCAGCACGGCGAAGCGGAACGGCTTGGTGACGTAATCATTGGCGCCGGCATCCAGGCCCAGAATGGTATCGGCCTCGGTATCGGCACCGGTCAGCATCACCACCGGCGCCTTCAGCCCGGCGCGGCGCATCAACCGGCAGACCTCGCGCCCATCCAGATCGGGCAGGCCGATATCCAGGATCACCAGATCATGGGGCGCGGACTTCAAGCCCGCCTTCACCACCTCCAGCGCCTGGGCGCCGCTTGCCGCCTCGTCGATGGTGAATTCTTCATACAGGGCAAGCTGTTCGGCCAGGGTCTGGCGCAGCAGCGGGTCGTCGTCGATCAGCAGGATGCGCTTCTGGGCTGACATGGCGGCGGGCGGTCTCCGGCAAGGGCGGCGGGCTGCGCCATCATGGGTCAGTCTGGCACATCAGGGGGGGCCGCACATCAAGCGGCTGGCCATACGGCAAGCCGGCCGTACGGTAGGCGGGCGGGCCCTCTTCTGGTTTTACTCATGGCCCCGGCGCCAGGCAAGCAGGTCTAGATGTCCGACCATCAGCCGGCCGGGGCCGGCGGCCTCCCTGGCGGCCCGGAAGGCCGCCGGCTGTCCGGCCGGCACCAGCCCATCGGCCGCCAGATCATCCAGCGCGCCGGCCACGCCGTCGACCATCGCCGCATGCATCGCGGTATCCTCAGGCCCGATCACCCAGTCGGATGCCACCAGCCGCACCGTCATCCCCCGGTCGGTCAGCAGCCGCGCCAGTGCCGGTGCCGCGTCGGCCCCCAGCGCCACGCCGCCCAGGCCCTTGTCGCGGCGTTGATGATGGATGAAGCCGGCCACCGCCGCATCGTCGCCATCGGCCGGCGGCGACCAGTCCATGCGGCCATCGAAGGTCAGCGCCCCCAGCAGCGGCACGCCGCATGCGGCCACCGCATCCGCCAGCCCGACAAGCCAGTCCATGCCCGCCAGGTCGATCAGGGCGGTGAAATGCACCAGATCGGCACCGGCGATCAGCCCGGACAGATCTTCCAGAGCCAGATCGGCCGGCTGATAGGTGACGCGCAGACCGCCCGCCACCACCGCCGGCAGCGTCGCCAGCCGGGTCTGGCCCGCGGCGATCAGCGCCGGGTCGCGTTCCACCAGCCGCCATGACTGATGAATGCCGGGGCTGAGCCAACGGGTCAGGCGGGGCGCCAGATGCATCAGTCCGCCGCCGGTGCCGGCACCAAGGTCGACGATGGTCAACTGATTGCCCGGCCGGCGGCGCAGCATCGCGGCCAGCCGCCGTTCCAGCGCCGGCACCCGCGCGGCATGGTCGAAACCCGCCCGCAGGTCCAGCCAGCCCGCATCGAAGCCGCCGGTCTCGTCGCTCATGACCTGTCCTCTTCCGAGAGGCCCGCTTCCGACAGGCCCGCTTCCGAGAGGCCCGCCAGCGCGGCCAGCCGCCGTGCCTGATCGGGCCAGCGTGGCAGGGCGGCACCCGCCACGGCGGCACCCGCCGCCAGTTGCCGGCGCAGATCGGCATCGGCGATCAGCCGCCCCAAGGCATGGGCCAGCGCCGGAACATCGCCCGGCGGCACCAGAATGCCGGCACTGGCCGGCACCAGATCGGGCACCGCGCCCGCGGCGCATCCCACCACCGGCAGGCCGGCGGCCATCGCCTCGGCGAAGGCCATGCCATAGCCTTCAAACCGCGACGGCAGCACGAAGACATCCGCCGCCGCATAGCAGCGGGCCAGCGCCGCACCCGACAGCACGCCATGACAGCGGATACGATCGCCCAGCCCGGCGGCGTCGATCGCCGCCCGCACCCGGCCCGCATGCTCAGCGTCCAGCGTATCGGGCCCGACCAGATCCAGCCGCCATGCGCGGCCGCCCGGCGCCCCGCCCAGATCAGACAGGGCCGCGACCAGATCCTGATGCGCCTTGCGGGGCGTCAGGCTGGCCACGCATAACAGGCGGATCCCGCCATCATCCGCCCCGCCATCATCCCCCGGCACGGCCGGCATCGCCGCCTCAACGGACAGGCCCGGCTCGATCACCGCCACCGGATGCCGGGTCCAGCCGCCATCGGTCAGCAATGCCGCCGTGGCCGGGCTGGTCGCGACCACGGCATCGACCAGCGCCAGTGCCGCGCGTTCCTGCCGTTCCAGCTCCGCCGCCCGTTCCGCCGTCAGCCCGGTCTCCAGCGCCATCGGGTGATGCACCAGCGCCAGCAGGCGCGGACACCGCGCATGGCGCCGCAGATCCGCCAGCAGCGGCGCCAGCCCGGGCAGCGCCAGACCGTCGATCAGCATCGCGCCCACCGCCGGCGCATTGTCCGCATGCAGCCGCGCGCGGATCGTTTCGGCGCGGGCCTCCTCGCCGGCGGGCAGGGCCAGCGTCTCCACCTCATGGCCCAGCGCCGCCAGCGCCGCCATGATCCGGCGGTCATAGACATAGCCGCCGGTCGCCAGATCCACCGGCCCCGGCACCACCAGCAGAATATCGGTCATGCCGCCGCCCGGCCCACCGGCGCCTCATAGGCGGCCCAGGCGACATGGCTTTCCTTCAGCACGATCCGGATTGCGTCGATGCCGGCGGCACTGGCGCCCAGCCGTCCGTCGTCGATCGCCGCCGCCATCCGGCCGTGCAGATACTGCGCCAGGAACTCGGTGGTGGTGTTGATGCCGGCGAAGTCCGGCAGATCGTCCAGATTGCGATAGGCCAGAGGCTCGATCGCAGCCTTCAGGGCCGTGTGGGCCAGCCCGATATCGACCACCAGCCCGTCATCATCCAGGCGGCTGCGTTTGAATTCCACATCCACCACATAGGTCGCGCCGTGCAGGCGCTGGGCGGGGCCGAAAATCTCGCCGCGAAAGCTGTGGGCGATCATCACATGGTCGCGGACGCCGAGCGTGAACATGGGCGGGGTCGATCCTTTTCCAGTTTGGGTCAATAGAGCAGGCGCAGCACGGTGCCGGTCAGCGCCGGATCGGGGCCAGTGCCCGAGAGATGGCCGGGCAGACGCGCCGGCGCCTGATCAAAGGCCACCGCATCGACCACCAGCGCATCCAGCACCGGATCGTCCAGCAGACCGAGTGCCATGTCCAGCCGGTCGGCATGGGTCAGTCTGGCGCGCCGGCCGGCCGCGACATGGCCGACCTGCGACGATATCAGCCGCAGCCGGCGGGCGTGGAAGCCATGGCCCAGATGCAGGCTCACCGGCCGGCTGCCATGCCAGCTCGCCTCGACCACCGTCGCCTCGAACCCGGCCAGGGCCAGCGCCTGATCCAGTCCGGCACCCGATGCGCTGGCATTGATCACGATGTCGCGGTCGGGTGTGGCGGCATCGGGCGCGCGGAAATCCAGATCCAGCGCCCGCGCCTGATCGCCCCGTCCGGCATCGCGGTCGACGATCTGCACCACCGCCCCCGGCAGGCGCCGGGCCAGACGCGCGGCCAGCAGCCCGACCAGCCCGGCGCCGATCACGGTGATCCGGTCGCCCGGCCCGGCACCGGCATCCCACAGCACGTTCAGCGCGGTTTCCATATTGGCGGCCAGCACCGCGCGCGCGGTGGGGACGGTATCGGGCACCGGCCGCAGGGCGGCACGCGGCAGAACGAACCGGTCCTGATGCGGGTGCAGGGCAAAGACCCGCGTGCCGTCGGGGGTCTGCCCGACAGCGGCATAGCCGTACTTGACCGGGAAGGGGAAATCCCCCTCCTGGAAGGGTGCCTTCATGCGCTGGTATTCACTTTCCGGCACGGACCCGGTCGCGATCAGGGTTTCGGTGCCGCGGCTGACCGCGGTCTGCAAGGTGGTCACCAGCACCTCGCCGTCACCCGGCACGGGCAGGGATTGGCTGCGGATCTCGAACCGGCCGGGGCCTGTGGTCCACAAGGCGCGCGCGGTGGCGGTCATGCCCGCGCCTCCGCCAGATCGAAGCAGCATTCCACCAGGATATCCGGCCCCAATATGAAATTGCGGCAGGGCGGGCGCAGCGCCTCGGCCAGATCGTCAATTTCCGGCAGGCACAGCACCGGCCGGCCCGATCCCAGCAGCACCGGGGCGATGGCGACCTGAAGCCGGTCGACCAGCCGCGCCTCGATCAGCCGCGACACCGTGACCCCGCCGCCTTCCACGAACAGCCGGCGGATGCCCAGGCGCCGCAGCGCCGCCAGCGCCGCCACCGGATCCAGCCGGCCGCAGGCGCTGCGCGGCACCGCCAGCCCGGTGACCGCATCGCCGCCGGCAACACAGCCGGCGGGTGCCGGCATGTCATCGGCATAGACAACCAGGGTGCGGGCAGCGCCGTCGCCGAACAGCTTGTGGTCGGTGCCAAGCCTGCCGCCGCTGTCGATGACCACGCGCAAGGGGTTCGGGCCATCGACCAGACGCACGGTCAGGCGCGGATCGTCGGCGGCGACCGTGGCGGCGCCGACCAGCACGGCATCCGACAGGGCGCGCATACGGTGGGCGTGAACAAGATCCTCCTCGCCCGACAGCCATTGCGAACAACCGCTCATGGTGGCGATGCGACCATCCAGACTCTGCGCCAGATGGGCATAGACCCGTGGCCGGTGGTCGGGTGCGGCGCGCAGCACCGGCAGATACAGATCCAGCAGCCGCGCCGCGGCCGGCTCCACCTCGATCCGGGTCGCCCAACCGCCGGCGGGCCAGGCAGGGCCCGATGGATGGGCCGGGTCGTTGATCAGGATCGCATCGGCCTCGGCGGGGTTCGTCACCGGTCGCAATCCGCCGTCACGGCACAGCGCCAGCCCCGCCACCGGCTCGCGGGCGGCGGCAATCGCCAGCAGGCCGGCCCAGATATGGTCGTGTCCCAGCCGCACCAGCCGCGGGGCCGCCGACGGGGCGGCGGTCGCTGTTGCGGTGGCGGCGGACCGGGGGCTGGGCGGCGGCAGGGTCATGGTGGCACTGTCTCCTCATAGGCGGGAGGGCTCCTCATAGGCGGAATGGCTGTGGACTGTCGCCCGGAACCTGATAGGTCATCGGATGGTTGATCACCGCCTGAAACATCCGGCCGACACCGCTTGTTCCAGGAGCGATCGATCCGCCGGCCGCCACATGGCGTAGACCTCGAACCTGCCGGTCTGGATGAGCATCGCCGAGGCCAATCAACCCTCATTCAACCCTTCATTGGTAAATCACGCCAACGATAAACCGTAACGTTCTCGGGGCCGCCCATCTACACCCGGCCCGTCTTCGTCTCCATATGGTGTTGCATGACAGCGAAACGAGAGGCCGCTCCCCTGGCCACCCTGCGGCTCGATGCCGGCCTGCATGCGATCGGTGCCACCGGGGCGGTGGCGGCGGCGGGCGTCTTGCTCGCCATGCAGGAGGACAGCCTGCTGTCGCCGGTGTATCCCGTCAAGGCCGTGGCCTGGCTGGCCTGCGCGCTGGCACTGGCCTGGCCGGCGCTGGCCCAGCATCTGCCGCAGCGGCGCATTGGTCCTGCCAATCGCGTCACCCTGTTCCGCGCCGGCCTGGTGGCGCTGGTCGCGGCCGCGATCGGCGAGCCGTTGATGGCGCATGATCAGGGCGGCGGATCGGCCCTGACCCCCTGGGTGCTGTTCGCCACCGCCGCCATCTGTCTGGCGCTGGACGGGGTGGATGGCTGGATCGCGCGGCGCCGCAAGGTGGCGAGCCCGTTCGGCGCCCGGTTCGACATGGAACTCGATGCCCTGTTCGTGGCCGTGCTGTCGCTGGCGGCGCTGGATGCGGGCCGGGCCGGCGGCTGGGTGCTGGTGGCGGGTGGCCTGCGTTATGCCTGGGTGCTGGCGTCGTGGATCTGGCCGCTGCTGGCCCGGCCGCTGCCGGCCAGCCATCGCCGCCGTGCCGTCTGCGCGCTGGGTGTGGCGGCGCTGGTGGGCGCGCTGAACCCGGTCTCGGCCGTGGCCGGCACCATCTCGGCGGTATTGGCGGTGGCCATGCTCACCGCCTCCTTCGCCATCGATCTGGTTCTGGTGCTGCGCAAGCGGGCCGATGACGGCAGCGCCGGCGGCGACACCGACAACACGGCCCATGCAGGGAGAGGACCGTCATGACCCTTCACGCCCACCGGGCACCGGCCACGGCGGCACAGATCCGGAATGGCACGGCCCACGGCCGGATGATGTCGCTTCTGATGACGGGGTTGATCGCCGCCGCGGCGGTCTTCGGTACGGGCCGGATGGCGCGTGCCGAGCCTGCGACCTATACGCTCGATCCCGAACACGCCGTGGTCGGCTTTCTGGTGATGCATGCGGGCTATGCCAATGTGCTGGGCCGGTTCGATCAGGTCGAGGGCAGCTTCGTGTTCGACGAGGCGGCGCCTGCGCTGGAGCAGGGCGAGATCCGGGTGAAGACCGCCAGCGTGTCGACCGCCCACGAGAAGCGCGACGAGCATCTGCGCGGCCCCGATTTCCTGAACGCCGATGAATTTCCCGAGATGATCTTCCGGCTGGACGGGGCCCGGGCCACCGCCGGCCGGCAGGGCACCGTGACCGGCACGCTGGAGCTTCTGGGCGTCCGCAAGCCGCTGACACTTGACGTCACATGGAACAAGAGCGCCGAATATCCCTTCGGCACTGGCGTATTCGGCGCGCGCCCCTATGTTGTGGGGGTTTCTGCGCGTGGTACGATCCGGCGCAGCGATTTCGGCATGACCTATGGCCTGGATGGCGACCTCGTGGCTGACGAGATTGCACTGATCCTTGAAATGGAGGCACGCCGGGAGTGAATGTGACCTCGACGGTGGATGACACATCGACGACCGCGGAAACGGCAGGCGACGGGACGGGCCAGATGAGCGAGGCGAATGAACGGCACCTTCAGCGTGCCCAGGCGGAGTTGCGCGCCGGGGGGGCCGTACTGCTCCGCGACGATCAGAACGACGTGCTGGTGCTCTCGCCCGAACGCGCGGCGCCCGACCGGCTGGCAGCTCTGGCGACCCTGACCGGCGCCCCCGCCGACCTGCTGATTTCGCGCCGCCGTGCCGCCCTGGCCGGGCTGGTGGCCCCGATCGACCCCGATGATCCACGCGGGGTGGAGCCTGTGGCGGCACCGATCCGTGACATTCACGACCCGTCCTGGCGGCTGGCGGCCGACCCGATGCTCTCGGGCGATGGCGCCGCCGCACGCGCCCATGCCCTTGGCCGGTTGAGGCCCGCAGGCCGCGCCTCGGCAGCCGCGATCGCGCTTGCCAAGCGCGGCGGGCTGCTGCCGGCGCTGGTGGCGGTGGAACTGCCCGCCGGCCAGTTGCCGGGTGGCGCCACGGCGCTCGACCCGGTGATCATCGATGCCCGATTGCTGAAGGAAGGCCAGATCGCCGCCGGCCATCTGACCCGAGTGGCCGAAGCCCGCGTGCCGCTGGCCGATGCCGAAAACTGCCGGCTGATCGCCTTCCGCCCGGCCGATGGCGGGCCCGAGCATCTGGCGATCGTGGTGGGAGAGCCCGAGCCGGGGGCGCCGATCCTGGCCCGGCTGCATTCCGAATGCTTCACCGGCGACCTGCTGGGCTCGCTGCGCTGCGATTGCGGCGAACAGTTGAAAGGTGCCATCCGCACCATGGCCGCCAGTGGTG
This sequence comes from Tistrella arctica, assembly GCF_039630945.1. Classification (NCBI taxonomy): domain Bacteria; kingdom Pseudomonadati; phylum Pseudomonadota; class Alphaproteobacteria; order Geminicoccales; family Geminicoccaceae; genus Tistrella; species Tistrella arctica. The sequence continues at coordinate 472,865 of NZ_JBBKTV010000003.1, forward strand.
GCGGCGTGGTGCTGTATCTGGCCCAGGAAGGCCGCGGCATCGGGTTGATCAACAAGCTGCGCGCCTATGCCTTGCAGGATCGCGGGCTGGATACGGTCGATGCCAATCTGACGCTGGGTTACGAGGCGGATGAACGCGATTTCCGCCCGGCGGCCGAGATGCTGCGGGCGCTGGGCCATACCCGCATCCGGCTGCTGACCAACAACCCGGCCAAGGTGGTGGCGCTGGGCGCCCATGGCATCGAGGTGGTGGAGCGGGTGCCCCACGCCTTCCCCGCCAATGGCCACAATGCCGGCTATCTGTCGACCAAGGCACGGCGCGCCGGCCATATGCTGTGACCTGCCCCGGCCAGGAATGATCCGGCCGGGGCGGCAAGGGCTGCCGACCGGCAATTCCTGCCCCCGGCAACCTGGCGTGGCCATCGTGAACGACCGGAACCGCCTGCGTCGAACGCGCCGCTCCACACACCCACGCCACGCCGCATCGCCCTGCAAGCCGGGTTCTGCGGCGTTTTTTCGTGATCTGTCGGGCATTTGGAGCATCTGGCACGATGCTTGAAAGGGACAGGGCTCACAGGTGCCGTATGGCATACGGCATCCCCTGTTCCCCTTCATCGCAACCGGTTTCCCCCCGATGTTCATCAGCGACCGCTCGGAATACCGCTATGACACGCCGGCCTGGGCCGGCGGTGCCAGCGATGTGCCGTCGGCACGTGGCCGCGACGCCGAGGCCACGGCTGTCGACACGGGGACCAGCGCGAAAGAGACCGGCTTCTGGGGCGAGGACGGCTTCACCTTTGGAGACCTGGTCGACCTCGTCAATCCGTTGCAGCAACTGCCGATCGTGGGCACGGTCTATCGGGCGATCACCGGCGACAGCATCGCCCCCGGCGCCCGGATGCTGGGCGGCATCGCCTTTGGCGGCCCGGTGGGCCTGATCGGCGCCATGATGGAAAACGCCACCACCGACACCAACGGCGCCACGCTGGGCGACCGCATGCTCGCCTGGGTGACCGGCGACGAGGCCGGCGGCGACACCGGCGGCACCGCCCTGGCCGATGCCGGCGATGACAGCGCCCTGCCCGACCCCGCCACCACCACCGGCATGGTCGACACCGCCGCCGCCGATACCCAGCGTCTGGCCGGCAGTGCCCATGTGGCAGCCCTCGGCCAGCCGCCGCGCGCGAAGCCGGCCGGCGCCGCCGAGGCGCAACTGGCGCAGGGGCAGCCGGCCGCCGGTGGTCGCGGCCTGAACGAAGATCAGTTCGCGGCGCTGCTGGGCGCCTTCGGTGCCGCCCCGGCGCCGGCGGCGGCACCCGGACGGCTGCCGGCCACCGCCAGCCTGGCGATCGATGAAGCCGAGGCCCGCGCCGCCGGCGCCCGCCGCACCAATGACCGGCGCACCGACGACCGCCGCACCGCCGGCGCCCGGCCCAGCGAGCGCGAGATTGAAGCCATGCTGCGCGACAGCATCCCCGGCGGCGGTGCCGGCGGTACGCCGCTTGCGGATCTGTCCTTCGACGACGGTGCCAGCGGCCGGATCGCTGCCGGCGGGTCGTCTGGCAGCGATATGGGCGGCCGGATCATCCCCGCCGCCGCCTTCCTCGGTATCGACGGCCCCACCGCCCTGAAGCCGCGACTGCCGGTCACCGCCCCCGGTGCCGCCGCCTATGCCGCACGCCAGTCCGCAGCCGGCGCCGAGAAGGCCGGTTCCGGCGGCACCGATGCCGCACAGGTCGAACAGTTGCGTGCCTTGAACGAGCCCGCACCGGCCGCCAGCGATGCCAGCGCCGACACCAGTGCCGCCGCAGCCGCAGCCGGCCCGCTCGCCGCGGCCGATTTCGCGGCCCGGATGAACCAGGCGCTGGACCGCTATCAGGCGCAGATGCGGGCCGGCCGGGGCGCCGCCGCCGGCACGGCCGGTATCGCCCGCGATCTCTGAGCCTTACAATCCCGGAGCCTTGGCGTGAAATGCTGAGGCGCCGTGACAATTGCGGGTCATGGGCCGCTTGCGGTTCAAGCCGTACCGCTGCCGTGGCAGACTAGGCGCCATGCTCGTACGTTATGATCCATTGCTCGCAAAATTCCGGTTCTGGTGGCGTGATCGGCGATTGCCGGTCGCGATCGGCCGCAACGGCATTACCGTCGCCAAGCGCGAAGGTGACGGCGCCACCCCGATCGGCACCTTGCCGATCCGCCGGGTGCTGTATCGTGCCGACCGCATCGAGCCGCCGCAGACCCGGCTGCCGGTCGAGGAAATCCGCCCCGAGCATGGTTGGTGTGATGAGCCGGAGAACCCGTTCTATAACCGCCCGGTCGACTTGCCCTTTCCCGCCCATCACGAACGGCTGTGGCGCGACGACCACGTCTATGACCTGATCGCGGTGCTGGGCTGGAATGATGCACCAGTGGTGCCGGGCCGTGGCAGCGCCATCTTCCTGCATGTGGCCCGGCCGGATTTCGCCGGCACCGAAGGCTGCATCGCGCTGGCGATGGACGACCTGCGTGGCGTGCTGGCCGATGCCGGCCCCGGCGACACCCTGACCATCAGCGCGCGCTTCTGACCTTGAGCCCGCGTCTGGCCTTAAGACTGCGTCGGTAACGTCTCAGGTGCCGGGCAGCGGCGGCCGGCTGCCGAAGATCGCCGTGCCAACCCGGACATGGGTGGCGCCCAGTTGCACCGCGACGGTGAAATCGCCGCTCATCCCCATGCTCAACACCGGCAGGTCATGGGCTTTCGCCATATCGGCCAGCAGGGCGAAATGCGGCCCCGGCTGATCATCGACCGGCGGAATGCACATCAGCCCCTTGATGCCCAGTCCCAGCTCCTCGCGGCATTCGCGCAGAAATCCATCCAGATCAGCCGGCAGCACTCCGGCTTTCTGCGGTTCCTCGCCGGTGTTCACCTGCACCAGCAGCCGCGGCAGGCGACCGGCCTGCCCCGCCTCTTCGGCCAGTTTGCGCGCCAGTTTCGGCCGGTCGACGCTCTGGATCACGTCGAACAGCTCAACCGCCTCACGCAGTTTGTTGGTCTGCAGCGGCCCGATCAGATGCAGTTCGATATCGGGAAACGCCGCGCGCAGCGCGGGCCATTTGCCGGCCGCTTCCTGCACCCGGTTTTCACCGAACACCCGCTGCCCCGCGTCCAGCGCCGGCCGGATCGCCGGCCCGTCATGGGTCTTGGACACGGCGACCAGGGTCACATCGGCGGGTGCGCGCCCGGCATCGCGGGCGGCGCGGTCGATCTCGGCCCGGACATGAGCCAGGTTGGCCTTGACGTCGGTCATCGGGCTGGGGCTCCCTCAAGGCTTGCGGATGTACAGGACCGGGCCAACGGCCCCGCCACCACCCTTCATGCATGGGCGACTGCGATATGGGGCGCCATCATAGCCGAGGCAGCAGGCTTCTCAACAGCGACGGCATGCATCGCCTGACGGTTCTGGTCACCGACCGCCCCCGCCAGGGCCCGCCCGAAGCCGGCCTGACCCGGGGCCTCAGGCGTGGCGACGCCGTGCTGCTGCGCGATTATCCGGCGGCCGACCGGCCTGCCCTCGCCCGACGCTGGCGCGCCATCACCCGCGCGCGCGGTCTGGTTCTGATCATCGCCGGCGATATCGGTCTGGCGCTGACGGTGGGGGCCGACGGTCTGCATCTGCCCGGCCACCTTCTGCAGCGGCCCGATATCCAGCGTCAGCCGCGCCCGATGCTGGTCACCGCCGCCGTGCATGACCGGGCGGATCTGGTCCGCGCCCGGCGCCTGAAGGTCGATCTGGTGCTGGTCTCGCCTGTGCTGCCCACCCGCAGCCATCCCGGCGCCCGGGTGCTGGGGCCGCTGCGCTTCCGGGCGCTGGCCACGCGCGCCGGCCTGCCGGTGCTGGCGATGGGCGGCATGACCGCCGCCACGTTTCGCCAGGTGACCCCCTGCCCCAATCTCAAGGGTTTCGCCGCCATCGACGCCTTCGCGCGCTGACCGCAGGCGCTGTCGGCAGGCCCTGGCCGCGCCGCTCAATCCGGCGGCGCCACCGCCGCATCGACCAGCTTTTCCAGCCACAGGCTGGATTCATAGGCGCCTTCCAGCAGCGGCAGGCCGCCGGCAATGCCGTTCTGCACCCGGCCGGTCATCCGGGTGGCGACGTAACGGCTGGCGAACAGCGGCTTGTAACCGCCGGTGAACAGCAGTGCCGCCACCGCCGGCTGTTCGTTATAGCCCCGCCATGCCCAGCTCTGCGGATAACCGTCGGGCAGGAAGATGTCGTGGAAATGAATCAGAACGCCCTTGGGCAGGATCGGCAGAATCCGGTTCAGCACGATGTCGACATCACTGCCCGGCATCAGGATATGGCTGCTGTCCACCACCAGCATATCGCCCGGGCCCAGCGCCGCGAAATGGCCCAGCGGCACACTTTGCAGCGGCTTGCGGATCACCGCGATGCCAAGCTCGTCGATGGCGGCGCGCGGTTCCGGGTCGATCGCGGTCATCTCGGCGCCGTGGCCGTCATCCCTCAATGCCTGAACGATGAAGCGTGTGGAATGGCCCGATCCGACCTCGATGATCCGCCGCGGCCGCGCCGCCCGCACCATGGTATAGGCGGCCAGCGCATCCAGTCGTGGAAACCAGTCCTGCGACCAGCGCGGCGCCGGCGGCCGCGCGCCGGCAAGGCGTGCCAGATCGTCGCGATAATCGGCCGCGGCATCCAGCACGGCCGCGAACACCGGTTCCATGGCCTGGAACAGCGCCTCGGCGGCCGGATGCGGCCCCTTGGGCCGGACCGCCTCCACCTGTTCCGCATAACGATATGGAATGAAATAGCCGCGCTTTGCCAGACCGAGCGCGGTCGACAGGGCTAAACGCCGGGCACGCTGCTCGCTCATCGTGTCCTTTCACCGCCGCCCGCCATCACCCCCGCCTCGGGATCCGGCAGCGCATCGGCATAATCTGCGGGGATATAGCCGAACCGCGCCATCTGCTGGTGATGATCGGCGATGATCCGGCGGATCTGGTCGGGGGTCAGGCGTTCACGCCACTTGCCGGCGCCGCCCGATCGGAAGAAGGCTTTGGAATTGACGCTGCGCTCGCGGAAGCCGTGACGCTCTTCCATCTGTTTCAGCATCTTGAATGACGAGAAACGGATCGCCCGCTCCAGCCGTTCGCGCGGCGGCTTCAGGCCCAGAAAATCGGTGAGCTTGCGGAAGGTCTGCTGCGGCCGGTCGGTCATGTCCTCATAGCGCATGACATGCAGCCCCGGGCTCGGTACCTGGGTCCAGCTTTCCACATGCTGCGACCAACTGCCCAGCACCTCGAAGACGTTCCGCTCGTCGGTGGCGGTGATCGCGCCCTCATTGGCCATCATCGCGCTGGCGCCATCGATATCCAGGCCGAAGTGATCGGCCACCGACGACACCACGTCCAGCGGATTGCGCACGATGTAAATCCCGCCGGCGCTGTGGGCCATGCTGATCAGCGGCACGCCATGGCGCTCAGCCACCATGTTGTGGGTCTTGGCGAAGACGCTGTCGGGGAAGGCCTGCGTCATGTCGCGCTGCACCAGCGGCCGGATCTTCATGATCTCGGCCTCGGTCGCCTCGGTCAGTGGCTTGCCCAGATAGCGCAGATACCAGTCGGGTTTGCTCTCGCCTAAGCAGAATTCAGCGAAGCGGTCGGGCGGTATCGGGGACTTGGCATCGCGCAGCAGATTGTGGAGGAACGCACGCGTCCAGGTGTTGCCCGATTTGGGGTAAGAGGCGAGCCAGATGATCGCGCCCATGACGGCAAAAATCCTCGACCGGATATCCGACGACATGGGCCGCCGGCATTGGGAATGCTTGGCCCCCATCCATAGCCGAAAATGGCGCCCGACAAAAGCTGCCCGACAGATGACCGGCCGCCATGCCCGCGCCGGCCACCATACAAAAAGGGCGGGTCCAAAGACCCGCCCTCTTTTCGTGCCATCGACCCGGAGGGCTGATGATAGCGGTGATACCGACAGGATCAGAAGCTGATGCCGGTACCAACCAGGAAGGACGTGCCTTCCTGACGTGCGCTCGCGCGATCGCTGTCCGCATTGATGAACTGGACGCCAGCGCTCAGGCTCACACCCGGGCCCATGGCATAGGTGCCACCGATCTCGTAGAACTCGAGCTCGTCATCGCCGCTGCCGTTGCTGAACTCACGGGCGCTGTGCGCGTAGGCGCCGCCAACCGTATACGGGCCAAAAGCGTAGGTCAGGCCCACGTTCCAACGATCCATGTCGTTGTCGCCCTCAAGGCCGTTGTTGTCATTGATGTAGGAGCCGCCGAAGGTGAAGCCGGCATAACCCACATTCATGCCCAAGCTCCAGACCTGCAGGTCGTCCACGCCGAGCGCTTCCGCCTCAAGGCTGCCCTTCAGGTAACCACCAGACACGGCCAGATCGACGGCGCCAAGCTTGTTGACGTAGTTGACGCCGACTTCGACGATCTGCTCCTGACGGCCAGCCACGTCATCAGTCAGGTTGCCATAGGAGTTCGACGAACCACCCGTGCCACCCGCGAGGCTCGGGGTGTACGACAGACCGAGCTGGAAGCCGGCCATGCGCGGGGTGAAGTAGGTCAGCTTGTTGGCGTCAGACGTCTCGTTCACATAGGTGAGATCGGTCTGATTGTCGCCAATCGAGAAACCAAAGAAGTTCGGGGTGGCGACACCATGACCAACGATGGCCGACGGCGCGGTGTACTGCATGAGATAGGCAGCCGAGTTCTCGGCACCGAGCAGCACGCGGCCCCAGGAGCCATCGAAATAGACGTAGTGCTCGTCGATCTGATCGCCGGTGGTATAGCCTTCCAGCTGCACCTGCACACCGACCTTCAGGCCGTTGTCAAGGACGGTCTCGCCCTTAAAGTGAATTTCACCTTCCTGAACAACGCTGTCGCTGCGATAGGCCGTCGCGCCGATGTCGTCCTGGTCAGTGATCTTGAAGAACGACTGGTAGTAGCCGCCCAGGCCCAGCTGGATCTTCTCGGCGGCCGAAGCCTGGCCGGCGATGAGGCCGACGGCGACGAGGGCCGTGGTGCCGATGAGAATCTTCTTCATGCTCTCCCTCACTCTCTCGATCGAGGCCGCCTCGAAACATGTGCCCGGGCGGTACATTCCATCGGGGCCCGTGCTCCCGAAGGCTGATGCTGACTGACGTGACAGACGTCACCCCGTTCCGGGCGTTCCGTGATCACCGTCACAATCGACGTCTCAAATAAACGCAGGGCACCCATGCCCGTCAAGAAAACCGGCGGCCTTCTGTGTCGGTTACCGCGCACTGTGTCATCAACACCACACCGTGCAGCGCCAGATGATATGCCGCTGCGATGCCACATAGTGACCTGATTTTTCAGGCGCCACGCCGCCTGTGTGCCCTGTGCAGCGCAATAAAAAGAGCCGGGCGCCATCCGGTGCCCGGCTCTTTTTATCGTGGTGATGAAAGACGGCCCGGGCGCCACAGGATCCCGCCGGCCATGCACCGGAGAGGGCCTGTCGGGCTTCGGCCTCCGCCCCGGACGTCCGCCGCGCGGGGGGAGGATCAGCGGGCAGACAAGCTGGTCATGCCACAAAAAACGGGGATGGGCCGAAGCCCATCCCCGTCTTCATCCGATCAGGCAGACCCGATCGGTGACCTCTGGCTGCTATCAGAACGACAGCGCCGTGCCGACCATGAACACGTCCGCGGTGTTGCGCAGGGTGCTGTCGGTCGAGTCGAAGTCGATGTTGTAGTAGCCGGCCATCAGGTTGACGCCCGGGCCCATCGCATAGGTGCCACCGACTTCCAGGGTCGCCAGTTCGTCCTCACGACCACCGAGCATGGTCTGGCTGCCATAACCATAGGCGACGCCGACCTTGTAGGGGCCGAAGCCATAGGTCAGACCGGCATTCCACTGCTCCAGATCGTCTTCGAGCTGAAGGCCCTGGTTGCTGGTCATGTAGGCGCCACCGAAGGTAAAGCCGGCATAGCCGACATTCGCCCCCAGGCTCCAGGCCTCGACATCGTCGCCGCCGACCATGTCGACTTCCTGCGAACCGCCGGTGTAGCCGGCCGAGGCCGCCACATTGAAGGCGCCGAAGGTGTTGACGTAGTTGGCGCCGACCTCGACGATCTTCTCCTGACGACCCGCCACATTGTCAGACAGGTTGCCATAGGCGCCCGACGAGCCACCACGGCCGCCGGCCAGGCTCGGGGTGTACGACAGACCCAGCTGGAAGCCCGAGAAGCGCGGGGTGAAGTAGGTCAGCTTGTTGGCATCGCTGGTTGTGTTCAGGTAGGTGACGTTCGAGCCCAGGGCATGCCCGACCGGACGGCTGGCATGGAAGAAGTTCGGGCTGTCGACGCCATGGCCGGCAACCGCCGACGGAGCCGAATAATGCATCAGATACGGGGCTGAGTTCTCGGCGCCGAGGTTGACGCGACCGAAGCCACCCTCGAAATAGACGTAATGCTCGTCAACCTGGTCGCTGGTGGTGTAGGCCTCCAGCTGCACATTCACGCCGACCTTGATACCGTTATCGAGCGTGGTCTCACCCAGGAAGTGAATCTCACCTTCCTGCTTCAGGCTGTCGGTGCGGGTGTTCTCGACATCTTCGTCGATCAGCACGAAGGCGGTCTGGTAATAGCCACCCAGGCCCAGCTTGATCTTCTCGGCGGCATTGGCGGGCGCAGCCAGCAGGCCGGCGGCGACGATGGCGGACGTGCCAAGCAGAATCTTCTTCATCGGTCAGTTCCCCTAGAACCGGTGGGAGCCAGGCCCGTCGTCTCGGATTTTTCTCCAAGCACGAATGGCCCGACGCGGCATCGCGCGCCAGGGGATACAGCCCGTAATAGGGTGCCGTCGAAGCCGTATCCAAAGCGCTGTGCGTCGCCATGTTCCATCCGAGGCTATCGGTGGTCAAGCAACACTCACCCTGCATGGCGCGCTTCCCGCCACACTGTGGCGCAGAAACAACAGGCATGAGGATGGCCAGGATCGGGTCATCATCGGCTGAACAAAGAGCGGAGGCCGGGTTCGAGGGGGTTCATCGCAACTGACCGATCAGTGTACCGCCCCCGGCCGGACTTGCCGGACCGGGGGCGGTTCGCCCGATCAGAAGTCGAACGAGGTGCCGATCATGAAGGCGTCCGAGGTGTTGCGGTTCGCCGGGATGGTCGAGTCGAACTCGTAGTTGAAATAGCCGGCCATCAGGCTGATGCCCGGGCCCATCTCGTAGGTGCCACCGACCTCGATGGTGCTGAGCTCGTCTTCGACGCCGCCGACATAGGTCTGGCTGCCATAGCCATAACCGGCGCCGACCGTGAACGGACCGAAGCCATAGGTCAGGCCCACATTCCACTGCTCAAGGTCTTCGTCCAGCGCCACGCCCAGATTGTTCTTCTGATAGCCGCCGCCGAAGGTGAAGCCGGCAAAGCCGATCTGGGTGCCCAGGGTGAAGACTTCCTGGTCATCGAACCCGGCCGCATCCTGCTCCAGAGAGCCGGTCAGATAGCCGGCCGAGATCGCGACGTCGATACCACCGAAGCTGTTGACGTAGTTGGCGCCGATCTCGACGATCTTCTCCTGCGCGCCGACGGTGTTGTCGGGCAGGTTGCCATAGGAACCGGAGCTGCCGCCCAGGCCGCCGGCCAGGCTGGGGGTGTAGGACAGGCCAAGCTGGAAGCCCGCGAAGCGCGGGGTGAAATAGGTCAGCTTGTTGGCGTCGCTGGTGGTGTTCAGGAAGGTGTAGTTCGACGCGATGCCATGGGTGCCGGGCGGCGTGGCATGGAAGAAGTTCGGGCTGTCGACACCATGGCCGGCGATCGCGGTCGGGGCCGAATAGTGCATCAGATAGGCGGCCGAGTCGGCGGCACCCAACTGGACACGACCGAAGCCGCCATCGAAGTAGACATAGTGCTCGTCGACCTGGTCGTCGGTGGTATAGGCCTCAAGCTGAACCATCACGCCGACGGTGATGCCAGTGTCGAGCGTGGTCTCGCCGGTGAAATAGACCTCGCCTTCCTGCTTCAGGCTGTCGGTGCGGGTGTTGGCGACATCTTCGTCGATCAGCACGAAGGCGGTCTGATAATAGCCGCCCAGGCCGAGCTTGATCTTCTCGGCAGCCGAAGCGGGGGCTGCGAAGGCAGCGGCGGCGGCGACGAGCGCGGTGCTGCCGAGCAGGATCTTCTTCATCGGGTCGGGTCCCCTTGGAGAACGTGTCAAAAGCGTCCGGTCAGGTGCCGGATCTGAAGCCGGTATGACCTTGGCTGTCCGGAAGCCGGCATGGGCCAGGGCCGTCATGTGTTCGATCGGGCCTGATGCCGGCCACTCAATCTTCTTGGTCTGTCGCGGAACCTGATGGGCGTTGATGCGCGGGGAACCGCCCTGTCCGTCGAGACCTATGTTCTTCCGCACTGCACGCGCCGTCAACGCGCCGCAATACCGCGAGTCAGTGATTTCCGTCACAATGTAGCAAAAGAGCAACAGGATGATCACAGGATCATCACGATCACCTCCGGGTTGCCCGGATGTCTGGTGATCCGCGCGGAGGGCGCCCATGACGGGCGGAGACGGCCGGATTTACGCAATGCCCGGCCGTCGCCGCCCGGCGCCATGTCGGCTTCGGTTGAGGCGGCGGACGGCTTGCCATATAGTTCGGCAACCAAAGGTCCGGCTACGTCACGCGGGATGCGGCCACACGACCACTGCCGGCAGGATGCCGGACTTGAAACCAGAGAGGTTTGGAACGGCCATGGCAGTCACGGGCAAGGATCAGTTGCGGTTCGCGGCGCTCGCGGGCGCGCTTGCGCTGCTCGCAGGCTGCAGCGGTGTGCCAACCGAGGCAAGCTATCCGACATCGGTGCCCGGACAGCGCGGCGGCAGTTATCAGACCGAGCGCCAGACCATCTTCGGCGATGGCGGCCTGAACATTCTCGACACCGACAAGGCCCGCGACGGCACCGGCGGCGCCTCGCCGATCGGCGTCAACAGCTTTCTGTGGCGCGCCTCGCTCGACACGATCAGCTTCATGCCGCTGGCCTCGGCCGACCCGTTCGGCGGCGTGATCATCACCGACTGGTACAGCGCGCCGGAAACCCCGGCCGAGCGCATGAAGCTGACGGTCTATATCCTCGATCGTCAGCTTCGTGCCGACGGTCTGCGCGTCGCCGCCTTCAAGCAGCGCCGCGACGAGACCGGTGCCTGGGTCGACATGGCGCTTGAGCCCGGGGTCACCACCCGGATCGAGGACGCGATCCTCACCCGCGCCCGTCAGCTTCGCGTGGTCAGCACCGCGCGCTGACGCCGCCCCCTCCCGGAGCCGGGGGCCACCGCCACCGCAGCAGCGTGGCGCGTCTCCCGGCCCGTTCTCTTCAACCGGGCGACCGGTGCCGGCGCCGTTTCCTGAGCGGAACGATGCCGGCATCTCGTGCCCGCGCAGTGCGTTACGGAAAAATGGCCCGGTATAATCCCAAGGCGATCGAGCCCAAATGGCAGCAGGTGTGGGACCAGAACGGCACCTTCACGACCGATGAAACGTCGTCGAAGCCGAAATACTATGTGCTGGAGATGTTCCCCTACCCGTCCGGCCGGATCCATATCGGACATGTCCGGGTCTATACCCTGGGCGACGTGACGGCGCGCTATCGCCGGGCGCGTGGTTACAACGTGCTGCACCCGATGGGCTGGGACGCCTTCGGCATGCCGGCCGAGAACGCCGCCATCGAGCGCGGCATTCACCCAGGCACCTGGACATATGACAACATCGCCGCCATGCGTGGCCAGTTGAAGTCCATGGGCCTGTCCTACGACTGGGCACGCGAGATCTTCACCTGCTCGCCCGATTATTACGTCCATGAACAGCGCATGTTCCTGGCCTTCATGAAGGCCGGTCTCGCCTATCGCAAGGAGAGCTGGGTCAACTGGGATCCGGTCGACCAGACCGTGCTGGCCAATGAACAGGTGATCGACGGCCGTGGCTGGCGCTCGGGCGCGCTGGTCGAACGGCGCAAGCTGTCGCAATGGTTCCTGCGCATCACCGCCTTCGGCGACGATCTGCTCGACAGTCTCGACGGGCTGGACCGCTGGCCTGAGCGGGTGAAGGCCATGCAGGCGCGCTGGATCGGCCGTTCGGAAGGCGCACGGCTGCGCTTTGCGCTCTCGAACACGCCCGCCTCCCTGGACGGCACGGCGTTCGACGGGCTGGAGGTCTTCACCACCCGCCCCGACACCCTGTTCGGTGCCTCGTTCTGCGCCATCGCGCCCAATCATCCGCTGGCCGAGGCGGCAGCCGCCACCAACCCCGACCTCGCCGCCTTCATCGAGGAATGCAACCGCACCGGCACCAGCGAGGAAGCGGTTGAAACCGCGGAAAAGAAGGGATTCCGGCTGGATGTCCAGGCCGCCCACCCCTTCGTGCCCGGCTGGACGCTGCCGGTCTATGTCGCCAATTTCGTGCTGATGGAATATGGCTCGGGCGCCGTGTTCGGCTGCCCGGCGCATGACCAGCGCGACCTGGATTTCGCCCGCAAATACGATCTGCCGGTCAAGGCCGTTGTGCGACCGGCCGGCACCGACAGCGATGCCCCGGTCGAGATCGGCGCCGATGCGCTGACCGGCGACGGCATGATCATCAATTCGCAGTTCCTCGACGGCTTGAGCGTGGCGGATGCCAAGCGCCGCGCGATCGAGGAACTGGAACGCCTGGGCGCGGGCCGGGGCGAAACCACCTTCCGTCTGCGCGACTGGGGCGTGTCGCGGCAGCGCTATTGGGGCTGCCCGATCCCGATCATCCACTGCCCCGATTGCGGGCCGGTGCCGGTGCCCGACGATCAACTGCCAGTGACCCTGCCCGACGACGTGGTGTTCGACGGCGCCGGCAACCCGCTGGATCGTCATCCGACCTGGGCGCATGTCGACTGCCCCAACTGCGGCAAGCCCGCGCGGCGCGAAACCGATACCTTCGACACCTTCTTCGAAAGCAGTTGGTATTTCGCCCGCTATACCGGGTTGACCAGCGATGCGCCCTTCCCGCGCGCCGCCGCCGATAAATGGCTGCCGGTCGACCAGTATATCGGCGGCGTCGAGCATGCCGTGCTGCACCTGCTCTATTCCCGCTTCTTCACCCGTGCGATGCGCGAGGTCGGGCTGCTGGACATCAAGGAGCCCTTCGCCGGGCTTCTGACCCAGGGCATGGTGGTTCACGAGACCTATAAGGACGATCAGGGCCGCTGGGTCTATCCGGAAGAGGTGGTCAAGGACGCCGAGGGTGAACTGGTCCATGCCGAGACCGGAGGCAGGATCACCCGTGGCCGCATCGAGAAGATGAGCAAGTCGAAGCGCAATGTCGTCGATCCGATGGCGATCATCGAGGCTTATGGCGCCGATACCGCGCGGCTGTTCATGCTGTCCGACAGCCCGCCCGAACGCGATCTGGAATGGACCGATGCCGGCGCCGAAGGCGCGCATCGCTATCTGTCGCGGCTATATCGTCTGGTCGAGGAATGGCAGGTGCTGTCGGCACCCGCCGGTGCCGACATCACGGCGGCGCTTGCCGCGGCCGAGGGCCCGGCGCTGGAGATCCGCCGGGCGCTGCACCGGACCATCCGCGATCTGTCCGACGATCTGGAGCGCTTCCACTTCAACAAGGCGGTGGCCCGGTTGCGGGCCTTGTCGAACACGTTGTTCGATTTCACGCCGCTGGCCGACAATGCCACCGACGCCGCGGTGGCGCGCGAGGTTCTGGATGCGGTGATCGGCCTGATCGGGCCGATGACACCGCATCTGGGCGAAGAATTGTGGGCAGTGGCCGGCCATGACGGCCTGCTCGCCAATCAGGCCTGGCCCGATTTCGATCCGGCGCTGGTGACGGTGGACACCATCACCCTGCCGGTTCAGGTCAATGGCAAGGTGCGCAGCAAGCTCGATGTCGTGCCCGATCTCGATCAGGACGCGGCAGTCCAACAGGCCCTGGCCGATCACAAGGTCAAGGTCGCCCTCGACGGCCGCAGCCCGCGGAAGGTGATCTATGTCCCGAACCGCATCCTCAACATTGTCGGCTGACCGCCGACCTGGTGTCCTGGCGCGACGCCACCGGGCGGGTATCCCGGCGGTGCTCGCCGTGGTCGCGGCGCTGGCACTCGGCGCCTGCGGCTTCCGGCCGCTCTATGCGCCGGCCTCAAGCGGGGCCGACGTGACCAGGGCCCTGGCCGCGGTATCGGTGTCACCGGTACCCGACCGCGCCGGCCAGATCTATCGCAACACTCTGGAGCGGCTGCTGGCCGGCAAGGGTGATGTCGAGCCGAACCGCTATCGGCTCGACAGCGGCATTGAGATCAGCGAAACCGGGCTTGCGATCAACGAAGACGCCACGGCCAGCCGTTATAACGTGACGGTCAAGGTGGTCTATCGGCTGGTGGCCGTGCGGGCCGGCGAGAACAACGCCGATCTGCTGCTCTCCGACGGCACGGTCAGCCAGATCAACAGCTACAATCAGATCACCGCGCCCTATGCGATCCTGGTGTCGCGGCAGGATGCGATCGAGCGTGCGCTTGAAGAAGCGGCCCGCGAGGTGCAGATCCGGCTGGCGATCTATTTCGACCAGAACCCGGCCTGACGGCCGCCGCCGCCGATGGTCAAGATCGCCCCCCGCGACGCCGAGGCCCGCACCAGCCGGCCGGATTCAGCCTGGCGCGCCGTGCTGCTCTATGGTCCGGATCGCGGGCTGATCAAGGAACGCGCCGATCGTCTGGCCCGGTCGGTGGTGCCGGATCTGGCCGATCCGTTCCGCATCGCCACACTCGATCCCCGGAGCCTGGCCGAGGATCCGGCACGGCTGGCCGACGAGGCGGCCGCTATTGCCTTTGGCGGCGGGCGGCGGGTGGTGCGGCTGCGTGAGGGGACCGACACTGTGGCATCGGCGCTGGCGGCGTTCCTGGCCGATCCGGCTGGCGATGCGCTGGTGGTGGTGGATGCGGGCGAACTCGGGCCGGCATCGAAGCTGCGCAAACTGTTTGAATCCGCCGCCAACGCCGCCGCCATCGCCTGTTATGGCGATGAAGGCCGCGATCTTGCCGAGGTGATCCGCAGCCATCTGAGCGAGGCCGGCTTCATGGCCGATGCCGATGCTCTGCTGGCCCTGGCCGCGGTTCTTGGCGCCGATCGCGCGCTGACCCGGATGGAACTCGACAAGCTGGTGCTCTATGCCCATGGTCGGCAACGCATCACGCTCGACGATGTCGAGGCGACGATCGGGGATGCCGGCAGTGTGGCGCTCGACGAGGTGGCGACGGCCAGTGCCGGCGGCGATGCCGCCGCCCTCGACCGGGCGCTGGAGCGTGCCTTTGCCGAAGGCATTTCGGCGATCGCGTTGCTCCGTGTCGTGTCCCGGCATTTCGGCCGGCTGCTGCAGGCACGGGCAGAGCTGGATGCCGGCCAGGATATCGAGGCGGCGATGCGGGTGCTGAAGCCGCCGGTCTTCTTCAAGCAGATCCCGGTCTTCAAGCAGACCCTGGCGGTATGGCCGGCAGCGGCACTGGCACGGGCGCTGGGCAGGCTTGCCGAGGCGGAAGCGCGCGCGAAGCAGGGACTACCGCAGGAAACCGTTGTCGGGCAGGCGCTTATGGGTATTACCGCCGAAGCGGCCGCCCGGCGCCGGCGGCGCTGACGGCCATACCGGCATGTCCTTCTTATCGGTCATACTCGTCATACCGGTGGTCGCCGCATTACCCGCGGGAGGTCAGCCGGGCCAGCAGGTCATCCAGGTCTTCGAGCGAACCGTAACTGACCGAGAGCATGCCCGCCTGCGGTGAACTCGGGGTGATGGTCACCTTCAGCCCCAGCGTTTCGCTCAGATCTTCTTCCAGTCGCAGCGTATCGGCGTCCTTGGTACCGGCGGCAGCGGTCGGGGCGGCATCGCCCGCCGCCTTGCGCGGCCGGCCGCCGGCCGGCTTGCGGCTGCCATCGCGGCCGGCGCGCTTTTCGGCGTCGCCGCGGGCCAGATCCTCGGCATTGCGCACGGTCAATCCACGATCGACGATCCGCCGGGCCAGGGACGCCGGGTCCTCGGCGGTGGCAATGGCCCGGGCATGGCCCATGGTCAGCCGGCCATCGTCGAGCATTTCCTTGACCGCGTCGGGCAGGTTCAGCAAGCGCAGCATGTTGGCGACATGGGCGCGGCTCTTGCCGATCACCCGGCCCAGCTCTTCCTGCGTATAGGAGAACTCGCCCATCAGCCGGCGATAGCCCTCGGCTTCTTCCAGCGGCGTCAGATCCTGGCGCTGGATGTTCTCGACCAACGCGATTTCCAGCGCGTCATGATCCGCCATATGGCGGACGATGACCGGCACCTCATGCAGCCGGGCAATCTGGGCCGCCCGCCAGCGGCGTTCGCCGGCGACGATCTCGAAGCGGCCATCGTCGACCGGTCGGACCAGGATCGGCTGCACCACACCACGCTCGCGCAGGCTGGCGGCAAGCTGGGCCAATGCCTCTTCGTCGAAATGGCGGCGCGGCTGATAGCGGCCGGGATGCAGCCGCTCGATCGGCATCATCCGGATGTCGCCCACGGCGGCGGCCGGGGCTGCGTCTTCAATCACGGTATCGCCCAGAAGCGCCGACAGGCCACGGGCCAGGCCGCGCTTGCGGCCGCCGGTTTCCTCCGCACTCACGCAGCCACCCCCCGTTCACGCTTCAACACCTCGCCCGCCAGATGGATATAGGCACGGGCACCGGCACAGCGATGGTCATAGAGCAGCACGGGCTTGCCATGGCTCGGCGCTTCCGAGACCCGGACATTGCGGGGGATCACCGTCTTGTAGACCTTGTCGCCAAAGAAATTGCGCACATCGGCGGCCACCTGATTGGACAGGTTGTTGCGGTTGTCGAACATGGTCAGCACCACGCCCTGAATATCGAGCCGGGGATTCAGCGACCGCCTGACCCGATCGACCGTCCGCACCAACTGGCTGACGCCTTCCAGCGCAAAGAACTCGCACTGCAGCGGTACCAGCACCGCATCGGCCGCGACCAGCGCGTTCAGGGTGAGGATACCGAGCGACGGCGGGCAGTCGATGAACAGATAGTCATACCGCGGTAGTCCCTCGGCTCCCAACGCCATCCGCAGCCGCCGTTCACGGGCCGGCCGCTCGATCAGCTCGATTTCGGCACCGGTCAGGTCGACCACCGAGGGCACCACATCCAGCCCCGGCACTTCGGTCTTGACGATGGCGTCCTTGAGCGAGGCATCGCCCATCAGAACATCGTAGCTTGAGGGATTGCGCCGCGAGGCATCGATGCCCAGGCCGGTGGACGCATTGCCCTGCGGATCGAGATCGATCACCAGAACCCGCTTGCGCGCGGCGGCAAGCGCGGTGGCAAGGTTGATCGCGGTGGTGGTCTTACCCACGCCGCCCTTCTGGTTTGCGATGGCCAGCACGCGACCGGGGCCCGCAGGCGCCGCATCAGCGGGATTGGTCACGGTCTTGGACACGAGACAGCCCCTTCGCTTCAAGGATGACGCCATCCTCGTCGGTCATACTTCTATGGCATACCACCTGCATTGTCCAGCATGCACGGGCAGATGCCAGCTCGGCCGGCGCCTGCGCGCCTTTCAGGAACCAGAATACGGCATCGGGCCCGGCGAGTGGTACAGCCATGTCAAACAACCGGTCGAGTGGCGCCAGCGCACGGGCGGTGACGATGTCGGCGCCGAATGGTTTCAGCCGTTCGATCCGTTGGGCATGGACCGTGACCGTGATCCCCATCGCCCGCGCCGTCTCACGCAGGAAAATCGCCTTGCGGGTATCGCTCTCGACCAGATGAACCTCGAAATCGCCCAAGGCCGCGATCACCAGCCCGGGAAAGCCGGCGCCCGAGCCCAGATCGACCAGCCGCCGGCCACGGCCCGGACCGATCAGCGGCAGAAGCTGCACCGAATCGAGCATATGGCGACGCCACAATTCGGGCAGAGTTGCCGGCCCGACCAGATTGATCGCACCCTGCCAGCGGATGAGACTCCGAGCGTAAACCTCCAGCCGGCCGATTGTTTCACGTGGAACCTCAGGCAGAAGATCAAGGATGCGCGGCCAGACCCGGTCATGGTCGGCACCGGGTGCCGCGACGCTGTCGGCAGCCGTCGATCGGCGGCTGTGGTCGGGATCTGATCTGCCCGGTGGTTTGCCCTGTGGTTTACCCGGTAGTTTACCCTGTGCGGGCTTGCGCGCCATGCTCCCTACTCCGCCGCCGCCACGGCCGCGACATGACCGCGCCGGATCGCCCCGATGACCAGGGTCAGCGCCGCCGGCGTCACCCCGGCAATCGCCTGAGCGGCGGCAATGGTGGCGGGACGGTGACGATCGAACTTCTCGCGCATCTCCGACGACAATCCGCCAACCTGGCGATAATCGAACCCGTCGGGAATCGCCAGCCCGCCCTCGCGCCGCCAGGCCGCGACATCGGCCTCCTGCCGGCCGAGATAGCCGTCATAGCGGGCCTCGATTTCGATCTGTTCAAGGATGTCGGGGCGAAGAGCGCCAAAGGCTGGCCAGATGCCGGCGAGCAGATCCCGGCCGGCTTCCGGATGAACCAGCAATTGCGACAGGCTGCGCGGCCGGCCATCGCGGTTGACCGGGATGCCATGTCCACGGGCCTGCTCGGCCGTGAGGGTGAGCGACCGGGCCATCTGCCGGGCCTCGCCCAGCGCCGCCATCTTGGCCGCATGGGCGGCACGCCGCTCCGGCCCGATCAGGCCCAGGGCCGCGCCCTCGTCGGTCAGCCGCAGGTCGGCATTGTCGGCCCGCAGCAACAGCCGGTACTCGGCGCGCGAGGTGAACATCCGATAGGGCTCGTCGGCGCCCCTTGTGGTGAGGTCATCGATCATCACCCCGGTCAGCGAGCGGCCCCGATCGGGCAGAAGTCGCCGGCCGCCGCTGTGGGCGGCACCGCCTTCGCCCGCCGCCAGCGCTGCATTGGCGCCGGCGGTGAGGCCCTGGGCCGCCGCTTCCTCATAACCGGTGGTGCCGTTGATCTGGCCGGCAAGATACAGCCCCGGCATCACCCGGCTTTCAAGCGTCGGCAACAGCGAGCGCGGATCGACATAATCATACTCGATCGCATAGCCCGGCCGGATGATCCGCACCGCTTGGAGCCCGGGGATCTGGCGCAGCATCAGCGCCTGTGCCGCTTCCGACAGGCTGGTGGAAATGCCGTTGGGATAGACGGTGTCGTCGTCCAGCCCCTCGGGTTCAAGGAAGATCTGGTGACTGTCCCGATCGGCGAAGCGGACCACCTTGTCCTCGATCGAGGGACAATAGCGCGGCCCCCGCCCGGCGATCCGCCCGGAATAGACCGCACTTTCGTGCAGATGGGCCCGGATCACGTCATGAGCCGCCGGCGTGGTCTGGGTGATGTGGCAGGCGATCTGGGGCACGGTGATCCGGTCGGTCATCACCGAGAACGGCCGTGGCGGACTATCGCCATGCTGGATGGTCAGCGACGCCCAGTCGATCGTCCGCCCGTCGAGCCGTGGCGGCGTGCCGGTTTTCAATCGACCCATCGGCAGATCGAGCGCTTCGAGTCGCGCACCCAGTGCCGCCGCCGGCGCCTCCCCCACGCGGCCGGCCGGGATGCGACTGTCGCCCAGATGGATCACCCCGCGCAGGAAGGTGCCGGTGGTGAGCACCACCGCCGCCGCGGTCAACCGCCGGCCGTCGGCCAGAACGACGCCCGCCGCCCGCCCGGCATCATCGACGATCAGATCGTCGACCGCGCCTTCAACGATGTCGAGCCCGGCGGTCTGGGTGACCAGATCGAGCATGGCCGCGGCATAGAGCTTACGGTCTGCCTGCGCCCGCGGCCCCTGCACTGCCGGTCCACGGCTGGCATTGAGCATCCGGAACTGAATACCCGACCGGTCGATGGCCCGCGCCATCAGCCCGTCAAGGGCATCGACCTCCCGCACCAGCGTTCCCTTGCCGATGCCGCCGATCGCCGGATTGCACGACATCGCGCCGATGGTGGCACGGTGATGGGTGACCAGAACGGTCCGCGCCCCGATGCGGGCCGCAGCGGCCGCGGCCTCGACCCCGGCATGCCCGCCACCGATGACGATGACGTCGACGCCCCCGACACGGGCCACCGGCCGCGATGCGCTGGTCTGGGCGGTATCGGACATCACCTCGGTCCCCCATTGTTTCACGTGGAACATCATCGGCCAAGGGCCTCATCCGACGTCGTTTTCCGCCGGCGCCTCATGTTCCGTCTGAATATCATTTGCCGATGCAGAACTCTCGAAAAATCGCATCCAGCAGGTCTTCGACATCGATCCGGCCGGTGATCCGGCCCAGCGCATCACCGGCCATCCGCAGGTCCTCGGCCACCAGCTCCAGCATCGGCACCGGATGATCGAGGCCGGCAACCGCCGCCATCAAGCCGTCGGCCGCCGCCTCCAATGCCGCACGGTGCCGTGCCCGGGTGATCATCGCCCCCTCGCGGCCGCCGGTGAGATCGGCTGCAATTCCGCTGAGCCGGCGAGCGAAATCTTCCATGCCCAGCCCTGAAACGCAAGACACCGCCGACGCCTGATGACCGGGTGGCAGGGTTGCGGTCAACGCCGTGACCGCCTGATCGCCGAGCTGATCGCGACGGGTCAGCACCACCGGATCGCCCGGCCGCGCACCAGCTTCCGCCAGCAGAGCACCCAAGCCTCCGGCCGCCGCGATCCCGGCCGGATCGACCACGACGATCCGGATGTCGGCCGTGCCCGCGCGGGCGCGGGCGCGCCGCACACCTTCAAGTTCGATCGGATCGTCACTGTCGCGCAGGCCCGCGGTATCGATCAGGGTGACGGCGACACCGTCCAGATCAAGCGCCACCTCGATCAGATCGCGGGTGGTGCCGGGCCGGTCGGTGACGATGGCGATGTCACGCCCGGCAAGCGCATTGACCAAGCTCGACTTGCCGGCATTGGGCCGCCCGATCACCGCCGCAACCACGCCGTCACGCAGCCGTTCCCCCGAACGGTCATCGGCCAGCGCCAGCCGCAACTCGGCGGCAAGCTTCAGGATCGCCGGGGCGACGCTGCGGGCGATGCCATCGGGCACGTCTTCATCGGGAAAATCGATCTCGGCCTCGACCATGGCCGCGGCCCGGATCAGACGCGCGCGCCAGTCCTCGACCATCCGCCCCAGCCGGCCACCGAGCTGCGCCAGCGCCTGACCCGCCTGGGCGGCGGTATCGGCGGCGACCAGATCGGCAACGGCTTCGGCCGCGGTGAGATCGAGCCGGCCGTTGAGCACGGCGCGACGGGTGAAATCGCCTGGCCCCGCCGGCACCAGACCCGGCAGCCTGCCCAGCGCGTCGAGCACACCCGCCACCACCGCCGGTCCGCCATGAAGATGAAGCTCGGCCGCATCCTCGCCGCTATAGCTGGCAGGGCCTTCGAAGCGCAGCACCAGCGCCTGATCGAGCATCCGGCCATCGGCCGGATCGACCAGCCGCCGCACCACCGCCATCCGGGCCACCGGCAGATCGCGCCCGCCGGTCAACGCCGTCAGTGCCGCATCGGTCGCCGGACCCGACAGGCGAATAATCGCCACCGCCCCCCGCCCCGGCGGCGTCGCCCGCGCGAAGATAGTGGCTGGTCGCGCCCCCGCCGATGACGGCATGGCAGGCATCGGCGAAGATGGATCGGAAGCAATGGTCACGACAGACGGCGGCCCTGGATGATAGGAGGCATCGGCACAGCGCCCCTGACCCTGATCAGAGACATGGCCGCGAATGCAACAGGGCCGGCACCGCGAACAGCGCCGGCCCCATTGGCCACAGGATGCGGGGGTCAGCCGCCGGTGACAAGACCGGGATGACGGATCAACCGGCTGCGGCCGCCGCCTTTGCCGCCGCCCGTGCCTCGGCCAGTGCGGCCTTGGCCCGCTCGTCGTCGCCCGGCTTCAACATCAGCCGCTCGACCCGACCGCCGCCGGCTATGTGAACCGTCAGGATTTCGTCGATATCCTCGGTGGTCCGATAACCGTACCAGACACCTTCGGGATAGATCACCAATGTCGGCCCCAACTCGCAGCGATCCAGGCAGCCGGCATTGTTGACCCGTGCGGACGGGATGCCGAGTTCCTTGGCGCGGGCCTTCATATAATTGCGCAGCTTCGTGGCACCGCCTGCCTCGCAGCAGCCGCGCGGATGCCCGGCCGGGCGTTCGTTGGTGCACACGAAAATGTGCCGCTCGTAATAGAGCGGCGGGTCGAGACGTTCCCCGCTCACGTCAACCGTCCTTCTTGACGCCTCCGGTGGTGCCGGCAGCGGCGAGACCGGTCCAGAATTTCTGCATCTGGTCCCAGCCCTGCCCTCCCGGCATCCAGCTTCGGATCATGTGGTCGCTGTCCATGTTCTTGATCGCCGACGACATATGCTTCTGCATTTCGGCAAGGAACATGTCATGGAGTGGCGTCAGGTCTGGCAGACCCACCGCGCGGCGGGCCTCTTCGGGCGTGCAATCGAGATCAACAGAGATCTTCATCGGGCAGGTTCCCTGATTTGCTTCGCTCGTCCGCGCTTGCCACACACGGTCATGGACGCCACTTGGTTAGGACAGTCCGTGATCGCTGCCGAGAATGCAAGCGCCAACACACTCGTAGGTTTAAATGATGTCCGGTAACTCACTTCACAGGGAAGTCAGCCCCTATCTCCTTCAGCATAAGGACAATCCGGTGGACTGGCAGCCCTGGGGCCCGGAGGCCTTCGCGCGTGCCAGGGCGGACAACCGGCCGATCCTGCTGTCGATCGGCTATGCCGCCTGTCACTGGTGCCATGTGATGGCGCATGAGAGTTTCGAAAAGCCCGAAACCGCCGCCGTCATGAACCGTCTGTTCGTCAACGTGAAGGTCGATCGCGAGGAACGGCCCGACGTCGATGAAGTATACATGGCGGCTTTGCAGGCCCTTGGCCAGCCCGGCGGCTGGCCATTGACCATGTTCCTGACCCCCGACGGCGCCCCGTTCTGGGGGGGCACCTATTTCCCGCCCGAGCCACGCCATGGCCTGCCGGCCTTTCGTGACATGCTCGAACAGATTGCCAGAATATACCATGACCAATCCGATGACGTGCGTCACAACGCATCCGCGATTGGCACCAAACTGGCCGTTCTGGCCCAGAGCCGGCCAGGCCCCCTGCCCGCGCCGGCACAGGTGATGGCAGCAGCGGTTCGTGTGGCCGGGATCTATGATCTGCAGCAGGGCGGCATACGCGGCGCCCCGAAATTCCCCAACACCCCACTTCTGGCGCTGCTGGATGCCGCCACCGCCAGAGGCGGCGCTAACGCCCGCAAACCCGCCGAGGCGCTGGACATCACCCTGCACCAGATGGCCGCCGGCGGCATCTATGACCATCTGGGCGGCGGCTTCGCGCGCTATTCGGTGGATGCCGAATGGCTGGTGCCGCATTTCGAAAAGATGCTCTACGACAACGCCCAGTTGCTGCCGATCTATGCCCGCGCCGCCGCCAGGACCGCGGCTGCCGGCAATCCGGTGTCCGTCTTCACCGAGCGGGTGGCCGAAACCGTGGCCTGGCTGGAGCGCGAGATGGAAACCGGCGGCGGTGCCTTTGCCAGCAGCCTGGATGCCGACAGCGAGGGTGAGGAAGGCCGGTTCTATGTCTGGACGCCTGAACAGGTGGCCGATGTCCTGAGCCCTGAAGAGGCCACGCTGTTCAACCGGGTCTATGACATCGAGCCCGGCGGCAATTTCGAGGGCGCGTCGATCCCCAACCGGCTGTTCAGCGGCGAGCGGTTGTCGGACGAGGTGGAAGCACGGCTGGCCGACATCCGCGAAACGCTGCGGCTGCACCGCGAGGCGCGGGTGCATCCCGGGCGTGACGACAAGGTTCTGGCCGATTGGAACGGGTTGATGATCGCGGGCCTGGCCGAGGCCGGCATGATCCTGGACCGGCCGGACTGGATCGCCCGCGCGGCGCGCGCCTTCGATGCGGTGGTGGCAAGTCATGGCCGCGACGACGCCCAGGGCCCCAGGCTCGGCCATGCGGCGCGCGCCGGGCGGCTGGTCTATCCGGGGCTGGTGGATGATTATGCGGCGATGATTCTGGCGGCCATTGCTCTGGATCAGGCGGCGCGCGACGATGATGGCGGCCGGCGCCTGGCGCTGGCCCGGGGCTGGGCCGACACGGTGGAGCGCCATCATGCCGCATCGGGCGGCGGTTATCATATGACCGCCGATGATGGCGAGGTGCTGCCGGTGCGCAGCCGCCCCGCCGCCGACAATGCGCTGCCATCGGGCAACGGGCTGATGGCCCAGGCGCTGGCCCGGCTGTTCCTGGCCACGGGCGACGACACCTATGCGGCCCGTGCCCGCGCGACCATTGCCGCCTTCTCGGCCGATGCCGACCAGAACCCGTTCGGCATCGCCTCGCTGCTGGTGGCAAGCCTGCTGCTCGACACGGCCGATCAGGTGGTCATCGCCGGTCCGGCCGGCGCGCCCGAAACCGAAGCCCTGTGGCGGGCGGCGGCGGCCAGCGGCCGGCCGCTGCTGGACCTGCGCCGGATCGACCCCACGACCCCCCTGCCCGCCGGCCATCCGGCCACCGGCAAAGCCATGGTCGACGGCCGCGCCACCGCCTATCATTGCCAGGGCACACGCTGCGGATTGCCGATCCACGATCCGGCGGCATTGGCGGCAGCACTTCTGCCCGACGCGGCTTGAGGGCAGCACCCTGTCATCCGCCGGCAGCGCCGGCGCATCAGGACCGGAGGCGACATGACCGACACCCACATCGCGACACCGCCGCCATCAGGCCGGATCCGCGCCGCATCGGCCCGGACTATCGCCACCCGGCTGGTGACCGATACACCGATGGGGCCGGTGCGGATTGCCGCCAGCGCCGATGCTCTGGTCGCCCTCGACTGGTGCGATCCGGCAGATCTGCCGTCCGCCGCTCAGAACCGCGTCACGGGAAGCCCGCATCCGTCGGTCACGGCTTTGCTGGACGAAGCCGAAGCCCAGCTTCGCGCCTATCTGGCGGGAGAGCTGATGCAGTTCGACCTGCCATTGGCGCCAGCGGGCACCGATTTCCGCCGCGCGGTCTGGCAATCCATGCTCGATATTCCATATGGTGAGACGTTGACCTATGGCGCCATCGCCCGGCAACTGGGGTCGGTGGCGCGGGCGGTCGGCGGCGCCTGCGGGGCCAACCCGATCCCGATCATCATCCCCTGCCACCGGGTGGTGGGGGGTGGTTCATCAATCGGGGGTTTCTCAGCACGGGGTGGCGTTGACACCAAACGGTTTCTGCTTCACCTTGAGCGGGCCCGGATGCCGGGCGAAACCCTGCGTCTGCTCTAGAAGCCTGTGGTCTCATCATACGGGCCGGATTGGTGCGGGGATCGCGGCAGACGCGGATATCATGTCCTTGATCCAGAAAGCCGAAGGGACCGAATAGTGGGCAGCATGGTTCAGATCACAGCCAAAGATGGCGGCACGTTCGAGGCATATGTGGCCAGGCCGCGCGGTGGCAGCGGGCCGGCTCTGGTGCTGATCCAGGAAATTTTCGGCGTCAATCACCTGATGCGCTATCAGGCCGATTGCTTCGCCGCCAAGGGCTTCACGGTCGTCGTGCCGGACCTGTTCTGGCGCCAGGAGCCCGGCATCATGCTGACAGATCAGAGCGAGGCCGACTGGCAGCGCGCCTTCGAACTGTTCCAGGGCTTCGATGTCGACAAGGGTGTCGACGACATCGCCCAGACCGTGGCCTATGCCCGCGGCGAAAGCAGCACCGGCAAGGTCGGCGCCATCGGCTGGTGTCTGGGTGGCCGTCTGGCCTTCCTGACCGCCGCCCGCACCGATATCGATGCCTCGGTCAGCTATTACGGCGTGATGCTGGACGAGCATCTGGGCGAGGCCGGCAATATTTCAGGCAAGGTGCTGATGCATGTTGCCGCGAAGGATGATTTCGTCCCGCCAGAGGCCCAGGCCAAGATCAAAGACGGCCTGTCGGGCAATCCTCAGGTGGAACTGCACGTCTATGAGGGCTGCAACCATGCCTTCGCCCGCCCCGGCGGCGGCAATTTCGTCCAGGAGGCGGCGCTGAAGGCCGACGACCGCACCCTCGCCTTCCTGAACGAGACCATCGCCTGAACGAGACCATTGCCTGAACGAGACCATCGCCGGAACGAGATCATCGCCGGAACCCTGGCGACCAGATATGCGAACCATGGGGGCGGCTCTTCAGAGCTGCCCCTTTTTCGTTCGCTGCCGGCCTCGGGAAACGGGCTGTTCCGTTCCGGGCCCGGGCAGCGCCATTGCATGACGACGCGCCGTCGCCGATCATCATGGCCCAAACTTGGACACCCGCCCCGCAAATGCAAGGAGACACCCCCATGGTGAAGGCGATCAGGATCGAGAAGACCGGCGGCCCCGAGGTCATGGCCTATGTCGAGGTCGAGGTCGCGGCGCCCGGCCCCGGCCAGATCCGCATCCGGCACACGGCCGTGGGCCTGAACTTCATCGACGTCTATTTCCGCACCGGCCTGTATGCCCTGCCTGCCCTGCCCGCGGTGCTCGGCATGGAAGGCGCCGGCGAGGTGGTGGCCGTTGGTGACGGCGTCGACGACCTGAAGCCGGGCGACCGGGTTGCCTATGCCAGCGGCCCTGTCGGCAGCTATGCCGAGGAACGGCTGATCGCCGCCGACCGCGTGGTGCCGGTGCCCGATACGATCGACGACGTCACCGCCGCGTCGATGATGCTGAAAGGCATGACCGCACAATACCTGTTGCGCCGTACCTATCCGGTCCAGGCCGGCCAGACGATCCTGATCCATGCCGCGGCCGGTGGCGTGGGCCAGATTGCCTGCCAATGGGCCAAGGCGCTGGGCGCCACGGTGATCGGCACGGTCGGTTCGACCGAGAAGGCCGAGCTGGCGCGGGCCAATGGTTGCGATCACACGATTCTCTATCGCGAGGAGAATCTGGTGGAGCGGGTCCGCGCGCTGACCGATGGCAAGGGCGTGCCGGTCGTCTATGACTCGGTCGGCAAGGACACCTTCATGGCCTCGCTCGACTGCCTGCAGACCCGTGGCTATATGGTCAGCTTCGGCCAGTCCTCAGGGTCGGTCGGGCCGGTCGATCTGGTGGTACTGAACCAGCGCGGCGGCCTGTACGTCACCCGCCCCTCTCTGATGCATTATACCGGCACCAAACAGGAGCTGCGCGACACCGCCCGGGATCTGTTCGACGTGGTGACATCGGGCAAGGTCAAGGTGGGGGCCGCCCGCACCTATCCGCTCGCCGACGCCGCCCAGGCGCATCGCGATCTGGAAGCCCGCGCCACCACCGGCGCCACGGTTCTGATCCCCTGATCCGCCCCCTGATCGGATGATGCCCGATCGGATGATCGGCCAGTCAGATGGTACCCTGAGTTCCACGTGAAACGGCCGCCGCACCTGCAATGGGTACGGCGGCCGTTTCACGTGGAACATCATTCGGTCGTGATCAGAAGGGCCTGCGGCCGTCAGCTGTTCATCGAGTCGAAGAAGTCGGCATTGCTCTTGGTATGCTTCAGCTTGTCGACCAGGAAGTCCATGGCATCGATCGTGCCCATGGGCATCAGCACGCGACGCAACACCCACATCTTCGACAAGGTGCCGCGATCGACCAGCAGCTCTTCCTTGCGGGTACCGGATTTGCCGATATCGATCGCCGGGAAGGTGCGCTTATCGGCCAGCTTGCGGTCGAGAATCAGTTCCGAATTGCCGGTGCCCTTGAACTCTTCGAAGATCACCTCGTCCATGCGCGACCCGGTGTCGATCAGCGCGGTGGCAATGATGGTCAGCGAACCGCCCTCTTCGATGTTGCGGGCCGCACCGAAGAAACGCTTCGGGCGCTGCAGGGCGTTGGCATCGACACCGCCGGTCAGCACCTTGCCCGAGGACGGGACCACGGTGTTGTAGGCGCGGGCCAGACGGGTGATCGAGTCGAGCAGGATCACCACGTCACGCTTGTGTTCGACCAGCCGCTTCGCCTTGTCGAGCACCATTTCCGCGACCTGAACATGGCGCGAAGCCGGCTCGTCGAAGGTGGAGCTGATCACCTCGCCCTTCACCGACCGGATCATGTCGGTCACCTCTTCCGGCCGCTCGTCGATCAGCAGCACGATCAGATAGCATTCCGGATGGTTGGTCGCGATCGCATGGGC
The DNA here is from genome assembly GCF_039630945.1 of Tistrella arctica. Taxonomy (NCBI): domain Bacteria; kingdom Pseudomonadati; phylum Pseudomonadota; class Alphaproteobacteria; order Geminicoccales; family Geminicoccaceae; genus Tistrella; species Tistrella arctica. The sequence continues at coordinate 501,061 of NZ_JBBKTV010000003.1, forward strand.
GATGTTCTGCAGCAGCACGGTCTTGCCGGTGCGCGGCGGCGCCACGATCAGGGCGCGCTGGCCCTTGCCGAAGGGCGACACCAGATCGATGACCCGGGTCGCCGTGGTGGTCTTCTTCGACGGGTCGGAGAGTTCCAGGTTCAGCCGCTCATTGGGATAGAGCGGGGTCAGATCGTCGAAATTGATCTTGTGCCGGGCATGGTCCGGCTCTTCGAAATTGATCGTGGTGACCTTGAGCAGCGCGAAATAGCGCTCACCCTCTTTCGGCGCCCGGATCTGACCGTCGACCGTGTCGCCGGTGCGCAGGCCGAAGCGGCGGATCTGCTGGGGGCTGACATAAATGTCATCCGGCCCTGCGAGATAATTGCTTTCCGGGGCCCGCAGGAAGCCGAACCCGTCCTGAAGTACTTCGAGCACGCCACCGCCATGGATGGCGACATTCTGTTCGGCCGACTGCTTCAGGATCGCGAACAGCAGATCCTGCTTGCGCAACGTGCCGGCGTTCTCGACGCCCAGGGTTTCGGCGAACTGCAACAGTTCCGCCGGGGTTTTCGTCTTCAGTTCCTGCAGGTTCATGCGATGGATTCCGATCGGGGGCCGGCAGCCCGCAAGGCTGCACTGACCCTATGCCATACACTGGTCGGGCCGGGCGATAAACGGCCGGGCCGTCCGGACGTCAGGCCGGGATAGATCGATCGCACTTCGCGCTCAGGCATATGGATGAACGCCCGGCAGACCGCCGGACGGTTCACGATCATGCTGTCACCCGGACCGGCGGATGCTGGTGACCGGAGATTGCCGGAGACCAACCCGAACCGGCGGTCGCCGTTTCGCGCCGGCGCCCGATGACAGACCCATGATGACAGGCCCTGAAGAGGTTCGATCGACAAGGAAGGACGTGATGGACCACGTCGGCGTATACAGCCGGGCAATCCGCTGACCGGTATCGGCAGCCACGGTCCCGGATGATAAGTCCACCCGAACCAGCCAGATTGGCCGTGAGCCAGACAAGGCTGCAAGGTTGGGTGACACCACCGGGCAAACGGGCCGCGTCGCGACGCCCATCCGTATGATCCGTCTTGGCTGGCCTGACGTTCCGGCCTGCCATCGACCGAGGAGCGGGTGTCCCGATACCGGCTTCATCGGCACGTTGACCGTACCGATGCCTAATCAGTTAGCGCTTCGGATGGCCGCTGTCAAACCCGATACGACAGAAACACCCCCTGCTTTGGTCGATTTTCGCGGAAAACCACCCGACGGGGATCAGATCGACCCGGCACATCCCCCCGTTCAGGGGCATATCCCGGCACATCCGCCGGTCAGAACGGCTTCACGATCACCAGAATGACGATGGCGATCATCAGCAGGGTCGGCACCTCGTTCATCCAGCGATAAAACCGCGCCGGCCGGGTGTTGCGATCCTCGGCAAAGGCCCGGGTCCAGCCGACAAAGGCACCATGCATGCCCGACATCACCAGCACCAGCGCCAGCTTGGCATGCAGCCAGCCTTCCGACAGCGACACCGCGCCCGTCGCCAGAATGCCCAGGCCGAACAGCCAGGTGGCGATCATCGCCGGATTGATGATCGCTTTCAGCAGCCGTCGTTCCATCACCTTGAACCGCTCCGACACCTCGGAACCGGGGACGGCGTCGGCGTGATACACGAACAGGCGCGGCAGATACAGCATGCCAGCCATCCAGGCGATGACCGAAATCACGTGCAGCGCCTTGATCCAGGGATAGGCACCCGCCAGGCTGTCGATCATCGGCTATGGCTCCGTTGGCTTGGGTCGTTGAGAACGGGCTCAAGATGGCGGCACGGCAGGCTCAGGCGTGGCTCAGCCGTGCGGCACGGCAGGCGCACTGGCTGAAGCTGGCCGGACAGCCGGTGCCGGCCACATCCGGCGCGACCGGCCGGCCCCCGCTTGCCGTCAGCCGGTCCAGCCCCTGCACCACCAGATCGCCCAGCCCGCCGATGAAGGCCGGATGCACCGATGGTGTCGGCACCCGGTAATAGGGCATGGCGCCGGCTTTCTCCGCCAGTTCGCGATATTCGATGTCGAGTTCCACCAGGGTCTCGACATGTTCGGACACGAAAGCCACCGGCACCACGATCAGCGCCCGGCCATCATGGCCGGCCCGCTCCACTTCCGCATCGGTGGACGGGCCGATCCATTCCAGCGGCCCCACCCGGCTCTGATAGCAGACCTGCCAGTCGAGATCATCCGGCCCCGAACGGCCGATCAGCGGCGCCAGTGCGGCCACGATCGCCGCACAGCTCTGTTCCACCTGCCATTGATAGGGATCGCCGCGCTCGATGATCTTCTTCGGCAGACCATGGGCCGACAGCAGCAGCCGCACCGGCCTGGCCGGCCCGCCATCCGCGCCGGTCTCGGCCTGACGCCAGCGTTCGGCGATCAACTCGGCATGGGCACGGATCAGCCCGGGCTGCTGCGGATAGCAGCAGAGGGTGGTCGTCGGCACATCAAGGCCCGCACGGCGCGCGGCTTTGGCCCAGTCCTTCAGCGACGAGGCGCTGGTCGAGGTGGAATATTGCGGATAGAGCGGCAGGGCCACGATCCGATCAGGCGACCAGGCCTTGACCTCGGCGGCGACCCGGTCGGCGAAGGGATGCCAGTAGCGCATCACCGGCCAGGTCTTCACCGTCATGCCCCGGCCGGCAAGATCGGCCTCCAGCGCACGTGCCTGGGCCTGGGTTTCCGGCAGCAGGGGGGAACCACCGCCCATCAGGGCGTAGTTCTGGCGGGCGAATGGCGCCCGCCTGCGGCTGATCAGCGTGGCGATCGCCCAGCGGATCAGCGCCGGGGCGCCGATGATCGCCGGATCGTTGAACAGGTTGAACAGGAACGGCCGGACGGCGTCGGGACCATCCGGGCCGCCCAGATTGAATAACAGGATAGCAATTCGTCCCGTTTCCGAATTATCACGTTCCTGGATCATGACCTGTCTTTACACCCGGTCGGCATCGGCGGCCCGTACCGCTTCGACCACCTGAGCCACATGATCAGGATTGGTGGACGGCAGAACGCCATGGCCGAGATTGAACACGAAGCCGCCCATCGGGGCCAGGCGGTCACATATCGCCCGCACCCGGCGGATCATGTCCGGCCCGCCCGCGACCAGACGGCCGGGATCGAGATTGCCCTGAACGGCCACATGCGGCCGCAGCCGCCGGGCGATGGCCTCGACGGTCCAGGTGGGGTCGATGCTGACCGCATCGACACCCGCATGCAGGGCGAAGCTCTCATATAGCGTGCCGGCGCGGTTGGGAAAGCCCGTGATCGGCACATCGGGATGATTGGCCCGGATCCGGCTGGCGATGGCGCGGATCGGGGCGACCGTCCAACGCTCGAAGGCGTCTTCATCCAGCGTGCCGGCCCAACTATCGAAGATCTGCACGGCCTCGGCACCGGCTGCGATCTGGGCTTCGAGATGCTGGACGGTGGCATCGACCAGCAGGTCGATCAGGCGTTGAAACCCGTCCGGATCGCCATAGGCCCAGCGCTTGGCCTTCAGAAAATCCCGGCTCGATCCGCCTTCCAGCATATAGGTGGCGACCGTCCAGGGGGCGCCGGCGAAACCGATCAGTGCCTTGCCGGCCGGCAGGGCCGCCTTCACCCGGGCCGCGGTTTCATAGACCGGCTTCAGTTTCTCAGCCATGGCGGCCAGATCGAGCGCGTCGAGTGCCGCCGTCCCGGTCAGCGGTTCGAGCTTCGGCCCTTCGCCTTCGACGAACCAGACCTTCTGGCCCAGTCCATGGGGGACGACCAGGATGTCGGAAAACAGGATCGCCGCATCCAGGTCGAAGCGGCGCAAGGGCTGAAGGGTCACTTCGGTGGCGAAATCGGGCGTGTAGCACAGATCGAGGAAGCCGTTCGCCTGGGCGCGCAACGCACGATATTCGGGCAGATAACGGCCAGCCTGACGCATCAGCCAGATCGGGGTCCGGTCCGGATGCCCGCCCTTCAGGGCTGCGAGCAGCGGCTTGGTGGTCTCGGTCATCGATGCGGTCCTCGGTTCCCTGTCAGGCAAAACGGCCGCGTCGATGGATGACATCGACCGGCCCTGATCCCGGTGCGACGGATCATGCCCTGCACCGGCGGGCGACACCAGCACCGTCACCGGGCCGGCTTTCGTTTTGGCCCGCGACCGAATGTCCCAGCCGGCGCTTTCGAGCGACGAACCCCGGTACCTGTTGCCGTTTCGGCAACGGCTTCAGTGGTCTCGACCAGGGGCGGGCATCGGGCTGGTACCCGATCGGGGCGCGGTGTCCGCCACACATCATGACCTCAGACCCGGTTTGTGGACAAGACCGCCTCCTCTCAAATGAAAGGAGAGGATTGGGATGAAGGCTGTAGAGGATAGTAGGTGCCTGTGGATAACGGGGATCCCCACCCGTCCACAAACCATCCACAGATCCATCCTCATGTGGGCAATCTCAAGGGGCTCTGCGGGTGTGAGCGTGGATAACTTCGGAGTCAGGCGTTTTCTCGCAGGGGATAATGTCGTGGATAACGTGGAAAACTCCGAATCCGGCCGACCTCCTCCCGGGGTCGGTGCAGCCCACGCCCTGAAGAAGCCCACATGGAGACGGCTCGGCGGATGACAGATGAAACATGGTGACGCAATATGAGCGCCCAGCCCCGAAACGGCTTTAACCCCCATGATTCCCGGTTATCCACAGACGTGAACAAGAAGCGAACAAAATGAGAACACGAACGCTGCCGCGATCTCTGTTCCCGTGCTGCTTGCTGTGGTACCGAGGATCACCCTGCTCTGCCGGAGACCCCCATGCCTGACCGGAAAACCGAGCCTGATGCCGCGTCGGCGCCGGCGGTCGATGCCGGCACCGGCACCCTACCGGCGATCCCACCTGCAGCCGGAATGCCACAGTCAATCGACAATGATGCGGCGATGATGCCGCTGCGCGGTGGCGCCCATGGCGTGGATGCCGCCCGCCAGCAGGTGTTGTTCGACCTGCATCTGGTATCGGATTCAAGCGGTGAGACCGTGAACACGGTCGCGCGCGCGGTGCTGGCCCAGTTCGACGGCGTCGATGCGCGCGAGCATGTCTGGTCGCTGGTCCGGTCCCCTGCTCAGCTTGAGAAGGTGATCAATTCGATCGAGGCCCATCCGGGGCTGGTGATGTACACCCTGGCGTTGACAGAACTGCGCGAGCGGCTGGAAGAGGCCTGCCGGCGCCTGAAAGTGCCGTGCGTGCCGGTTCTGGACCCGATCACCGACATCGTCAGCGGCTATCTGGGAGTGACGGTGTCGCGCCGGCCCGGCCGCCGGCACATGCTGGACCAGGAATATTTCGCCCGGATCGACGCGATGCATTTCGCCCTGATCCATGATGACGGCCAGTCGCTATGGGATATTGACGATGCCGACGTGATCCTGGTCGGCGTGTCGCGCAGTTCGAAAACCCCGACCGCGATCTATCTGGCCAATCGGGGCGTGAAGGCCGCGAACGTGCCGCTGGTGCCCGGTCATCCGCTGCCCGACGAGGTGGAGGCGGCAACCCGGCCGTTCATCGTCGGCCTGACCACCAGCCCGGAGCGGCTGGTCCAGATCCGTCGCAACCGTTTGTTGAGCCTGAACCAGCCCGATGACAGCGAATATATCGACCTGGAGGCGGTGCGCACCGAGGTGATCGCCGCCCGCCGGCTGTTCGAGCGCAAGGGCTGGCCGTCGATCGACGTCACCCGCCGCTCGATCGAGGAAACCGCCGCGGCGATCTATCAGATGTATCTGCGCCATATCGGCGACAACTGACCCAGTGGACACCGGAGACCCGATGACCATGGCCGACCACGACCCGCAAGATCAGGCGCCGCCCGGTGATGCGCCCGAACCCCGGCTGATCCTGGCCTCGGAAAGTCCGGCGAGGGCGGCGATGCTGCGCGGCGCCGGGCTGGATTTCATCGCTCTGCCCGCGCGGATCGACGAGACCGCGGTGAAAGAGGCGATGCAGGCCGAGGCGGCGCCGCCTGAGGATGTGGCGGTGATGCTGGCCGAGATGAAGGCCCGGCGGCTGAGTGCCCGTGCCGGCCGCTTGGCCGTGCTGGGCGCCGATCAGATGCTGGTCGCCGATGGCCGCTGGTTCGACAAGCCCGCCAGCCGCGCCGACGCGCGCGCCACCCTGGAAGCCTTGTCGGGCCGGCGCCATGAGTTGATCTCGGCGGCGGTGGTGATGGTGGATGGCAACCGGGTCTGGCATGCCATCGGCCGTGCCCGGCTGACCATGCGGCCGCTTTCGGCCGCGTTCATCGAGCATTATCTCGACCGCGCCGGCAACGACATGCTGACCTCGGTGGGCGCCTATCAGCTCGAAGGACTGGGTGCACAGTTGTTCTCGAAGATCGAGGGTGATTACTTCACGATACTGGGATTGCCATTGATCGAACTGCTGGACTTCCTGCGCGGCCGCGGGGTGATCGAGACATGAGCGCGCAGCCCACCGACATGCCGCCGGCGCCGCACCCCGGCTGGATCAGCGGCAAGGCCCGGCTGGCCGGGGTGATCGGCCATCCGGTCAGCCATTCGCGGTCGCCCCGGCTGCACGGTTTCTGGCTGGCCCGCCATGGCATCGACGGCGCCTATCTGCCGCTGGCGGTGGACCCGGCCGATCTGGCGGCGGTGCTGCATGCCCTGCCCCGGATGGGGTTTCGCGGTGTGAACCTCACCCTGCCGCACAAGCAACTGGCGATGGCGATGGTCGACCGGATCGATCCCGCCGCCCGCGCGATCGGGGCGGTGAACACGCTGGTCTTCGATGACGCCCATGGCATCGCTGGCTATAACACCGACGGCTATGGTTTTGGCGCGGCGCTCGCAGCCGGTGCCCCCGGCCGCGACGTGGTGGCGCCGGCGCTGGTGCTGGGGGCGGGTGGCGCGGCGCGCGCCGTGGTCCATGCGCTCGCCACGGCCGGATGCACCGAGATCCGGATCGCCAACCGCAGCGGGGCGCGGGCGGCGGCGCTGGTTGCCGATCTGGGGCCGCATCTGCCCGGCTGCCGGCTGCTGGCGGTGGACTGGCAGCAACGCGGGCAGGCGCTGGACGGCTGCGGCACCCTGGTCAACACCACCAGCCTGGGCCTGGCCGGCCAGCCGCCGCTGGATATGGCGCTGGATATGGCCGGCGCCGGCCTGGTGGTGTCGGATATCGTCTATGATCCGCTGGACACCCCCCTGCTGGCCATGGCCCGCGCGCGCGGGCTGGTGGCGGTGGACGGGCTGGGCATGCTGCTGCATCAGGCAGTGCCGGGTTTCGAGCACTGGTTCGGCCTGCGGCCGGTGGTCGACGATGCCCTGCGCCGCCATGTCGCGGCCGATCTGATCGGAGACTGAGGTTTATGCAGATCATCGGCCTGACCGGATCGATCGGCATGGGCAAATCGACCACATCGACCATGCTGCGGCGGCTGAAGGTGCCGGTCTTCGATGCCGACGCCACGGTTCATCAGCTTCTGGCACCCGGCGGCCGCGGCTTCGGGCCGGTGGCCGAGCGCTTCCCCGAAGCGGTGCGCGATGGCCGCATCGACCGGGTGGCGCTGGGCGCCCGGGTCTTCGGCCGCAAGGCGGAATTGCGGGCATTGGAGCGGATCCTCCACCCGCTGGTCCGCGACGCCCAGCACCATTTCATCGCAACCCATGCCCGCCGGCGCGCGCCGCTGGTGGTGCTGGATATCCCCCTGCTGTTCGAAAGCGGCGGCAACCGGCGGGTCGATGCGGTGCTGGTGGTGAGCGCCCCCAACTGGGTGCAGGCGCGCCGCGTGCTGGCGCGGCCGGGGATGACCCGGCCCAAATTCCGCGACATCCTGGCCAAACAGGTGCCGGATGCCGAGAAGCGCCGCGGCGCCGATGCGGTGATCCAGACCGGGCTTGGCCGCGCCCATGCCTTCCGCGCATTGACCCTGGCCCTGGACCGGCTGGCCGGCCGGCCGCACCGGATGTGGAAGAGCCATTGGCAGCGCCCGCGCCTGCATCATCCACGCAGTCAGCCACCAACCGGCGCCAGACGGCGGCCGGGCGGCTGATACCGACCGCCGTTCCGCACGCGCTTTCATCCAAGCTACCCAGCCCACCCGGAGACCCGCCCGATGCGCGAGATTTCGTTCGACACCGAGACCACCGGCTTCGACCCGGCGACCGGCGACCGGATCGTCGAGATCGGCTGCGTGGAGATTCTGGATCAGGCGCGCACCGGCGCCGAATTCCACGTCTATATCAATCCGGAACGCGATGTGCCGGAGGCGGCGGTGGCGGTGCACGGCCTGACCTGGGAGCGGCTGAAGCCAGAACCGGTTTTCGCGGCGGTGGCGGACCGGTTTCTCGACTTCGTGGGCGACAGCCCGCTTGTCGCGCACAATGCCAGTTTCGACATGCGGTTCATCAATGCCGAACTTGCCCGGCTGGGCCGCGCGCCGATCCCGATGAGCCGGTCGATCGACACCGTGCAGATGGCCCGGATCCGGTTTCCCGGCGCGCCGGCCAGCCTGGACGCGCTGTGCCGCCGGTTCGGCGTCGACAACAGCGGCCGCGATCTGCATGGCGCGCTGCTCGACGCCCAACTGCTGGCAGAGGTGTATCTGCACCTGCTGGGCGACCGTCAGCGCGGCTTCGATCTGGCCGCCGACCGCCGGAGCGATGGCCAGACAGATGGCCGCCGCCGCACCATCGCCCGCCCGCCCCGCCCCCATGCGCCGACACCGGCCGAACTGGAAGCCCATCAGGCCTTCATTCTGAAAGAGGTCAAAGCGGCGTTGTGGCTGGCTGAAGACTGAGCCGGGTTTCAGTCCTCGCCGTCACCCTTTGCCTTCCGCCGTGACCGCCCTTTGCGGCCACCCTGCTTCTGCGACGATCTGCGGCGGCGCAGCCTGTGCCGCGGCGCGGCGGTCATTGACAGATCCATAGGGCGGTCTGACCGGCGGGATAATATTTCACAAATTGATATAACCTGCTGTTGCATGACATCATGGTTAAAGTCCAACTTTCGGATCATTTGACTATGAGGGGACTGGCCAGATCATGGTGGTTATGACTGCAATTTGGTGCAGGGCGACCGATATTTTGGATATTTTTTTAAGATAAGGTGGATGTCCGCCGCGATTTTTACCTTGCCTTCCACGTTTTGGTGGCGATCTTTGATGAAGAGACGTGATATCCGTCTGCGGATACACGATTTAAGGTTTCTTTGGATAATCTAAAACTACCGTCGCGTGCCTATCTGCGGTATAGGCTGTCCATTCACACTGGGCTTTCTTCTTTAGGTAACAAATTAACCATAGTACTATCGTATCGGTAGTTTATTCGTGTTGATTACCCGTCAAGGTATTTAAGCTTGTCTGACAACCCGCTTTAGCTGTAAATGTCGGGAAGAACTTGATTTAAACTCCATGATTATTGACGAAATCATGGCGGTCGACTAACGATCAGGTAGAACAGTATGGCGCACAGATAGCACGCCACACGCCCACGGCGTGCGGCGGAGGAGTTTCCTGCGTGCAGGCGTTGTGGATTGAGTGCTTCGGCAGCGGCCGACCCGCTGGTGCGCGCGGCCGTGCCGATGTGACGTGCGTCCGGCGTTTGTTGAAACCCACCGGCGGCAGCGGCCGGCGGGCCCTGCACGCGCATGAAATGGCTGGCGCGTGATGGCACATGTAGACACGGTGGCGTTGGTTGGCATTCGGGCGGTTCCGGTTGAGGTTCAGGTGGCGATCTCGGCCGGCCTGCCGGCCTTCGCCGTGGTCGGCCTGGGCGACAAGGCGGTGACCGAGGCGCGCGAACGGGTGCGCGCGGCGCTGGGTCGGCTGGGGCTGACCCTGCCGCCCAAACGGATCCTGGTCAATCTGGCGCCGGCGGGGCTGGTCAAGGAAGGTTCGCATTACGACCTGCCGATCGCGCTGGCACTGATGCTGGGCATCGGCGCCCTGCCGGCCGGCGCGCTCGACGGCCATCTGGCGCTGGGCGAATTGTCGCTGGATGGCGCGCTGGCACCGGTGGCGGGCGTGCTGCCGGCGGCGGTGATGGCCGCTGAAACCGGCCGGCGGATCATCTGCCCGGCGGCGAATGCCGACGAGGCGGCCTGGGCCGGCGATCGTCATGCGGTGGTGGCCGCGGCCGATCTGCTGGGGCTTCTGGGGCATCTGTCGGGCCGCAGCACCCTGCCGGTGCCGGCCGAACCCCGGCTGGACGACGACCCGCCGGCGCCGGATCTGGCCGATATCCGCGGCCAGCCTCTGGCCCGGCGGGCGCTGGAGGTGGTGGCGGCCGGCCGGCACAATCTGCTGATGATCGGGCCGCCCGGCGCCGGCAAATCGATGCTGGCGCGGCGCCTGCCCGGCCTGCTGCCCCCTTTGTCACCGCCGGAATCGCTGGATCTGTGCCTGATCGAGAGTGTGGCCGGGCGTGGTGCGATCCGCCCGCGCATCCGCCGGCCGTTCCGCGATCCGCATCATTCGGCATCGGCCGCCGCCCTGGTCGGTGGTGGCAACCGGGCGCGCCCTGGCGAGATCAGTCTGGCGCATGGCGGTGTGCTGTTCCTGGACGAGCTGCCCGAGTTTCAGCGCGCCACCCTGGAAGCCCTGCGCCAGCCGATCGAGCAGGGCGAGGCGGTGGTGTCGCGGGCGGCACTGCATGTGTCCTATCCGGCGCAGGTGCAGGTGATCGCGGCGATGAACCCGTGCCGCTGCGGCCATGTCGCCGATCCGGCGCTCGCCTGCCCGCGCGCGCCGCGCTGCGCCGTCGATTACCAGACCCGGCTGTCCGGGCCGCTGCTGGACCGGTTCGACATGACCATCGAACTGGCGCCAACCCCGCCGGCGGCCATCCTGACCCAGGGGCCGGGCGAGGCCAGCGCGCCGGTGCGCGACCGGGTAATGGCCGCCCGTGCCCGCGCCAATGCCCGTAATCACGCGCTGGTGGCCACGCCCGAAATGCCGGCGCATCTGCGCCGGCCACTGTGCAATGCCGAACTCGACGGCGTGGCGCTGGACCGGGCGGCGGTGCTGGAACCGGACGCCCGAGCCCTGATGCTGACGGCGGCCGACCGCCTGCGTCTGTCGGCACGGGGCATGACCCGGGTGTTGCGGGTGGCGCTGACCATCGCCGATCTTGCCGGCCGTGACACCATAGGCCGGGCGCAACTGGGTGAGGCGCTTGCCTATCGCCGCCCACCACGGCTGGCCGCAGGCATGCGTGTGCCACCCTCCGATGGGGGCGGAAACCGGCCCCGTCTTCCCCATCATCACCAGTGACCAACGGACCGCTTCCGATGACAGACAACGACCAGAACGACGCCCCAGACCACAAGGCCCCGTCAAAAGGTCGCAGGCGGCAACCGGACATGGTGCAATCAGCGGAGACGACAGCGATGCCGGATGCTGCCGGGGAACTGGTCGCCGAAGGCGGCGTGCCCGACTGGCCACCAGCCGATGACGACGCTGGCGGCAGCGACCCGCGAGTGGTCAGCGCCCAGGCGATCGATGCGCATGTCGGCGCCCGTATCCTGGCACTGCGCCAGATGCGCGAGATCAGCCAGCATCAACTGGGCGAGGCGCTGGGCCTGACCTTCCAGCAGATCCAGAAATATGAACGCGGCATGAACCGGATCAGCGCCGGGCGGCTGTTTCTGGCCGCGCGCTTTCTGCGGGTGCCGGTGTCGTATTTCTTCGAAGGTCTGCCCACCGGCACCCGGTTGGAGGCCTGGATGTCGCAGCCCCATGCCGCCGAGGCACCGACACCGTTTCCGGTGGTGTCGCCGGTCGAGGATCGCCAGCTTCAGGATCTGCTGGTCGCCTATGCCCGGATCAGCGATCCGGCGCGGCGGCGGGCGCTGGCCACCGCCATCCGCAACATCGCCGACGCCTTCCAGGGCCTGAACCTGCCGCCCGAGGGCAGCGGCCCGCCGCTGCCGCCGCGCCGCCGCCGGGGCCGGCCGCCCAAGAAACGCGACTGACCGGGCGGCGGATGCCGATCAGGCGGCCGGTGGTGACATCGCGGTCTTCAGTTCGGCGATTTCGCTGCGCAGGGCGCGGACCTCGGCCACCAGGGCGGCGGTGTCCATCTCAGGCACCACGCGTTCGGCATCGACCGCCGCCTGATGCTGTTCCTGCATCGCCGAGACGATGACACCGATGAACAGGTTGAGTACCGCATAGGTGCTGCACAGGATGAAGGGCACGAAGAAGGTCCAGGCCAGCGGATGGGCTTCCATCACCGGCCGCACGATGCCCATCGACCAGCTTTCCAGGGTCATCACCTGGAACAGCGTATAGGTGGAGGCGCCAAGCGTGCCGAACCAGTCGGGGAAACTGGCGCCATAGAGCCCGGTCGCCATCACCGCGAAGACATAGAACATCAGCACCAGCAGAACCACGATCGACGCCATGCCCGGCAGGGCCGCGACCAGCCCGCCGACCACCCGGCGCAGCGACGGCACCACCGAAATCAGCCTGAGCACCCGCAGGATGCGCAGCGAGCGCAGCACCTGGAACGGGCCGCTGGCCGGCATCAGCGAAATCGCCACGATCGCGAAGTCGAACAGGCTCCACGGGTCGCGGAAGAACCGGAACCCGAAGGCAAACAGCCTGAGGGCGATTTCGACCACGAAGATCGCCAGAATGATCCGGTCGATGACCGCCAGCGTGCCGCCGATCGCGGCGCGCAGGCCGGCATCGGTTTCCAGCCCCATCGTGATGGCGTTCAGGACGATGACGGCGATGATGAAATATTCCCATCCCCGCGATCCGAGGAAGTGGGCAAGGCTGCGGCGCATGGGCGTGCTTCTCTGAGGGGCCAAGATCGCGGCCACAATCAGCGCCCCCGCGCCGCTGGTCAATATGGATTAAGCGGCCGGCAATATGGATGAAGCGGCAGGCTTAGCCTGCCGCTTCGGCACGCCTGCGCCGTCAGCCACGGGCGTCGTCAGCCACGGGCGTCGGGCAGCATCCGGCCAAGCGGCCGGCCGCCCAGCACATGGACGTGCAGATGCGGCACTTCCTGATGACCATGGCCGCCGATATTCGACAGGATCCGATAGCCGGTTTCGGCCACGCCGGCCTTGCGGGCGATCTCGCCCACCACCTTGAAGTAGTGGCCCACCACCTCGGGCCCCGCATCGGCGGTGAAATCGTCCAGCGAGGTATAGGGGCCCTTGGGGATCACCAGCACATGCACCGGCGCCAGCGGCCGGATGTCGTTGAAGGCGAGCACATGCTCGTCCTCATAGACCGTATCGCAGGGCAATTCGCCGCGCAGGATGCGGGCGAAGATATTGGTCTGGTCATAGGCCATGGCGGGCTGGCTCCGGCTGCCGGGTCTGCGCGAAAGACGAGGTTTGCATGAAGAACGAAGGGCGGACGCCATGTTCCAGCGCCCTGCCCGCCGCGTCAACCATTCGCATGCGCGGTGCAGCGGTGCCATCAGCCCTTACGGCTCTTCTTTTCCTCGATGCCCGACCGGCCCTCGCGCCGCGCCAGGGTCGCCATCACATCGGCCGGGTCCAGCCCGGCATCGGCCCACAGCACCATCAGGTGAAACAGCAGATCGGCGCTTTCATCGACCAGCGCCGCCTTGTCCTGGGCCACGGCGGCGATGGCGACCTCGACCGCTTCCTCGCCCACCTTCTGCGCCATCTTCAGCCGGCCCTTGCCCAGCAGCTTGGCGACATAAGAGGATGACGGGTCGGCGCCCTTGCGCGACCGGATGGTGGTCACCAGCCGTTCCAGAACCTCCCAATCGGTCTGGCCGGCGGCGTTGAAACCGGTGCTGCTGGCCGGGGTCTGGGCGGTTTTCGTGGTGTCAGCGGCCATAAAGCGTCTCCGGGTCGATCTCTGGGGTCATGATGGTGGTGATGGCGCCGGTCTCCGGGTTCACCTGGTCATAGAAACAACTGCGTCGGCCGGTGTGGCAGGCCACACCCTGCTGGTCGACCAGCAACAGCACAGTATCGCCATCGCAATCGATGCGAAACGCCTTCAAGTGCTGCATCTGGCCGGAACTCTCGCCCTTGCGCCAGATCCGGTTGCGTGAGCGCGACCAATAGACGCCGCGGCGGGTCTGAAGCGTCTCGATCACCGCTTCGGCATTCATCCAGGCCATCATCAGGATCTGGCCGGTGGCCTCATCCTGCGCGATCGCCGGCACCAGGCCGTCGGCGTTGAAGGCGATCCGGGCCAGCAGCGCGTCATACCGCCCCGCGCCGCCGGCGGCATCCAGACCGGGGCTGGTGGTGTCTGTCTCATGGCTGGCGCACATCGGCATCATACCTCGAATAAAGCGGACAAGGCGGTGGGGCGCGTCACTGGCCGGGCATCCGCACCGGAATGCCGGCGGCGGCCATATGGGCCTTGGCTTCGGCGATGCTGTGCTGGCCGAAATGGAAGATCGAGGCGGCCAGCACCGCCGAGGCATGACCAAGCCGGACACCGTCGACCAGATGGTCGAGCGTGCCGACGCCGCCGCTGGCGATCACCGGCACCGGCACCGCATCGGCCATGGCCCGGGTCAGCGGCAGATCGAAGCCGGCGCGGGTGCCGTCACGGTCCATAGAGGTGACAAGCAATTCACCGGCGCCAAGTTCCGCCATCCGCATCGCCCAGTCGACCGCATCGATGCCGGTGGGCTTGCGGCCGCCATGGGTGAAGACCTCGAACCGGCCGCTCTCGCCCAGTTTGGCGTCGATCGCGACCACGATGCACTGGCTGCCGAATTTGCCGGCGGCCTCCGCCACCAGTTCCGGACGCGTCACGGCGGCGGAGTTGATCGACACCTTGTCGGCCCCGGCCAACAGCAGCGCGCGGATGTCTTCCACCGCCCTGACGCCACCGCCCACGGTCAGCGGCATGAAGCAATGCTCGGCGGTGCGCGCCACCACGTCGAGGATCGTGCCGCGATTTTCATGCGAGGCGGTGATGTCGAGGAAGGTCAATTCATCCGCGCCGGCGGCGTCATAGGCCCGCGCCTGCTCCACCGGATCGCCGGCATCGCGCAGCCCGATGAAATTGACGCCCTTGACCACGCGGCCGTCCTTGACGTCCAGGCAGGGAATGATGCGGGTCTTCAACATGTCCGGGGCGTCCGCTGGCTGGAAGATGATGCGTGGGTGCGGTGGTGCGGAGGCGGGGGAGTGGATCAGGCGCCGGCCGCGACCGCCAGCGCCTCGGCCGGGTCGAGCCGGCCGTCATAGAGCGCGCGGCCGGTGACGACGCCGGCGACCCCGCGCGCCTCCACCGCCTTCAGCGCCCGGATATCGTCGATGGCCGCCACGCCGCCGCTGGCGATGACCGGCGTGGTCAGCCGGTCGGCCAGGCGGGCGGTCTGTTCGGCATCATGGCCTTCCAGGGTGCCGTCGCGGCCGATATCGGTATAGATGATCGCGGCGGCGCCGGCATCTTCGAAGGCCAGCGCCAGATCGGCGGCGCTCATGGTCGAGGTCTCGGCCCAGCCTTCCACCGCCACCATGCCGTCGCGGGCATCGATGCCCACCGCCACCTTGCCCGGAAACAGCCGGCAGGCTTCGCGCACCAGCGCCGGATCGCGCACCGCGATCGTGCCCAGGATCACCCGCGACAGGCCACGGCCCAGCCAGCTTTCAACCGTCGCCAGATCGCGGATGCCGCCGCCCAATTGCACCGGCATGTCGACCGCCCGGATGATGGCGTCGACCGCGGCACCATTGACCGGCCGGCCGGCGAAGGCGCCGTTCAGGTCCACCACATGCAGCCAAGTGAAGCCCTGGGCCTGGAAGCGCGCGGCCTGGGCCGCCGGGTCGTCGGCGAACACCGTGGCGCGGTCCATGTCGCCCTGCACCAGACGCACGCAGGCGCCGTCCTTCAAATCGATGGCGGGATAGATGATCACGGGGCAGCGGTCCTCGACTGGTATGACGCGGTGTCGGTGTCGGTGTCGGTGTCGGTGTGGCGGGTGAGGGTGGGGGTGGGGCGGGGAGAGCGGGTCAGGGCTTCCAGCGCAGGAAGCCGCCGATCAGCGCCTGACCGACATGCTGGCTTTTCTCCGGGTGGAACTGGGTGCCGATGATGTTGTCGCGGCCGATGATCGCGGTGACCGGTCCGCCATAATCGGCGGTCGCCAGCAGATCGCGCGGCTCATCGACCCGCATGGCATAGGAATGGACGAAATAGACATGGGCGCCGGGGGCGATGCCCGCCAGCACCGGATGGCAGCCGGGGGTGAAGTCCAGCCCGTTCCAGCCCATATGCGGGATCTTCAGCGCCGGGTCCGATGGGGTCAGCGCCTCGACCCGGCCGCCGATCCAGTCCAGCCCCTCGGTGACGCGATGCTCGAAGCCGCTGGTCGCCAGCAACTGCATGCCGACGCAGATGCCGAAGAACGGCGTGCCCTTGCGGCGCACCGCCACCTCCAGCGCCTCGGCCAGTCCGTCGATCTGGTCGAGCCCGGCGCGGCAATCGGCGAAGGCGCCCTGCCCGGGCAGCACCAGCCGGTCGGCACGCATGATCTGATCGGGATCGGAGCTGACCACCACCGTGGCGGCGACGCCGGCTTCTCGGGCGCCATGGTCGAAGGCCTTGGCGGCGGAGCGCAGATTGCCTGAGCCGTAGTCGATGACGACGATGTTCATGGGTGCCTTCACGTGCAGGTCAGGAAGCGGGTCTGGTGCCGGTTGCATCGACCGGCGGCGATGGCGGGCTCAGGATGCGCCGAGACCGCCCAGATGGCCCCCGCCATGGCCAAGGTTGTGCAGCGGCTGCTGGTCGTGACCAGGGCGGGGTGCCGGGGCGGCCGGCTGATACAGCATCGCCGCCCGATACAGCGCCTCGTCGCCATCGCTGGCCGCGATCGGGCTGATCTCGCGCCAGCCAAGCCGGGCATAGCGGCGGCGGCGCAGATCGTTGGCGACCACGCCATAGACCGCGCTCACCGCCAGATTGGCGATGGTGATCGCAACCTCGCCGGCACCGGCCAGACCCAGCGCCGCCGAGACCGCCATGCCGGCCACCAGCAGCAGCACGGCGGCCAGCCATTGCCGGTGCCACAGCGCGAACAGCACCCCCAGCACGAACCCCGCCCACGAAAACCCCTCGGCCACGACCCGGGCGCGGTCGATGGGGCTGATCAGCGGGGGCACGTGAACCGAATAGATGCGCATGGGCTCCGGAACCGGATGGTGATGATGGCAGAGGGGGGTGGCGGTGGGGGGGCGGTCAGAGCGATCCGCCCAGCACCCCTTTTGTGGACGGAACGGCGCCGGCCGCGCGCGGGTCGATCTCGATCGCCTGCCGCAACGCCCGGGCAAGGCCCTTATAGCACGACTCGACGATGTGGTGATTGTTCTCGCCGTAGAGGTTTTCAACGTGCAGCGTGACGCCGGCCGCCTGAGCGAAGGCCTGGAACCATTCCTTGAACAGCTCGGTATCCATCTGGCCGAGTTTGTCGCGGGTGAAATTCACCTTCCAGATCAGATAGGGCCGGTTGGACAGGTCGAGCGATACCCGGGTCAGGGTCTCGTCCATCGGGATATAGGCATGGGCATAGCGGGTGATGCCGCGCCGGTCGCCCAGCGCCTTCGCCACCGCCTCGCCGATCGCGATGCCGCTGTCTTCGGTGGTGTGGTGGAAATCGATATGCAGATCGCCTTCGGCACGCACGGTCAGATCGATCAGGCTGTGACGCGACAACTGGTCCAGCATGTGATCGAGGAATCCGATGCCGGTCTTCACGTCATAACGGCCCTGGCCGTCGAGGTCGACGGTCACGGAAATCTGCGTCTCGCGGGTGTTGCGCGTGACCGTGGCGGTGCGCTGGCTCATCTCGTCTCCGCTGGCGGGTTCTGCCGGGCCTTGGGGTGGTGGATCGGGATCTGGGGTAGATGTATGAAATTCAGGGGGAAAACCCAAAGAAAATCGGCCGGATGACCGGGTGTCGCCCGCCATGCGGAGCAATACCCGCCAAATCGCCATGACATCGGCGGCGGTCATGGGCGATCATGCGGGCGGAACCATGATCGCTCCGGCGCCGGCCGGACACCGGGTGAAGGGGCCCTGCGTGAACGATCCGCTGAAGAAGCTGTGCTGGGACGATCTGCGGGTGGTGAAGGCGATCGGCGAGCTGGGCAGCCTGTCGGCCGCGGCGGCGCAGATCGGGGTCAATGCCTCGACCGTGTTCCGGCGGCTGGGCGAGATCGAGAAGCTGCTTGAGCTGTCGCTGTTCGAGCGCCGCCGCCAGGGCTATGTCGCAACCCCGGTCGGTGCCGAGCTGGTGGCCCTGGCCCAGCGGCTGGAAATCGACATCGTCGCCGTCACCCGCAGGCTGGCGGGGCTGGATCAGGAACTGGCCGGTGCGTTGCGCATCGCCACCAGCGATGGGCTGGCGACATTCCTGCTGATGCCGGTGATCGCCGGCTTCACCCGGCTGCATCCGGCGGTGCGGATCGAGATGGTGATCGGCAATGACGCGCTGAACCTGGCGCGTGGTGAAACCGATATCGCGGTGCGCGCGACCGACAATCCGCCTGAGACCATGGTCGGCCGGCGCATTGCCGACATCGGCTGGGCACCCTATGGCCGGCGGAGCGATTTTGCCGGCGGCCCCCCTGGCCCCGAACGCTCTGGCCCCGGACCCTCTGGCCCCGGCCATCCTGACCCAGACCGTCTGGCCGATCACATGTGGGCATCCTTCTGCGACGAGCTGGCCGGGCTGAAGGTCACCCGGCTGATCGACACGATAGTGCCGCCTGAGCGGATCGTGTTCCGGACCAATTCTGTGCAGGGCATGGCGGCGGCGATCTCGGCCGGGGTGGGCGTTGGCTATCTGCCCTGCATGACCGGCGACATGATCCCCGATCTGGTCCGTATCGGCCCTGCCGATCCGGCGCTGGCCGATGCGCTGTGGCTGCTGACCCATCCGGATCTGCGCAAATCCGGCCGGGTGCACACCTTTCTGGAGTACTGCGCCACCATGCTGGCCCGGCGGCGGTCGTTCATCGAGGGCCGCAGCAGCCCATGATCCGCGCGGCATCGGCATCGATGCGGGCAGGATCGACGGCGGCGATCCCGAACAGCAGCCCGGGGCGCGGCGGCCCCAGAAAGAAGCCCGACATCGGCTGCATGCCGAAGCCCTGTGCCGCCAGCCGGCCGGCGATGGCGACATCCGGGCAGGCGGGATCGCGAAACCAGGTGGCGCGCTGCAGCCCGTCTTCGCCATCGCCAAGATCGAGCACCGGCCCGCAATGGCGGCGCAGGGCGTCGGCCGTTGCCCGCATGCGCGCGCCATAAACCGGCGTCATGCGGCGCAGATGGGCGCGCAGCCGGCCATCGCGCATGAACCGGGCAAGGCCCGCCTGGATATGGCCCGACACCGCAGCCCCCCGCCGCCGGAAGGCGGTGGAGACCGGGGCCCACAGGCGTTGCGGCACGATCATGTAGGCGACCCGCAATCCGGGGGCCAGGGTCTTCGAGAAGGTGCCGAGATAGACCACCACATCCGACCGGTCGATGCCCTGAAGGGCGGCGATGGGATGGGCGCCATAATGAAACTCGCTGTCGTAATCATCCTCGATCACGATCGCGCCGGCCGAACGCGCCACCTCCAGCAGCGCCAGCCTGCGCGGCAGCGTCATGGTCACCCCCGTCGGGTATTGATGCGAGGGCGTGGTGTAGATGATCCGCGGGGCCGGCTGGCCGGTGGCCAGGGCGGCGGCGACATCGATCCCGGCGGCATCGCAGGGCACCGGCGCCAGCCGCGCGCCGGCGGCGGCGAACACGGCCCGGGCGGCGGGATAGCCCGGTTCTTCCAGCCAGACGACATCCTCGCGGCCGGCACCCCGGCCGGTCAGCAGAACCGTGGCCAGAAGATCGATCGCGGCGCGGGTGGATGGCAGGATCAGAACCTGATCGGCGGTCGCCGACACACCACGCGTCACACTGACATGATCGATGATCGCCTGCCGCAGCGCCGCGAGGCCGGTGGTTTCGGCATAGCCCAGATCGCTGGTGCGGAACGACCGCGCGCCGGCCTTCAGGCAGGCGGCCCAGTCGGCATGCGGGAAGCTGGCCAGATCCGGCATACCGGGGGCATAGAGCCGGGGCGGTGCCTCGCCGCCGGCACCAGCGGTCACCGGCACCGGTGACGGCGCCCGGCGCGGCGCCGGTGCCGGTGCCGGCGCGATCGCCGCAACCACGGTCGCCGATCCGGGCCGGCCATCCAGATAGCCCTCGGCCTTCAGCCGGTCATAAGCATGGACCACGGTCGATCGCGCCACCCCCAGCGCCATGGCCATGGCGCGGGTCGATGGCAGGCGCTGCGTCGCCGCCATCTGGCCCGACAGGATGCGGTCGCGCAGGCCGCGATAGATCTGGCCTTCCAGATCCCCGGCCGCGCGGTCGGGCATCAGCCATGTCGGGGCCGGGTGCATGATGTCCCTGTCAAACCGGTCTGGTCATAATCCTGAAACTGGACGTTTACATCAGACCTGTCGGGCGTGCAAATGACAAGCACCCGCCATCGCGTCGCCGACCCGCAGGACATACGCTCATGACCACCACACCGTCTTCCGATCTCACCGCCTGGACCGGCGCGCCGCCGCCGCCGCGCGCGGCCCTGGACGGCCGTTATGTCCGGCTGGAGCCGTTCGATGCCACGGCCCATGCCCGCGCGCTGTTTCAGGCATCGGCGGCACCCGGCGCCGACGACCGCTTCCGTTGGCTGTTCGAGACGCCGCCGGAAGATGAAGCCGCGTTCGGCGCCTGGTTCGACAAGGCGGCATCGGGCACGGATCCGCTGTTCTTCGCGGTGATCGACAAGGCGACCGGCCGCGCCGAGGGCCGGCAGGCCCTGATGCGCATCGATACCACCCATGGGGTGATCGAGATCGGCAGCATCCTGTGGGGGCCGGCGATCGCCCGCACCCGGGTGGCGACCGAGGCGCTGTTCCTGTTCGCCGATCTGGCCTTTACCAGCGGCTATCGTCGGTTCGAATGGAAATGCAATGCCCTGAACGCGCCCTCGCGGCGGGCGGCGGAACGCTTCGGCTTCAGCTTCGAGGGCATCTTCCGCCAGCACATGGTGGTGAAGGGCCACAACCGCGACACCGCATGGTTCTCGATCACCGATGGCGAATGGCCGCGGCTGAAGGCCGGCTATCAGGCATGGCTGCGGCCGGAGAATTTCGACGAGACCGGCCGCCAGCATCAGCGGCTGCGCTTCTGATGACCGGCCTCGCTTCCGCCGGCAGCCACCATCGCGGCGATCTGGCCGCCCGCGCCTCGCTGCTGCTGGTGACGGTGATCTGGGGGCTGAACTGGCCGGCGGGCCGCGCGGCACTTCAGGATCTGTCGCCCTGGGCGCTGCGGGTGGTGTCGTTCGGCTGTGCGGCGGCGATCCTGATGGCGGTGGCGCGCTGGCGCGGTGTCAGCCTTCACATCGAATCCGGGCGCCAGAGATATCATCTGGCGATGGCGGGCCTGCTCAGCACCGGCGGCTTCGGCATTCTGGCCGCTTTCGCGCAGCTTGGCACCACCACCAGCCGCACGGCGATCTGCGCCTATACCATGCCGATCTGGGCGACGCTGTTTGCCCGCGTCGCGCTGGGGGAACGGCTGGACCGGTGGCGGGGTGGCGCCCTGCTGCTGGGCATGGCCGGGCTCGGCGTGCTGCTCTGGCCGCTCTGGGGCCAGGACATGCCGGTGGGCGTGCTGTTCGCGCTTGGCTCGGCGGTGAGCTGGGCGGCGGGCACGGTCTGGCTGAAATGGGCCGGCATCCGCGGCCACCCGCTGGCGATCACCGCCTGGCAGCTTGCTGCCGGCACCGTGGCGGTGACCATCGGCTTCCTGATCGACGGCGCCCGCATCGGCCAGGGCCTGCACCTGATCCCGGCGATCGGGCTGGCCTATAACACCCTGATCGGCAGCGCGCTTGCCTATCTGCTGTGGTTCCAGTCGGTGTCGCGGCTGCCCGCCGCCATGGCCGGTCTGGGTACATTGCTGGTGCCGGTGGTGGGGGTGGCGGCATCCGTGCTGCTGCTGGGCGAGCGGCCATCCACCAGCGATATCGCCGGCTTCACCCTGATCTTCATCGCCGCGCTGTGCGCGCTGGGCTCGCGGCCCCCGCGCCCGGCGGCGGCGGCATCGTCGCTCCCCTCCCCTCCGGCATCGAGATCCGCATCATGACCGACACCCCCGACACCCCCGACACCACCATCACCATCCGGCCGTTCACCGCCGCCGACCACGACGCCTGGCTGCCGCTGTGGCGGGGCTATCAGGCCTTCTACAAGGTCGACATCCCCGACGCGGTCAGGGCGGTCACCTGGGCGCGGATGCTGGACGCGGCCGAGCCGATGGGCGGCGCGCTGGCCTGGCGGGGCGATGCCGCGATCGGGATGGTCCACCATGTCCGCCACCGCTCGTGCTGGACGACCGAAGACTACTGCTATCTTCAGGATCTGTTCGTCGACCCGTCGATCCGCGGCGCCGGCATCGGCCGCCGGCTGATCACCCATGTCTACGACATCGCCCGCGCCGCCGGCTGCTCACGCGTCCACTGGCTGACCCACGAGACCAACACCGACGCCATGAAACTGTACGACCGCATCGCCACCCGCTCAGGCTTCGTGCAGTACCGACATCTGCTCTGAGCCGGCGGTTGTCCATACCCGATGGACCGTAATGCCCTGACCGGCGTTACGGTCCATTTGCGTTCGTGCCATCGCCACCCGCATTTCTGCAAACATCCTTTTGCAGTATCGCAATTTGCAGTTTTTTAACCCCACGGTATTCTGAAGACACAGCACGAGGACAGACCGGGCAGGGAGCAGATGACACGGATGTGACAGGCATCTTTCTGCCTTGATGTCGAACAGATCTTCAAGTTAATCCGGGTCGGAATGGTCATATGACATGGCCATGACTTGTGTGACCTGGGCTTTTCCCATCGATCACCACGCTGCTATGCCCCACCCCGTCGGATCAGATCCGGCGGTGACAGGACCGGTGCGACCTCAATTTCACGGAGACCCATGTCATGCCCAGCATCATCACCCGCGACAATGTCGAGCTCTATTACAAGGATTGGGGGCCGAAGGACGGGCCGGTGGTCATCCTCAGCCATGGCTGGCCGCTGAACGCCGACAGCTGGGAGATCCAGGCGCTGTTTCTGGCCGATAACGGCTTCCGCGTGATCACTCATGACCGTCGCGGTCATGGCCGGTCGAGCCAGCCCTGGGACGGCAACGACATGGATCATTACGCCGACGATCTGGCGCAGTTGATCCAGGCCCTGGATCTGCATGACGTGTCGCTGTTCGGCTTCTCCACCGGTGGCGGCGAGATCACCCGCTATGTCGGCCGCCATGGCACCGGCCGGGTGGCGCGGCTGGGCCTGATTTCGGCGGTGCCGCCGCTGATGCTGAAGACCGAGGCCAATCCCGGCGGTCTGCCGATCGAGGTGTTCGACGGTATCCGCGCCGCCAGCCTCGCCGACCGCTCCAAGCTGTATCAGGACATCGCCTCGGGCCCGTTCTTCGGCTTCAACCGGCCGGGCGCCACGCCGTCGCAGGGCATGATCGATGCCTTCTGGTTCCAGGGCATGACCGGCGGTCACAAGAACACCTTCGACTCGATCAAGGCCTTCTCGGAAACCGACTTCACCGAAGACCTGGCGAAATTCGACAAGCCGACCCTGATCGTCCATGGCGACGACGACCAGATCGTGCCGATCGATGCCGCCGGCCGCGCCTCGAAGCATCTGGTGCCGCATGCCGAGCTGAAGGTCTATCCCGGCGCGCCCCACGGCCTGACCAACACCCACAACGAACAGCTGAATCAGGACATGCTCGCCTTCCTGCGCGGCTGAGCGGTCTCGACGCCTCACCTTTTCCATCATCATCGACATCACGGGACCAGGATCATGACCGATACCAAGCTGGAACTGCTCACCCCCCATAACTGCCAGATCATCTTCATCGACCAGCAGCCGCAGATGGCCTTCGGCGTGCAGTCGATCGACCGGCAGGTGCTGAAGAACAACGTCGTGGCGCTGGCCAAGGCCGCGAAGGTGTTCGCCATCCCCACCACAATCACCACCGTCGAGACCCTGGGCTTTTCGGGCCACACCTATCCGGAACTGCTGGGCGTGTTCCCCGAGAGCCCGATCCTGGAGCGGACCTCGATGAATTCCTGGGACGACCAGAAGGTGCGCGACGCGCTGGCCGCCAATGGCCGCAAAAAGGTGGTGGTGTCGGGCCTGTGGACGGAGGTCTGCAACAACTCCTTCGCGCTGTCGGCGATGCTGGAAGGCGGCTACGAGATCTATATGGTCGAGGATGCCTCCGGCGGCACCAGCAAGACCGCCCATGACTATGCCATGCAGCGGATGATCCAGGTCGGCGTGGTGCCGGTCACCTGGCAGCAGGTGATGCTGGAATGGCAGCGCGACTGGGCGCGCAAGGACAGCTACGACGCGGTGATGGACATCGTGCGCGAGCATTCCGGCGCCTATGGCATGGGTGTCGATTATGCCTATACCATGGTTCATGGCGCGCCCGAGCGCGTGACCCACGGGCCGACCCTGGACCCGGTCGCCGCCGCCTGATCCGCCCCCGTCTTCCCCGCATCGTCTCCCCCCCGCGTCAACGGGCCTGCCCCGGCAGGCCCGCACCCCATGCAGGAGGCCGGTGATGGCCGATATCAGATCCTATGCCATGGCCCTGGGGGCCGGGCTGCTGGTCGGCGTGGTCTATTCCATGCTGCATGTCCGCTCCCCCGCACCGCCGGTGATCGCGCTGATCGGCCTGTTGGGCATTCTTCTGGGCGAACAGGTGGTGCCGCTGGCCAAGCGGGTGATCGGCGGCGAGACGCTGACCGTGTCGAGCATCAGCCAGACCTGTGCCGCGCATGTGTTGGGCGACCTGCCGTCGGGCGGCACCGGGGCGCACCCCACCCCGCCCTGTGATCCCGACCCCCGCGGCTGACCCGTTGCACGCCCCTTCAGGAGACCCGTCATGACCGGCACCACCGCCCCGGACCTGATCCTCACCCATGGCCGCTTCACCACCATGGACCCGTCGATACCGGACCCGGAGGCGGTGGCGATCACCGATGGCCGGTTCAGCGCCGTGGGCGATGCCGGGCCGATCATGGCCAGCGCCGGACCGGATACCCGGGTTCTGGATCTGGGCGGCCGGCGGGTGGTGCCGGGGCTGATCGACAGCCATATGCACATCATTCGCGGCGGGCTGAACTATAATCTGGAACTGCGCTGGGATGGCGTGCGCTCGCTGGCCGATGCGATGGCGATGCTGAAGCGGCAGGTCGACAACACCCCGGCGCCGCAATGGGTGCGGGTGGTGGGTGGCTTCACCCTGCATCAGTTCGCCGAAAAGCGTCTGCCGACCCTGGACGAGTTGAATGCGGTCGCCCCCGACACCCCGGTGTTCATCCTGCATCTGTATGACCGCGCGCTGCTGAACCGCGCGGCGCTGCGGGTGGTGGGCTATACGAAGGACACCCCCAACCCGCCCGGCGGCGAGATCCAGCGCGATGCCCGCGGCGAGCCGACCGGCCTGCTGCTGGCCCGGCCGAACGCGATGATCCTGTATGCGACCCTGGCCAAGGGGCCGCCGCTGCCGCCGGAGTATCAGGCGAATTCCACCCGCCATTTCATGCGTGAGATGAACCGGCTGGGTGTCACCGGCGTGATCGATGCCGGCGGCGGCTTCCAGAACTATCCCGATGACTATGCGATCATCCGCCAGCTTCATGCCGAGGGGCTGCTGACGCTCCGCATCGCCTATAACCTGTTCACACAGAAGCCGGGTGGCGAGGTCGAGGATTTCAAGCGCTGGGGCGGGATGATCCGGCCCGGCGAAGGCGATGACAGCCTGCGCCATAACGGCGCCGGCGAGATGCTGGTGTTCTCGGCCGCCGATTTCGAGGATTTCCGCGAGCCCCGGCCCGACCTGGCCCCATCCATGGAAACCGAGCTTGAGGATGTGGTGCGGGTGCTGGTGGAAAACCGCTGGCCCTGGCGGTTGCATGCCACCTATGACGAGACCGTCACCCGCGCGCTGGACGCCTTCGAGGCGGTGAACCGCGAGATGCCGATCGATGGCCTGCACTGGATGCTGGACCATTGCGAGACGATCAGCGACCGCAATATCGACCGGGTGGCGGCGCTGGGCGGCGGCATCGCGGTTCAGCACCGGATGATGTTCCAGGGCGAGGATTTCGTCGACCGCTATGGCCACGCGGCGGCCGAACGCACCCCGCCGGTGCGGCGGATGCTGGAGGCCGGCGTGCCGGTGGGGGCCGGCACCGATGCGACGCGGGTGGCCTCTTATAATCCATGGGTGTCGTTCGCCTGGCTGGTGACCGGGCGCACCCTGGGGGGCCTGCAGCTTTATCCGTGGGCCAATCGCCTGGACCGGCACGAGGCGCTGCATCTGTGGACCGCCGGCAATACCTGGTTTTCCACCGAAGAGGGCAAGAAGGGCCGGATCACGCCCGGCCAACTGGCCGATCTGGCGGTGCTGGATCGCGATATCATGACCGTGCCGGACGACGCGCTGCAAGACACCGAAAGCGTGCTGACCCTGCTTGGCGGCAGTGTGGTTCATGCCAGCGAGGATTTCGCGGGGCTGGCGCCCGACCTGCCCCCGGCGATGCCCGACTGGTCGCCGGTCCGGCGGTTCGGTGGCTATCAGCGCCGGCCGGTGGTTGACGGGCCGGCCGCCAGCCCGGCCATGGCCCATGCCTGCGGCTGCGCCAATGGCTGCGGCGTGCATGGCCATGATCATGCCCGCGCGCTTGCCGCCCGCGGGCCTGCCGCGGATGACCGCAGCTTCTGGGGCGTGTTCGGCTGTTCCTGCTGGGCGGTCTAACTGCCGTACAGGTTCCCTTCCAGACCAAGTGAGCCATCGCCATGACCACATCCGCCGCCCCTGATCCCGCCACCACACCCGCTTCCGCCCCCGCCAGCGCCTGGGCGCCGTTCCGCAACCGGGTGTTCCTGTTCATCTGGCTGGCGGTGCTGGTGTCGAACACCGGCACCTGGGTGCGCGACGTGGCATCCGGCTGGCTGATGACCGAGCTGTCGCCCTCGCCGCTGCTGGTGTCGATGGTGCAGGCGGCGACGACGCTGCCGGTGTTCCTGCTGTCGCTGCCGGCAGGCGCGCTCGCCGACATCGTCGACCGGCGCCGGCTGCTGATCGGCGTGCAGGCCGGGCTGCTGCTGGTGGCGCTGACCCTGACCACCACGGCGCATCTGGCGCTGATGACACCCTGGCTGCTGCTGGCGCTGATCCTGGTTGCCGGCGCCGGCGCCGCCCTGGCCGGGCCGGCCTTTCAGGCGATCATTCCCGAAATCGTCGGCAAGGCTGAACTGCGCCCGGCTGTGGCGCTGAATTCGCTGGGCATCAACGTGTCGCGCGCCATCGGGCCGGCCCTGGGCGGGCTGATCGTCGCCACGGCCGGGGTTGCCGCCGCCTATCTGTTCGATGCCCTGTCCTATCTGGTGGTGATCGCGGTGTTCATCTGGTGGCGCCGGATGCCCGCCCCAGCCGATCTGCCGCCCGAAGCCTTTCTGCCGGCGATGCGCGCCGGGCTGCGCTATGCTGCCGGATCGGCCGATCTGAAGCGGGTTCTGCTGCGCGCCGCCACCTTCTTCCTGTTCGGATCGGCCTATTGGGCGCTGCTGCCATTGATCGCGCGCGAACGGCTGAACGCCGATGCCACCACCTATGGCATCCTGCTGGCGGCGATCGGCGCCGGCGCCGTCAGCGGCGCGCTGCTGATGCCGCGGCTGAAGCTGCCCGGTGCCATGCTGGTGCTGGCCGGCAGCCTGGCAACCGCCACCGCCACCGCCGCCCTGGCCCTGGTGGAGCTGCCCTGGATCGCCGGCCTGCTGCTGTTCGTGGCCGGCGGCGCCTGGATCGCGGTTCTGACCAATCTGAACGTCACCGCCCAGTCGGTGCTGCCCAACTGGGTGCGCGCGCGCGGGCTTGCCATCTATCTGATGGTGTTCTTCGGCGCGATGACCGCGGGATCGGCGATCTGGGGCAGTGTCGCGCAGGCCCTGTCGATCCAGACGGCACTGCTGATCGCCGCCGCCGGGGGCGGTCTGGCGGCCCTGATTGTCGCGCGTCTGGTTGCCCTGCCCGCCGGCACGCCTGACCTCACGCCCTCGATGCATTGGCCGGAGCCGGCGCAGGCAGGCCCGATCGCCGGGGATCGCGGGCCGGTGCTGGTGACCATCACCTATCGGATCGATCCCGCGGAGCGTCAGGCGTTTCTGCACGCCATCCAGCCCCTGGCCCGCATCCGCCGCCGCGACGGCGCCTTCGGCTGGCGGGTGCTGGAGGATGCCGAGGATCCGGGCCGGTTCGAGGAGATCTTCTTCGCCGCATCCTGGCTGGAACATCTGCGCCATCACCGCCGGGTGACCCTGAGCGATGTCGCCCATCAGGAGCGGGTGGCCGGTTTCCACCGGGGCACCGAGCCGCCGGTCGTCCGCCATCTGCTGGGCGCCCACCCACGCGATCATGGCCGCCCGGCACCCATGGGCGATCACAGCCACTGAGCCCGTGCGGGGCAGCCGGTACTTGACCCCCGCGCCGTTCCGGGCCACATGAGCGGGCATTCCGGTGGCATCCGCCTTTGCCACCGGTGTCTATCGAGGACGGGCTCCAGACAGATGAGCAATGGTGAGACGACGACGACATGGCACGGCACCACGATCCTTTCGGTGCGCCGCGGCGGCCGGGTGGTGATCGCGGGTGACGGGCAGGTGTCGCTCGGTCAGACGGTGATGAAGGCCAATGCCCGCAAGGTGCGGCGGATCGGCGACGGCAGCGTGATCGTGGGCTTCGCGGGCGCCACCGCCGATGCCTTCACGCTGGTGGAGCGTCTTGAAGCCAAGCTGGAACGCCACCCCCGGCAGTTGGCGCGGGCCTGCGTCGAGCTTGCCAAGGATTGGCGGACCGACCGGTATCTGCGCCGGCTGGAGGCGATGATGGCGGTGGCCGATGCCAAGGTGTCGCTG
This sequence comes from Tistrella arctica, assembly GCF_039630945.1. Lineage (NCBI taxonomy): Bacteria > Pseudomonadati > Pseudomonadota > Alphaproteobacteria > Geminicoccales > Geminicoccaceae > Tistrella > Tistrella arctica. The sequence continues at coordinate 530,101 of NZ_JBBKTV010000003.1, forward strand.
GTGCTGACCGGCAATGGCGACGTGCTGGAGCCGCAGGACGGCATCATCGGCATCGGATCGGGCGGCACCTATGCCCTGGCCGCCGCCCGCGCGCTGGCCGATATCGAGGGGCTGGACGCCGAGGCGATCGCCCGCAAGGCGATGAAGGTCGCGGCCGATATCTGCGTCTACACCAACCACGAAGTCATCGTCGAGAGCCTGGAGAACGCGTGATGGATACCCCGGCCTTTTCCCCGCGCGAGATCGTCTCGGAACTCGACCGTTTCATCATCGGCCAGAGCCAGGCCAAGCGGGCGGTGGCGATCGCGCTGCGCAACCGCTGGCGCCGCCAGCAACTGCCTGAAGCGCTGCGCGAGGAGGTTCTGCCCAAGAACATCCTGATGATCGGCCCCACCGGCGTCGGCAAGACCGAGATCGCCCGCCGGCTGGCGAAGCTGGCGAACGCGCCGTTCCTGAAGGTGGAGGCGACGAAGTTCACCGAGGTGGGCTATGTCGGCCGCGATGTCGAACAGATCATCCGCGATCTGGTGGAAGTGGCGCTGGTGCAGGTGCGTGAGCAGCGCCGCCGCGACGTCCGCGCCCCGGCAGAGCTTGCCGCCGAGGAACGGCTGCTGAACGCGCTGGTCGGCGAGAACGCCAATGCCGACACCCGCCAGAAATTCCGCAAGATGCTGCGCGAGGGCACGCTCGACGACCGCGAGGTCGAGATCGAGATTGCCGAAAGCGCCGGTGCAGCACCGGTGTTCGAGGTGCCGGGCCTGCCGCCCCAGGCCGGCATGGCCAATCTGTCGGAAATGATGTCGAAGATGTTCGGCGGCCGGCAGTCGCGCCGCAAGCTTGGGATCAAGCGGGCGATGGAACTGCTGCTGACCGAGGAAAGCGACAAGCTTCTCGATCAGGAAGACATCACCCGGACCGCGCTGGCCCAGGTTGAGCAGAACGGCATCGTGTTCCTCGACGAGATCGACAAGATCTGCGCGCGCGAAGGCCGCACCGGTGGCGATGTCAGCCGCGAGGGCGTGCAGCGCGACCTGCTGCCGCTGATCGAGGGCACCTCGGTCGCCACCAAGCATGGCGCGGTCAAGACCGACTATATCCTGTTCATCGCCTCGGGCGCCTTCCATGTCGCCAAGCCGTCCGATCTGCTGCCCGAGCTTCAGGGCCGGCTGCCGATCCGGGTGGAGCTGGATGCGCTGAACCGCGACGATCTGGTCCGGATCCTGACCGAGCCCGAGGCGAGCCTGGTGAAGCAGTACGCGGCCCTGCTTGGAACCGAGGGGGTGACGCTCGATTTCCGCACCGACGGCATTGCGGCCCTGGCCGATATCGCCGCGGAAATCAACCGCGGGGTCGAGAATATCGGCGCCCGCCGGCTGCATACGGTGATGGAGAAGCTGCTCGACGAGGTGAGCTTCGCCGCCACCGATCATTCCGGCGACACGGTGGTGATCGATGCCGCCTATGTCGAGGCGCGGCTGGGCGACATCTCGCGTGATTCGGATCTGTCGAAGTTCATCCTCTAGGCCGGGCACCCCTCGCCCGGATGGCTGCCCGCTTGCAACCGCGCAAGATCCGCAAAGCCGGCGACACCCGCATCGTTCAATCGATGCGGGTGTCGTCATGCAACTGTCATATTTCTGCAAAACTTCGGTCGTGATCCGCTACCATCTTGTCGTTCACCGGCCTCTCCCCCCGGCGCACCCATAAGGCAGGCTTCCGTATGCAGGCGCCCGCGCCACGGACAGGACGCCGCCACAAGACAGGAACAGGATCGCACCCGCATGCATCGTCGCACGCTCAAAGCTGCTGCATTGGCTGCCTTCGCAGTCCTTGGCGCAGTCATGTCCGTCCAGGCGGCACCCCGTGATACCCTGGTCATCGGCATTCAGCAGGAACCGACCTCGCTGGATCCGACCGCGGATGCCACCGCCTCGATCGACACCATCCTGACCCGCAATGTGTTCGAGACCCTGACCACGGCCGACCAGTCGGGCGCGGTGCAGCCGCTGCTGGCGAAGTCCTGGGAGATTTCGCCCGATGGCACGGTCTACACCTTCAAGCTGCATGAGGGCGTGACCTTCACCGACGGCAAGCCGCTGGACGCCTCGGTGGTGAAGTTCGCCTTCGAGCGCGCGATGGCGCCCGACAGCGTCAACCCGACCAAGACCATCTTCGCGCTGATCACCGCCATCGAGACCCCCGACCCGCTGACGGTGGTGATCCGGCTGAAGGAACCCGACGCCTATTTCCTGTCGAATCTGGCGATGGGGGATGCCTCGATCGTGCATCCCGACAGCGCCGCCACCAACAAGACCGATCCGGTCGGCTCCGGCCCCTATAAGGTCAAGGGCTGGGTGCGGGGCGACCGGGTGGTGCTGGAGCGCAACGACGCCAACCGGCTGGCAGCCTCGGCGCCGCTGCGCGAGGTGTCGTTCCGGGTGATCCCCGATCCCAACACCGCCGCCGCCGCGTTGTTTTCCGGCGATATCGATGCCTTCCCGGTGATCCCGGCGCCCGAGACGCTGGAACAGTTCAAGCAGGACAAGCGCTTCGTCGTGGTCTCGGGCACAACCGAGGGCGAGGTGATCCTGGCGCTGAACAACGCCAAGCCGCCGTTCAACGACATCCGCGTGCGCAGGGCGATCAACCATCTGCTCGACCGCCGCGAGATCATCGACGGCGCCATGTCGGGCTATGGCACGCCGATCGGCAGCCATTTCCCGCCCCATAACCCGGCCTATGTCGACCTGACCGGCCGCTATCCGCATGACGTGGCCAAGGCGAAGGAACTGCTGGCCGAGGCCGGCTTTCCGGATGGTTTCGAGACCACCCTTCAACTGCCGCCCCCGCCCTATGCCCGCCGCTCGGGCGAGATCATCCGTGAACAGCTCGCGGAAGGCGGCATTCGTGTGCAGCTCTCGAACGTGGAATTCCCGTTCTGGCTGTCGGAGGTCTATAAGAAGAAGCTGTATGACATGACGGTCATCGCGCATGTCTCGCCGCGCGATCTGAACAATTACATCCGCGGCCTGGATTACTTCTATGGCTATGACAATGCCGACTTCCGCGCGATGTATGACGATTTCCGCAAGACCGTCGACCCGGCCGCTCAGACCGACAAGCTGAAGGCCATGCAGACCAAGCTGGCCGACGACGCGGTGCACGGCTTCCTGTTCCAGCTTGCCCAGGCCGGTGTCTATGACGCGCGCCTGCGCGGCTATTGGCAGAACGCGCCCGAGCTGATCACCCCGCTGACCGAGATGTCGTGGGCGGAATAATACCGAAAACGGGCGTCGCGGTGACGCGGCGCCCGTTATCTGCATGGCAATTCAGGGTCTGTCAGGTCGGCAGTCCCAGCCGGATGCGCATGGCGGTTTCCGAGACCTCCAGCCGGGCGGCAAGGTCGCGGATTTCGGTCACGCCCTCGGCGTTCAGGCTGCGGATCAACGGCCATGGCATCAGCAACTGGGCCGCGAACCGGTTAGCTTCGGTTTCGATCGCGCCTGAAAGATGACTGCGATAGAAGGCATCATCCTGAACGCCCTGCAATGCCTGATCGCGATGCAGCAGGAAATGGGCGATCTCATGGGCGATGGTGAACCGACGACGTGCCTTCACATGCTGGGCGTTGACGATGATTGCCCAGCCGGAGGCACCGGCACGTTCCGGGTCGCGGACCAGCTTGCCCGAGAGGGCATCGGGCAATGGCTCCGTCCACACTCTCAGTCCCAAATCTCGTGCGATGGCGACGATCTTGACCGGTGCTGACTGCTGGTGGCGCGACACGGCGCCGGGAACCACGGCATGGGGCGCCCCTGCATCTGCCTCATCTGCGCGAAGGGCATGCTCAATCATCGCTGGTGGTCTCCTGCGGCCTTTGGGAACCGGGCCTGCGCTCGTCGGCGGCAACGACGCTGGCTGCCGCCAGTCCCGCGATGCCGCGTTCGATCAGAAGCTCGATCCTGGCCTGGAATTCCGGTCCGTCCAGATAGGTCCGAACCGCGCTGGTCAGGGCCTTGCCTGCAACCTGCTCCGCCTGTCGGCTGGCTGTCCGCTTAATATAGGTGGCGCCGAAGAACGCGACCACCGCAATCAGAAGCGCAACGGCGCCCAGCATGATGGTGGCGGACGTCATGACGATGGTCGCGGTTTCCACCGAACTGAATTGTGGCGCGTTGCGCATGACAACGTTCGCTGCGGATTCGATCGCTTCCAATCCGTCGCTCTCCTTCCGCAGATGTAACCGTTGGAAGTGTTGCCCAAAATTAATCTGCGTTCAAATAAACAATAGAAATTCAACTATAAGAATATATGTTTCTGCAATTGCATATCTGTAAGGCCCTCTCCTCAGGCATCACGCGCTGGCACCACGCGCCACCCCCGGCGGATGGCCGGTCACGCGCTTGAAGGCGCGGCTGAAGGCGGCCTGCGAGGCATAGCCCAGGCGCTCGGCGACGCTGTCGATCGACTGGCGGTCGCGCGCGATCCAGCCGGCGGCGAGGCGCATGCGCAGATCGGTGAGATAGCGCAGCGGCGTGGTGCCGGTGGCGGCCAGGAAGCGTTCGGCGAAGACGGAACGCGAGGCGCCCATCTGTGCCGCCAGTTCGGCCAGGGTCCAGGCGCGGCCCGGGTCGCGATGCATGGCCAGGATCACCCGGCCGAGGCGCGGGTCGCGCAGCGCCTGCACCCAGCCCGTGGCCTCGCCGCAACCGCATTCCACCCAGCCACGGATGATCGAGGCGGCGACCACATCGGCCAGCCGCGCCAGAATGGCCGCGAACCCGGCCCGCCCGGCACAGGCCTCGCGCTCCATCGCCTCAAGCATCGGCAGAATTTCCGGATTGCGATCAAGCAGCGTCGCGACCGACATCACCTCGGGCATCAGCGCCAGCAGCGGATGCATGCCGCCCAGATCGAACGCCATGCAGCCGCTGAACACCACGGCCCCCGATTGCGGGCAGGCATCGCCATCGCAGGCCCGCACCATCTCCACCCGCTCGCAGATCGTGTGGGCCTGGAAACCCGCCAGGTCCCGCGCCGGCAGATCGGGGGCGGACAGCAGGCCATGGGCGCCGCCCCGGGGCAGAAGGGCCGCATCCCCCGCCGCCAGCTTGTGCGCCACACCGGCCGGGCTGCGCAGAAACACGGTGCCCCGGGCGACGAAATGAAACTGCGCCCATCCACCATCGGCATCCGCGTCATTGCCAAAGCGGATGCCGCAGGGGGCGGTGAGCTGGATGCGGCGATATCGCACGCCGTCGATCCGCATCCCCATCAGCAATTCGCTGATCAGATCGGCGGAAGGTGGGTAAGTGGACGGGTCAGCCATGGCTTCCGGACGATTGGTCAAACATTCCGGATGTGATGGCATGGTGCGTCCGGGTTGTCCAGCCTATCCTCCGCACCTGACTGAACCCTTCCTGACGATAAGGACATGGTCGTGAGTGATTGTGTGACGACCGCCACCGCCGCCGGTCCGGCCGGTGCGAGTGCCAGTGCCGGGGCGTGGTGGGCGGTGCTGTCGATGGCGCTGGGCGTGTTCGGCCTGGTGACGGCCGAGTTCCTGCCCGCCAGCCTGCTGACGCCGATGGCGGCCGATCTGGGTGTGACGGAAGGATTGGCCGGCCAGGCGGTGACCGCCACCGCCGCGGTGGGGCTGGTGACCAGCCTGGTGATTGCCGCCGCCACCCGCCGTCTTGACCGGCGGTATGTGCTGCTGGGCTTCACCGGCCTGCTGGTGGCATCGAACCTGCTTGTGGCGGTGGCGCCGGATCTGGGGCTGCTGATCGCGGCGCGGGTGCTGCTGGGCGTGGCGCTGGGTGGATTCTGGACCATGTCGGCCGCAACCGTGATGCGGCTGGTGCCCGAAGCGATGGTGCCCAAGGCGCTGTCGATGGTGTTCGCGGGTGTCTCGGCCGCGACCGTGGCGGCAGCGCCGCTGGGCAGCTTTCTGGGCGATCTGCTGGGCTGGCGGATGGTGTTTCTGATGGCGGCCGGCCTCGGGCTTCTGGCCTTCATGGTACAGTTCGCGACCCTGCCGCGCATGGCCCCCACCGGCACCACCCGGCTGGGCACCCTGGTGCTGGTGCTGCGCCGGCCGCGCATCGGCGCCGGTATGATCGCGGTGCTGCTGGTGTTCACCGGCCATTTCGCCGTGTTCACCTATCTGCGGCCCTTCCTTGAAACCGTGACCGGGGTCGGCATCACCGGCATCTCGGCGATCCTGCTGGGTTTCGGCGCGGCCAATTTCGTCGGCACCGGTCTGGCCGGGCCGCTGATCGCCCGCAATCTGAAGGCGGTGCTGCTGGCGATGCCGGTGCTGATGGTGGCGCTGGGGCTGGGGCTCGTGTGGTTCGGCGGCAGTGTCGCCGGCGATGCGGCGATGCTGGCACTGTGGGGCATGGCTTTCGGCGCGGTACCGGTGGCGTGGTCGACCTGGCTGACCCGGGCGGTGCCGGACGAGGCCGAAAGCGCCGGCGGGCTGATCGTCGCCGCGATCCAACTGGCCATCGCCACTGGTGCGGCGGCGGGCGGCCTGATCTTCGATGCCAATGGCGCCACCGGCGTGATCCTGGCGGCGACCCTGGTACTGGCGATGGCGGCGCTGCTGATCCGGGCGCGGGTCAGCTTTGCTTAGTCGGGCAGGCTCTTGAGCACGCTGCCTTCGGTCTGAACCGCCAGCGCGCCGAAGGCGCTGCCCCGGGCCAGCGCGGTGTCGATATCGGCGCCGCGCAGCCAGGCATCGGTGAAGCCGCCGGCGAAGGCGTCGCCGGCGCCGGTGGTATCGACCACATGCGCCACATGCGGGGCGGCGCAGTGATGCCGACGGCCATCGGGGCCGATCGCATCGCAGCCATCGGCGCCATAGGTGACGATCACCCAGCGGAGGCCCGGCCCGGCCAGCCGGCTGGCGGCGGCCCAGGGATCGGCGGCGGCGGCCGGCGCCAGATCGTCGATCGAGGCCACGAACACCTCGGCCGGCCAACTGCCGGCGGGCAGGCCGGCTTCATGTTCGGCCGGCGGGATCTGGGCGATGCGCGGCATGCCACGCGCGGCGGCGGCGGCCAGGATCCGGCCGGCATCGGGGTTGCGGCTGTTCAGGAACAGGAAGTCGGCGCCATCCAGCACGTCTTCGGGCGGCACCCAGGCCAGATGATGGCCGATCTTCAGGATCGTGCGCTCGCCTTCCGGGTCGAGCAGCAGCATGGTTTCAGGCGAATGGTCAAGGCCGCGGTCGAGCTTCGATACATCGAAGCCGATCGCCTCCACCTCGGCCACCAGCCGGTCGGCCAGGGCGTCATGCGCCACCCGGGTGATGAGCTGCACCGGGTGGCCGGCCAGGATCAGCGCGGTGCCGACATTGACGCCCGACCCGCCGATGCGCGGCCCCTCATCGGTGCCGCGCGGCCGGCCGCCCGACACGATCCGCCGGTCCAGACGGATCACCCGGTCGGCGTTCAGGCTGGCGACCATGGCGATACGGGCTTGGGCGGGCGGGGCCATGACGGATGTCCTCATGATTGCGGGCGTTTGGTGGCAGCTAGGGGCGTTCGGGGCGGGAGCCGGGTACGCTGTCGATGCCAGGCACGCTGTCGATAATGGCGAGCAGCCGGTCGAGGGTGGCATCATCGAAGCGGGCGATGCGGTCGGCGATCAGATTGGCCAGCCGGGTGGCGCGGGGGCTGAGGCCGCCGGTATCGACCGTGACCTTCGGATGCGAAAGCCCGGCCAGCCGCTCCAGTTCCTCGGCCTCGTCCCAGATGATGTTGAAATAGGTGCAGATCTGGATCAGCAGCGACCGGGTGGGTGCACCGCGCCGGCCATGTTCCAGCGCCGAGAGATAGGCGTTGGAGATCTGCAGGTCATGGGCCATCTGCTTCTGGCTGATCCCGCGGCGTGCCCGAAGCTGGCGCAGCCTTTCGCCGAACGGGGTCATCGGTCGCGTTTCAGCAGCACATAGACCGCGCCGAAGCCGCCATGCATCTGGCGGGCATGGGTGAAGGCCAGCACCTTCGGCCGGGTCTCGGGTTCGTTCAGCCAGCGCGGCAATTCGCCGCGGATCACGCCCGCCGGGTTGGTGGCCCAGGGATCGCGTGGCGCCGCCACGGTCTCGTCGGGCAGCGGGTCGCCGCGCCGGCGCACCACCGGCTGCGGGCGCGGCCCGCCCTTGCCGGTGATCACCAGCACGCAGCGCAGGCCCCGGGCATGGGAGCGGGCGATGAAATCGACCAGCATGCCGCGCGCGACCTCGCGGTTATGGCCATGCAGGTCCAGCATCGCCTCAACCGGCATCGCGCCGCGCCGCAACCGGGTCTGGTTGCGCAGATCCAGCCCATCGACCGGCTTGCGGGTCAGGGCTTCCAGCGGCTGCGGTGCCAAGGTGGCCACGCGACCGCGTGATGTCGGCGCGGATGGGGCGGATGCCGGCGGTGCCGGGGATGCCATGGCCGGTGACGGCGCGGCCGGCGGCGGGGCGGGCGGCGGCGGCACGGCGACCGGCGCATGACCCTTGATCGGCGTCACGTCGGACATCGCCGCGCCGAACAGCGCGGTTTCGGCGCGGCTGAGGCCACGGGCCGACCGGCGCACCAGCTTTGGCGTCGCGGCCGGCTTTTTCAGCGCGTCCAGTGCCCGGCGGCGCGGCTGCGGCGCCACGCCATCGGCATCGCCGGCAGCAGCCGTGGCATGGGTGGATGGCAGGTCGGGGCCGCGCCAGCCGGTTTCGGCCGCCACCGCCTCGGCCCGCATCGCCCGCTCGAACAGCCGCGCCTCGGTATCGAGATCGGGGCGCAACACATCTCTGTCCGTGCCCGGCCTCTCTCTGGTCGGCCGGTCGGTCGTCGGCCTCTGCGGCAGTCGGGGCGGGCGTTGCGGCATGGGTGGTTTCAGGCCTCGTCGACGATCACGACATGCAGCCGGCGGGGGCCGTGGGCGCCCAGCTCGATCTGCTGTTCGATATCACCGGTGCGGCTGGGGCCGGTGATCAGGTTCAACGCACGCGGCAGCAGGCCAAGTTCGGCCCGCATCCGCGCCCAGACATCCTCATAGGTGCCGACAATGCGGGCCGCTGGCAAGACCACGATATGGGTTTCCGGCAGGAAATTCAGCGTCGTCGGATGGGTCGCGGCCGATGCCAGCGCCAGCGTGCCGGTTTCGGCGATGCCGGCGAAGGCCGAGGTCACCGACACCTCGTCGGCGGCCTGCGCCGGCCCGGCGCGCAGGGACAGCATCGGCGCCAACCCCTGCCAGTCGATGGCATCCAGCAGCGGATCGGGCGCGCGGGCGGCGGCCATCGGCAGGTTGCAGGCCGCCAGATAGTCCAGGATCGCCGCCGGCACCTGGCCTGTGCCGTCCACCCGCGCCACGGTGCCCGAAACCTTCCGCAGCATGTCGATGAACAGCGACACCCGGCCGGCCGGGTCCAGATCGCTGCGGGCGGGCACGGTATTGGGTTTGTGGGCGGCAAGCCGGGCCGCGACCCGGGCGCGGGCATCGGCTTCATTGGCGGCATCGCGGCCGATGCCGGCGCGGACCGCCGCCATGATCTCGGTACGGGCGCTGTCGGCGGTCATGACTTCGTGCTCCCGGTGGTGCCCTGTGTCGGGGAGATGGGCATGGCTGTGGGACGGCCATCGGCCTTCCAGGCGGCGACGAAACTGCGGCCTTCCGGTGCCGGCAGATCGCGAACCCCGGTCCAGCCGCCGGCCAGTGGCAGGCGGCGGAAGCGGCCATTGCCGCGCCCCAGCCGGCCCAGCACCGCGGCACCGGTGCGCGACAGCAGCCGGTAGGCACGCGGCCTGCGGGCGAACCAGGCCCACAGGCCCAGGCCCCAGCGCTGTCCGGTGGGGTTCAGTCCGCGTTCGAATTCCCGCGTACGCCAGGCGCGCATCATCCGGGGCAGCGGAATGCGCACCGGACACACCTGTTCGCAGCGCCCGCAGAAGGTGGAGGCATTGGGCAGATGCCCGGCTTCATCCACCCCGATCAGCGCCGGGGTGAGCACGGCGCCCATCGGCCCCGGATAGACCCAGCCATAGGCATGGCCGCCGACGGCGTTATAGACCGGGCAGTGGTTCATGCAGGCGCCACAGCGGATGCAGCGCAGCATGTCCTGAAACTCGGTGCCGATCATGCCCGAGCGGCCATTGTCGAGCAGCACGATGTGGAAATCGTCGGGGCCGTCGAGATCGCCATCGCGCTTCGGCCCGGTCACCAGCGTGGTGTAGGACGAGAATTCCTGCCCCGTGGCCGATCGCGCCAGCACCCGCAGCATGGTGGAGGCGTCTTCCAGCGTCGGCACCAGCTTCTCGATCCCCGCCACCACCACATGGCGTTTGGGCAGGGCCAGGGTCAGGTCGGCATTGCCCTCATTGGTGACCAGGATGATCGATCCGGTCTCGGCGACCAGGAAGTTGGCGCCGGTGATGCCCATATCGGCATCGAGATATTTCTGGCGCAGCACCTCGCGCGCCTCGCGGACCATGTCGGTCGGCTCGGTCAGGCGCTGGGTCTTGCCATAGCGGCCATGGTGGCGCAGGAACAGTTCCGCCACCTGTTCCTTGGTCTTGTGGATCGCGGGCGCGATGATGTGGCTGGGCGGTTCCTTGGCCAATTGGATGATGTATTCGCCAAGATCGGTCTCGATCGGCTCGATCCCAACCTGTTCCAGCGCGTCGTTGAGCGCGATTTCCTCGGTCACCATCGATTTGGACTTGGTGATCGTCCGGGCGCCGCTTTCGCGGGCCAGGTCGATGATGATCCGCCGGGCATCGGCGGCGGTCGGTGCCCAGTGGACATGGCCGCCGCGCGCCTCGACCTCGGCGGTGAACCGCTCAAGATAGATGTCGAGATGGCCGAGAACGTGGTTCTTGATGTCGCGGGCCTCGTCGCGCAGCGTCTCGAATTCCGGCAGCGCCGCCGCCGCCGCCGCCCGCTTGGGCACGAAGCCGTTCTTGATCTTCGACAGGGATGCCTGAAGCTCGGCATCGCCCATCGCCCGCTTGACGTTGTCTTTGAACTGATGACTGGTCGCCTGCATCGATCGGCCTCCGGCGGTCAGCGACGACGGGCCGCATCGGCGGTATCGCCGATCGGTGCCGTGTCGGTCATGCCCGCCAGAACCTCGGCCACATGCCGGACCTGAACGGTCGAACCCTCGCGCTTCAGCCGCCCGGCCATGTTCAGCAGGCAGCCCATATCGCCGGCAAGCAGCATGTCGGCGCCGGTGGCGCGGATATCGGCCACCTTGTTCGACACCATCCGCCCCGAGATGTCGGGATATTTCACGCAGAAGGTGCCGCCGAAGCCGCAGCAATCCTCGGCGCCGGTCAACTCCTTCAGGGTCAGCCCCTCGACGCTGTCGAGCAGCCGGCGCGGCTGGGCCTTGACGCCAAGCTCACGAAGCCCTGAGCAACTGTCGTGATAGGTGACCGTGGCATCCAGGCGGACGCTGACCGCGTCCATCCCCCGGACATCGACCAGGAACGCCATCAACTCATAGCAGCGCGCCGCCAGCCGGCGGGCGCGCGGCCCCCAGTCGGGATCGTCGCGCAGCAGATCGGGATAATGATGCGAGATCATGCCGCCGCAGGAACCCGACGGCACCACCACATAATCGAACGGCTCGAACAGCCGGATCATGTCGCGGGCCAGCGCCCGGGCGTCCTTGCTGTCGCCGGAATTATAGGCCGGCTGGCCGCAGCAGGTCTGGGCATCGGGCACAACCACCCGGCAGCCGGCAGCTTCCAGAAGTCTGGCGGTCGCGAAGCCGACACTGGGCCGGAACATGTCGACCAGACAGGTCGCGAACAGCCCGACCGTCACCGGCTGCAGGGCGCGGGGAGGCAATCCCGCCTTGTCCTCAACGTCAGCGCTCACCTTGGGTCTCGTCCTCTTCAAGCCTTCTTCGCGCCCGGCGCCGCCCGTTGAGCGGGCATGGTCGTCCGACCGCCATTTGCCGACGAGGATGGGACGATGCGGCCACAGAGGCAAGCTTTCAGCGCAGACGGCCCGGCACCGGCGGTTCAACCGGCGGGTGGTGCCTCGGCGGCGGCGGCCTGCGGGTCGATCGCCAGCGGCAGCAGCAGGGTATAGCCGCCGGGCTGCTTCATGCGGCCGGCGACCAGTTCGGCAAAATCGCCCGGCCCCCAGAACACGTCGCCGCGCACCGCACCCTTGATCGCGCCGCCGGTATCCTGGGCGACCATCAGCCGGCGCAGCGGCGTGCCGCCGATAGAGCCGACGTCATCGGGATAGGTGGTGTCGAGCCAGACAGGTGCCCCCAGCGGCAGCGCGCCCCGGTCCACCGCCAGCGACCGGCCGGGGGTGAGCACGGCGCCCATGGCGCCCAGCGGCCCATCATCCTCAAGCAGCCGGAAGAAGACATAGGACGGGTTCTGGTCGAGGATTTCGGCCATCCGGTCTGGGTGTGCCGCCAGCCAGGCGCGGAGGGTCTGCAGCGACACCTCTTCCGGGTTCATCTCGGCCAGATCGATCAGCACCTTGCCGATCGAGCGATAGGGCCGGCCATTGGCGCCGGCATAGCCCACGCGCAGCACCTGCCCGTCGGGCAGCCGCACCCGGCCGGAGCCTTGAATTTGCAGGAAGAAGGCATCGACCGGGTCGTCGACCCACAGCAGTTCCAGGCCGCGATCGTCCAGCGCGCCATCGGCGATGGCCGCGCGGTCGTAATAGGGTTCAAGTCGGCCGCCATCGCTGACCCGGCCGACGATCCGACGGCCATCCAGGCTCTGGTCGAAGGCGCCCAGATCGGCGACCACCAGATCATCGGGCAGCCGGTAGAGCGGCACGTCATGGCGGGTATCGGGGTTGAGCGCGCCGGCAAGCTCGGGCTCGTAATAGCCGGTGAACAGGCCCCGGACGTCGCCATCGGGCTTCATCACCTGCCAGGCGTTGAAATGGCGTTCGAAGAAGCCGCGCGCGGCCCCGGCGTCATCCAGCGGCAGATCGACCGCGGCGCCGCACAGATCGCGCCAGTGGCCGACCGTGCCGAACCGGCCGCTGCGGTCGAGCAGGGCATCGGGCGGCCGGCGCAGGATGATCCGGCACGAGATCTGGAAGGCGCCCAGCGCCGCCGACTGGTCATCGGCATCCCAGCCGGCCAGATCGGTGAAGGCGACCCGTTCGAACCGCGCGAGACCGGCAGGTGCCGCCGGGGCCGGCGGGGGGGGCGCCTCAGGGGCAGGGCCGGGCGCGCGCGGGCCGATGGCGACCACGGTCACAACCAGCACCACCAGCAGAATGACCGCTGCCGCGACCCGCGGCGCCATCACCGCTCGGCTCATGCGCCGCTGCGGGTGGCGGTCAGCATCCAGTTCGGATCGCTGGACCGGGTGTCACGCTCGAACGTCCAAAGATCGATCAGGTCGATTTCCTCGGCACCGCCCGCGATCACCCGGTCCTGGTTGTCCAGGGTCTGGTTGATCTGGGTGGTCGAGAACCGCACCGTCACCTGCGCCAGGCTGCCCGCCAGCCGGGCTTCCGCGATGCGCGGCTCGCGCACCGACACGATCCGGGTGCTGTGGGTCTGACCTTCCGCCTCGCGCTCGTCGATCACGGCCGAGAAGCCGGCCATCACCTGTGGTGACAGCAGCATTTCCAGCGTCTGCTTGTCGCCGCGGGCGAAGGCGTCCAGAACCATCTCGAACGCCTGCTGGGCACCGTCGAGGAAGCCCTTGGGGTCGAAATTGCGATCGGCGCGGCGGATATACTCGATGCCTTCGCGCGCCGGTTCGTCGATCAGGGCCATGACGCTGTCGGACATGGGAAACGGCAGCACCCGGGCGGGGCCGGGCGGTGCGGCGGGATCGCCCGCCTTGGCACCGGCTGCGGCATTTCGCCGCGACAGCGCCTTGTCCTCGGGCGGCCGCTCATGGCCGGTCCGCGTTCCAAGCACCCCACGCAGCCGCAATGCCACGAACACGGCAACCAGGGCGAAGAAGAGTATGTCGAGATATTCCATGAACACTGGACCTGGCCGTCGGAGGCGTCCGCGCGAAGGAGTTCGGCGGCGGGGCACGATCGGTCGGCCGCACCCGCCGGAACCGGCACGACCAAACGTATCGCCAAGGGCGGCGGTTCGGATTACGTCACACGAACACAGCGAGGGTTGGACGGCGCCGCTTCCACCCTTACATAAGGGTCGGTTCAGGAAAGGGCAAGCATGGTCGCCGCAGTCTCACTGCTTCTTATCCTTCTCATCACGCCGCTGGTCGAGATCGTGCTGTTCATCCAGGTGGGCGGCGAGATCGGTGCCCTGCCGACGGTGGGCCTGTGTGTGCTGACCGCGGTGATCGGTGCCTGGATGCTCCGCCGCCAGGGCCTTCGCGCGCTGATGAATGCCCGCGCCCGGCTGGAGCGCAACGAAGCCCCGGTCGACGAGGTGTTCGACGGCCTGTTCCTTGGGCTGGCGGCGGTGCTGCTGCTGGTGCCGGGCTTCTTCACCGACGCGCTGGGCGCCCTGCTGCTGGTGCCGGGCCTGCGCCGGGTGTTGCAGCGCCAGATCCAGGCCCGCGCCCGGTTCATGATGGCCACCCGCAGCGGCGGCCCCGGCCAGGGCGGCGGCACCTGGCGATCGGCTGACGGCACGGTGATCATCGAGGGTGAGTATTCGGCTCAGGAGGATGCCTCGCGCCGCCGGGACCGGCCAGGTGGTCCCGATGACGACCCGCCGCTGATCGGCCGCTGACCCGCCATGTCAGATCTGTCACCGGCCTCCGGCCACGAGCCGGCAATCTTCAACCCGCGCGGCTTGCCGTCGGGGGCGGTCTCATGTTAGGCCGAACGGGGCCGGCCCATCCGGGCGCCGTTCAACCCGGCGCCCGCCTGTTCGGGCCTGATCTTGTCCAGACCCCATCTCGTCATCAGGCACACGCCTGCGTCACCGAGCGGAGACCAGCACCCCATGGCCGACACCCAGACGCCCGAAGGCAATGATGCCGCCGGCGCCGGCACCGATGCCGCACCGCGCTTCCGTCTTGCCATCCAGTACATCAAGGACCTGTCGTTCGAGAACCCGAACGCGCCGCGCTCGCTGATCGCCTCGGCCCAGAACCGGCCGAACATCGCGGTGACGGTGAATGTCGGCGCCCAGCCACTGGGCGACAACAATTTCGAGGTCGAACTGAAGCTGTCGGCTTCGGCGAAGCACGAAGAAACCACCACCTTCCTGTGCGAACTGTCCTATGCCGGCGTGTTCATGCTGGAGAATTTCCCGCAGGAACAGGTCCAGCCCTTCCTGCTGATCGAAGGCCCGCGTCAGATCTTCCCCTTCGCGCGCCGGATCATCTCGGACGCCACCCGCGATGGCGGTTTCCCGCCGCTGATGCTGGACCCGATCGATTTCGTGCAGCTGTATCAGGCCGAACAGCAGCGCCGCAGCCAGCCGCAGTGATGGCGGCGTGACGCCGGGGCCATGCCTGCCCGCCATGCCCTGCCCGCCCTGATCTGCCCGCCCTGATCTGCCACACATGAAACGCCGCCGGTTCCCGTAGAGGGAGCCGGCGGCGTTTCATGTGTCGGGCATGCGATGGTAGGCGGTCCGTCGGGTCAGGTCGCGCGCTTGAGGCCGGCGCTCGACAGCGCCCGGATCAGATCGGTCAGGGCACGCCGCGCGGTGGGATCGGCCACCGCCTCCACCCCCGGCGTCGGCCGGGCGATGGCCAATGGCTTCGGGTCCGGCTTCGGGTCGCGCCGCCGGCGGGGGGGCACGGTCAGCGGGTCGGTGGTGTCGTCGAGCAGGGCATCCGGCGCCACCTCCAGCACCTCGGCCAGACGCACCAGCGTGCAGGCGGCAATGCGGTTGCGGCCCTTCTCATACTTCTGCAACTGCTGAAAACTGATGCCCAGGGCTGCGGCACAGCGTTCCTGAGTGAGCCCACGGGCACGCCTGATGCGGCGGATGCGCTGGCCGACGCCGGCATGAAACAGGGCGTCGGCGTCGGCAAGTGTGCCGGTTCGCGCCGATGGATGCGGCGTCCCTGCATCATCGGCCCCCGTATCCCCGGCCTCCGTATCCCCGGCCCCTGCATCTTCGGCCATGGCAGGGCTGGAACGGTGCAGGCTGTGGGTGCTGGCGTCCACGTCGGCCTCTCCCTCGGCTGGGTCGTTGCACTGTCCGTTGCGCAGCGCGTCCACGCGGCGCGCATCACGCGGATGGCGCCGCACGGAAGCCAACATGCAACGATGCTGAGAGATTAAACCATTTTTCGTGATGATCGCGCTACGTATCAATCAATGCGCGCAAAGTAAAGCAAGCTGCGTGCCGGTCGGGACGCGCGGGCCCCGCGCCTGATCAGAACAGGCTGTCGACCGCCTCGGTCGGTCGGCCGATGACCGCGCGTTGGCGGTGGATCACGACCGGGCGCTCGATCAGCTTGGGGTGGGCGGCCATGGCGGCGATCAGCGCGCTGTCGCCGATCGCCGGGTCATCCAGCCCCAGGGCCTTGTATTCCGGCTCGCCCTTGCGGATCAACGCGCGGGCATCCACGCCCAGAATGCCGAGCACCGCCGCGATCTTGACCGCGTCGGGCGGGGTGTCGAGATACCGCACCACGATGGGATTGACGCCGCGCGCGGTGAGCCGGTCGAGCACGGCCCGTGATTTCGAGCAGCGCGGATTGTGCCAGATGATGACGTCGTCGGTGGTCATGGTCCGGATCTCTCCTGGCCTGATGAACAGGGAATGGATAGCGGCCGGTGTGCCCTCAGCGCCGGCTTTCGATGGCGTCCCAGATCGAGGCGGCGAGATTGGTGCCGTCGAAGCGCTCGATCTCCTGAAGTCCGGTCGGGGAGGTGACGTTGATCTCGGTGAGATAGTCGCCGATCACGTCGATGCCGACGAAGATCAGCCCCTGGGCCTTCAGTGACGGGCCGATCGCTTCGCAGATCTCGCGCTCACGCGCGGTGAGTGAGGTCGCCTCAGGCCGGCCGCCGACATGCATGTTCGACCGCGCCTCACCCTCGGCGGGCACCCGGTTGATGGCGCCGAGCGGCTCGCCGTCGACCAGGATGATCCGCTTGTCGCCCTGGCGGACATCGGGCAGATAGCGCTGGGCGATGATCGGCTCGCGGCCCAGCCGGCTGAACACCTCGACCGCGCTGTTGAAGTTCTCGTCATCCGGGCGGATGCGGAACACGGCCGCACCGCCATTGCCATAGAGCGGCTTCAGAATGATGTCGCGGTGCTCGGCCCGGAATTCCCGCAGCGCCAGCACGTCGGTGGTGATCAGCGTCGGTGGCGCCAGGTCGGGGTAATGGGTGACCAGCAGCTTTTCGGGCGCATTGCGCACCGATGATGGATCATTCACCACCAGCGTTTTCGGATGCACATGCTCAAGCATATGGGTGGTGGTGATATAGGCCATGTCGAAGGGCGGATCCTGGCGCAGCAGCACCACATCGGTACCGGCCAGATCCCGCACCTCGGCGGCGCCCATGCGGTAATGATCGCCGGCCATGCGGCGCACGGTGATCTCGTGGCCGCGGGCGGTGACCCGGCCGTCGCGCAGCGACAGGTCGCGGGGCAGGTAATAGAACAGCCGGTGGCCGCGGCGCTCGGCTTCGAGCATCAGCGCGAAGGTGCTGTCGGCATTGATGTCGATCGACTGGATCGGGTCCATCTGGACGGCGACGGCAAGGCTCATCGAACGGTTTCCTTCACGGGGATGCGTCAGTTGATCTCGGCACGCAGGCGCTCGACCAGGGTCAGCGCACGCCGGCGGGGTTCCTCGGCGGTGGTGTTGGCGGCGAAAACCTCCAGGGCCTGCACGGCGCCCAGTTGTTCGCCAAGCCGGGCGCGCATCAGCCCCAGCTCGTACCACAGCGCCCAGTCGGTGGGGGCGATCAGCAGCATGCGGGCCAGGATGTCGCGGGCTCGTTCAAGCTCGCCGCGCCCCGACGCCCGGATCTTCAGATTGTTCTGCAGCCGCAGCAGCACCGCGCGGCGGTCGACCGCCCGGTAATGCCCGGCCTCAAGCTCGGCGGTCTCGCCCGACACCTGTTTCAGCAGCGCGCGCAGATCGGGGGTTTCCATGATCCGGCCGCCATGAAACGGATCGACCAGCACCCGGTCATGGGCGCCATCGACCCGGACCAGGAAATGCGCCGGGAAATTCACCCCCGTCACCGGCCAGCCCAGCACCTCGCCCAGATGCATGGCCAGGATGCCCAGCGCCACCGGCATGCCCCGACGGCGGATCAGCACCCGCGCCAGGCTGGCATTGTCGTCCTCGTCATAGGTCTGCTCGTCGCCGCCAAAGCCGAAGCGGCCATACAGGGTGTCGGCGATCAGCCGGGCGCGGTCGCCGGCGGCATCGTCGCTGTCGGCCGCATCGACCCCGGTCTTCAGGCCACGCGCCCGGGCCTCGGTCTCGGCGGCCAGCGCCAGTTCGTCGAGCAGGTCGCGACAGGCGGCGAGGTCGGCTGAGGGATGGTCGAGCATCGACAGCATCAGCGCGGTCTCGGCGATCGGGATCGCCTCGTCATCCAGCCGGCCGATGGCTTCCAGCCGGCGGGCGATGGCCGCGCGATCGACGGAACCCGCCCGCCCGGCAGGGGGCGTCTCTGTGCTCATGACCGTTCTCCGGCAGCGGCCGCGGGTTTGACCTGAACATGTGACACCACGCGCCTGACATTGGGGATGCCACGGGCGATCTCCACCACCCGCAGATGTTCGGCATCGCTGCTGGCCAGCCCGATCAGATAGACCACGGCGCCCGACACCTCGATGTTGTAGCTGAAGCTATTGACCGTATCGTCGGCAAGGATCGCGGCCCGGAGCCGGGTAGTGATCCAGGTGTCGCGGGCGTAATCGCCAAGATCGCCGGCCTCGGCCACCCGGACCTCGTTCATCACCGCGGTGACACCGGGCACGCCGGCGGCGATCGCCTGCGCCTCGGCCTGCCATACGGGCGTGGCAACCCGGCCGGTCAGCAGCACCCGGCCCTGATTCACCTGGATATGCACCGGGCGGTACAGCTCGTCGACCTGGCGCTCGAACAGTCGTCGGGCGATGCCGGCGCGGATATCGGCGTCCGATATCACGCCGCCGATGCCGCGTTCATCCGCCGCCGCCGATACGGCCGTCACACCGCCGGTGGCCACCGCCGGGGCGCAGGCCTGAAGCAGCCCCAGGCCGGCTGTGGCCGACAACAGGGCCAGAAGCGGCCATGGCCGGACATGTCGCGGGGGGCCGGTGATCAATTCGCTGGTCATGGGGTCAACATCTATCCGGGACCGGTGGTCGTGCGGGGTTGGGCGCATCCTAGCACCGCGATGCGCGGCAACGCCATGTGCCGGCGTGCCCGTATCCGGGGCGGGATCACTTCCGGGGCGGGATCATGGATCAAGCCGCCAGGCATCGGGCAGATGATGCGGCAGACCCAGCCGGTCAACCCAGACCAGATCGAACCGCAGGCAATCGACGCCGCCGGCACCGATCCGCGCGCCCTGGCCCAGCACCCAGGCGGCGGCGCCGGCCAGCCGCCGCCGCTGGGCGGGCATCACCGCCTCGCCGGCTGCCATCCGGTCGGGGCGGCGCTTGACCTCGACGATCGCCACCACCCGGCCGCGCCGCACCAGCAGGTCGATCTCGCCGGCCGGCGTCTTCAGCCGGCGGGCGAGCACCCGCCAGCCGCACAGCCTGAGCCGCAGCGCCGCCAGAAACTCGGCCCGCCTGCCGGCGCGTTCCGACCGGCGGCCCCGGCCGGCGCGCGCGCCGTCTGCGCGATCCCGACTTGTGCCATCCCGGCCGGAAGGCGCGCGCTCCCGGGTCATGCCGCCGGATCGTCCTGCGGATCGCAGGCGCCATCGTCGGATGCGCCGCCCAGCGCCGCCGCGCGGGCATAGAAGGCGCGCCGGGGGCTGCCGGTGATCTCGGCCAGCAGCCGGGCCGCGCGCGCGGCCCCCATCGCCTTGACCAGCGGCGGCAGCAGCTTGTCGACGGCGCCCGCATCCAGCCGGCCGGGGCCCGCGGGCAGGGCATCGTCGTCATCGGCATCGGTGGCCTCGGGCGCGCGATGGCCTTCAACCAGCAGCACGATCTCGCCCTTGGGGGTCGCGGCCTCGAACCGTGCCGCCAGCTCGGGCAGGGTGCCGCGCACCACCTCTTCAAACAGCTTGGTCAATTCGCGGGCGACGGCCGCCGGCCGCGGCCCCAGGGCCTCGGCGAGTTCGGCCAGCGTGCGGGCGATGCGGTTGGGGCTGTCATAGAACACCAGCGTCGCCGGCTCGTCCGCCAGCCGGCGGAAGCTGCGCATCCGCTCCCCCGCCTTGGCGGGCGGAAAGCCGTGGAACAGCACCCGGTCGGTGGGCAGGCCGGCGATCGACAGGGCGGCGGTCAGCGCCGATGGCCCCGGCACGGCCCGCACCTGATGGCCGGCCGCGGCGACCGCGCGCACCAGCTTGTAGCCCGGGTCCGACACCAGCGGCGTGCCGGCGTCGGAAACCAGCGCCACCCGCGCGCCTTCATCCAGCCGGCGCAGCACCTCGGGCCGCATCCGGGCGGCATTATGGTCGTGATAGGGGACGAGCTTGGCGCGGATGCCCCAATGGCTCAGCAGCCGGCCGGTGGTGCGGGTATCCTCGCACAGCACCAGATCGGCCGATGCCAGCACCTCCAGCGCCCGCGTGGTCATGTCGCCCAGATTGCCGATCGGCGTCGCGACCGCGTAGAGTCCTGGATCAAGCGGCCGTACCGTCCGCGGGCCTGCATCAAGCGGCCGTCCCGGCTTTGCCCCACGGTTGCCATGCAGGGCGTGTTGTCTCGGCAGGGGGCTGCCGTTACTCTGGTCGCCGTCGGGGGTTGCAGGGTCTGCCGCCTCCGCATCATCGTCGTCGGCCGCAGGCCCACCGGACGCCTCTGGCGCAACCGGTCGCGCCGGGCCGGTTCCGGCCGCGTCGGCCCCTGCCGCAACGACATCTGATGAGATCCGATCCTGTGATGACCGCCCATCGGCACCAAGACCTTCAGGCCCCTCTGGACCCTCAGGATTCTGTCGCTCCGCCACACCGGCCTGTCCGGGCTGGTGGTGGCCTGCTTCGTCATCTGCTTCGTCGCTCACGCGCGTCGTCATTGCGTCTCTTGCCTCTTGCGGCCCTGCTGGTTCTGGCCGCCTGTCAGACTGCCAAGGTAGAGCCGCCGGCCCCTCCGGCACAAGCGCCGCAGCCCACGGCGCCGATCACGGTGCTGCCGGAACAGCCGGTCGGGCCCGTGGCCCCGCCAAGCCCGCTGGACCTGCCGCCCCAGGCGCTGCGCGTGGGCCTGCTGGTGCCGATGTCGGGGCCGCAGGCGGGTTTCGGTCAGGCGATGATCGATGCGGCGACGCTGGCGCTGTCGGATGTGAAGGCCGATGACGTGGTGCTGCTGCCGCGTGACAGCGGTGCCGAGCCGCCACAAAGCGCCGCCGCTGCCCGTGATCTGATCGAGACCCAGGCCGCGACCGTGATCCTGGGGCCGATCTATGGCCGCAACGTGCCGGCGGTCGCCGATGTCGCCCGCCCGCGTGAGGTGCCGGTGATCGCGTTCTCCAACGACACCGGCGCGCTGCGCCCGGGCGTGCACCTGATCGGGCTGGCGCCCGAGGTGCAGGTGGAACGGGTGGTGGATTTCGCGGTCCAGCATGGCAAGACCCGCTTCGCGGCCCTGCTGCCTTATGGCCCCTATGGCGACCGGCTGGCCGAAAGCTATCGCCGGGCCGTCACCCGCACCGGCGCCGAGTTGATCGACATCGCCCGCTATTCCGATCCCGGCAGCGATGCGCAGGATGCGGTGAAGCGCCTGTCGGGCGGCCAGCCGCAACCGCCTTTCGACAGCCTGCTGCTGGCTGAGGCGGGGGAAAGGCTGCGTGCCATCGCCAGCCTGCTGCCCTATTACAGCATCGATCAGGGCGAGGTGCAGATTCTGGGCACCGCCTTGTGGCAGAACCAGCCGGTCGGCCGCGACCAGAATCTTCAGGGAGCCTGGTTCGCCGCCCCCGACCGCGCGGCCTGGGAAACCTTTGCCCGCCGTTTCAGCGCCCTGTTCGGCGCAACGCCGCCGGCGCTTGCCGGCCTTGCCTATGACGCGACCGCCCTGGCGGCGGTGCTGGGCCGCAAGGGCCAGCTTGCCCACGAACTCGACAGCCCCGACGGTTTCGCCGGCGTCAACGGCCTGTTCCGTTTCGACACCCGCGGCGGCGCCGAACATGCGCTGGCGATTTATGGTGTCGCCGCCACCGGCGCCGATCTGCTCGACCCGGCGGCCGACCGCTTCACCGCCGGCGCCCGGCCGGGTGAGGGGGTGATCCGCTCCAACCCGCTGGCAGCCCCCACGGCCCCTGCCACCCCGGCCACTCCGGCGGTGCCGGATGGCAGCGTCGCACCCACCGGCACCACGCCCGCAACCGGCAGTGTCGCTCCGTCGGCAAGTGGTGCGGCACCGACTGGTCTGGCACCGACTGGTCTGGCACCGGCGCGCTGAGGCGGCCGGGCCGGTACCGTGTTCGGTTCTCAGTTGGTTTCAGGTCTCAGTCGGGAAAGCGCGCGTCGAGATCGTCGGCAAGCAGGTGGGCGGTGAGGGTGCCCAGCACCAGCCGCCCGGATGGCGTGGCGGCCAGCCGGTCGGCGCGGTTCTGAACGAAGCCGCCCTCGATGGCCTGATCCAGCCGCCGGCGGTCGACCACCTGATCGAGTGTCAGCCCGGTGCGGCGGGCGAAGACCGCCGGGTCGATGCCCGCATCCAGCCTGAGCCCCATCATCAGCGCCTCTTCGGCCGCCCGTGCCGGCCCCACAACCACCGCCTCGTCACGGCCATGGCCATGGCTGTCGACCAGATCCAGCCAGGTCTCGGGCGCCCGCGCGCGGCGGGTCGCCTCACGCGCGCCTCCGGGGCCGGTGGGCACCCGGCCATGAGCGCCGGGGCCGATGCCGGCATAATCGGCATAGGTCCAATAGGCGAGGTTGTGGCGGCATTCGGCCCCCGGCCGGGCGTGGTTCGACACCTCATAGGCCGGCATGCCGGCTTGCGCCAGCCGGTGGTTCGTGGCCTCGAACAGATCGGCCGCGGCGTCGTCTTCCGGCAGGACCAACTCGCCCCGGGCATGGCGGGTGTGAAAGGCGGTGCCCGGCTCGATGGTCAGCTGATACAGCGACAGATGGTCGGCGGCCAGATCGAGCGCCCGGTCGAGTTCGGCCATCCAGCCGGCCATGGTCTGGTCGGGGCGGGCATAGATCAGGTCGAACGACATCCGGGGAAAGATGCTGCGGGCATTGCCGATCGCGTCCAGCGCCTCGGCCACGCCATGGGCGCGGCCCAGCGCGGCCAGCGACGCATCGTCCAGCGCCTGCACGCCGATCGACAGCCGCTCGACTCCCGCGGCGCGGAAATCGGCCAGCTTCGCCGCCTCCACCGTGGTCGGATTGGCCTCCAGGCTGATTTCGGGCGCGCCGTCGGTGGGGAACAGGGCGCGGGCGCGCTCGATGATCCGGGCGGTGGTGGCCGGGTCCATCAGCGAGGGCGTGCCACCGCCGAAGAAGATCGAGCCCAGCGGCCGCGGGCCCAGCCGGGCGGCCTCGTCCTCAAGCTCGGTCAGCAGGGCGCGTTCCCAGCGCGGGCCGTCGATGCGCGCGCGGACATGGCTGTTGAAGTCGCAATACGGGCATTTCGACACGCAGAACGGCCAGTGGACATACAGCGCCAGCGGTTCGGTCATCAGGTCACGCCCCGCCAGCGCCATCCAGGCAGGCGCGCACCAGATCGTTGAAGGCCCGCGCCCGGTGGCTGATCCGGTGCTTTTCCTCGGGCGGAAACTCGCCGAAGCTGCGGGTCTCGCCCTCGGGCACGAAAATCGGATCATAGCCGAAGCCGAAATCGCCGCGCGGCGGGAATTCCAGATGGCCGCCGATGACGCCTTCGAAGGTCTCGATATGGCCGTCGGGCCAGGCGATGGCGAGCGCGCAGACAAAGGCGGCGCTGCGGTCGGGATTGTCGCCCATCCGCGTGCGCACCAGCTCCATGGCCGCGCCGAAATCCTTCGACGGACCGGCCCAGCGGGCGGAATAGATGCCGGGCGCGCCGTCGAGTGCCGCGACCGTCATGCCGCTGTCATCGGCCAGCGCCGGCAGGCCCGATGCCTCGGCCGAGGCACGGGCCTTGAGTACGGCATTGTCGATGAAGGTCAGCCCGGTCTCATCCGGTTCCGGCAGGCCCAGATCGCCGGCCGAGACCACATCGATGCCGAACGGCGCCATCAATGCCCGGATTTCCACCACCTTGCCATGGTTGTGGCTGGCGATGACCAGACGCGGTTCGGTCAGGCGGCGGTGTGTGCGGGCATCAGTCATCGGTTCGGCATCCTGAACGGGCATCCGGTCTCAGCGATCCTTGCGGGCGGCGGCGGCAAGCGCATCGCCCAGCGTCCCCAGCGGCTTGCCGGGCTGGTTGTTCTGCTGGCTGCGATCGCCGCCGCCACCACCACTCCGATTGCCGCCACCGTGATTGCCGCCACGCCCCTGGCCGCCGCGACCGCCGCGATCCTGCGATTTGCGCTGGTTCTGGGGCTGCTGCGAGGGCGGCAGCGGCGGCGGGGTGGCGAAGTCGGTCCGGCCGGCCATGGCCGCCAGGATCGCTTCCTTCTGCATCTCGAACAGGCGGGCGGTGCCGATCTCGGCCAGTTCGACCAGACGGCGGAACTGGGCGGGCGAGAATGGATCGGCCTCGGCGGTGGCCTGCACCTCGACGATGCCGCCACCTTCGGCCAGCACGAAATTGGCATCGGCCTCGGCGCGGCTGTCTTCCTCGTAATCCAGATCCAGCACCGCCTCGCCATCGACCAGACCGCAGGAGATGGCGGCGACCGCGCGGGTGATCGGGTGCTCGGCCAGATCGCGGCTGGCGACCAGCTTCTGAAGCGCCAGCCACAGCGCCACATAGCCGCCGGTGATCGATGCGGTGCGGGTGCCGCCATCGGCCTGGATCACGTCGGCATCGACGCGGACCTGACGCTCGCCCAGCTTCTGCATGTCGACCACCGCGCGCAGGCTGCGGCCGATCAGGCGCTGGATTTCAACGGTGCGGCCCTGCTGCTTGCCCTTGGCCGCCTCGCGGTCGGTGCGGCTGTGGGTGGCGCGGGGCAGCATGCCGTATTCGGCGGTGACCCAGCCCTTGCCGGTGTTGCGCAGGAAGGGCGGCACCTTCTCTTCCACGCTCGCCGTCACCAGAACCTTGGTGTCGCCGAAATGAACCAGACACGAGCCCTCGGCATATTTGTTGACCATGGGTTCGAAGCGGATGACGCGCAGCGCGTCGGCGGCACGACCGGAAAGGCGCATGGGAAGTTCGCGCATGGGGTTCTGGGCCTCGGCAGCGGGGCGATGCACGGGCACCTGCCCTGGACGGTGGGGAGAGGGAGCGGGCGGATGAACGGCACCGCCGCCTCCGATCGGGAAAACTACGCGCTCGACGCCGGGGTTGCAATGACAGGGGGCGCGCCGTCGTGACGGGGCGACCGGGGATATTCGACACGCCCGTGGCGAAACTGGCTATCATTCCGGATCGGGGCGGTGTGGTGGCCGATATTGTGGGCGTTGACGCTGTGCGGCATGGTTCCTACATAGCGGCGACGCCGATATCGCGCCGACGATGGCGGACGGCCGCCATCGGGCTTGGCACGCGGACAGGACGGGACGGGTTGGCATGGCACGTGGCACGGGGGATCGCGAGACGATCGACCGGCAGGCACTCGAAGCGCTCGAAGGCCTGGGCGGGCCGCCGCGTGCCTTCCAGCAGATGAACGAACGCTCGCGTGAGGTCTTCCGCCACGTGGTGGATGCCTTCGTCGAGACCGGCGAACCGGTGGCCTCGCGCACCATCGCGCGGCGGCTGGGCAGCAATCTGTCCTCCGCCACCATCCGCAATGTCATGGCCGATCTTGAGGAAAGCGGGCTGCTTTACGCGCCCCATATTTCCGCCGGGCGGCTGCCGACCGAGATGGGGTTGCGGCTGTTCGTCGACGGGCTGCTGGAAGTGGGTGACCTGTCGGATGACGAGCGCCGCACCATCGATGCCCAGTGCGCCGGCGCCGGCCGCAGCGTCTCGCAGGTTCTGACCGAGGCCAGCGGCGTGGTCGCCGAGATGTCGCGCTGCGTGGGGCTGGTGATCGCGCCCAAGAGCGAGGCCGGGCTGAAGCATGTGGAATTCGTGCCGCTGTCGGACAACCGGGCACTGGTGATCCTGGTCGACGAGAACGGCGTGGTCGAGAACCGGGTGATGCCGCTGCCACCGGGTCTGCCGCCATCGAAGCTGATCGAGGCCGGCAATTATCTGAGCGCGCGGCTGCGCGGCCGCACGGTGGAAGACGCACGCGTTCTGATCGACAGCGAGATCGCCCGTAACGCCGCCGAGATCGACCAGTTGACCGCCAAGGTGGTGGAACAGGGCCTGGCGACCTGGTCGGGGGGCCATGATGACGGATTGCTGATCGTGAGCGGCCGGTCGCGGCTGCTGGAGAACGTGTCGGCCCTGTCGGATCTGGAACGTATCCGGCGGCTGATGGAGGCGCTGGAGACCAAGAAGGACATCCTGCGGCTGCTGAATGAAAGCCAGCGTGCCGAGGGGGTGCAGATCTTCATCGGGGCGGAAAGCGCATTGTTCGGCCTGAGCGGCTGTTCGGTGATCGCGGCCCCCCTGACCGACCAGAACCGGCGCTATGTCGGTGCTATCGGGGTGATCGGCCCGACCCGGGTGAATTACGCCCGGATCGTGCCGGTGGTGGATTATACCGCCAAGCTGATCGGGCGACTGATCGGTTGAGGCGGGCGGGCCACGGGATGCGTGGCCACAAGGAGCGCGCGGATCGCGGCCGGACATGCCGGGGGATCCGCCTTTCGCGGAGCGCGGCCGGGGCGGGCCACAGCCTTCAAGAGCAGCCCGGGCCGTGGGTTCGACTGAACGATGATGGAGCAGGTTCGAGATGAGTGACCAGAAGCAGGCCCCCGAGGCCGCCGAAATCACCGGCGCCGAGGCGCCCGAGATGCCGGAGACCGAAGCCGCCGAGGCGCCGGAGGCCCGGATCGCGGCGCTGGAGGCCGAGCTGGCCCAGGCCCGCGACCAGCATCTGCGCACGCTGGCCGATATGGAAAACCTGCGCCGGCGTGCCCAGCGCGAGGTTGAGGATGCCGGCAAATACGCCGTCACCCGCTTCGCCCGCGACGTGCTGTCGGTGTCGGACAATCTGGAACGCGCGGCGCTGGCGGTGCCGGCCGACAAGCGCGGCGCCGACCCGCTGGTCGACCAGTTGGCCCAGGGCATCGACATGACCTTGCAGAGCTTCCGCCAGACGCTGGAAACCCATGGCATCCGCCGGGTCGATCCGGCCGGCGAGCGCTTCGACAGCAAGCTGCATCAGGCGATGATGGAGGTCGAGGACAAGACGAAGCCGTCGGGCACCGTGGTGCAGGTGCTGCAGACCGGCTATGTCATCGCCGATCGCCTGCTGCGCCCGGCGATGGTGTCGGTGTCGCGCGGCGGGCCGAAAGAGGGCGCCGCCCCCGCCGGTGACGCCAACCCCGGCAGCCGGGTCGATACCTCGGCCTGACCACCGACGTTCACCTGACCCGTTCAAGCCCGCTAAGGCCGTCAATCCTTGTTGGCGGCTTCAGCGGGCTTGCGGCGTTTTCGGGGTTTGGTCGGCGCGGTTGTGGTGTCGGCGGCCGGGGCTGGCTGGTGTGGCCGGTCCGGGCGGTCCTGAGGATCGCGCAGCACCGGCAGGATCGGCAGATCCAGATGGGTCATGCCGGCCGCCTGCGACACCAGATTGCGGAAATAGGGATAGACCGCGAATTTACCGACCAGGCCGATGAACAGGCCGACGGCGTCGGGTTCCGCATCGTGTGGTATGTTCGAGAAGATCGCCTTGTGTTCCGCCTCGATGATCAGAATGCGGGTTTTATCCACAGCGTCGTCTGTGGCGGAGGGGGTGGATACTGCCTGGGGATCTTCGACCAGTGCCTTGGGCGCGTCGATGGTGACACACATGCTGAAGCGCCCGGTCGCGATGCCGGTTTCGAGGTCCAGATCAACCAGCGGCTCGCGACGTTCGATCAGGAAGCGCAGTTTCGGCCGATGGTCGGCCACGAGCGCCCGGGCCGCGTCGTGTGCCTCGATATCCGCCTTGGTCAGCAGGACGTCGTCGATCTGCGCATGCCGGTGAACATGATCATAGGCATCCGAACGGGCGTTGCCCGCCGCCATCAGGCAGCCACCAGCCAGGACGCGCCCGCGCCAGAGCGACGCGATGTCAACGGTTTCGTGCTGGCAGCGGGCGTCGTGGTCGATACCACCGGCCGCACATCATGGGCGGTATCCTCGCTGACAGGTTGCCAGTGCCCCTGTCGATCCATCATATCCGGCGGCATGATCGCTTCATCGGCCGCAAGCAGGGCGTCGAGTTCGTCGGTGGTGACGCGGGGCAGTTCGGCGCCCAGAGCCAGGAATACCTTCGCCAGGGTTTCGAGCGTCAGATTGGGCTGAGAGCCGAACATGTTGCTGACGCGCGATTTGCCAACCCCCAACGCGTCGGCCAGTTCCTTGTTGGACATGCCGCGGGCCTCCATCAGACGCGCGATCCGGATCTGGGTGTCGACCACGAAACTGACCGGATCGCGGTCGCGGGGGATGAGGCGGGTGAAGCCTGTTGGCTGGGGACGGGACATGTGGGTCTACTCCTGCATGTCAGAGGGCACGAGCCGTGCCCGTATCAGATCGAGGTGATCGGACATCAGCCGGTCCGCGCGAGCGATGATCGCCTTGTTCGGCTGGTTGCGCTTCTTTCCCGGATCGATGGCCGTGCAGAGAAACGTCCGTGGATGGTCCGATGGCTCCACGAAGGCGCCGTAAACCCTCAATTGATCGCGCTTGAACGCATAGATCCGATTGGTCGTCGGCAGATCTTCCAGAACGAAGTTCGTTTTCGGCAGCTTGTGCCGTCCGATCTCGCAGAATGTCTCCATGAGGGTTGTCATGTGATCGGCGCTGATGTCAGAGCGTTCCGGCACTTTGCCGGCAGCTTTCCGCGACTGTGCTTTGCAGGCGGCCTCGTCGATCGCCGCGAACACCTGTCTCAACATCCATAAGGCGTGCCATTTTCCTGAGAACACGAGGATCAGCGATTCGTCCGCCAGCGTCTCATCGCTTACCTGGGTTCACCTAAATATAAACTTGCGGAAAAAATTGTCCACGGGTATCCACGGATATGCCGCATAAGGCGCATATATCATGCGACAGCAAAGCCTGTGCGTTCAATGTCGCCGTGGATCATCATCCGGTCGGGGTTGCCGCATTTCTCGGGCCCTCCCATGGTTGCGCGCCCGCCTCCGCCCCCCTATATGACGCCCTGACCGCGACGGTGGGATGAAGTTGGGCATCGGACCGCCGCCTCGCATGGACCCTTCCAGCCATTCACAACATGGAAACGGGGGGGCCGTCGGCGCCGCTCTGTCTGGGCCGTCGGCGCCCGCTACCTGAGAGAGACCGAAACCATGAGCAAAGTCATCGGCATCGACCTGGGCACCACCAATTCTTGCGTCGCCATCATGGACGGCAAGAACGCCAAGGTGATCGAGAACAGCGAAGGTGCGCGCACGACCCCGTCGATGGTGGCGTTCACCGAAGATGACGAAATTCTGGTCGGCCAGCCGGCGAAGCGCCAGGCGGTGACCAACCCCGAGAACACCGTGTTCGCGGTGAAGCGGCTGATCGGCCGCACCTTCAACGACCCGACGACCCAGAAAGACGCCAAGATGGTCCCCTACCGGATCGTCAAGGCGGATAATGGCGACGCTTGGGTCGAGGTGCGCGGCAAGAAGCAGTCGCCGAGCCAGATCAGCGCGCAGATCCTGAAGAAGATGAAGGAGACGGCCGAAGCCTATCTGGGCGAGACCGTCACCCAGGCCGTGATCACCGTTCCGGCCTATTTCAACGACAGCCAGCGTCAGGCGACCAAGGATGCCGGCAAGATCGCCGGCCTTGAGGTGCTGCGCATCATCAACGAGCCGACGGCCGCGGCGCTGGCCTATGGGCTTGAGAAGAACGACGGCAAGACCATCGCGGTCTACGACCTTGGCGGCGGCACCTTCGACGTCTCGATCCTCGAGATCGGCGATGGCGTGTTCGAGGTGAAGTCGACCAATGGCGATACCTTCCTTGGCGGCGAAGATTTCGACATGCGGATCGTCGATTACCTCGCCGACGAGTTCAAGAAGGAGAGCGGCATCGACCTGCGCGGCGATCGTCTGGCGCTTCAGCGGCTGAAGGAAGCCGCCGAGAAGGCCAAGATCGAGCTGTCGAGCGGCATGCAGACCGAGGTCAACCTGCCCTTCATCACCGCCGATCAGTCGGGCCCGAAGCATCTGGCGATCAAGCTGACCCGCGCCAAGCTGGAAGCGCTGGTGGGCGATCTGGTCGACCGGACCATCGACCCGTGCCGCAAGGCGCTGAAGGATGCGGGCCTGACCGCCGGCGAGATCGACGAGGTCGTGCTGGTCGGTGGCCAGACCCGCATGCCCAAGGTCATCGAGAAGGTGAAGGAGTTCTTCGGTCGCGAGCCGCATCGCGGCGTGAACCCGGATGAGGTGGTCGCCATCGGCGCCGCCATCCAGGCCGCCGTGCTGAAGGGCGAGGTCAAGGACGTTCTGCTGCTCGACGTGACGCCCCTGTCGCTGGGCATCGAGACGCTGGGCGGCGTGATGACCAAGCTGATCGAGCGCAACACCACCATCCCGACCAAGAAGAGCCAGGTGTTCTCCACCGCCGATGACAACCAGACGGCGGTGACCATCCGGGTCTTCCAGGGCGAGCGCGAGATGGCCGCCGACAACAAGATGCTGGGCCAGTTCGATCTGGTCGGCATTCCGCCGGCGCCGCGGGGCGTGCCGCAGGTCGAGGTGACCTTCGACATCGACGCCAACGGCCTGGTCAATGTGTCGGCCAAGGACAAGGCGACCGGCAAGGAACAGGCGATCCGCATCCAGGCCTCCGGCGGCCTGTCGGATGCCGAGATCGAGCGGATGGTGAAGGAAGCCGAAGCCAATGCCGCCGACGACCGCAAGCGCAAGGAGCTGGTCGAGGCCCGCAACCACGCCGACGGTCTGGTGCATTCGACCGAGAAGAGCCTGGCCGAGCATGGCGACAAGATCGGCGCCGACGAGCGTTCGGCGATCGAGGATGCCGTGACCGCGCTCAAGGCCGCGCTGAACGGCGACGATGCCGACGACATCAAGCAGAAGACCGAGGCGCTGTCGGTGGCGGCCATGAAGCTTGGTGAGGCCATGTACAAGGCGAGCGAGCAGCAGGAGGGCGCCCAGGGCCCCGGTGCCGGCGCCGCCGGCGGCAAGGGCCCGGCCGATGACGGTGTGGTCGATGCCGATTTCGAGGAAGTGAAGGACGACAAGGGCGGCCGGGCCTGAGGCCCGACGCCTGATGCCACGGGCGGTCGGTGCCATATCTGGCGCCGGTCGCCCGCGGCCGTTTTGAGGGGGTGGTGCGCGGGGGTCCGGTCCGGCGTGCCCAGCCCATGATCGAAGGCTCCGGCAGAGGCGCCCGCCACCCCGGCGCGGCTGTCCCGGCTCAAGGTATAGTCCACGACCATGGCGAAGGCCGATTACTATGAAATGCTGGGTGTCGCACGCGACGCCGACGACGCCGCGCTGAAGAAGGCGTTCCGCAAGCTGGCCATGCAGTATCACCCCGACCGCAATCCGGGGGATGCCGAGGCCGAGCGACGCTTCAAGGAAATCAACGAGGCCTATGAGATCCTGAAGGATCCCAGGAAGCGCCAGGCCTATGACCAGTTCGGCCATGCCGCTTTCGAGGCGGGCATGGGCGGTGGTGGCCGTGGGCGTGGCGCCTCTGATTTCGGATCGTCCTTCGCTGATGTGTTCGAGGACATCTTCGGCGAGTTCATGGGCGGCGGGCGCGGTGGCGGCCAGCGCGGCGGTGGCCAGCGCGGCGCCGATATGCGCTTCGACCTGGATATCAGCCTGGAAGATGCCTTCAACGGCAAGCAGACCGACATCACCGTGCCGTCCTCTGCCACCTGCGAGGTCTGCGACGGATCCGGTGCCGCCGAAGGCACCCAGCCGGTCACCTGCCCGACCTGTCAGGGCCACGGCAAGGTGCGCGCGACCCAGGGCTTCTTCACCATCGAACGCACCTGCCCGGCCTGCCATGGCGTGGGGCGGGTGATCAAGGATCCATGCCGCAACTGTGGTGGCGCCGGGCGCGTGCGCCGCGACAAGACCCTGTCGGTGAACATTCCGGCCGGCGTCGAAGACGGTATGCGCATCCGGCTGTCGGGCGAAGGCGATGCCGGCGTGCGCGGCGGGCCCCCAGGCGATCTGTATATCTTCCTGTCGGTGGCGCCACATCCGGTGTTCCAGCGTGACGGCGTCGACGTGTCGTGCCGGGTGCCGATCCCGATGGTGCGCGCAACCCTGGGCGGCACGGTCGAGGTGCCGACGCTGGAAGGCGCGCGGGTGCGACTGAACATCCCGGCCGGCACCCAGTCGGGCCATCAGTTCCGCCTGCGGTCGAAAGGCATGCCGGCGGTGCAGGGGCGCGGCACCCGCGGCGACATGTATGTGATCATCACCGTCGAGACCCCGGTGAACCTGTCGGCCCGCCAGCGCGAATTGCTGGAGGAATTCGAACAGGCCGGCGACGAGGGCGGCTCGTCATCGAGCCCGCAATCGGAGGGCTTCTTCGCCAAGGTCAAGGAGTTGTGGTCGGACCTGACCGATTGACCGGCCGATCGGCTGGCCCACGATATCGGCGCGCGGCTTTCGCTGCGCGCCGATATGCGGTAGGACAGACCGGCGGGCAGGCGACACGAGGCGCGGGTTCTCACCTCGCGCCTTTTTTTGCGTGCGTGGCGATGTTTCGCCAGACGCTGGCATGATGGATCAAGCGGGAGAGACGGCAAGATGAGCGGGATCGCGATCGGGGTGGTCGGCTGTGCCGGGCGGATGGGACGTATGCTGCTGGCCACGATCGCCGCCACCGATGGCTGCCGCATCGCCGGCGGCACCGAGGCGCGAGGCAATGAGGCGGTGGGCCAGGATCTGGGCCGGTTCGCGGGCACGGACCCGCTGGGGATCCCGGTCGGCGACGACCCGGCGGCGCTGTTCGACGCGGCCGATGTGGTGATCGATTTCACCCGCCCGAAGGCGACCGTGGCCCATGCGCGGCTCGCCGCCGCCCGTGGCAAGGCGCTGGTCACCGGCACCACCGGCCTTGATGCCGGCGATGAGGCGATGCTGCGCGAGACGGCGCGTGGTGTGCCGATGGTTTATGCGCCCAACATGTCGCTGGGCGTGACGCTGCTGATGCATCTGGTTGAACAGGCGGCGGCACGGCTGGGGCCCGATTACGACATCGAAATCGTCGAGATGCATCATCGCCACAAGATCGACGCGCCATCCGGCACGGCACTGGGACTGGCGCGCGCGGCGGCGCGCGGCCGCGATGTCTCGCTGGATGATGTGGCCGATCGCGGCCGCGATGGCGATACCGGCCCGCGCCGGCGTGGTGCCATCGGCATGGCGGCGCTGCGGGGCGGCGATGTGGTCGGCGACCATCAGGTGATCTTCGCCGCCGATGGCGAGCGGCTGGAACTGGGCCACCGGGCCTCGTCGCGGGAGACCTTTGCCCGGGGCGCGGTGGCGGCGGCGATCTGGGTGGCCGGCCGCACGCCGGGGCTTTATGACATGCGCGATGTTCTGGATCTGCGCTGAGGCGCCCGAGTTCAGCGCTTGCGGCGGTTGGCGACGGTGATGGCGCAGAGGATCAGCCCAAGG
The DNA here is from genome assembly GCF_039630945.1 of Tistrella arctica. Classification (NCBI taxonomy): domain Bacteria; kingdom Pseudomonadati; phylum Pseudomonadota; class Alphaproteobacteria; order Geminicoccales; family Geminicoccaceae; genus Tistrella; species Tistrella arctica. The sequence continues at coordinate 563,947 of NZ_JBBKTV010000003.1, forward strand.
GCGATGAAGGCATTCAGGCTGGGTTCCTCGCCCAGCAGCAGCATGCCCCACATCACGCCGAATGCCGGGATCAGATAATTGTTCAGCGCCACCAGAACCGCGCCGCCGCGCGCCATCAGCCGATAGAACAGCAGATAGGCGAGCCCGGTGCAGGCGACGCCCAGCAGGGTGACCGCCAGCACCGCGTCCAGCGCCGGCGCCCGGGTCCAGGGCTGTTCCAGCATCAGCGCCAGCGGCAGGGCCAGAATGGCGCCCGAGGTGAGGGTGGCGGTGGCCGAGACCAGCGGCGGCACATGACGCACCCGCTCGGCATAGAGCGAGGCGATGGCATAGCACAGCGCCGCTCCCAGGATTGCCATCTCGCCGATGCCGCCCCCCGCCTGGGTCAGCGCCGACGGCCCGACCAGCACCACCACGCCTGAAAATCCCAGGGCGATGCCGGCGATCCGGCCGGCGGTGACCGGGTTCTCGGCCGGCCGCACCACCCGCGCCAGCACCAGCGTGAACAGCGGCATCGCCGCCATCAGGATCGCCGCCACCGCCGAGGGCACATGCTGCTGCCCCCAGGCGATCAGCGAGAACGGCGCCAGATTGCCCACCGCCCCGAACACCAGGAACGGTGTCCAGCCCGCGAGCCCTGCGGGCAGGCGCAGCCCGCGCAGCCGCATGACCATGAACAGCGCGGTCGCCCCCAGCACCAGCCGCGCGACCACGATGGTCAGCGGCCCGATGGTCGGCAGCGCTGTCTTGATGAGCATGAACGACCCGCCCCACAGTGCGGCCAGCAGCACCAGGCAGCCATAATCGGCCGGCCCGAAGCCACGCGTCACCAACGGCGTCGCACCACCCAGCGGGCGTGCGTTCTGCGACATCGCGATCCTCATGAAGCGGGGGTTGCGTGGATTGCGAAACAGGCGGGGATGATCGCGCCTGGGTGCTGGCGGGTCAAGGGGAGGGTAGACGTGTCGTCTGGCATGGGGACGAGTTATGGAACGGGTAAAACAATGATGTTGAGTGTAAATGGAGGATGATTCTAAAATAAAACGATCAATGGTTAATATGAGAGCAGCCAATGGGCGCGAAAGCTTCAGAAATACAAACAAAAATTGAGCGCCCGGAAATATTTTTTGCTTTGATTGGTGCTGCCGGCACCGACCTTGCTCGGGTTGAGACGGAACTCACCCGCGCGCTCGCCGGGGTCGGCTATAGGACGGAAGCCATCCGGGTCAGTGCGCTGATCGCAGCCTGGGCGGGTCGTGCCGCGCAGCCGTGGGCAGATGAAGCTGAGCGCCTGACTTACCTGATGAATGAGGGCGATCGGATGCGCAAAGAGTCCGGCGATGGTGGCGCGCTGATGTCGCTGGTCTGTTCGGATATCAAGTCACGCCGCATACGAGTACATCAGGGGCAGCAAGCAGGCCGGGCGCAGGATCATGAACAGAGCGACATCGTTGATCTTGGAAATACGCCTGTGGCCGCCACGGCCTACATCATCCGGTCTCTGAAGCATCCCCATGAAGCAACGGTTCTGCGCCGTGTGTATGGGGAGTCGGTCTTCCTCATATCCGCCTATGCGCCGCGCAGCCAGCGGATCGAGTTCTTGGCCGGGCAGATCGCGCGCAGCCTGCGCTGCATGGTGGATGACGCTATACGGAGGAAAGCTGTCAGCCTGATTGAGATCGATGAGCGCCGACCGGGCACAGACATTGGTCAGAACCTCCGGGATGTCTTTCCACTGGCCGATGCCTTCGTGTCGATGACGCCATCCCTGCCTGACACGTTACGGCGCATCGTTGAACTGATTTTCGGCAACCCTTTCCTGACGCCACAACGCGATGAGTACTGGATGTTCCATGCGCGGGCGGCGGCGATGCGGTCGGCAGACCTGTCACGGCAGGTTGGCGCGGTCATCATCTCGCCCGATGACACCTATCTGACCGGCGGCTGCAATGACGTTCCCCGCTCAGGCGGCGGCATCTTCTGGGACGGTGATGACGAGGCTGAGGATAGCCGTGATTTCCGATTGGGCTATGACGCGAATGCGATCATGCGCAACGAGATCGTGGCGGAATTTCTCGAATGGCTCGGCACGGCCCATAAACTGAAGGAACCGGCCGAAAAAATCACGGCTGAGATCCTCACCGGGCCGCTCAAGACAGGTTTCAAGGAAACGCGGCTGGCGAATCTGATCGAATTCGGGCGTGTGGTGCATGCGGAAATGCATGCCCTGTCCGATGCCGCCCGCCGGGGTATCGGCGTCGACCGGGCCGTTCTCTACAGCACGACATTCCCCTGCCATATGTGTGCGCGGCACATACTCGCGGCTGGAATTTCCCGGGTCGTCTATATCGAACCCTATCCGAAGAGCCTCACCACCCGGCTCTACGGACAACTGATTGCAAGCGAGGCCGACGAGTGTGAGGATAAACTGCGGACGCGGTTCGAACCCTTCGTAGGGATAGCCCCTCATAATTTTCAGCGGTTGTTCGAATGGCGGCCACGGAAGGATGGTGCTGGCTATGCTCTGTCATGGGATGCGGTGGAAGCGATCCCATCGAGATCGAGCGCGACCTTCCCATATATTGACCTTGAGACGGCGGAAGCATATAGGGCCGGGCGGGATCCAGAGGAGGAGACAGACGATGTCAACTGAACTCCAGGCGACTGCGGAACGGAATCGGGCTCTCTATGAAGCGCTCCCGCAGTGGAAGCGCGCACTTCTTGAACGGGATCGTCGGCAGCGCGACGCATTGCGGGAGCGCGATCGTCAGATCGCTTCCGGTGATTATGCCTATAACGGTGCGGGTGCCTGATCTGCCGGGCGCGGCGTTTTCAGGACCGACATGCAGGCCTGACCCCACCGCCAGTCACGCCAGCACCTGCCGGGTCGGTTGGGGCATGCGGGCGCGGTGGAGGGCGCCTTCCAGGGCGCGGGCGAAGTCGCGGCGTTCCGACGGGGTGAGGAAGCGGCCGATGATCAGGCGGCGGCCATGGCTGGTGATGGCCAGTTCCTGCGGGCCGAAGCCGTCTTCCTGGCCGGCATCGGGTTCGATCAGTTCCAGTCGCAGCCAATAGGGCTGGAATTCATGGGCGCGGGTCTGGCCGCGATGGTCGGTCTGCTCGATCCTGAGATTGTCGGGGGTGAGGCGCAGGCGTTCATGGGCCTGACCGGTGCGATAGCTGAACCGGAACCCCAGCCAGACCAGCAGCAGTTCCAGCCCGCAGAAGCCGAAGACCGGCCAGGCGCCCAGGCTGAGGAAATACAGCCCCATCGGTGCCAGCACCGCCGCCAGCGCGATCATCACCCATTTGAACCCGCCATGCGACAACGACCGGTGCGGCGTCAGCAGCGCATCGAAGATCAGCGGCTGATCGGTGACTGGCGGAACGACATCACCAAGGCGTGCGGACGGCGCGGGCGGGTTCTGGCTCATGGCTTCAGTATATGGATTGTTGCCCGCCGCCGCCAAGTATGCGTCACAACCACAGGCGCTTCCAACCACCGGCCGCCGGCGGTATTGTCTGATCCCATGAAGCGCGCCGATGTCGAGGAATTCTTTCGCAGGCTGTCCGCCGCCGATCCGGCGCCGCAGACCGAGCTTGCCTATGGCACTGTCTACCAGTTGCTGGTGGCGGTGGTTCTGTCTGCCCAGGCGACGGATGTGGGGGTCAACAAGGCGACCCGCCTGCTGTTTCAGCAGGTCGATAACCCGGCCGCGATGCTGGCGCTGGGTGAGGACGGGCTGAAGGCGCATATCAAGACCATCGGTCTGTTCAATGCCAAGGCGAAGAACGTCATCGCGCTGAGCCGGCTGCTGGTCGATCTGCATGGCGGCGAGGTGCCGCGCGACCGGGCGGCGCTGGAAGCCTTGCCCGGCGTTGGCCGCAAGACCGCCAATGTGGTGCTGAACGTGGCCTTTGGCGAGCCGACCATCGCGGTCGACACCCATATCTTCCGGGTCGGCAACCGCACCGGGCTTGCCCCCGGCCGCACACCGCTGGACGTGGAAAAGGCCCTGGAGCGTAAAGTCCCCAAGGCCTATCGCCTGCATGCCCATCACTGGCTGATCCTGCATGGGCGTTACGTCTGCAAGGCCCGCAAGCCCGATTGTCCCGCCTGCATGGTGGCGGATCTGTGCCGCTACAAGCTGAAGACGCCACCCGCCGCCCTGCCGGCCCCGGTTCAGATGCCGGTCGGCGAGAGCTGAGCCGCCAGATTGCTGCGATCGAAGCCGGCCAGACAATCGGCATCGGCAGTGGCGGCGCTGTGGCCGGCGAACCAGCGGACCACGCCATGGCTGGGCCGGGCACCGCGCGGATTGGCGGCGTCGCTGGCCGGGAAATACAGGATCAGCGCGCAGCGGTTGTCGGAATAGCGCCAGAACACCGACCGGCCCTCGTGCCGCGCCAGCGCCGGGCGTCCGAAGCGGCTGGTGATGTCGGTCTGATCCAGCGCCATCACCTCGTCCAGCCCCACCCCGGCAACGCCCCCGGACTTCGGCGCCGTGATGCCGGCGACACGCGCCTGCGGGCGCGCCTGGGTCATACCAGTATCAGGAACACCGGTGGTCTGGCAGCCGGCAAGGGCGGGGCCGGCCAGGAACAGGGTTGCGATCATGGCCCGGAAACGGGGGGTATACCGGCGGGCGGTATACCCGGGGCGAGTGGGGCGGGTGTGTCTGCGAAGGGCGTCACGGACGGCGCAGCTCACGGGCTTCGCGCTCCCTGATCAGGGTGAAGAGATGGGTGAAGATGGCGGCCGAGATGATCGGCGCGGTCAGGTTGACGAACGGGATCGCGAACAGGAACGACACCGCCGCCCCGTGGATGAACAACAGGCTGCGATGGCGCAGACGCATGGCCTTGGCATCCGCCGGGCTCATCCGGCGCAACGCCGCCATTTCAAAGTATTCCCGGCTGAGCAGCACGCCGTTCAGGCACACGAACAGCACCAGGTTGAGCACCGGCACGAAATAGAGCGGCAGAACCAGGATGTTCAGGAACAGCGCGAACAGGCCGAAGCGCAGTCCTGAGATCAGCGACGGCCAGAAGCCGGCGCCCTTGGCCGGCGGCAGGCCGGGATAGCTGCGTGCCTCGACCACGTCGGCGACGTCGTCGATCAGCATCCCCATCACCGCCGAGGTGATCGGCACAAACAACAGCCAGGCCGAGATGACCACCACGGCGAAATCGCCGGCATAGGAGATCGTGGCATCCAGCCACGAGATGCCGGTCAGCCCGGTGGCATCGATCCAGCCCACCGCCAGCCACCACAACAGACCCATCAGCACGGCGGAGCCGAAAATGCCGATGGCGAGCGGCCGCCACATGCGCGCGTCGTCGAGATTGCCGAGCGTGCGTCCGACCGTGGTGGTGATGAGCGCCATGATGCGCAACGTCTCCGGGGGACGGAAAAGCGGGGAAACAGAAAGGCTCGCGCAGGCGGCGCCCGGGCCGTGACAGCGGGCGCGTGCACCTGCGAAACCTGTTCGATTGATACGCTGTCCAAACGCCGCCGACAAGGCCGCAATTGTGGTTTGCGCCGCGGAAATCGCGCGCCCGCGTCGCACCGATGGCGAAAGCCGTCTATACTGTGCGCCGATGCTTGCGCATCCTGTGGTTGAGGATGCGCAAGCCGTCTCCGTCACCGGCTCCAACCACCAGGGAATTCCGCCCCCATGACCGCAAAAAGCTATCACGTCCTCGGCCTCGGCAATGCCATCGTCGATATCCTGGCGCGCACGGATGACCCCTTCCTCACCGATCAGGGGATGGTGAAGGGAACGATGGCGCTGATCGACGCCGAGCGCGCCGAGGCGATCTATGCGGCGATGGGGCCGGCTGTGGAAAGCTCGGGCGGGTCGGCGGCCAATACCATTGCCGGCCTGTCGGCTCTCGGCGCTCGGACAGCCTTCATCGGCCGGGTCGCCGACGATCAGCTCGGCCGTGTGTTCGGGCATGATATCCGGGCGTTGGGGGTCGCCTATGGCACGCCGCCGGCCGCCGATGCCCCGCCCACGGCGCGCTGCTTCGTGCTGATCACGCCCGACGGACAGCGGACCATGAACACCTATCTGGGGGCCAGCGTTCACCTCTCGCCCGACGATGTCGACGAAAACGAAGTCGCCCGTGCCGAAATACTGTACGTGGAAGGCTATTTGTGGGATCTTGCACCCGCGAAGGAAGCCTGCCTCAAGGCGATGCGGGCGGCACGGCGCAGCGGAACACGGGTGGCGTTCAGCCTGTCCGACAAATTCTGCGTCGACCGCTTCCGTGGCGAATTCCACCAGCTTATCGACGACCATATCGACATCCTGTTCGCGAACGAAGCCGAAATCACCGCGCTTGCGGAGACCGACGACTTCGACGCGGCGATGCGTTCGGTGACGGGGCGGGTGGAAATTGCTGCACTGACCCGCAGCGAACATGGTTCGGTGATCGTGCCCCGCGAGGGAGCGCCGGTCGCCGTGGCCGCGAGCCCGGTGCCAGAGGTGATCGACACCACCGGCGCCGGTGATCTTTATGCGGCCGGTTTCCTTTACGGGCTGACCCACGGGTTCGATCTCGCGCGGTCTGCCCGACTCGGCGGCTTGGCCGCCGCCGGGATCATCGGCCAAATCGGCCCGCGCCCCCAGGGATCGATCGCCCGCATCGTCGAGCGGTCGGCCTGAGCCAGAATCGGCCTGATTCTGGCCCCCGGGGCGGTCGCGGGCGGACGGCGGCACGCGACGTGCCGCCGCCATCTCTCAAGGCTTGTCAGACCCGTATGACCGTCCTGCGCAATCTCGCGATCATCGCCCACGTCGACCACGGCAAGACCACGCTGATCGACGCCCTGCTCCAGCAGAGTGGCGCCGTGCGCGCCCACCAGCAGCTCGCCGACCGGGCGATGGACTCGAACGATCTCGAGCGTGAGCGCGGCATCACCATCCTGGCCAAGTGCACGGCAGTCGCCTGGAAGGATTACCGCCTCAACATCGTCGACACCCCCGGCCACGCCGATTTCGGCGGTGAGGTCGAGCGGATCCTCGACATGGTGGATGGCGCCCTGCTGCTGGTCGATTCGGCCGAAAGCGTGCGGCCCCAGACCAAGTTCGTGCTCTCCAAGGCGCTGGCCAAGGGCCTGCGGCCGATCGTGGTGGTCAACAAGATGGACCGCCCCGACGCCCGCCCCGACACCGTGCTCAACGAGGTCTTCGACCTGTTCGCGGCGCTGGGCGCCGACGAGGAGCAGCTCGATTTCCGCGTCGTCTATGCCTCGGGCCGCTCAGGCTGGGCCTCGCTCGACGCCGTCACCTCGGGCGAGAACCTGCATCCGCTGCTCGACGTGATCGTCGAGCACGTGCCGGCGCCCGATGTCGACCGCGACGCGCCGTTCACCATGCTGGCGACCATGATCGAGAACGACCCCTATATCGGGCGCGTGCTCACCGGCCGTATCGTGTCGGGCGTGATCAAGGTCAACCAGCCGGTGCGCGCGCTTCGCCGCGACGGCACGGTGGTGGAAGATGCCCGGCTGACCAAGATCCTGCGCAGCGACGGGCTGAAGCGCGAGTCGGTCGATACGGCGGAAGCCGGCGACATCGTCTCGATCGCGGGCCTGTCGAAGGCGACGGTCGCCGACACCATCGGCACCTCCACGATCACCGAACCCCTGGCGGCCCGGCCGATCGACCCGCCGACCATGGCGGTCAGCATTTCGGTCAATGACAGCCCGCTGTCGGGCCAGGAAGGCGACAAGGTCACCTCGCGCATGATCCGCGACCGACTGTTCCGCGAAGCGGAAAGCAATGTCGCGATCCGCGTGACCGAACTGCCGAGCAAGGATGCTTATGAAGTCGCCGGTCGCGGCGAACTTCAGCTCGGCGTGCTGGTCGAGACCATGCGCCGCGAGGGCTTCGAGATGTCGATCTCGCGCCCGCGCGTGCTGTTCCGCGAGAACGCCGAAACCGGTCAGCTCGAAGAGCCGATCGAAGAGGTGCATGTCGACGTCGACGAGGAATACACCGGCGTCGTGGTCGAGAAGATGAGCCTGCGCAAGGCCGAGATGACCGACATGACCCCGACCGGGGGGGGCAAGACCCGGATCGTGTTCATGGCGCCGTCGCGCGGCCTGATCGGCTATCGCAGCGAGTTCCTGTCGGATACCCGCGGCACCGGCGTTCTGAACCGGCTGTTCTCGCATTACGGCCCCCATAAGGGCGACATGGAAGGCCGGCGCAACGGCGTGCTGGTATCCAATTCGACCGGTGAAGCCGTGGCCTATGCGCTGTGGAACCTGGAAGAGCGCGGCATGCTGTTCGTCGAGCCGCAGACCAAGATCTATGGCGGCATGCTGGTGGGCGAACACAACCGGGGCAACGACCTGGACGTGAACGCGCTGAAGGCCAAGCAGCTCACCAACATCCGCTCGTCGGGCAAGGACGATGCCATCCGGCTGACCCCGCCCAAGCTGATGAGCCTCGAAGAGGCGATCGCCTATATCGAGGAAGACGAACTGATCGAGGTGACGCCCAAGTCGATCCGGCTGCGCAAGCGCTATCTGGATCCGAACGAGCGCAAGCGCGCGGCACGTGCCGGCGACAGCGCCTGATCTCCGTCCTCTCTCCCCATCCCTGAAGCCTGACGGACGGCGGATATGAGCGCAGGCGGCGAGACCCGCGGCCGGTTGGGCCGGTTCGTCGATGGCACGCGGATCTATCTGGAGCCGCGTGTCCTTCAGATGCTGTTCCTGGGGTTCGCGAGCGGCCTGCCGCTCGCCCTCAGTTTCGGCACGCTCAGTGTCCGGCTGGCCGAACAGGGGATCTCGAAGGCGGCGATCGGCCTGTTCGCCGCCGTCGGCACCCCTTACGCCCTTAAATTCCTGTGGGCGCCGCTGGTCGACCGGGTGCATCTGCCCGGCCTTGCCCGGCTGTTCGGCCATCGCCGGTCATGGCTGCTGGTCTCGCAGGCGGCGGTGATCGGCGCCATGCTGGGGTTGGGCCATGCCGACCCCTCGGTCGACCCGTGGACGACGGCGCTGTGGGCGCTGTTGCTGGCCTTTGCCTCGGCCACACAGGATATCGTGATCGACGCCTATCGGGTGGAACGCCTGCCCGCCGATCGCCAGGGCGCCGGTGCCGCGATGGCGGTGTTCGGCTATCGCCTGGGCATGCTGGTCTCGGGCGCCGGCGCCCTGTATGTGGCCGATGGCATGGGCTGGTTCGCCGCCTATGCCGCGATGGCGATCGCCATGGGCGTGGGGGTGATCGCGGTTCTGGCCGGGCCGGAACCGGTTGTGGACCGCAGCCATGCTTTGGCCGCCGAAGCGGCCGGCCAGGCGCTGTTCAGGCGCGTGGGCGCCGGCGGTGCTCTTGGGCGCGCCGGCGGCTGGCTGCATGCGGCGGTGGTCTCGCCGTTTTCCGAATTTCTCACCCGGCCCAATGCCTGGCTGATCCTGGCCTTCGTCGTGTTCTACAAATTCGGCGACAGTCTGGCCGGGGTGATGACCAACCCGTTCCTGATCGAAATCGGCTTCGACAAGACCCAGATCGCCGAGGTGTCGAAGCTGTTCGGCTTCTGGGCGACGCTGGGCGGATTGTGGGTGGGCGGCACCCTGCTCGGCACGGTCGGGATCGTACGGGCCTTGTGGATCTGCGGCGTGCTTCAGGCGCTGTCGAATCTGGCCTTCATGGTCCAGGCGCAGGCCGGGGCCGATGTGGCGCTGCTGGCGGCGGTGGTCGGGTTTGAAAACCTGGCCGGCGGCATGGGCACGGCGGTGTTCGTGGCCTATCTCTCAAGCCTTTGCAATGTGTCTTATACCGCCACGCAATATGCGCTGCTGTCGTCGTTCATGGCGGTGGCGCGGACGTGGCTGTCGTCATCCGGGGGCGTGCTGGCCCAGGAACTGGGCTGGGAAGCCTTCTTTCTGGCGACCACGATCGCGGCGATTCCAGGGCTGATCCTGCTCTGGCTCGTCTCGCGCCGCACCGCGGATCGTGCTATCTAACGCCGTGAGCGACGGCCATGTCCCCGGCATCGCCGATGGCGCCGCCGGGGACATGGCCCTCACCTTCCGCACCACAGGGGACAAGAGGCCCGACCAATGGATGTGACCAAGATCGCCGCCGGCCGCGCGGTGCCCGCCGACATCAATGTCGTCATCGAGATCCCTGCCAACAGCGATCCGGTGAAGTACGAGCTGGACAAGGACAGCGGCGCCATCCTGGTCGACCGCTTCGTGGCGACGCCGATGTTCTATCCGGCCAATTACGGCTTCATCCCCAACACTCTCAGCGATGACGGCGATCCGGTCGACGTGATGGTGGTGACGCCCTATCCGGTCGTGCCGGGTTCGGTGATCCGCGCGCGGCCGATCGGCGTGCTGAAGATGGAAGACGAGAGCGGCATGGACGAGAAGATCCTGGCCGTGCCGCATTCCAAGATCACCACGCTCTATGACAACGTCCAGACCTATACCGACCTGCCCGAGCTTCTGGTCCGCCAGATCGAGCATTTCTTCACCCGGTACAAGGATCTGGAAAAGGGCAAGTGGGTGAAGATCGCCGGCTGGGGCGATATCGACACCGCCAAGCAGTTGATCGAGGAGGGTGTGGCGCGCGCGGGCAAGTGAGCCCCATCGCCGCACGGATCCAACGGCCCTGACATCCGGGGCATGTGACACGGCAGGGGCCGGCGGCATGATCCGCCGGCCCCTGCTGTCGTTTCGGAGATGATGCCATGGCCGGCCCGAAGCCCATGCACGCCCCCGTCATCCTTGGCCGCCGGCTGGACCGCCGACCGCAATCCGCATGCGCTGGCCGCTGTGCCGGTTCTGGCAGATCACCGTGCCGGCAGCGGGCCTCTCCGCCACCCTTGCCGCCTGCGCGCCGGCCTTCACCGCCACGCGCGATGCCCTGGCAGGGGTGCTCGATCAGGGCGGCGCCCCTGCTGGCCGCACGCGCCCATTCCTGATCGTGTGATATAGCCTTAGAGGTTGTTCAACCTGTGCATCTGCCTCCATAATCCGCCAGGAGCCGGGCGCAACCCGCGTGCCGCCGGTATCGCGGAGACTGTTGTCATGGATATCCGGTTCCACACGGCGCTGATGATCGGGGCGACCGGCATGCTGCGCGCGGCGCTGGACGCGGTGGCGACGCGCTCGGAACGGGTGCTGGCGGTGTCGCGCCATGCCGGCCTGAGCCTGCGCCACAGACCGGTGTCGCCGGGCGATGGCATGGCGCCGATCGTGCCGCTGGATCTCGACTGGCAGCAACCCGACAGCTTCATGACCGGCATCGAGGCGGCGATCGAGGGCGCCCGGCTGGATCTGGTGGTGATCTGGATGCATGGCAGCGGCCAGGAGGCGCTGCGCCGGCTGTTGCGACAGCTCGCGGGCCGGCCCGATTGTCTGGTGGTGCATGTGTTGAGCAGTGCCGCCGGCGACGCCGCGGCCTTCCGCGCGGCGCTGTCACGCGAAGCCGGTGGGCCGGTGCTGTGCCGCTATCGCACGGTCAAGCTGGGCGCGATCATGAACGGCCTGAGCTTCGATCGCTGGCTGACCCACGAGGAAATCTCAAGGGGCGTGATCCGCGCGATCCTGACAGCTGAGGACGTGGTGGTGGGCAGCGTGCCGGCCGGCCGCTGACCGGACCGGTATTGGCCCTAGATCAGCGCCTGGCGGGCAACCCGCATCACCTGCGCCATTACAACCATTTCCTGTGCGAAGCGGTCGACGCGTTGCAGGATCAGCGGATCGGCGAGCTGCGGATCGGTGTGCGGCCCATCTGTGGCGGGGTCGGTCGCCGCCGCCTCGGTAAAGTCGCGACGGTCGGTGCAGACCTGGGTGGCGATGGCATGGCCAAGCAGGCCACGGACCCAGATCCGCATCTGGTCCACCGCCTGGGTGGTGCGGCCGCCGCCATGGCTGGCGAGACCCACCGGCTTATAGGCCAGTTGCGGGATCGACAGCAGGTCGAGCGTGTTCTTCAGCGCGCCGCTGGGGCCGTTGTGATAGAGCGGCGTCGCCAGCACGATCGCCGCCGCCCCATCCACCGCCGCCACCATCCGGCGCACCACCGGATCGGGATGGCTGGCCGGGTCGCGGTGCCAGGCGGCGTCGGCCAGCGGCAGCGCCTGATCGCGCATGTCGAACAGGGTTGCCGCCAGACCGGCCCGATCCAGGCTTTCCGCCAGCGCCCGGCACAGGCCATGGGTATAGGATGGCCGGCGCAGGCTGCCCGCCAGCAGCACAACCGATGGCCGGCTGTCGGTGGGCGATGATGACGTTGTGGTCATGGCAGGCGGCTCCCCTGGTTCGGATCCATCTGGTCCATCAGGGCCGCCAACCGCCCGAAGGCCTGATCCAGCACCGGTTCCGGCACCGCGAAACAGCAGCGGATCGCCGGTGGCGACGCCACCCCGAAGGCCAGGCCCGGCACCACCAGAACCCCTGCCTCGCGGGCGCAACGCCCGGCCAGAGCGGTACTGTCGCCTGGAAATCCTGGCAGTTCCAGCCACATCACCGGCCCGGCGCGCGGCGGCACGATCCGCAAGGCCCCGACCGGGGCCAGATGCCTGATTGCCCTGTCCGCCAGCCCGCGCAGCCGTGCGGCGATATCGGGCGCCGCCGTCAGCCGTTGCCGGGCGGCCAGGGCCGATGCCGCATGAATCTGGGCATCCACCGGCGCCGACATCGCCAGTGTCCAGTGAACATCCTCGATCCGCCGGATGCGGTTGGGGCTGGCGATGGCATAGCCCAGCCGCGCACCCGCCAGCCGGTATTGTTTCGAGAAGCTGAGGATGCGGATGACATCGTCACCGGCGCCGGCGGCCCGGTCCGGCCCAACATTCACACCGCGGCCCTGTCCCTGCCACGCCGTTCCCTCCGGATCGTCGAAGATCAGGCCGGCATAGGTTTCGTCGATGATCAGCGCGCAGCCGGCATCAATGGTCAGCCGGCGGATCGCCGCCACCTGATCGATCGACAGCAGATTGCCCAGCGGATTGCCGGGGGTGTTGATCACCACCGCTCCGGCCGCCTGCCCAGCCAGGGCCTGACGGATGCTCTGCACCGGATCGGCCGGTGGCAGCAGGTCGTACCACGCCACCGGCCGGCCCAGAAACCGAGCGATATTGGCATAGGCCGGAAAGCCCGGGCGCGGCAGCAGGATGGTGGCGCCGGCGGGCAGGGTGGCGACGCTTGCGGTCAGCGCCATGGACGCGCCGGTGGTGATGGTGACCTGTTCGGCGGCCACGGCTTCGATCGCGGCCACCGCCTGACGCAGCAGCGGCAGGCCGCCGCGTGGCGAATAGCGGCCCAGCAGGGCGGGCGGCACCGCCAGGGTGGAGCGGCCGGCATCCTCGGCCGCGAACAGTTCGGGCGCGATCACCCCCAGCGACAGATCGACCGGCGGTGCCGCTGTCCCGGTGGCGGGCTCCGGCCGCGCGGTCATGGCCGCACCCGGGCGACCGACAGGCCGCAACTGTCCAATGGCAGCACGACCGGCCCCAGCAGTGCCGGATCGGCGGCGATGGCCGCGTTATAGCGCTGGAAATCGCCGGCGAAGCCCGGCACCAGCGGATCATGGGCCAGGATCAGCGCCCCCGGCTGCAGCCGGGGGCGGGCCGCACGCAGCACATCGGTATACAGCGCCTTGCGGGTCTGGGGATGGTCGACATCGATGAACAACAGGTCGATCGGCTGATCGTCCGTTGCCAGATCGGCGATCGCATCGGCGGATCGCAGCTCCAGCGGCCCGCCGGCACGGAACGCCGTGGCACCGGCGGCGGCGGCGTGATCGGCGTTGCGCCGGGCCAGCGCGGTCGCCTGAGCGTCGCAATCCACCCCCCATGCCTGGAAATCGTCATCCACCGTCGCGCGCCCCGCCACCAGAAAGGCGAAGCCGAAGCCGGCATAGGTGCCGGCGCCATAGATGCGGGTGGGCCTGCTGATGCGGGCAAGCTGCCACAGAAACCGCCGCATCACCGGCGAAATGGTGGTCTCCGGCACCTGAAACCGCTGTTCCACCGCCAGGGTCGCATGGCGGTAGCCGGCGGCATCGAAGCGTGGCGCGCGGCCGTCCAGCAGCCCGCCGGCGGCCAGAATGGCGGTGGCCTGATCGATGATTGCGGCCACCGCCTGCGTCGGATCGCCGGCAGGCCGGGAGGCTGCACCCGTAGAGGCCGCCCCGGTCATGACGCAACCGTGGCGGCGGTGGCGACGTCGCGGGCCAGGCCGGCGGTCGCCACCACCAGCCCCTGAATTGCCCGCTGGGCCATGCCGGCGGCGGCCGGGTCGTCGACCACCACGAACGGCCCGGCCTGCCGCGCGCCCAGGCAGTGCAGAATGACCGGTAGCTGCTCGGCCGCCGCCGCCGCCGAGGCGGCATCGGCGCCGACGATCAGCGCCACCACCGGCCGGCCGGCGAAGGGCGAGCGCGCGCCCGCCGAATAGGCCGGGCCGCTGACGGTTTCCACGAAGGATTTGAAGGTGCCGCCGACCCCGCCCCAATAGGCCGGCACCGACAGCACCAGCCCCGAGGCGGCGGCGATGCGGGCATGGCAGTGCCGCACCCCCGGATGGGGATGGTCCATCGGGTCCAGCCCCTGGAAGGGCGGCAGCGCCTCGTCGCGCAGATCCATCAGGTCGATGGCTGGAAAAACCCGGCCGACAATGCCCATGGCGGCGTGCAGCAGAGTGCGGCAGGCCGATGGCTGGTCCTGACCGGGCGCCGGCTTCATCGACCCGCAGATGGCGAGCAGCCGCGGATCGGGCAGGGCTCCGTGGGTGATGGCAGAGGCGGGTGCGGTATTGGCGATCATCGGCGGGGTTTCCCTATGCGCGGGGTCGGGCATCACGCGGTCGCCTCGGCGGAGGGGGCCTCGGCGGCGACATCGAAGCCGGCCTCGCGGGCATAATCCCTCAGGCTGTCCTCGATCGTGCGGGGAGCGATCCCAAGGCTGCCGGTCAGCCGGCCGATGTCGAGCGGCAGCCGCTGCAAGGGCGGGCGCGGCCGGGCCGGCGGCTTCAGCCGCACATCCACCGTCGCGAACACCGCCCCCAATGCGTCGATCAGTTCGGCCATGCTGGCGACCCGGCCGGTCGCGACGTTGATCGGTCCGTCCGGCCGGTCGGCGCAGGTGGCCGCCCGGGCCAGCGCCGCCCCCACATCCTTCACATAGACCAGATCGTCGCGATCCTCGGCATAGCCCTCCAGGGTCAGCGAAAACCCCTGCGCCGCGCAATACAGCATCCGTTCCAGCAGGACTGAGGAATGGCTGCCATGGCCGAAGCGGTTGGGGCCATAGACCCCGGCGATGCGCATCAGCACGCAATCCGGCCCCGATTCCGGCCCGTGCCGGCGACTGGTGACCATCCGCTCCATATCGGCCAGGATGCGGCCATAGACGGTGGGCGGGTCGATCGGCGCGCGACTCTCGATCAGGCTGCCGGCGGCGCGGTCGGCCTCTGTCGGCGCACCATAGACCGCAAGGCTGCTGACCAGTACCGCCCGGGGGATGCCGGCCGCGGCGGCCGCATCCAGCACGGTTCCCGTGCCATCCAGCGCCACGCGTCGCGCGCCCGCCGGGTCGGCCGCGGCCAGCGCCCCGGTCATGCCGGCGGTCAGGATCACGGCATCGACCCGGCCACAGGATGCCATCAGCCCGGCAACCGCCGGGGCGTCGCAGATGTCGAGGCTGTGGACGGGGCCGGCGTGGCGGCCATAGCGACGCAGGAAGGCCGCATCGGGCGCGCGGTCGGCGACGACCACCTCATGACCGGCGGCCAGCAGGCTGCGCAGGGTGAAGGTGCCGATCTGGCCACCGCCGAAGACGATCACCCGGCGCGGCGCGGTCGTGGCATCGGGGGCTGCGGCGGTCATGCGCACCGCGCCCGGGCCAGTCGCCCCAGATCATCGCTGTGGCCATGCAGCACCCGGGCGATGCTCACCCCGTGCAGCCCTTCAAGGTCGATCTCGGGCAGGCTGGTCGGCAGGCTCGAAAAGCTCGACGGCGGTGCCAGGGCCGACAGGTCGCGGGCATGGGCGGCATCGGGCGGCACCAGCCACAGCCCGTCTTCGTCGCCCAGCCGCATCACCAGATCCAGCGCCTGATCGGGCCGGCCCTGGCGCAGATGGCAGGTGGCGAGGCCGGCGCCGTGGATCCGGGCGCCCACGGCGCCGCGCGATGCCAATGCCTGATCGAGCCCGGCGGTGAACACCGTCCGCGCCTGATCGGCAAGCCCCAGCCGGAGCTGTGTGGTGCCAAGCGACCGCGCCAGGATCTCGACGCTGAGCGGCCGGTTCGCCGCCGTGACCAGTTGATGGGCGGTGGCGAAGAGTGGCAGCGCCGAGGCCGGGTCGCCTGAGCGCGCCATCAGCCCGGCGCGCATGCATAGTTGTGCCGCGCGCGACAGCCCGCCATCATCGATGCGCGCGGTCAGGTCTTCATCGAAGGTCTTGGTCAGCAGATCGAGCGCCACGGCGTATTCGCCGCGGATCTCCATCAGATTGCTCATATTGCCCAGCAGGTTGAACCGCAGATAGGTGCGGTCGGGCGTATGGCCGCGGGTGACGCCGGCAAAGGCACGGGTCAGATGATCGTATGACAGCGGGAACGCTTCGGCCACCGGCCGGCCGGCGAAGCGCGCCACCAGCAGCGCGTTCATCGCCTGACCATTGTGCAGCCAGGCCCGTTCCATGGCGACATCGCCCGGATCATCGGCCAAAGCTGCATCCAGCGCCTGATGGGCGCGGGCGATGCAGTCCTCGCTGCGCGCCAGATCGAATTTCCGCTTCGACCAGATCAGCGCCTGCATATACAGCAGATGCGCGCGCAGCGTGGCGTGGCGCGCCTTGTCGTGGCCGGCGGTCAACTGGTCGATCGCCTGATCATGCAGGCCGAGATTGGTCAGGATCAGGGCGATCAGCCGGTGATCGTCGACGGATGACCGGGTGAGGCCAGCGGCCCACCACAGACCGGCATCGTAGTTCTGGGTCGACAGCCATGCGCAGGCGCCGGCGACGGTGCGGGCGCTGACCCATAGCGGCCCGGCCGCGCCCGACGGGCCGGCGGCGGTATCCGATGTCACAACCGGTGAGACCCTCAGGATCGCGCGCAGCGTTGCCAGCAGATCATCGCGGCTGTCCGCCGCCAGTCGGCCGAATACCCCATCCGCCACATCATCGGCCATCGCCGCGCCGGCATCGGTGCTGAAGCCGCTATCGCGCGATTGCCGCCAGATCCAGGTGACCCGGCTGTCGGCGGGGGCCAGCAGGCAACCGCGGGCCAGCACCTTCAGGCTGGGCCGGTCGATGCGGGTGACATCCGGAGTGATAACCGTCACCGGCCCCAGCCATTCCAGCGCATCGGCGACAAGGCGGCCCGCGGTGTCGATCATCAGGGCCGAGCCGGCGCTCTCGCGACTGACCCGGCGCAGCGCCGCCAGCGCGCCGCCATCGCCCAGGATCGCCGATTCCAGGTCGCCACGGGCATCGAGAGCATGTTCATGCGCGGTCACCCCGGCCAGATCAGCCGCCGCCGCGATCAGTCGACGGGCCAGCGACGCGCCGGGTGTGCCGGCGCCGGCATGCGTGCCCAGCCGTTCCGCCAGATCCCGCAGCACAGCGGCCGCGCAGACGAAGGAATCCAGACAGGCGCCGCCGCCGGGTCCCGCGTCCGATCCCGATCCTGAGGCCGTCTCCGATCCGGGTAGCATGATCACCGGGGTGCCGGCCGGCGCCGCCGCGCGCGCGGCCAGGGCGCCGGCATCGTGGGCGTAATGGGTAACGTGCCAAAATCGGCACCTTGATGGTGATCGGGGGCCGAGCGGCACGGCGGGTGTGGAGGTGGCCATCGCGTCAGCTCCGCCAGTGAAAGGGGCCGGACATGAGGGCCGGCCATCACCGTGCCGGCGGACCGGCCGGTGATGGCCGGCGCATGGACGCTCAGATGCTGGGACTGGCCCAGGCCAGGGCGCCGATCGCCAGAACGTCGTCGCCTTCCAGCTTCCCGGCCTTCGCCGCGTTCACCATCTCTTCCAGTGCCGCGATCATATCCTTGGTGACGCCCTTCTGGGCCTCGATGACCTCACCGTCGGACAGCGGATTGATGGCCCGAAGCTGCTTCACATCGACAACCGCATACTGCGCCTTGCGATTCATGGCCTTGATCATGATGTCCTCCCTTTCCCATGGTGTTTGGTGGAAAGGAGTACACTTTGAATCAAAAAGTGAGTCAATCGTAATTCGATCTACTTATCGGATAGTCTGTCTGCGTGCTGTCCTGCCCAGGGCGCGGCGTCGCGTCACGCGCGGCGATTGATGGCGGCAGGCAATCATGTTCGCGCCTTGGTCAGTCGAGGGTGGGCATGACCCGGCGCATGTAAGCGTCGAACAGCGGGACAGTGAACGCGGTGTCGCCGTGCTGGGGTGAATAGATCATGCCCTTGCGGATCAGCTTGTCCCTGGTCGGGCCGACATTGGTCGTCTTCAGGCTCAGTTTCTCGGCGATTTCCCCAGATCGATGGGTTCCAGGGCCGAGTTCTGCCAGAGCGCGCATATATCGCTTTTCGGCTGGTGTGCATCGATCAAATCTCACGCGGAAGAAACTTTCGTCGAGTTTCACGATCGCAGCCGACGTGGCCTTTAAGATGTCGTTCTTTGATATCCGGCCGTCACCGGCGATGTTCCAGGCTTCATGGCCCCACTGTTGCAAGAAGTACGGATATCGCTCTGTCACCGACAAAATCTCAGAGATGGCGGCCTCGTCAATCATCGCACCTTCGGCTTGAACAGGGCCAAGGATGGCGTCTCGCGCATCGTGTTCGTCAAGTGCCCCGATTTTCGGGTATTTGAAAAGGCGTTCGGCATAAGACTTGGAATCACCGGCCAATCCAAGGATCTGCGGCAATCCGGCCCCCACGAGCGTGACAGGCAGATTGGCCTGGCTGGTGCGATGGATCGCCATGATGAGCGCGCTGAATTCCTTTTTTTTCAGATACTGCATTTCATCGATCAGTATGACGATCGGGATGCCGGCGGATTTTGCGGCCTGCCCGATCGACAGGAACAAACTCGGCAGGTCTGCCTCAAGATCGCCGCTGTCCGCCGAACCGACTTCCGGATCAATTCCCAACTCAAGATCTATGTCATGCACTTTCAACTTGATAGATCTTACGAAACTGCTCAGAACGCGGAGCGCCTGCCGCGCCGCATTCCGTCCCAACTGAAGAACGCTCAATGAAATCAATATTCGCCGTAGTCCCGGAACCAGAAGTTCTGGAAGGGATTTGTCCTCATGCGCCTCGATGTAGAGCGTTTTGAATGTTTCCCGCTGAGCGGTTTCGTCGATACGTATCAGCAGTACCGTTTTACCAACCCCGCGAAGCCCCACCAGGATGCTGCTTTGAGCGGGTTTGGCCAAAGCGATGCGGCGGAGTGTGACACCGACGTCGTCGAGAACGGCCGAACGACCAGCAAGTTCAGGCGGTGGATTGCCCGCACCAGGTGCGAATGGATTGCGAACCGGATCCACACGAGGCCTCCTTTAACGAATTTACCCGTTTATATCAGGTTTCCGGTAAAAATGGATAAACTCGTTCAATACGCCATCGATGCAATCGCTGCCTGTGGTGTTCTTCACCCCGTCGCCGGCATCAGACTGACCGGCCGGCCCGGCTCGGGCACCGTCTCGCCGGGATAGGGGGCGAGGCCCGGATAGCCGGCGGGCAGCACCGGCGGCGTGGGGGTGGCCGGGGTGATCTGCGGGGGTGGCAGCTCGCGCGGGGGTGCGGCGGGTCCATCATGCACGGGCAGGGCCGGTGTCGCAGGCGGTATGGCAGGGGATGGGGCCAGCGGCTCGACCGGTGGCGCCGGTTCCGGTGCTGCCTGCATCGCCGCCTGCATCTCGATCTGGCGGGTCAGATCGATGACCCGGCTGCGCTCGGCGCTGGCCTCGGCGACCGTGATCAGGCCACGGCGCAGCCAGGCATCGATGCGCCGGCCGTGATCGGCAAGTTCGGTGGCGGTCATCACCTGCGGCGCCGGCAGCGGCTGGGGCGGTGCCGGCGGCAGCACCGCATCGACGATGCGGGCGCGTTCCGCCTGGGCCTCGCCCTGGGTCATCACCCGGTCGACGACCATCTGGTCCAGCGCCCGGAACCGGGCCATGGTCTCGGATGGGGTCGGCGCCGGCATCAGCGGATCGATGGTGACCGAGGCCGGATAGGACAGCGGCAGCAGCCCGCCCAGATTGACCGCCCGGCGATCGGCGGCCAGTTTCGCGGTCACCCGGTTGTCGGCCTTCAGCCGCGCCATGGTTTCGAACCGCCGCGCCATGCCGGCATTGAGCAGCGCGTCGACCGCGGCCGGCGGCTGTGGCGCCACACTGCCCGGCGGCCACACCACCGGTTGCCACACGGCCGGATCATGGAGCACCGGCCGGTCCAGGCCGGCATCATCCGGCACCGGCCGGCCATCGGGCGTCATCACGATGATCGGATCGGTGCTGGGCAGGATGATCCCCTCGGGCGGCAGATCGTCAGGCTCATGCGCCATGGGCGCGCAGCCGGCCGCCATCGCCGCCAGCAGCGAGGCGGTGGCGAGGCGAAGGGGATGGGAAATGGACCGACGCAACTGTGTCATGGCTGTCAAGATAAGGGTTTATCGCGCCGGGAACCAGCCATGCCCGCGCGATACCGCGGCGATGTCACCGCCGCGCCCTGCCATGGCCGCCATCGGTTCAGAGCCGGCGGCCGGCGGTGACATGGGCCTGGCCGTCGCGGATCAGCCGGTCCAGGCGCTGCGTGAAGCGGCCGGTGCCGGTGGTGAGGGTCTGTGTGGTATCGGGGCGGGCGACGGCCTCGGCGATGATGGCCGGGTCGATCCGGTTCAGGCGCGCCGCCGCCGCCGGATCGGCCATCGCCTCCCACACCGGCCGGCCGCCATGGGGGGCGGCGGCGATCCGGCCGGCCTGGCCGGTCAGCGCCAGCAGGGTCGGCACGATATCGGCCATGCCGGTCGCGGTATCGACCACCGCGCCCTCGCGGAAGGCGCTGCCGGCAAACACCGCCAGGCTGCGGATCTCGGCCGGGTGCAGCCCGCCATGGATGCCGACCCCGTCGCCCAGGCTGTTGTCGTGCAGGCAGGTGCCGGCCAGCCCCCACTGGTCGGCCTCGTCACTGTTGCGCAGGATGAACACCAGATCGGCGGCGCGGGGATGGTCGATCCCCACCAGCCGCCGATCGAAACTGCCGGGAATGATGCCCTCGGCGACGGTGCCCTCGGGCCGGCGGGGCACGCGTGGTGCTGCCGGTGCGGCGGGGCCCGAGAACACCATCCCGATCTCGTCCATCTCCATCAGCGCCGCCGCCACACGCGCCGCCAGCGCCGGCGAACGATCGCGGACCAGCAGGTTGCCGCAATAGCCGGGCACCAATGCGATATCGGCACCATCGACCAGATGCCGGTCGACGGTGAAGCCCGCATGGCGCAACTGGCCGGCAAGATCGACGCGGCGGGTCTGGGTGATATGGGCGTGATCGGATACCACCACCAGATGAACATCGCGGTCGCGACCCTCGGCCTGCCACCACGCGACCAGCCGGGCGATCTCGTCATCCACCGCGCGCATCGCATCGAGGGCGGTGTCGGAGCCGATGCCGAAGATGTGATAGGCATTATCCGGCTCGCCATACCACAGGATCGTGACATCCGGCAGGTCGGGCGCGATGGCGGCCAGGAAGGCATCGGTCATCCAGCGCCCGCCTACGATGTCGGGATAGGATTTTGGCGCCGGCGGCGGCCCCACCCGGTCGATGATCGCCTGAACCTCGGCCACGGGAAACGAGGCCGCGGGCTGGTGGACCGACAGGCACAGCGCATCCAGAAGCGTGACCGGCTGCTTCAGCCGCACGCTGCCGGCCGAATTGGCCGACAGCACCTTCAGCCGCCGGCCATCGGCCGCCAGCATCTCGCCGAGGGTGGGGGTGGTGTAGAGCCGGCCGTCATAGGCGGCGGTCGCCTTCTCGATCTTGGCGATGTCGAAGCCCTCGAACCGCTCGCGGGCATCGACCCGGGGATCGAGGAAGAAATTCGCCACCATGCCGTGGCCCGATGGCCGCGCGCCGGTGACCAGGGTCGGCAGGTTGACATAGGTCTCGGTCGGGAAGGCGGCGGACTGGCGGCCCAGCACGCAACCCTCGGCCATCAGCCGCGACAGCGCCGGCATCCGGGCGGGGGTCACCAGTTCGGGACGCAGGCCATCAAGGCCGATGAGCACGAAACGCATGAGAGCGGCTCCGGAAGCGCGGGCGATGGGGGGATGATAGCGCCCGACCCGTTGGTTTAAACCACAATCCCGCGACAGCTCGATGAAATGTTGGGGGGGTGCATGTGCCTGTGGCGTCACCCGGCCCTGGGCTGCTAGCCTCTGACGACCGATCAACCGCAGGACCGCCCGATGACCACACGCGACCCTGCCTATCTGAAGGCCAAGACCTATCTGCTCGACGGGCTGGATGATGGCCGCTGGAAGCCGGGGGACAAGCTGCCCTCGGAACGGGATCTCGCGCGGTTGCTGGTGCTGGACCGCAATCTGGTACGCCATGCGTTGATGTCGCTGGAAGGCGAGGGGCTGGTGATGCGCCTGGACCGGCGTGGCTGGTTCGCCACCCCGCCGCGGCTCGCTTTCGATCCGGGTGCCCATGTCAATTTCGCCCGTGCCGCCCGCGATCAGGGCCGGGTGCCAAGCTGGGCGTCGCTCGATCATGGCATGGTGCCGCTGCCCGGCCCCGAGGCCCGGATGATGGGGCTGGCCGCCGGCACCATGGCGCTGCGCACCCTGGCCTGGGGGGCGCTCGACGGTGTGCGGGTGTATGTGGAGGAAACCTTCTACGCCCCCCGGCTCGGCCCCTCCGCTGCGGGTGCCGCCGGCGCAGACTCAGCCGTCGGTGGGCGCCCGGGCCCGGACGCCACCACCGACTGGCAGGACCGCCCGACCACCGAGTTGTGGATGACCGAATTCGGCATCACCCCGGTGCAGAAACATCTGCTGGTCCGCCCGGTGCGGCTGGCCGGCGACGTGCTGGAGATCCTGGGTCTGGCCCCCGGCGCGCCGGGGGTCTATATCCGCCGGATCAAGACCGACGGCGCCGGTGTCGTGATCGAAATCGATCATGAATACTGGCGGTTCGACGCGGTCGAATTCAGAATGTGAGACCGGACCGGCCGATCGCGGATCCCCGATGGCCGGCCGCCCAGTCAGGAGAGACCCGATGAAGACCCGCGCCGCCGTCGCCTTCGCGCCCAACACGCCGCTCGAAATCGTCGAGCTCGACTTGGAAGGCCCCAAAGCCGGCGAAGTTCTGGTCGAGATCATGGCCACCGGCATCTGCCACACCGATGCCTATACCCTGTCGGGCAAGGACAGCGAGGGGGTGTTCCCCAGCATTCTGGGGCATGAGGGTGCCGGCATCGTGCGCGAGGTCGGCGCGGGCGTCACCTCGGTGAAGCCCGGCGATCATGTCATTCCGCTCTACACGCCGGAATGCCGCCAGTGCAAGACCTGCCTGTCGCAGAAATCCAACCTGTGCACGGCGATCCGCGCCACCCAGGGCAAGGGGCTGATGCCCGACGGCACCAGCCGCTTCTCGCTGAAGGGCCAGCCGATCCATCACTATATGGGCTGCTCGACCTTCTCGAACTTCACGGTCATGCCCGAGATCGCGGTGGCGAAGATCCGCGAGGACGCGCCCTTCGACAAGGTCTGCTATATCGGCTGCGGCGTCACCACCGGCATCGGCGCCGTGATCTATACGGCCAAGGTCGAGGCCGGCGCCGATGTCGCGGTGTTCGGGCTGGGCGGCATCGGGCTGAACGTCATCCAGGGCGCGCGCATGGTCGGCGCCGACAAGATCATCGGCATCGACATCAACCCGTCGAAGCGGCCGATGGC
Source organism: Tistrella arctica (assembly GCF_039630945.1). Lineage (NCBI taxonomy): Bacteria > Pseudomonadati > Pseudomonadota > Alphaproteobacteria > Geminicoccales > Geminicoccaceae > Tistrella > Tistrella arctica. The sequence continues at coordinate 587,881 of NZ_JBBKTV010000003.1, forward strand.
CGAGGCCTTCGGCATGACCCATTTCATCAACCCGAAAGAGGTCGGCGCCGACAAGGTGGTGCAGGCGATCACCGACCTGACCGGCGGCGGTGTCGATTATTCCTTCGACTGCACCGGCAACACCACGGTGATGCGCCAGGCGCTGGAATGCTGCCATCGCGGCTGGGGCCAGTCGATCATCATCGGGGTTGCCGAGGCGGGGCAGGAAATCTCCACGCGCCCGTTCCAGTTGGTCACCGGCCGGGTGTGGCGCGGTTCGGCCTTCGGCGGCGCGCGCGGCCGCACCGATGTGCCGAAGATCGTCGACTGGTATATGGACGGCAAGATCAACATCGACGACCTGATCACCGATGTGATGCCGCTGGAGCAGATCAACAACGGCTTCGACCTGATGCATGAGGGCAAGTCGATCCGTTCGGTGGTGGTGTACTGATCATGACGATCAGGGATTTCAAGACCATCGCCACCAATCGCTGCTTCGACGGCGTCCAGGGCGTCTACAGCCATGCCTCCACCGAGACCCGCACGACCATGCGGTTCTCGGTCTTTACACCGCCGCAGGCCGCGCACGGGCCGGTGCCGGTGGTGTGGTTCCTGTCGGGCCTGACCTGCACCGAGGAGAATGTCACCGTCAAGGCCGGCGCCCAGCGGGTGGCGGCCGAACTGGGCTTGATGCTGGTGGCGCCCGATACCAGCCCGCGCGGTGTGGATGACGGCGGCGAGACCGTGCCCGACGATCCCGATGGCGCCTGGGATTTCGGGCTTGGCGCCGGGTTCTATGTCGATGCGACCGAGGCGCCGTGGGCGCGCAACTACCGCATGTTTTCGTATGTCGCGACCGAGCTTCCGCAACTGATCGAGGCGGAATTTCCGGCCGATATGGCGGCGCAGGGCATCATGGGCCATTCGATGGGCGGCCATGGCGCGCTGACCATGGCGCTCAGGCATCCCGGCCGCTTCCGGTCGGTCTCGGCCTTCGCGCCGATCACCTCGCCGCTGAACTGCCCGTGGGGAGAAAAGGCGCTGGGCGGCTATCTCGGCGCCGACCGCAGCCTCTGGCGTGCCCATGACACCACGGCGCTGATCGCCGACGGCGCGCGCTGCCCGCATATCCTGGTCGATCAGGGCCTGGCCGACGGCTTCCTCGACAGCCAGTTGAAGCCGCAGCTTCTGGAAGAGGTGTGCATGGCCACCGGCCAGCCGCTGACGCTGAACCGGCGCGAGGGCTATGACCACAGCTATTACTTCATCGCCAGCTTCATGGAAGATCATCTGCGCTGGCATGCGGCGGCGTTGAAGGAATGACCGCCGCCGCAGCCGTTCCCGCACGCGCAACCGACGGCCGCATCGCGCCGGTGCTGATCCTCAGCACCGGGCGTTGCGGCTCGACGATGATATCGGCGCTGCTCAACAAGCATCCGCAGGTGTTGAGCCTGTCGGAATTCTTCGTGCCGCTGGGGCCGGCGGCCTTCACCGGCGCCCGACGCGACGGCGCCTGGATGTGGGATCTGTTCAGCCGCCAGAGCCCGGCCCTGCACGCCATGCTGAAGGATGGCGAGGTGGTCGACGAGATGCTGTATCCGCTGGGCCAGCCCGGCGCCCGCTATCGGGCCGCCGATATTCCGCCGATCGCGATGGTGACCCTGCCGCATCTGACCGACCAGCCCGACGCCCTGTTCGACGAACTGGCGCCGATCATCCGCCAGCGCCCGGCGATGCCGCTGGCGGCACAGTATCAGGGGCTGTTCGATCATCTGATGGCGCGGTTCGGCCGCAGGGTCTGGGTGGAGCGCTCCGGCGGGTCGCTGATGGTGGCGGCCAAACTGCTGCATCTGTTCCCCGATGCCCGGGTGATCCATGTCTATCGCGACGGCCGCGATACCGCGATGTCGATGGCCCATCACCATAATTTCCGGGTGCTGGTGGGCGCGATGAAGGCCTCCCGCCGCTTCGGCATCGATGGCTTCCGCCCCTTGCACCAGCCGCGCGGGCGGATGCTGGATGTCTGGCTTCAGCAGTTGATCTTTCCGCGCCTGAACGTCCGCCGGCTGGCGGGCGACGTGACGCTGGCCGATCTGGGCGATTTCTGGAGCCGGATGATCCTGCTGGGCCGGCAGGTCTTCGCCGATTTGGCCCCCGACCGGCTGCTGTCGCTGAAGTTCGAGGATGTCCAGCAATCCCCCCACGAGACCCTGCGCCGGATGATCCGTTTCATCGACCCGTCGCTGGATGACGCCGGCTGGCTCGACACCGTCGCCCGCATCCCCAAACCCGCCCGCTCCAAATTCACCACCCTGCCCCCCGACACCCGCGCCGCCCTGACCGCCGCCTGCGCCCCCGGCCTCGCCGCGCTGGGCTATCCGCTGGAGGGGTGAGCCTTGCGCGGCCGGCTTGCGGTCAGGCCCGGCTACGGAGGCGGACATAGGTCATCAACCGCCTGTAGCGCTGGTCTGCCTCTGCCGTCAGCATGGTGCCGGCGATCTTGACGAGGCAGGTGCGAAGGTCGTTCGTCGCCCGTGAATCCGGCTGTGTGCCTATGATGACGTCCAGGAACCGCAGGGCGGGTTCGGGGAACCTGCCGCACAGGTCGGTTTCGGCGAGGTCGTGAAGAAGGCTGTCTGGGTCGTCCACCGCCGTCAGTCTCGCATGTAAAGCCTCGACTGCATCCGGGAACCCGTCCCCTGCGGTGATGCAGAGACGGGCGAACCGCTTCTGAATCGGCGGGGTCAGTCTCTCCCGGCTGTGCGGCCAGACCCTGCGAAGATAGGGCACGACTCTGTTTGCCCAGTAGTCACCCCGCTGCGCGCCAGACGCGTCGAGGGCTTTGATCAGGGCACCGGCCGCCTCGACCAATCCTTCCGGCGGCAAGGCGGCTGTGGCATCGGCAAGCTCACGAATGGTGAAGACGTCATGAAGGTCGAGGCCCGCGTCGGTAAGGAACGCCGCATATTTTGGGCCGGCGAGGTCAAGTGATGGGTAGTGCCGCGCGGTGTCGAGAAAGGCGGGCTTCAACTGGTCCATCAGCGGGTGATACAATTCCGGAGACGACAGGAAGCCATACCATGCGGCGCACGCCTCGGCTTCTGAGCGTTGCCAGTCGAACAGCGGCAGCAGGTGGTGTGTTGTCCAAGTCGGATCGACTTGGAACAGCCTGACGAGATGCACTGCCAACAGCACGCGGCCATGGCGGAATTGTGCAACTGTCGTGTTACATAGTTTGGCGAAGAGTGGTGCGATCGGTTCGGGGATGCCCTGCCCGTCCTTCAATTCCTGCGGGAATAGATGAAGCAACAATGCTTCGGTCATATGGCCGACCGGATGATTGATCGCCTGTGAGAGGGGATCATCCGTACCGTCGGCCTGGACGTGATCCAGAGCCAGCATCCGATCGGCAAGCGTCACAAGGGCGTCGTCCTGGCCATCCGAGCGTTCAGCGGCGACCTTTGCCCATGAGCTGATGTCATAGGCCGCCGCCTTCAGAAGATCGTCCGGCGCACTGGCCAGAAGCGGCAGGATATGGCGCCAGGATCGCGCGGCGAATGCTTCCTCCCGCCAGACCCGAAGGGCCTCTTGCCACCGTCTCGTCGGCCAGATGTCATGCCTCGTCAAGTGGCACAGGGCGTAGGCGGTCAATCGGTAGTCGTCGCGGCAGCGCTGTGGCCAGTCATCCTGTTGCGTCTCTGGCAAGTCAGGCTGGGCCAGGATATAGCTGACGAAAGCTCTTCGCGCCGATGGTGTGTCTTGAAACGTTTTGCGGGGATCGCGCTCTCCCACCCATCCGCTCGTCATCCAGGACGAGAAGCCATCCTGTTCATCCGGAACGCTGGGCCATTCAGGATACTGGGCGGACAGTTCGGCCAGACGTGCTTTGCCAAGGGCGCTCAAGGCGCCGCCATTCTGGTCGATCCTGATGAGTCGACGCCAGATATTCCGGTCCGCGAACTCATCCCGGGCCGCGGTAGTGGCCTCATCATGTGGGGGGCCGTCAAGGATGGCCTCCTCCAGCCGTGCCAGTAAGGCAGAGTCCAGGACAGGGGCCAGAGCGGCGATCAGCCGCACGGCTTCAAGCTGCGTGTGGATGTCCCAGAGCCAATGACGATCATCGGCAAGCAGCCAGTTAAGCGCCTGATCGCGCGGGATCACAGAGCGCTCGGCCGCCGCGAACAAGGCCAGTCGTTTGAACAGGGGATAGCGGATCCGCCACCATCGTTCGGCCATGATCCGCGCCAGATCCGGGGCGGGGTCGGCTGTGGCGAGCCAGGCATCCCGCGTCAGGTCGATCAGCGCCGTCCAGTCCTGGAATCGCTGGTTCTGCGGATGTTCGGCAATGGAGGGCTGATTGTGGTAGGACAGATCGCGCCTGTCGTCCGCGCGATCGAGATCCCGCATCAGATCGAGCGTATCCCGCAGCAGCATGCTGAAATCATCGAGCAGGTCCGGTAGGGCATCCGTCCAATGCGGATCATCTGACAGCTTGCGCAGGCGGGTGTGGGCATGCTCAGTGGCCAGGATAATCTCCCAGCTCACGAGGTCGCGGATCGTTGTGGGGTGCTGTTCCTCGCTTTCGTCCGTCCAGTAGGGGGCAGCCTCGCTCAAGCTGACATAGGGCGTCAGCATTGCGCGCAGGTCCGAACGCGCGGCAGCCGTGAGGCCATCGCGGCCGAGCCGACTTTGCCAGTCGTCTATATTTGTGTAGGCACCCCGACGTCGGACACGCCCCGCCAGAAGCAGGCGCCATAACTTGCGCATGGCGGGGCCGGGAACCGCCATCGGCGCCCCCTCTCCGAGTCGCTCCAACGCCGCCAGATCACCATCTCGCTCTTTCCTGGATATCTCGTCGAGGCGACGGCCGATGAACCAGATCAAGGCTTCATGGGGGGCAATGCCGCTGTTCGCGACCCGCAACAGCAAGCGGGGATCGCCGAGGTGGCGCAGCAGCCACCTGGATAGCTGGCACATCACCTTATCCCACCGCACGACCTGCGACCCCACACCAGTCAGCGTCATCAAAGGCGCCAGCGTGAATGGAGCCGGCCGTTGAAGCAGGCTGAAGCTCACGTCTTCCTCTCTGCCCTTCTTCTTGTCCGGTGGCCCGGTATGAACCCCAAAGGCGGGCAGGTCATCGCGCCCGTAGCGCTTCTCCTCGAAGACATCCAGCCAGTCGAGCGAGGGCACGGGCTGTGCGTCCGCGAAACGCTTCGCGGGCACGCCGCTCGGGTCGCTCAATGCCCAGAGCAAACGACCGCCGAAGTTGTCCCCGACGGTGCTTTCCGCAGGCCGCTTCATCGCATTTTCGGCGACGATGCGTTCCTTGCCTGCAACGCCATCGCGATAGATTTCAGCCCAGGCATGGAGCGTTTCGTGCAGAAAGGCATGATTATTCCGATCACAGTAGAGAATCGGCGTAACGCCTTTAGCACGCCATGTCGTATCCGCATGATCCCGCATGCCCTGAGCGACGTCTCCGAAGGCAAACATTTCAGGCGTGGATTCGCCTAACAGCCGGTCGGCGGCGAGCGCATCCATCATGTACCGCAGCACCGGATCGTTGATGCTGTACCCGACGAAGCAGACAATATGCTTGCGCAGCACTTCGCTGATGAAGCGGGCCGCCCAGCGCTCGACAAGATAGGCCAGTCCGAAATCGCCACTGGAGATGACCAGTTGGTCCAGCTCCGCAGATTTGGGATCGTCTGATAACAGCCCGTGAAGATAGATCAGGCCATCCCAGCGGTGCTTCGGGATCGGCACGAACGGCGCCTGCGACCGGCTGACGTCAAGACGATCCCTTTGGATCACCTCTTCAAACAGCCGGTCGAAATTGGTGGTGATCAACCGCATCTCGCCGTCGCGGGTCCTGCCCAGGGTCAGCAAGGCCTTGTGCGTGATCAGGGCGCCGGGCGCGTCCAGATCCGGCTGTAAGACACGCACCATCGCTTGTCGGACCTCTGCCCGGCCACCGGAATGGTCAGCCTCCAGCAGATTGATCGCGATGTCGTATTGCTTGGCCTCGATCGCAGTGGTTTGGGTCGGATTCGGCGTGACCGACAGCTCTTCATAGAGCTTCTCGACCAATCCGGCGAACCCCGGCAGGCGGGCCGGATAGGAAATCCCCGCCCCGCAGAAGAACACCACACGGCCTTCCTCATGCGCCCTGATCAGGCGGTCGGGAACATCAGGGCCATTCTTGATGAATTGCATCGGCTGCCGCCATCAGATCTGGAACGCAATGATGGCCTCCAGTCTGATGATGCCGTGCCATATTGTAAACGTGACAACAATAAGGAACTTGTCGGCGGGATCACAGGGGCGGCGGGGCCAGGTCGCCGACCTTCACATCCCCCACCAGCCGCGCCAGCACCAGATCCGCGCGGTCCTGAACGCTCACCAGCGGCAGGATGGTTGCGGTGTAGCCGAGCGTCGCATAGGCCGCGCGCAGGCGGTGGTATTCGGCGATGGCGGCTGCGAGGTCGTGGGCGCGGGCGTCGTCGTGGTGATAGATCGCGGGCCAGGGCGGGGTGAGGAAGACGTGGGGGTGGTAGCGGTGGGCGCGGCCCAGGGTCTCGATCGCCGGTTCGCCGGTCGCGTGCTGGAGCGCCACGGCGGCGTCGATCAGGCCCCGGTCGAAGAAGATCCAGCCTGCCGTCGCGCCGGATTCAGCCGCGCGCGCCACCGCCGCCCGGTCGTCCAGGGCCATGGCGATGGCGCGGCGGGCGAAGGCGGCCATGTCGATCCAGGGCAGGGCCTGCGCGGTCTGGGCCTGCGCGGTCTGGGCCTGCGCGGTCTGGGTATGGCCGGTCTGGCGGCGCTGTTCCGCGACGATCCGGCGCCCCGGCTCGGGCACGGTCGCGAAGCCGCGGCGGCCGAGTTCGGCCAGCAGGGTGGATTTGCCACCGCCGGAGCAGCCGGAGATGATGACGTATCCTGCCATTATGTGTCGCGCGGGGTGATGTCGGGCGGCGTCCTGCGCCGGAGTTCGACGAAGGTCTCGATCAGCCGGCGGAACAGGGCCGGCGGCAGGTGCCCATAGTGAAACCGCGGCGGCTGGTTGACGCCGACATGGCTTCTGATTGGTGCAAGATCGAAACCCGGCCAGGTGAAGACGTTGAATTCACGCATGATCACCCAGGACGGCTGATCATCAAGGCCCAGATGGCGTTTGACCGCCGGTGGGATCTCCACACCGATGCCGGAAGGCGGAGGCGTGTGCGTTATGGGGGCGACCGTCACCGATGGCGGTTGGCCGGACGGATCCCGTTTCACCACCAGAATGACAGCGCAAGGGCGCGCTTTGCGGCCTTCGCTCAGGCCGTCTTCCGCTTCGGATCGCCAGAGATAATGATACGAGATGACAAGGCCGGGTTCGGGATGAACCAGAGGCATCGGCGCTGGCCGCTCTATGCCGGCGGGTCGAGCAGGCGGTTCAGCGCCTCATGCTCCGGGTCCATGCGTGTGGCTTCAATGGCGTCGGCAATGTCATCCGGCAACTCGCTGACATGGAAGACCTGCCGTGCCTGTGCCTTGAGGCGCTGATACTCGGCATAATCATGCGCCGACAGGAAATATCCGGTCGTGCGGCCATGGCTGGTGATGGCGATCGGCTCGCGCTGCACCTCTTCGCGGAAGCGGCCAAAGTTCCGCGCGAATTCCGTGGCCGTGACCGATGGCATGACAGCATCCTCCAGACGACAAGTCCATATTTTACGCAAAATACGGACTTGTCGCAATGGCGACTATTTCTGAAACACATAGCTCCCCGGTGCCGCGCCCAGCGCCGGATAGCCGGCATCGGGGGCGGCCATCGGGGGTGGGGCCACAGGGGTGGTGGAGCGGTCGTGCAGCCATGCAGTCCAGGCCGGCCACCACGATCCGTCGCGCTGTTCGGCCGCGGCCACCCAGGCATCCGGCGCCTTGTAAAAGCCGTCGACCGGGGTGGTCATGATCCGGAACTTGCGGTGCGGATGGCCAGGTTCAGAAACGATGCCGGCATTGTGGCCGCCGCCGGTGAGCACGAAGGTGACGTCGGTATCCGACAGCAGGTGGATCTTATAGGCCGAGACCCAGGGTGCGACATGGTCGCGTTCCGTGCCGACCGAGAAGATCGGCGCGCGGATATCGGTGATGCTGATCGGCTGACCATCGACCTCGAACCGGCCGGTGGCGAACTGGTTTTCCAGGAACAGCCGGCGCAGATATTCCGAATGCATCCGATAGGGCATGCGGGTGGCGTCGGCGTTCCAGGCCATCAGGTCGTTCATGGGCGTGCGTTCGCCCATCAGATAGTCATGCACCATCCGCGACCAGATCAGGTCGTTCGATCGCAGCAACTGGAAGGCGCCGGCCATCTGGGTGGTATCAAGGAAACCTTGCGCCCACATCATGTCTTCAAGAAAGGTGACCTGCGCCTCATCGATGAACAGGGTCAGCTCGCCCGCCTCGGTGAAATCGCACTGGGCGGCGAACAGGGTGACGCTGCCCAGGCGGTCATCGCCATCGCGGGCCATGGCGGCGGCGGCGATCGACAGCAGCGTGCCGCCCAGGCAATAGCCGGTGGCATGGATCGGGTGCGGCCCGGCGATCGCCTCGACAGCGTTGATCGCGGCCATCACGCCATCGGTGCGATAGGCATCGAAGCCGATATCGCGGTCCTCAGGGCCCGGATTGCGCCACGAGATCATGAACACCGTGAAGCCTTCGGCCACCAGATATTCAACCAGCGACCGGCCCGGCGACAGATCCAGAATGTAGTATTTCATGATCCAGGCCGGCACGATCAGCACCGGTTCGGGATGGACCGTCTCGGTGGTGGGGGTATAGCGGATCAGCTCGATCAGATGGTTGCGGAACACCACCTCGCCCGGGGTGACGCCCATATTCCGCCCGACGGCGAAATCCTCGACGCCGGCCGGGCCGGCGCCGCTCATCTGCCGCCACATATCGTCCCAGAAATGCACGGCGCCGCGCACCAGATTGGCGCCGCCCTCGGTCATCGTCCGCTCGATCACCTCAGGGTTGGTCATCGGCAGGTTCGAGGGCGAGAACACGTCGAGTATCTGACGGGTGGTGAAGGCCATCACCCGTTCATGGGCGGGTGTCACGCCGCGCACGCCGGTGGTGGCGTTGTGCCACCATTGCTGCTGCAACAGAAAGCCCTGCGACAGCAGGTCGAACGGCCACTGCTTCCAGGCATCGGCCCGGAAGCGGCTATCCTGCGGCAGGGGCTCGATGCAGCCGGGCGCCGCATGGCCTCCCGTCTTACCGTGCCCCCCCGTCTTACTGTGACCATTGGTGGTTCCGGCATCGGCGGCGCCGGCGGCGATGGCGGTGGCGAAGGGCAGATGGTCGGCGCCGGGAACCAGCGCCCGCCAGCCATCGGCGAGGCCCAGCCCCGGAGTGTCGGCTCCTGCGCGATGCACGGCATAACTGCCCAGCCGGGTGGCCTTGCGCATGGCCTTTTCCACCAGCTCGGCCCGCTTGCCCGGAGCACTCATCAGATGGACCATCCAGTCCGACCAGGCATCGGCCAGCGAGGCCGGCGACAGCCCGCCAGTCACCCGCGCCATGGCGGCATGCACGGCCCGGTCGACGGTGTCGCGCACGGCCGCCCCCGCCATTTCGCCCGGCGCCTCGGCACAGGGCGCCGGCATGGCCGCGGGGCTGGGCTCGGGCCGGTGATGATGGGCGGCATGGGGCGTGACGTCCGCATCCGGCGCGGTGGTAGCAGGTGCCACCTGATCACGGGCGACGGCATCACGGGAAACTGGGCGGTGGGCGTCGGCATTCATCGGTCCGGCTCTCCTGGTGCGTCGGCGTGTCGTGCAAGGCGTGTCATGCAAGATGGCGGCATCATCGCCGGCCAGTTCCGCGGGCGACATGATCCAGGTCAATGATCGACCTGTTCGCAGATGCGAAAAAGCCTGATCATGTGAAACTGGTCATGCGCCCGGTGCATTCAACCCCACCCCCCGGCGTGTCCCTGCCCCTTGCGCACCAGACCGGTGCCGGTCAGCCGAGGTTCGACAGATGCGGATTGGACGATGGGCGGCCATCGCGGTGATGGCCCTGGTGGCCGGCGGCGCCGGTGTCGTGTACTGGCAGAGCACCACGCGCGACAGCCTGCCCGACGGCTTTGCCCGGACCAATGGCCGGATCGAGGCCGAACAGATCGACGTCGCCACCAAGATTGCCGGCCGGCTGGCCGAGATCACGGTGGCGGAAGGCGATATGGTCGAGGCCGGCGCCGTGGTCGCCCGGCTCGACGATCTGCAGATCCGGGCCCGGCTGGCTGCCGCCGAGGCCGAGCACCGCCGCGCCGAGCAGGCCAAGGCCGAGGCCGAGGCCCAGGTTGCGCTGCGGCAGAGCGAGGTGCGCTTTGCCCGCGCCGAACTCACCCGGGGTGAAACCCTGGCGGCGCGTGGCCATTACCCGCAGGAGGGTGTGGATGAACGCCGCATGCGGCTGGCAACCGCCCAGGCGGCGGAACGCGCGGCGCTGGCCGGGGTCGATCAGGCCGTGGCCGCGATCGATGCCGCGGCCGCCCAGGTCGCCGATGCTCAGGTGACTCTGGACGACACCCGACTGACCGCGCCGCGTGCCGGTCGCATCCAGTACCGGCTGGCGGTGACGGGCGAGGTGCTGGCCGCGGGCGGGCGGATCGCCACGCTGCTGGACCTGACCGATGTTCAGATGACCGTGTTTCTGCCGGCGCGTGATGCCGGCCGGCTGGCGGTGGGCGGCGAGGCGCGGCTGATCCTGGACCCGGTGCCCGATTACGTGATCCCGGCCACCGTGTCGTTCGTGGCCGGCGAGGCCCAGTTCACCCCCAAGACGGTCGAGACCCGCGAGGAGCGCGACACCCTGATGTTCCGGGTGAAGCTGCGCATCCCGGCCGATCTGCTGGCCGCCCATGCCGACCGGGTGAAGACCGGGGTGCGGGGCACGGCGGTGATCCGCATCGACCCCGCCGCCGAATGGCCGGCCGATCTGGCGGTGAAACTGCCGTGACCGGTGCTGTGCTGACCATCCGCCAGGTCTCGCATGTCTTCGGCCGGCGCGAGGCCTTGGCGGCGGTGGATGTCGACATGGCGCCCGGCACCACGCTGGGGTTGATCGGCCCCGATGGCGTGGGCAAATCGACCCTGCTGTCGCTGATCGCGGGGGTGCGCCGCATTCAGACGGGTCAGGTGATGGTGCTGGGCGGCGACATGGCCGATGCCCGTCACCGCCGGCTGGTGGCGCCGCGCATCGCCTATATGCCCCAGGGGCTGGGCCGCAACCTGTATCCCACGCTCAGCGTGTTCGAGAATGTCGATTTCTTCGGCCGGCTGTTCGGGCAGGGCAAGGCCGAGCGCCGGCGGCGGATCGCCGAACTGCTGGAGGCGACCGGTCTGGCGCCGTTTCCCGACCGGCCGGCCGGCAAGCTGTCGGGTGGCATGAAGCAGAAGCTGGGGCTGTGCTGCGCGCTGATCCACGACCCCGACCTGCTGATCCTGGACGAGCCGACCACCGGCGTCGACCCGCTGTCGCGGCGCCAGTTCTGGCGGCTGATCGACAGCATCCGCGCGCGCCGCCCCGGCATGGCGGTGCTGGTCGCCACCGCCTATATGGAAGAGGCCGCGCGCTTCGACCAACTGGTGGCGATGGATGCGGGCGCGGTGATTGCCGCCGGCACGCCGGCCGCCCTGCGCGCCCGCACCGGCGAGGAGGATCTTGAGCGCGCCTTCATCCGCCTGCTGCCGGAAGCCCGGCGCCGCGACCATGTGGCGCCCGACATCCCGCCGCGGGTCGCGGGCGATGGCGTGCCGGCGATCGAGGCCCGGGGTCTGACCTGCCGCTTCGGCGATTTCACCGCCGTTGACGGGGTCGATTTCGCCATCGAGCGCGGCGAGATCTTCGGCTTTCTGGGCTCGAATGGCTGCGGCAAGACCACGACCATGAAGATGCTGACCGGCCTGCTGCCGCCGACGGCGGGCGAGGCGCATCTGTTCGGCCGGCCGCTTCTGGCCGGCGACATCGCCACCCGCCGCCGGGTCGGCTATATGTCGCAGGCCTTCTCGCTCTATGGCGAGCTCACCGTGCGCCAGAACCTCGATCTGCATGCCCGGCTCTATGGCCTCGATGGCGCCCAGACCGCGCGGCGGGTGGCGGTGATGATGGCGGAACTCGACCTCACCGACGCGGCCGATCAGGTATCGGACGCGCTGCCGCTGGGCATCCGCCAGCGGTTGCAACTGGCGGCGGCGGTGCTGCACGAACCGGAACTGCTGATCCTGGACGAGCCGACATCGGGGGTCGACCCGGTGGCGCGCGACCGGTTCTGGGCCTATCTGGGTGTGCTGGCGCGCGCGCGCGGGGTGACGATCTTCATCTCCACCCATTTCATGAACGAAGCCGCGCGCTGCGACCGGATCTCGCTGATGCATGCCGGCCGGGTGCTGGCGGTGGGCACGCCGTCCGCACTGGCCGCCGAAGATCCGTCCGGGCGGCTGGAGGATGCCTTCGTGGCCCGGCTGGCCGCGGCGGCCGGGGATGCGGCCGGGGATGCGGGCGGCGTTAAGGGCGATGCGGTCGCGGCGGCGGATGTGGCGACGGCCTCGCCCGCGCCCGCCGCCCCGCCCCGGCGCCACGACCCGCGCCGGCTGTGGGCCTATGCCCGGCGCGAGACGATGGAATTGCTGCGCGATCCGATCCGGCTGGCCTTCGCGCTGTTGGGGCCGATGATCCTGATGCTGACCTTCGGTTTCGGCATTTCCTTCGACGTCGAAGACCTGCCCTATGCGGTGTTCGATCAGGACCAGTCGCTGGAAAGCCGGTCGCTGGCCGAGGCCTTCGCCGGCTCGCGCTATTTCGAGGAACACAGGCCCATCACCAGCCCGGCCGATCTGGACCGGCGCCTGGCCGATGGTGAGCTGAAACTGGCGATCGAGATCCCGGCCGGGTTCGGCCACGACCTCACCCGGGGCTGGGTGCCGCAGGTGGGGGTGGTGCTGGATGGCGCCATGCCGTTCCGGGCCGAGACCGCGCGCGGCTATGTCCAGGGGGTCGCGGCGCAGCATCTGGCCGAGATGGCGGCGCGGACCACGGCGCCGGCCACCAGCGGCGCCAGTGTCACGATTGAGACCCGCTTCCGCTATAATCAGGCCTTCCGCAGCGTCGATGCGATCGTGCCCGGGGTGATCATGCTGATGCTGGTGCTGATCCCGGCGATGATGACCGCGGTCGGCGTGGTGCGCGAGACGGAAACCGGGTCGATCGCCAATTTCCGCGCGACCCCGGTCACCCGCTTCGAATTCCTGGCCGGCAAGCAACTGCCCTATTTCGGTGTGGCGGTGGTGAGCTTCCTCGCCCTGGCGCTGACCGCGGCCCTGGTTTTCGGGCTGGAGGTGAAGGGCCAGGCGCTGGCGCTGCTGCTGGGGGCGGTGCTGTATGTGGCGGCGACGACGGCCTTCGGTCTGCTGGTCTCGGCGTTCATGAAAAGCCAGTTGGCGGCGATTTTCGCCACCGCGATCATCTGCATGATCCCGGCGGTGAATTTCTCAGGCCTGCTGACCCCGGTGTCGTCGCTGCAGGGCGGCGGACGGCTGCTGGGGATGGCGTTTCCGGCGTCGTGGTTCCAGCAGATCAGCATCGGCAGCTTCACCAAGGGGCTGGGCTTCGCCGAGCTGTGGCCCAACCATCTGGCGCTGTTCCTGTTCGCGACCGGCTTCCTGATCGCGGCACAACTCGTGCTGCCGAAACAGGAGCGTTGAGCCGATGCGCGCCGCCAATGTCGCCCGTCTGGGCCTGAAGGAACTGCGCAGCCTGGCGGCCGATCCGGTGCTGGTGCTGCTGATCCTGTACACCTTCACCTATGCGATCTATGCGGTGGCGACCGGCGCCAATTTCGAGGTGAGCAACGCGGCGGTGGCGGTGGTCGACGACGATCGCTCGGCGCTGTCGTTCCGGCTGCGCGACGCGGTGCTGCCGCCGCAATTCGCCCATGTGGTCGAGATGACCGCAGCCCAGGCCGATGCGGCGCTGGATGCCGGCGACACGGTGTTCGTGCTGCATGTGCCGGCGGGGTTCGAGGCCGATCTTCTGCGCGGCCGGCCGGCATCGCTGCTGCTGGACGTGGATGCGACCGCGATGACCCAGGCCGGCAATGGCGCCGCCTATCTGCAATCGATCATCGCCCGCGAGCTTGCCGTCGCGGCCGGCCGCGATGACGGGATATCGGCCGGCGGGCAGGCCGTCGATATGGTCGTTCGCGCCCGCTTCAACCCCAATCTGTCCTCGGTGTGGTTCAACGCGGTGATGCAGGTGATCAACAACGTCACCATGCTGTCGGTCATTCTGGCCGGTGCGGCGCTGATCCGCGAACGCGAGCACGGCACCATCGAACACCTGCTGGTGATGCCGGTCACCCCGGCCGAGATCATGGCCGCCAAGATCGGCGCCAACGGTCTGGTGATCGTGGTGGCGTCGCTGCTGTCGCTGCTGGTGATGGTGCAGGGGGTTCTGGGGGTGCCGGTGCGGGGCTCGCTGCTGCTCTATGCCGGTGGTGCGGTGCTCTATCAGCTATCGGTGACGGCGCTGGGCATCCTTCTGGCGACGATCGCCCGCTCGATGCCGCAATTCGGCCTGCTGGTGATCCCGGTGATCGTGACCATGAACCTGCTCTCAGGATCGTCCACCCCGCTTGAGAGCATGCCCGACTGGCTGCAATGGCTGATGCAGGCATCCCCCGCCACCCATTTCGTCGCCTTCTCGCAAGCCGTGCTCTATCGCGGCGCCGGCCTCGCGATCGTCTGGCCGATGCTGGCCGCGCTGGCGCTGATCGGTGCCGTGATCTTCGCGGTGGCCCTGGCCCGGTTCAGGCGGACGGTGGTGGAGATGGGGTAGGATTGCTCAACGGGTGCTGACCGAGGATGGTCTGATATGACGACGATGCTGGACTATAAAGGGTACGTCGGCTCAATCGAGTATAGTGATGATGACGACGTGCTGCATGGACGGCTTGAGTTCATCCGTGACCTGGTGACCTATGAGGGCGATGACGCCAAGAGCCTCAAATCCGCGTTTCACGAGGCCGTGGATGATTATCTTGACCTGTGCGCAGCCGAAGGCCGCAAGCCCGACGTGCCGCTATAGGGCAGAGTCAACCTGCGCCCGGGCCGCGATCTGCACCGGCGTGCGATGTTCTATGCCAAAATAATAATGATGACTTACGATAATTTGCCAAATCGTGATATGAATATTAAGAATAGTAAAAATTATACTGAAAACGACTGCCCGTTCGATTCACAAAGTCGATCGGGTGTTTGCCTATCTGACGTGGCTGGTGGACATCAGGAAGGATGGCGAAGCGGAGCGCAATCAGTGAACGTCCTGCGCAAAATTGCGATTGATTCTTAATATCATCTATTATAGGTTGGGCACGGGCGTCAATGCCCAAGAATGGCGTTAGCATGGGGAGACTTTGATATGCACATGCTGGACAACCTTCGGAGTGAGCCGCTGTCGAAGCCGCTGGATGATGTATTGGGCCTGCATCCTGTCTGCGCACATGGTCTGTATTCCGGCCCGGCAGACATCTTCGCGGCGGAGTTCACCGCATTCGCGAAGATCAATGGGCCTCTCGAAGGCAATGGGCGATTCTATCAAAGGCCCGACATCTACTGAGGCAGACCATCTTCGATGGCGGGTTTGGGATGTGAAGCCGTGATAGACGCTTCCGTGCATTATGCTGACATCGGAGGCCTTGTGTCGGTATCCGACGAAGGAGAGGTGACTTTCGGAGAAAGTCGCCTCTCTCCTTATTCACATGCGGCATTAGAATATAAAGTCCTCAGAAATGAGAAAAGAACACTGCTTATCTGCAGAGAGAGGCATGCAGATGTTCTGATGCAGTGGTATGGACGAGATGTTATTGTTGCCGCCAATGATTCGTCGAAGTTTGAAGAAGAAATAGAGGCTGTATTATCCTGGCCCAATGCCGCGATGTCGATGGAGGTTCTTTTTGCCGACGGCACCCCTGCTATCCGAGTGGTGACGAATCATAATCCTAATACTTGTGTATATATCTGGTCTTCTTATAGTAAATGCCACCTTTCATGGAATTATAATTTGGTTGCAAGAAATTCTGATCAGAATTCAATCAACGAACACCATCTATCAAGATGGCTGATGATGCATGGATATGCCTACGACTCGCATACCATATTTAGTAATATTTACAGGGTGATGGTCGATAGCGATGTCTTTGTCTCTCGTCATAGAATGCGCATGACTCAACACGACAGGCGATCTCGGTATGCGCCAAGGAAAATTTCCAGAGACATCCCGTTTCATGACGTTCTGGAGCGAATACTTGCCGATGTAATCGGCAGGCGAAGATTGGAGGCCGGCCGCATATCTTGTGAGGTCAGTGGCGGCTTGGATTCGGCGGCATTGCTTCTCATTGCGTCTCGCCTGATACCTTCGTTGTCCGCGGCGGGCATCGCAGTCTCTCCTCGTCTGGACCAGCCGGTGAATCAGACAATCCGACAGCGGAAGATGACTGCGACCTTAGACATACCACTTTACCTTCACGATATTGCCCAACACCTGCCTTTTTCCCCGAACAGCCAACGTCATGAATCCTTCGCCACAAGTTATATGGCGGAACCTTTTCACGAAGCATTCTTCTTTCTTACTGAAAAAATAATCGAATCAGGATTCGATACGATAATTTCGGGAACAGGCGGTAATGAAGCTTTTCCGTTATTTCCATCGGATGATGGCTTTTCGAACAGCTATACGGGGCTGACCAGATCGAATCCGGTTTGCCCGTTCATCACGCAGAAGGCATTTCTGCTTGCGCAGTCTCTGCATGTACAGAGAGGGTATTCGCCTGACAGTTCCGCCTCGGGAGCCGGGTTAAGCGGCGGTCGCCGCGATGGCTTTCGGGGTCGTGCGCTTCTGTTCCTTGGGTTGGGGTTTCAGGATGCCTTC
>NZ_JBBKTV010000040.1:0-550 GCF_039630945.1 Tistrella arctica
TCGATCGTGCCCGCCGCCTCGTGATCCAGGCTGATGCCATCACGCAGCTTCAGCACACCGCCCACGATCTCGAACCGCGCATCGTCGACGCTGTAAGTGAGCTGGCCATTGCCGCTCGCCGGCGCATCCGGATCACTGGCACTCACCCGCCCGATCACCGCACCCGCCGCGTTCTCGGCCACAACCGTTCCCGACACCACCGGCGCCGTCGGCATCTCGTTCACATCGGCCACGGTGATCGTCACCGTCCCCGCAAGCGTCGCGCCATCCGAGGCCATCGAGGTGATCACCAGGCGGATCGTCGCCGCCGCCTCGCGATCCAGGCTGACGCCATCGCGCAGCTTCAGCGTCTGCACGCCATCCCGATCGACGATCTCGAACCGGGCATCGTCAACCGTATAGCTGCCGCCATCCGGGTCCGGCAGCGTTCCGATCACCGCACCCGCCGCATTCTCGGCCACCGTCCGCCCGGTCAGCACCGGCACGACCGGCGTCACGCCGTCATCGCCAACCGCCAGCGTCACCGCCAGCGCCGCCGACAAACCGCCCG
>NZ_JBBKTV010000041.1:0-389 GCF_039630945.1 Tistrella arctica
TGATCGTCACGCTCCGCTGCGCGCTCAACCCGCCGCCATCGGTCACCGTGATCACCAGATCGACGCTCGACGCCGCCTCGCGATCCAGGCTCACACCGTCTTTCAGCTTCAGCACGCCCGAGACGATCTCGAACCGCGCATCATCGACCATGAAGCTCAACTGGCCATTGCTGCTGCCCGGCGCATCCGGATCGCTCGCCGTCACCCGGCCGATCACCGCACCCGCCGTGTTCTCGGCAACCACCGTGCCCGACACCACCGGCACCGCCGGCGCCTCGTTCACGTCCAGAACCCGGATCAGCACATCCGCCGACGCGGTATCGCCTTCCGTCACCGAGGCCGTGATCCGGATCGTGATCTCCGAAGCCGCCTCGCGATCCAGGCTCACA
>NZ_JBBKTV010000042.1:0-351 GCF_039630945.1 Tistrella arctica
GCGTGATCACGCCGGTCACGTCCGTGGTCCGGAAGTAGAACTGCGGACGGTAGTTGGTGAAGAACGGGGTGTGACGCCCGCCTTCTTCCTTGGTCAGGATATAGGCTTCCGCCGCGAACTCAGTGTGCGGGGTGATCGTGTTCGGCTTGGCCAGAACCTGGCCGCGCTCCACATCCTCACGCTTCGTGCCGCGCAGCAGCACGCCGACATTGTCGCCGGCCTCGCCCTGGTCCAGCAGCTTGCGGAACATCTCGACGCCGGTCACCGTCGTCTTCGTGGTGTCACGCAGACCGACGATCGACACTTCCTCGCCGACCTTCACGATGCCGCGCTCGATACGACCGGTCACCA
>NZ_JBBKTV010000043.1:0-331 GCF_039630945.1 Tistrella arctica
CGGCCCCAGGGCGATCGTCCGCAGGGCGGCGGCTTCCGTGATGGTGATCGCGACAACCGCGGCGGCGATCGCGGCGGCTTCGGCGGCGAGCGTCGCAGCTTCGGTGGTGATCGGCCGCAGGGTGATCGTCCGCAGGGCGGTGGCTTCCGTGGTGGCGACCGTGACAATCGCGGCGGCTTCGGCGGCGAGCGGCGCAGCTTCGGTGGCGACCGGCCCCAGGGCGATCGTCCGCAGGGCGGCGGCTTCCGTGATGGTGATCGCGACAACCGCGGCGGCGATCGCGGCGGCTTCGGCGGCGAGCGTCGCAGCTTCGGTGGTGATCGGCCGCAGG
>NZ_JBBKTV010000044.1:0-330 GCF_039630945.1 Tistrella arctica
CGCCAAGGCATCCACCAGATGCCCTTCTCTTGCTCGAGAGATCCGCCGTCACGTCCAGAACCGGACCCGCGAGCATGCACCCGCAATCCTGCGGTCATGTCACGGTGTCATCGATCGGTTCCGACGCGCGGCCACTCAGCTCGCATTACATCAGACGATCTCATCTCTTCACACTGTCCAAAGAACTTGTGTTCCAGCCAGCCCCTCAAGGCCGGTGGAATATCCGGATCGGAAAACCGATCCCGACCGCATCCATCTGTCGATGGGCGGGTCGAAATCTTATCGCTTCCTACGTCGCGATAACCGTTCGTGCGTGCTGTATTCAGAAAG
>NZ_JBBKTV010000045.1:0-297 GCF_039630945.1 Tistrella arctica
TCAACGCCAAGCTGCGCCGCACCGGTATCTGCGGCTCGGCCGAAACCCTGCTGGTCGACCGGGCGGCCGCACCCGCGATGCTGGCGCCGATCGTGACCGCGCTGCTGGATGCCGGCTGCGAGGTGCGCGGCGACGCCGCGGTTCAGGCGGTGGATGCCCGGGTGGTGCCGGCGACCGAGGCCGACTGGCGGACGGACTATCTGGATGCGATCATTTCGGCCCGCATGGTCGATGGCGTGGCCGGTGCCATCGACCACATCGAGGCTTATGGCTCGCATCACACCGACAGCATCGTCA
>NZ_JBBKTV010000046.1:0-291 GCF_039630945.1 Tistrella arctica
GCGTGACCGTCGGCGGCACGGCGACCAGCCGGACGCTGAGCGGCACGGTGACGGCGATCAATGCCTTCATCGCCGCCAATGGCGTGAGCTTCACGCCGGCGGCGAACGCGACTGCCGATGTCACCCTGACCGTGACGGTGAATGACGGCGGCAACACCGGCACCGGCGGTGCGCTGACCGACAGTGCGACCATCACGCTCGACATCACGGCGGTGAATGACGCCCCCGATCTGACCGCGCCGGCCAGCATCGCGGTGACCGAAGACACGGTGACCGCGCTGACCGGCATCT
>NZ_JBBKTV010000047.1:0-280 GCF_039630945.1 Tistrella arctica
TGGTTGCGCAAGCCCTTGAGTGGCTCGCACCGACAGAAGATGAGCGTATTTGGGATTTATTTGCGGGTCATGGCAATTTCTCTATGCCATTGGCCCGACGCAGCAAGCATGTCGTCGCTTTGGAAGTTCAAAACAGTATGGTGACCAGTTTAGCGGCTCAAGCTGAACAGTTGGCCCTTCCTTTGCAGGCGGTTTGTGCAGATTTATCAGACGAAGGGCGTTTGGCGCATTTAGAAAGCCCTAATGCCATTTTACTAGACCCACCTCGCGCCGGTGCGGC
>NZ_JBBKTV010000048.1:0-270 GCF_039630945.1 Tistrella arctica
CAAAAAAGGTGTTGCCAGTGTGTGCGGGGACCCTTATAAACCGCCCCACACCAGACGGCAGCGCGGTTGACGCGGCGCCGGACGGGGCCGAAAGGCCAGGAAATACAGGCTCTTAAATGGGCATGGGCTCTTAAATGAGCCGACAGCGCCTGAGGGCGCGGCGGATCTTCGGGTTCGCTGGGGTTTGTGACCCCGGATCTTTGACATTGTGAAACGGATCGGAAGGGATGCGAGGGCGGCGGTTGTTGGCTTAGTCATCTAAGAACGACA
>NZ_JBBKTV010000049.1:0-255 GCF_039630945.1 Tistrella arctica
GCGGATCATCGACCGTGAAGGTCAGCGTGTCACCCGCATCCGGGTCGCTCGCCGTCACCGTGCCGATCACCTGTGCGTCTTCACGCACCGTGGTGTTCGACAGCACCGGCGCGGTCGGGGCCTCGTTCACATCGCCGACCGCGATCGTCACCACCGCCGAGCGCGCGCCCTCGATCGTGGTCGCGGTCAGCAGCAGGGTCAGACGGTCCGCCGCCTCATGGTCCAGCGACACGCCGTCGCGCAGCTTCAGAACCT